>JAFVVN010000026.1 GCA_017502125.1 Bacteroidales bacterium | reverse complement strand
TGTAGTATTCGAGCTTACCACCCCATGGAAGGTCGAACTCTTCCTTGCCCTTGATGTTGAGGACAACTTCCTTGCCGTCCACCTTGAACTTGTTGCCAGGATCCACACCCTCCTGATAAGGAGCGATGAGCAGGTGAACCTCTCCGAACTGGCCGGCACCACCTGACTGCTTCTTGTGACGGTAGTCTGCACAAGCGACCTTTGTGATGGTCTCGCGGTAAGATATCTTAGGAGCCGAGAACTCGATCTCGAGCTTGTTCTCGTTCTGGAGTCTCCACTTGAGGATGTTCACATGCTGCTCACCCATACCCTTGAGGATGGTCTGCTTCTGCTCCTTGTGGTACTCGATGATGTATGTAGGATCCTCGGCTGCTATCTTGGCCATTGCCTCACTCACCTTCTCCTCGTCCTTGGCGTCCTTTGCCTTGACAGCGCAACGGTACTTGTAATGAGGGAACACGATGTCCTTGTATGCGATGTCTGCACCTGGAGCGCAGAGAGTCACGTTTGTCTTCGCAGCGCGGAGCTTCACAGTACATCCGATGTCACCGGCGATGAGGTCAGTGACCTTCTCCTTCTTCTTTCCGGCCACAGCATAGATTGCAGAAATCCTCTCCTTGTCTCCGGTTTCAGGATTCTCGAGGTCAACACCTTCAGTGAGCTCACCGGACATCACCTTGAAGTATGCCACCTCACCGAGATGCGGCTCTACAGCTGTCTTATATATGAAGAGTGATACAGGAGCCTCCTGCTTGCACTCTACTTCCTTTCCGTCCTTTGTCACGCCGATCCGCTCTGCAGGAGAAGCAGCTGTGCGGATGGTGAACTCCATCAGACGCTTTACGCCGATGTCCTTCTTTGCAGAAAGACAGAATACAGGCATCACAGCACCTTCGCGGATACCGATACCCAGACCCTTTCTGATCTCATCCTCCGAGAGTGAACCCTGCTCGAAGAATGTCTCCATCAATGTGTCATCATACTCGGCTGCACGCTCGATAAGTGCGTTTCTGAGTTCCTCTGCCTCCTCCATGCGGTCTGCAGGAATCTCGAGATCCTCACGCTTTCCGTTCTCGTCAAGGAAGTGGTAGTATTTCATCTTGAGGACATCGATGAAGCCGTCAAATCCGGGACCCACGTTTACAGGGTACTGAACCACTACAGGCTTGTTGCCGAATGCCTCCTTCATGGACTCAAGGGTGGTCTCCCATGAAGCTTTCTCTCCGTCCAGCTGGTTCACAGCCACGATGAGAGGAATACCGTAGTCCTTTGCGTAGCGTGAATAGATCTGTGTTCCAACCTCAACACCCTGCTGAGCATTGACAACGAGCACACCTGTGTCGCATACCTTGAATGCAGATACAGCTCCACCGACGAAGTCGTCAGCACCTGGAGTGTCGATGATATTGAATTTTGTATCCATGAACTCTGCATAAAGCGGAGTGGCATAGATGGACCTCTGGTTTATCTGCTCGATCTCGGCATTGTCAGAAACTGTATTCTTTGCCTCTACAGTACCTCTTCTGTCAATCACCTTACCTTCGTAGAGCATCGCTTCAGATAATGTGGTCTTACCTGACTTGGTGCTACCAAGCAGAACCACATTGCGAATGTTTTTGGTTGAATAAGCTTTCATTAGTTCTGTTGTGTTATTGTGTTTGTTTTCTTATGCTGTCCGTGTCTGAAAGACACATCTTCGCAAATCTAATAAAACAAAGTCACAATATCAATAAAAGGCTCCATGTTTTTAATATGATATCCTTGCTTTCTTCCTGCGAAGCCCCGTCAGGACATCGTCTCCTGACATCCCCACAAGTTCATACATCGTGTTCTCAAGTTCCACCCTTCCGGTTTCCAGAGAAGAACACAGTTCCCTGAAATCCGCGCCTTTTCTTCTGAAATCCCTGCATTCGGTCAAAACCTTGCATAGCCTTTCGAAATCTCTCCTTATCTTCTCACTTCTTTTCATATTTCCCGTCCGAATATGTCATGATGCATTTCCTGATGTGCCTTCCTGCCTGATGTGGCGGTGTCTTCAGCTGTCGGCAAAACTGAGCTTTATTGGCGGATAATCCAAATATATGTGGCGAAATCATCGTATTCTCCTTCATATTTTTCTTTTTTTTATTCAAATTTCTCTTTTTTATCAAGAATATCTTGTGTTTTGTCGGTTTTTCTTGTTTATCTGACCGGGCCTTAACCTATAATTTTGTTCTTAGGTTTACCAAAAGAAGGGGTATGGACAATATTTCCATAAAAAACAATATCCGCAGAATCAGAAAAGCTCGGAAAATCACCCAGGAAGAGATGGCGCACAGGCTTGGCATCTCCGTGACTGCGTACCGCGACTTTGAAAAAGGCGGCACATCCATAGTCAATGGAAATATAATGAAGCTGGCAGATCTTCTTGAAACTTCCACCGAAGAGATTGTTCTGGGATACAGGCCTTCTCAGATCGAAGGGGTGGTTCTGGAGGATGTGCGGAAGGAATACGGAGGCCATATCACCACTCTGAATACGAGGATTGCCGATCTGGAAAGACTCGTGAACACTCTTGAGGAAACCATATCCTCCAAGAACGAAATCATCAAAATGCTCAAGAAAAGACTTGGTGAGGTTGAATAGATTGTGTATTTTTGCAGAATGCGCGATGAACTGCACCTTTTGAACTGTCTTCATGAAGACCTCATCGAGGCCGGATGCGACGAAGCCGGAAGAGGCCCTTTGGCCGGACCCGTTTTCGCCGCTGCAGTCATTCTTCCCAAGGACTTCCATCATCCCCTTCTGAACGACTCGAAGAAAATGACCGAAAAGGCCAGGGAACTGCTGCGCCCGATCATCGAGAAGGAGGCGTTGTCCTGGGCTGTAGAGGAGGTGAGTGCAGAGGAAATCGACACCATCAATATTCTGAATGCTTCCATAACGGGGATGCAGAGGGCTGTCAGAAGACTGTCTGTGAAGCCGGAATTCCTTCTGATCGACGGCAACAGGTTCAAGCCCTTTGACGGTTATGCCTACCAGTGCGTGGTCAAGGGAGATGCAAAGTTTGCATCCATTGCGGCAGCTTCCGTACTGGCCAAGACATACAGGGACGAATATATGAGAAAACTGGCGCAGGAATATCCTCAGTACGGATGGGAAAGGAATATGGGATATCCGACCAAGGAACATGTGGAGGCCATCATTGAGCATGGGTACACTCCGCACCACAGAAAGAGTTTCCATCTTAAGCAGCTGGAGCCTACTTTGTTTTAGATATCGACCATCAGGCACTGAAACGGGCTAAACTCTGCCTGTCGGTGTCAGAAATAAGGTAAATTGATGTGTTTTCAGCACCATCAGGCGCTAAATCAGTCAAAACTCTGCCTGTCGGTATCGCGGCAAAGCATTATTTGATAGTATGAAACAATATAAATATTTATAGATGAAGAAGTTAATAAGTATCATCACTGCCGTGACGGTTTTTGCGGGCAGTGCAATTGCAGATGAAGGAATGTGGCTGCTGCCGCTTCTTGAGAAGATGAACGGCAAGGCCATGAAGGAACTGGGCTGTGAACTCACGCCTAAGCAGATATATGACATCAACAACACATCTCTGAAAGATGCCATCGTTCAGTTCGGAAACGGATGTACCGGCGAGATAATATCTTCCAACGGTCTTCTTGTGACCAACCACCACTGCGGATATGGCAATATCCAGAAACTCAGCACCGTGGAACATGACTATCTCAAGGACGGTTACTGGGCGATGAACAACACCGAGGAGCTGCCTTGCGAGGGCCTGACCGTGAAGTTCCTGGAGTCCATGAAGGATGTGACTTCAGTGATTGAAAAGGCGGAAAAGAAGGCCATGAAGGAGTATATGGGAAGTGCAGATGCCGAGGTGAAGGTTGCCGATGCCGTGGCGGCTGCAGCTGACCGGCTTGAAAAGGAGGCTGAGAAGGCCAATCCACATTGTTCTGCCGTGGTGACATCATTCTACGACAGCAACGTATATTATCTCATCATATATAAGGTGTATCGTGATGTGCGTTTTGTGGGAGCTCCGCCTTCATCCATCGGAAAGTTCGGCGCCGACACGGACAACTGGATGTGGCCCCGTCACACAGGTGACTTCTCCATGTTCCGTGTCTACAGTGCACCGGACGGCACTCCGGCAGACTATTCTCCGGAAAATGTTCCGCTTCAGGCCAAGAATCACCTGAAGATTTCCCTCGCCGGTGTTCAGGAAGGCGACTACACGATGATCATGGGATATCCTGGACGCACAACCCGTTTCCAGACTTCTCCGGAACTCAAGTTCCAGATCGAGCAGAACGATGTACGCATCGCCGCGCGCACTGTGCGTCAGAACGTGCTCCTGGAGGATATGCTGGCTGACCCTAAGGTGAAGATCCAGTATGCAAGCAAGTATTCCGGATCGTCAAACGGCTGGAAGAAGTGGCAGGGAATGAAACTGGCCTTCGACAAGCTGGACATCATCGGACGCGCCGAGCAGGAAGAGGCTGAATTCCAGAAATGGGTGAGTGCGAACAAGAAACGCACTGAGAAATATGGCAATGCTCTGAATGCTCTCAAGGAAGGCGTCGAGGCTGGTCGCCAGCCGGGACTGGCATTCACGACAGCTTTCGAATCGATATATAGAATCGAACTGACAAACTTCGCTCTCACCATGAACAGGCTGTTCAAGCACGGTGTGGAGAATGGGAAAGACACTCTGACTGCACTGAACGACGCATATAAGAGGATTGAGGCTCTCTATCCGGACTATTCGTTCAGCACGGACCGCAAGGTGGCAAAGGCCATGATGAAGTTCTACCGTGAGAATGCAGCTCCGGAGAACTATCTGAAGGGACTGCCTGAGGATTTTGCGACCATGGATATTGATGCTTTCGTTGACTGCCTCTTTGACCACAGCGTGTTCTGTTCGGCAGAAGCTCTCAGGACCGCCATTGATGAAAAGGGAGCTGCAGTGCTCGAAGACCCAGCCGTGAAGGTGGGTATGTCCATCTTCGACGAGTGCGTCAAGCTTCAGAATATGAACATGAATGCTTTCGGAACAGCATATGAGAAGGCACGCAGCAGCTACACGGCCGGTCTTCTCGAATGGAAGAAGGGCCAGCCTTCCTATCCTGACGCTAACTTCACCATGCGACTCACCTATGGTACCGTAAAGGGCTATTCTCCTAAGGATGCTGTCATATATAAGCACTACACCACTCTTGACGGAGTGATGGAGAAGGAGGACCCGGACCAGTGGGAGTTCGTGGTACCTGCCAAGCTGAAGGAACTGTGGAAGAACAAGGATTTCGGTGAGTATGCAATGGCTGACGGAAAGATGCCGGTGGCCTTCCTCAGCAACAACGACATCACCGGAGGTAATTCCGGAAGCCCGATCATGAACTCGCGTGGAGAGCTCATCGGACTTGCGTTCGACGGCAACTGGGAGTCCATGAGCAGCGACGTTATGTTCGAACCGGATCTTCAGAGATGCATAAACGTGGATATCAGATACGTCCTCTTCATCGTCGACAAGTTCGGTGGTGCAAGGTGGCTGGTTGATGAAATGGATATTGTCAGATAACCGTAAATATCGGCAATGATGTGGAAGTGACATGCCACCCCCGGCTATGGGGTGCCTCCCGCAGGGAGGCGGGGGTCACTGGAACATCTTGCCAATATTTACTAACCTTATACAAAATGGAAAATCAGATAAAGGAGTGGCTCCTGGAAGTGGAGCATCCCGCAAAGGGAGACAAGAATATAGTGGAGCTGGGAATGGTGGAGAAGATCGAGGCTGGAAACGGCAAGGTGGTCGTTACGCTTGGCTTTTCAAAACATCGTGATCCTTTGGCGGAGTACCTTATCGGCAGCACCAAGGCATCCATCATCAGGAATGCTCCTGCCGGAACGCAGGTGGAAGTCAGGACCATCATCAAGGATGAGGCTCCGAAGAAGAAACCGGGACTTGACCTCGGATTCGAGGAGGTTGCAGGTGTGAAGCATATAATCGGAATCGCATCCGGAAAGGGAGGAGTAGGCAAATCTACCGTTTCTGTCAACCTCGCCGTGGCCCTCGCACGCCTGGGTTATAAGGTGGGTCTTGCAGATGCTGATGTATATGGCCCTTCTGTTCCAAAGATGACCGCGACAGAAGGCGAGATGCCGGATGCAATCCAGGAGGGAGACAAGGAAGTCATCCTGCCTATGGAGAAATACGGTGTGAAGTGGATGTCCATCGGATATTTCGCAAAGCCCGAGCAGGCACTCATCTGGAGGGGTCCTATGGCCTGCAACGCCCTGAAACAGATGATTCTGCAGGTCCGTTGGGGCGAGCTGGACTTTCTTCTGATCGACATGCCTCCGGGAACAGGCGATATCCATATAAGCCTTGTGCATGACATTCCGCTTGAGGGGGCAGTCATCGTCAGCACCCCTCAGGATGTGGCTCTCGCTGACGTGGAGAAGGGTGTGAACATGTTCCGTAACAAGGATGTCAATAAATCGATTCTCGGTCTTGTCGAGAACATGGCCTGGTTCACCCCGGCAGAGCATCCTGATGAGAAATACTATATCTTCGGACAGGGTGGTGGCCTGCGCATGGCCGAGAAATACGGAATTCCTCTCCTGGGTCAGATTCCAATCGTGCAGAGCATCCGCGAAGGTGGCGACAGCGGCGAACCCGCAGCCCTGAGCTCCCGCCCTGACGGTCTCGCCTTCATAGCCCTCGCCGAAAAACTCGCCGAATCACTCAAATAGCTGTCTATCAGCAATATACACAAAAACGCCTGCGCCAAATGACGCAGGCGTTTTCGCGTAAGTGCATGATATAGATTTAGTTACATATTGCAGGTTAAAGTCGTGAGACTTTCATTGTAAATCAGAGTCTCTCCAATTTTACAGTGAAGTGGCGCATCAGCTCGGTCTCCCAAGTGATCTTGACACCGCGGGTGATCTCGTGACGGCGGTCATACACGTTCTTCAGTGCTGCTGCGATCACGTCCATGTGGTTGTTGGTGTAGACACGGCGTGCTATGCAGAGACGGAGAAGGTCAAGACCTCCGAAGCGGTTCTCACGGGTCACAGGGTCACGGTCAGCAAGGATGTATCCGATCTCGCATCCACGTACTCCGGCCTCAATGTAGAGCTCGATTGCAAGAGTCTGTGCAGGGAACTCCTCCTTAGGGATCTGGTCAAGGACGCGGTCTGCGTCAACGAAGATAGCGTGACCACCCACAGGACGCTGATATGGGATTCCGTACTCGTCGAGCTTAGCTGCAAGGTACTGAACCTGCCTGATGCGTGTCTCGATGGTCTCGAGCTCAGTGTTCTCGTCAAGACCCACTGCGAGAGCTGCCATGTCACGGCCGTTCATACCACCGTATGTGAGGAAGCCCTCGAACGGGATACAGAATCTCTTTGCTCCCTCGTACCAGTCCTCATGACGGGTTGCGATGAATCCACCCATATTCACCAGACCGTCCTTCTTCGATGACATGGTCATACCGTCTGCATATGAGAACATCTCCTTGCAGATCTCCTTGATGGTCTTGTCTGCATAGCCTTCCTCACGTGTGCGGATGAAGTATGCGTTCTCAACGAAACGTGCCGAGTCGAAGATTACGCGCTTGCCGTACTTGTCGGCGATTGCACGTACCTCACGAAGGTTCTGCATAGATACAGGCTGTCCTCCGGCAGTGTTGTTGGTGATTGTGACGATGATGAAAGGAACTCTTTCAGCGTTCTCCGCAAGCACTTTTTCGAGCTTCTTAGGATCCACGTTACCCTTGAAAGGAACCTCAAGCTGAGTGTCCTTCGCCTCGTCCACCGTGCAGTCGACAGCAAATGCCTTGCGGCTCTCGATGTGACCCTTTGTGGTGTCGAAGTGAGAGTTGCCCGGAACGATTGCGTCAGCCTTAACGAGGTGGCTGAAGAGGACGTTCTCGGCAGCACGACCCTGGTGTGTAGGAATCACATACTCGAAACCGGTGATTCTGGTGATAGTATCCTTAAGCTGGAAGAATGAGGATGAGCCGGCATAGCTCTCGTCACCCATCATCATTGCAGCCCACTGGCGGTCGCTCATCGCGCCTGTACCTGAGTCTGTGAGGCAGTCGATGTAAACCTGGTCCGACTTGAGCTGGAAGAGATTGTAGTCAGCTTCCTTGATCCACTGCTCACGCTCCGCACGGGTGCTCATGCGAAGTGGTTCCACCATCTTGATCTTGTACGATTCTGCAAAAGGTAATTCCATGATTGTTAATATTTTAGAAGTTATTAATTATAATTTTTGCGTTTTTATCCGATAAAGGTAATGATTTTAAATCAAAAACAGCTATGTTTTATGAATTTAGAAAGACAACTCCACTACAGGATTAGTGTCCTTTCCGCAGAACATGTTGAGGACCGCGAATTTTCCCGGACCATTGACCTTTATCGTGGTGAACGGAGATATATACATCTGATTTCTTCCTTCAATCCTGATGATGTATGGCACCGAGGTCAGATTCGTCAGCATATATGAGTCCTTGGAAAGTTTCTTTACCCTCATCGAAGCGGCAAAGAAGTCCTTCAGAAGCTGCTCATCTCCACATATTGTGTTGAAGCCGAAAGCCAGAGTGCGGCAGGATCCGAGGGCTTCACGGATTCCCTGTTCTGTCCTTTCCGTTGCAAGGACAAGGGTCATCGGACGCATATATTCATGTGAGTTGAAGTCTTCTGCGGTGCCGGCATGGACATCCGTGTTAGCTGCGATGAAGAGGCCTCTTTCACGGACTCTGTCGATGATTCCCGGATAAAACTCATAGAAGTTCATCACCTCCACTCCGTCGATCAGTCCCTCGTCATATGCGGTCTTCTCGGTCTCGGTGTAGTCGAGGCTTGTCCTTATCCATCCCGGGTGGTTATGCTGGACAAGGGCTCCCTGTGACTTTGCGTTGCGGATTGCCTGAACGGGATCCTCGTCGTAGATCTTGTTGTTGTCTTTTGTGAAGAGCGCATTGAAATGACCTACTGTCGTTCCGTTGCGTGTTATTTCAGTGCCGGGGATAATGAAGATATCCCATTTTTCGGCTTCTTTCAGGGCTATATTTACGGATGCATTCAGATCCGGGTCCTTGTCTTTCGACCCACCGAGATATTCTTTCATCGTACCTTCGAAAGGTCTGTATTCGATGTGTTCTGTGATTGCAAGTATATCCAGACCGTCACGCCATGCCTCCTCGACGCGGAACTGCGGAGTTACAGAGCCGTCGGAATACACTGTGTGGGCATGAAGATCCGCCTTATAGACATTATATCCGTTCACCTGGCAGGGCAGGATGACTTCCTTGCGCGCAGGATCGCGGAAATCAGCATGCCGAAGCATCTCGGGATTTTCAGAATCAACATAATAATGCTGTGCGGAAGCTGTGGCTGCGAAGACCAGCATGGCGCAAATGAATGATATCCTTTTCATATTATAGATGATTTTCATATTCCCAGTTGTTCCTTCATGTTTCTGAGCAGGTCGAAGGCCTGGAGAGGGGTCATGTTGTTAAGGTCGGCCTTGTCAAGCTCGTCCTTGAGAGATGACAGGAGAGGGTCTTCAAGCTGGAAGAATGAGAGCTGGAGCGAGCCGTCGCTTTCCACCCGACCTTCGCGGATGTTGTGAGGCTTGATGGTATGCTTCCTGGCCCTTCTGCCGGTCTGCACTTCTTCCCCGGTCTGTGTACCTTCCATATTCCGGGTCCATTTGTCATTCTGGGCGCAGCGAAGAATCTCTCCCGAAGACGCTCCCTTCTCCAGTTCCGCCAGCGTCCTTTCCGCGGACTCCAGCACCTGTTTCGGCATTCCGGCCATGCGCGCCACATGGAGACCGAAGCTGTGAGCCACTCCGCCTTCCATCAGCTTTCTAAGGAATATCACATTCTTTCCCACTTCCTTGACTGCGATGTGGAAGTTCTTCACACGGTCATATATGTTCTCCAGGTCGTTGAGTTCATGATAATGGGTTGCGAAAAGCGTCTTTGCTCCGTCTCCGTATTCATGGATATATTCCACGATTGCACGGGCGATGGACATGCCGTCGTAGGTGGAGGTTCCTCGTCCGATTTCGTCCAGAAGCACGAGGGAACGCGAAGATAGATTGTGGAGGATCATCGAGGTCTCGAGCATCTCCACCATGAATGTGGATTCGCCGCGGGAAATGTTGTCGGAAGCGCCCACGCGGGTGAATATCTTGTCGCAGAAGCCCAGGGATGCCTCGGTCGCCGGCACGAAACTGCCCACCTGCGCCATGAGGACTATGAGGGCAGTCTGCCTCAGGAGAGCCGACTTACCTGCCATGTTCGGACCCGTCAGGATGATGACCTGCTGGTTCTCATTGTCCAGATATATGTCGTTCGGAACGAATTCCTCGCCTGCCTGCATCATGGTCTCGATCACCGGATGACGACCCTGTCTGATGTCTATCACCTTGCTGTCGTTCATCTTAGGACGGCAGTAGCTGTTGGACATGGCCAGGTCTGCAAAGCCTGAAAGCACATCCAGACGCGCCAGGATGCGGCAGTTGTTCTGAATCATGGATATATTCGACTGAATCATCGCCACGAGTTCCGCATATATCTGAGCCTCAATGGCATATATCCTTTCTTCCGCACCGAGGATCTTCTGCTCGTACTCCTTGAGTTCCTCCGTTATATATCTTTCAGCATTGACAAGGGTCTGCTTTCTGATCCACTCTTCCGGAACTGCGTCCTTATATGTGTTGCGGACTTCCAGATAGTAGCCGAAGACATTGTTGAAGCCTATCTTCAGTGACGATATGCCCGTGCGCTCTATTTCGCGCTGCTGCACGGAGAGGAGGTAATCCTTGCCGTGACGGGCGATCTGACGGAGTTCGTCAAGCTCCTCGTTCACTCCCGATGCGATCACGTCGCCTTTTCCCAGCTGGGATGCGGTTTCCGGATGCATGGTCTTTCCGAGATACTCAAGCAGCTCAGCACAGTCTCCCATCTTTCCGATGAGTTCATCAAGCGCTTCTGTACCCTTTCCATGACACAGATTCATGATCGGAGCAGTCTGACCCAGACCTCTCCTGAGCTGCATGACCTCACGTGGCATTATCTTGCCTGCGGCTGCACGGGAGATGATTCTTTCGAGGTCTCCTATGTCACCGACCATGGTCTGGAGACGCCTCAGATCGTCCTGATTGTCAATGAAATGCTGGACCACCGCGTATCTGTCCTCCAGCTCCTGAAGGTCCATCACCGGCATTGCCAGCCATGTCCTGAGAAGTCTGGCTCCCATAGGGGACGAGCACCTGTCCATGACCTCCACCAGAGAAGTCCCCTCCTTCCCTGCCGTCGAAGCGAATATCTCCAGATTGCGGAAAGTGAAGCGGTCCATCCAGACAAAAGACCCCTCGTCGATGCGTGATATCGAACATATGTTCTTCAGGTCTGTGTGCTGGGTCTGTTCAAGATATATCAGCAGGGCACCCGCCGAAGTGATTCCGAGAGGGAAGCTGTCTATGGCAAAACCCTTGAGTGAATCCACCCTGAGCTGCCTTTTCAGCCGTTCCACCGAGCTTTCATACACAAAGGCCCATTCCTCCAGAGTGGAGATGTAATATTTGTCTCCATAGCGCTCCCTAGTGCCTTTCTCATATCCTCGTGCCACAAGAAGTTCCTTGGGTGCGAACGAGGCCAGAAGAGTGCCTATATAGTCCAGACTGCCTTCTGCCACCTGGAATGTACCTGTGGAAACATCCAGAAACGCTGCGCCGCACTTGTCCTTGTAGTATGTGAGTCCGGCTATATAGTTGTGCTCCTTCTGTTCGAGAAGCTGGTCGTTGAAGGCAACTCCCGGGGTGACGAGTTCCGTGATTCCCCGCTTGACTATCTTCTTGGTCAGCTTGGGATCCTCGAGCTGATCGCACACAGCGACCTTATATCCGGCGCGGACCAGTCTCGGGAGATATGTCTCAAGGGAATGATATGGGAAACCGGCCATGGGAATCGCCCCCGGAGTGGCGCTGGAGCGCTTTGTCAGGACTATTCCGAGCACCTTGCTGGCTGTCAGCGCGTCATCTCCATATGTCTCATAAAAATCACCGCACCTGAACAGCAGCACTGCCTCGGGATGTTCCGCCTTCACGGCGAAGAACTGCTTCATCATAGGGGTTTCGGTCGGTTTCTTTTCTGCCATATATAGTATATTCTTAAATCAGGCAAATTTAACAAAAATTCCTGTAATCTCTACACTTGGCTCCGATACCTGTCAGCCCGTGGCGCGCATTCCTTTGTCTGTCAGAGTTTTATGCGTTTGGCTTGCCTCCTTTTGGCAGCGAGCAGAATCCGCAAGATGCTGACATTCAGGCAGATGTGTGCCACCGGTGATATGTAAGGAAATTTATCTATCTTTGTGGGTTATGAAAAGAGTGCTGATCATATCGTATTATTGGCCGCCGACCGGAGGGTCCGGAGTGCAGAGATGGGTGAAGTTCGCCAAATATCTGCCTGCGGAAGGGTGGCAGCCTGTGATATATACTCCTGAAAATCCGGAGCAGCTGGCTGTGGACGAATCGCTTGAGGCAGAGGTCCCGGCTGAGGCGGAAGTCATAAAGACTCATATCACGGAGCCATATGAGCTCTACAAGAAGTTCCTGAAGAAGTCGGGACACAGCAAGGAGGCAATGGAGGTCAATCCTGTAAATGCACGGAACAAGACCTTTGCACAGAAGATGGCGATGTGGGTTAGGGGAAACCTGTTCCGTCCGGATCCGCGCTGCCTGTGGATCAGACCGTCCGTGAAATTCCTGAAGAAATACCTCAAGGAGCATCCCGTGGACCTGATCGTGAGCACAGGACCGCCTCAGTCCATGCATATCATAGGAATGAAGCTGGCACGTGAGACGGGGCTTCCTTGGGTTGCCGATTTCAGGGATCCGTGGACCAGGATATTCTATTTCAAGCATCTGTCAATGACCCGTGCCACAGAAAGATGGCACAAGAGGATGGAGAAGAAGGTGCTGGATGAGGCTTCGGCTGTGGTTGCCGTCTCTCCTCTGGTGCAGCAGGAATTTCAGAATATGACCCATACCCCGGTGGAGCTTATCACCAACGGATTTGACGAATGCGATTTCGGTCAGGCCGATGCACTTGCTCAGAGAGGAGGTCCCGACAAGGATTTCGTCATTACCCACACTGGACTTTTCGCGGCAGACGGCAATCCGACCATGCTCTGGAAGGTGCTGGCGGACAAGTGCAACAAAGATGAGGAGTTCAAAAAGCGCCTCAGAATCAGGTTTATAGGAAAGACCGACGATGCGGTCACGGATGCTGTCATGGCAGAGGGGTTGGGTGAGCATCTTACAGATATGGGCTATCAGCCCCATGCAGTTGCAGTCCGTGAGCAGAGACAGGCTTCGCTTCTGATCCTGCCGCTTCGAAAGGAACCGGAATATAAGGCTGTGCTTCCGGGAAAGCTGTTCGAGTATCTGGCTTCATGGAGGCCGGTGCTGGGAATCGGACAGCCTGACGGGGCAATGTCCATGATCCTCAACACGACCAGGACGGGAGTGGTCCTGAACTGGGAGGACGAGACTTCCATGAAGCGGTTCATCGAACTCTGCTGGAATAATCACCTCAAAGGAGAACTGACTGTGGATGATGCAGACCTGTCCCGGTTCACCAGGCGCAGCCTCACCCGCAGTATGGCAGAACTGTTTGACAGGTTGACCCGCTGAAGTCAGATTGACCATTCTCCTCCCGGGGTCGTGAGCGATGGGCAGACGGCCCGGCGGGCTTTTGCAGCGGGCAGCGCGGAGTGACGGTGATTCAGGAGGAAGGTAACGTATATTCAATATATCACTAATTTATCATTTGCGAAACTTGAGTAGAATGAACATGAACAAGGAACTGACAAAGAAGATTCTTATATATGCAGGCATAGTCCTGTTCTTCATCGTGCTGTCGTACGGATTCGTCCCTCAGGTGCTTGGGGGCAAGATCGTGAATCAGAGCGATATAGCATCATGGAAAGGTATGGCCAATGAGGCTATGACATATAATGCGGCGCACCCGGAGGATCCTACGGCGTGGACCAACTCCATGTTCGGAGGAATGCCCACCACGGCGATGATCGATGATTTTGAAGGCGACTGGACCCAGAATATATACAAGTTCCTTCTCCTGGGCAGACGTCCGGCCACCTATCTGTTCCTGACCCTGCTTGGAGCCTTCCTGCTGATGATGTCGATGGGGATAAACGGCATTCTGGCAGTTGCAGGAGCCATAGCGGTGGCGTTCTGCTCGTATAATATGCAGATAATACAGGTGGGTCACAACACCAAGATGCAGGCCATAGCCTATTTCCCTTGGGTTCTGGCAGCGATGATATTCACCTATAAGTCAGCCTTGAGAGACCTTACCCGTAACGGGACAAAGGGAAACGGAGACGAGGATGGCAGGAAAGGCCATTGCTGGAAGGAGTGGCTGCCTAAGACGGTGCTCGGAACCGTGCTCTTCGCCCTTGCCCTCAGCATGCAGATAAAGGCCAATCATGTCCAGATCACATACTATCTCGCGATAGTGATATTCGTATATGCCATCTCCCTGTTCATCAGCCTGTGCATGGACAAGGACAGAAAGGAGAAATCAGTACGTTTCTTTGCGGCCTCCGGACTTCTGCTGGTGGTCGGAATCATAGGCATAGCCACAAACGCCAACAAGCTCATCCCTACATATGAGTACACCCCATATACCATGCGTGGCGGCTCGGAACTCTCCGCTTCCAGCGACACGCACAATGCGAAGGGACTCGATCTGGCCTATGCCACTGCCTGGTCATACGGAATAGAGGAAATGCCTAACCTGCTCATTCCTAACTTCAACGGAGGTTCATCTTCCGGTCCGCTTGACACGGATTCGGAGACCGGAAAGCTGCTGAAAAGAGCCGGACAGCCACGCCTGAAGGAAACTATGAAGCATATGCCTCTCTACTGGGGTCCCCAGCCCTTCACAGCCGGACCTATGTATATGGGAGCCATATCCATTTTCCTTTTTGTTCTCGGAATATGCCTGATCAAGGGAAGGGAGAAATGGTGGATTGTCATTGCGACCCTGATTGCGGTCCTGCTCTCATGGGGAAACCATTTCATGTGGTTCACCAGACTATGGTTCGACTACGCTCCGTTCTACAACAAGTTCAGGACTGTGTCCATGTCCCTCACCGTGCTTCAGGTTACTGTTCCTCTGCTTGGCTTCCTCGTCCTTGACAGGATCGTGAAGGAGAAATATGAGAAGAAGGAATTCATGAAGGCAGGGTATATTGCATATGCGCTGACAGCGGGATTCTGTCTGCTCTGCGTTCTGATTCCGGGAATTGCCGGAACATACACGGGTGCTTCGGATGCCGGACAGCCTGACATCCTCGTGGATGCACTCATATCTGACAGACAGGCACTTATGAGGAAAGATGCTCTTCGTTCCCTTGTTCTCATCACAGTGGTCTTCGCATTGATTCTATGGGCTTTCCGCACTCCGAAGGTGGATGCTGTGGGAAAGAACGGATCGTTTGTCAGGAAGGGAAGGATGTCCATCATTGCCGTGGCCATGGTGGTCCTCGTTTGGCTGGATCTCGTCAGTGTCGGCAAGCGCTACCTCAACAAGGATCACTTCGTGACCCCGAAGGACTTCAGCGCCCATTATGAACCTCGTCCGGTGGATGAAATCATCCTTGAGGATACTGATCCTGACTATCGTGTGCTCGATCTGAGCGTGAACACTTTCAACAGCTCCATTCCGAGCTATCATCACAAGACAATCGGTGGTTACAGTCCTGTTAAACTCCAACGTTATCAGGACCTTATCGACAGATATCTGACCTCTGAAATACGTTCCGTACACAAGGTCATAGGTGAGTCGGCCACTGTCTCCGAGGTGTCGGAGAACCTGCCGTATATGCCGGTAACATCGATGTTAAACGGCAAGTATATCATATTGGGAGGGGAATATCCTCCTGTGCAGAATCCTTATGCCTTCGGAAACTGCTGGTTTGTGGATTCCGTGGCTGTGGCTGCCACTCCGGATGATGAGATTGCACTGATCGGCAGGACGGACCTGCGTACGACAGCAATCATAGGTGATGATTTCAAATGGGCTCAGGAGGCGGTCTTGTCGGATGCCTCTCCGGTCATGTCGAGCGGAGTCGATACATCCGCAGACCGTATTGCCCTGACAGGCTACACACCGAAGGAACTCCGCTACACTTTCAGGACCACAGCAGAGCGTGCGGCAGTGTTCAGTGAAATATATTATCCGAAGGGCTGGAAGGCATGGGTCGAGCCAGCCGGAACATATGGTCAGGTGAAGAACGGTCATTATAAGCCGACTTCCCAGGCCCGCGAAATCGACCTGTTCCGTGCTGACTGGATGCTCAGGGGAGCCCTGATTCCTGAAGGAGAGGGAGAACTGATCATGCGTTTCGAACCGGATTCATATCAGCTCGGAAAGGAAATATCCCGCGCCAGCTCCATTGTCCTCATCCTTCTCCTGCTCGGCTCCGTAGCCTTGATTGCAGTCCCTAAACGCTGACAGGCATTGCTGACCGGGATGATGTACAACATGAATTCCTGATAGTGACCGTCAGTCAGAAGAACAGGAGTTTCTCTGACTGACGGCGTCATTTTCCGAGTGCTTTGAAGTGCGGTTTTGGGGACCGACGGACATCTTTCATCGGTTTTTTGTGCCTGTCGGTCAGAAATTAAGTGCCAGTCCCATGCCGGAGGCTGTCGGACCGAAGGTCAGTTCGGCTTTTTTGGAAGATATGGAATTATATCCCATGGCGAGATCCTTGATGCGGGTTCTGTATACGATCGATGTAGGTATTCCTGCAAGCAAGGCCAGTGATCCAAGGGAGGAAAGCGCGGCACCTGTATATATACATGCATTCAAGGCTTTAGGCATTGGCTGGTCTGATGCCGCCAACGGCAGGGCGAGCACTACTGCCACTACAGCAGCGGTACCGGTGGTCATCGTGCCAAGCACAATAGCTGAAGCACCTCCTATAGAAAGACCTACACCAGTCCTGTATCCTTTCCTATATGTGCTGTAGAATTCACTTCTGTCAAGTCCGCCATAATCGGAAAACAGTGTGAGGGCTTCCTCCTTGCTGAGTCTTTCGCCGTTGCAGAATATCCGTGCACCGCGTGAGGTGACATGAACTTTACTGTCTGGAGCATATTGTGCATATGCAGTGGCCGAGGCAAAGGTCAGAAGCGCAATTAAAAGTAGAAGGAATCGTTTCATGGTCTTTATGATAAGAGGTTAGTAAGGAAAATCGCTATGATGGCCAGAGGGCAGATATAGCGGATGAGGAACCAGAGGACCCCGAACATCTTCGCGTTTGCTGAAAGTGTTCCGCCGTTGGTGAATTCGTCGTATATGTCGGTCTTCTTTAGTCTCCATCCCACGAAAAGCACAGTGAAGAGACTGCCGAGGGTCATGAGCACGTTGGATGAAAGACTGTCGAAGAAGTCAAAGAGGTTTCCTCCGTCAATCTTTATATGTGAGAGAGGTCCGAAGGAAAGTGAACATAGCGCACCGACGATCCAGCATATGACAAAAAGCGTGATGCATGCAGTCAGGCGTGAGAATTTCTTCTCTTCCATGAGATATGCCACCGCCACTTCAAGCATTGAGATCGACGATGTGAGGGCGGCCACAAGGAGGGCCAGAAAGAACAGGATGGCCACCACTCCTCCTGCCGGCATCTGACCGAACACATATGGAAGAGTTTCAAAGACAAGTCCTGGACCTGACTGAGGATCGATTCCGAATGCGAACACAGCCGGCATTATGGCCACTCCGGCAATCAGGGCAAACATCAGGTCGGAGATGGCGGTGGAAGCACTCTGAGTCATTATGTTGTCACTCTTGGATGCGTATGAGGCATAGGTCAGAATGGTTCCGAATCCGAGTGAGAGGGAAAAGAAAGCCTGTCCGAGGGCAGCGGCACACGCCTTGGCATCAATCTTCGAGAAGTCGGGATGGAAGAGGTAGTCTATGCCTGCTGACGCTCCCGGTAGCGTGACGGAATAGATGGCTATCGTCAGTACGATCACGAAAAGCAGAGGCATCATGACCTTGCTGAACTTCTCTATGCCATCCTTTATCCCTATCATTACGACAACTGTAGTGGTCAGAAGAAAGATTGTGTGAACTCCAAGGGGAGCCCATGTCGAGGACACAAAGCCGGAGAACATGGTGCTTATCTGAGCTCTGGATGAACCGCCTGTAAAAGAGAAGGTCAGGGATTTAATCAGGTATTCCACCGACCATCCTCCGATGACACTGTAGTATGAGAGTACAATCAGAGGGACAATCACTGTGAATAGTCCCACCCAACGCCATGCCGATCCGTCTGACAGGTCGCGGAACGCTGCAAATGCATTCTTCTGGCTTCTGCGGCCTATGATGAATTCCGATACGAATATCGGAAGGCATATCAGGAACCCCAAAAGGATATACACTATTATAAAGGCGGCTCCTCCGTTTTCTCCCACAAGATATGGGAATCTCCAGAGATTGCCCAGGCCTACTGCTGAGCCTGCCATCGCCACCAATGTGCCGAATTTGCTGCCGAAGCTGTCTCTCATAAAATTACTATATTACCAAATTCAACAATAAAATAGGAAAGTGCTGATAGTCAGTGAGTTGTGATATATCGCCTGCGGCAAATGGCGCAGGCGATTATTGGTATTTGGTTGTGTGTCAAGCAGTTGCTAAAATCGCCTATATTCCACAAATTCGAAATCGTAGCCGGATTCCTCGTCATGAAGTGTTTCGGAGCGGTCCACCACTTTCCAGACAGCCGGATCGATCGTCGGGAAGAAGGTGTCTGCATCTTCGATGAAGGTGTGGACGTGGGTCACTATCAGACGGTCTGCCATCGACATTGCCTGGGCGTATATCTGTCCACCTCCGATCACGAAGGCGCATGGGGCTGGAGACGTCCCGGCCTCGCTCAACGTGATAGCTGGAGAGAGCGACATGATATCAGAAGGACCCGGCATGGTAGAAGGGTAACCAGAAGCAGCAGAAGGAGAGGCAGGCATGACAGAAGGGTGCCGCCTTTCCGCCAGAGTATAGGCCTCCTCCAACGAAGATGTCACCTCAACTCCTTCCGGAGCATTGAAGCCGCCGCGTGAAACGACGATGTTCAGACGCTTCGGGAGCGGACGGCCGATGGACTCGAATGTCTTTCGTCCCATGATGACCGGGCATCCCATCGTCGTCCTTTTGAAAAACTTGAGGTCCTCGGAAATATGCCACAGGAGAGCGTTGTCCTTTCCTATGGCATTGTTGTCGGCTATCGCCACTATAATACATTTTTCCATTCCTGATAAATTTGAGGGAGGCTACGCTTTCCTTGGGAAACTGTTCCAGGTACCCAGAAAAAAGGTATCTGCAACACTTTTCCGGCAAAAGAGCCGCCGGTTTAAACTGCCACCGGAGCCGGGATGCGTGGATATGGATCATAGTCCACAAGCTCGAAATCCTCATACTTGAAGTCGAAGATGCTCTTCACATCTGGATTGATCTTCATCTTAGGAAGGGCGCGAGGCTCACGCGAGAGCTGGGTCGCAACCTGCTCGAAGTGGTTCACATAGATGTGAGTGTCACCTGTCGTGTGCACGAATTCTCCGGGTTTCAGACCGCACACCTGAGCTATCATCATTGTAAGAAGGGCGTAGGAGGCAATATTGAAAGGAACTCCGAGGAATACATCAGCACTGCGCTGGTAAAGCTGGCAGGAGAGCTTGCCGTCAGCCACATAGAACTGGAAGAGGGAGTGGCATGGAGGAAGCGCCATCTTCTCCACCTCAGCGACATTCCATGCAGAGACTATCATTCGGCGAGAATCCGGATTGTTCTTTATCATGTTCACCACATTGGCAAGCTGGTCGATGGTTCCCCCGTCAGGAGTAGGCCAGCTGCGCCACTGGTGTCCATATACAGGTCCGAGGTCGCCGTTTTCGTCGGCCCACTCGTCCCAGATGCTCACGCCGTTGTCTTTCAGATACTTGATGTTGGTATCACCGGCGATGAACCACAGGAGTTCATGGATTATGGACTTCAGGTGCACCTTCTTGGTGGTCAGAAGAGGAAACCCTTCACTGAGGTCGAAACGCATCTGGTAGCCGAACACGCTCTGTGTGCCGGTACCGGTGCGGTCGCTTTTCATAGTTCCGTTTTCACGGATATGTCTTAACAGGTCTAAGTATTGTTTCATGGTCTTTCTGAAATTTTTCAAATACAATGTTTTCGCACCCTTCGGATCTCCTCGTCAATTTCCTCCATCGACATGTCGCTGATGCCGTTGGCTGCAGCGGCTTGCCTCATCCTCTCCATCGCCTGAGCGGCACGGGTCAATTTTTCCAGCCTTTCTTCTGACATATACTCCATCTGCGGCTCGCTTAACAGAACTCCTTCTTCTCTGCACGAGTAGAGGATATTAACCATATCAGATGGGGATACTATTCTTGGCTCCACCGGAAAATGCCTGAGGTTTCCTGTTACAAGATATGCACCTTCCTTCATCCCATATGTCGCATAGAATATATAATCATCAGCATCTCTAAAGTCTGATTCCTCCTGTTGCGGTATATATATCTTTCCACGCACTGCAAACAACTCCAGCATATCGGAAACGTCATCCGAAGAAAATCCGAACTTATCACGCACCAGAACATCACCGTATTCCTTGATAATTTCAGGATTGATCATCGGAGCAATCCGGCCTTCATTCACAGATGAGATAACTATTCTGGTTGCAGCATCTGGGTTTCTTGTGATTAACGCGGAAACAAGAATATTTGTATCAATAACTGCATATATCTTCATCATTTCTCTCCCTCAAGTCCCTTCTGTTTTTTCTCCTCCCTATAAAGTCGGATCTCCTCATCAATCTCCTCCATCGACATTTCGCTTATGCCGTTGGCTGCAGCAGCTTGCCTCATCCTCTCCATTGCCTGAGCGGCACGGGTCAACGCCGCCTGATTATCAGATTCCAGATCAAAGGGGATTCTTTCCTGCCTGATCACAGCCCTTGCAAAGACATTGAACGCCGTGTTGGCACTCATACCAAAATCCTTACACAACTCGTCAAATCTTTTCTTGACCTCGGTGTCCATCCTGACCGTAAAAGCTATCTGCCCCATATAACAAATGTTTTATGGTTGCAAATATAGTATATTTTGCACCATATTGCAACCACAAAAACACCAGATTTCATCAAGAGCTACAGCTTAGTTTACTCCGAAAGCGAAGATGATGGCCTGCTGGTAGACTTCGCCTGGGCGGAGGACGCAGCATGGATAGTCTGCCTTGTTCGGGGCATCAGGGTAGTTCTGGCACTCGATGGCGACGCCGGTGTAGTCCTCATAGACGTGTCCGTTCTTGCCAGCAGGACAGCCTGAAAGCCAGTTGCCTGTATAGACCTGGACTCCCGGCTGAGTGGTGTAGATCTCCAGCTTTCTTCCGCTCTCAGGAGCCGAGAGCTCGCAGCAGAACTGAAGCTGACCAGGCTCCGCACCGTCGATAACCCAGCAGTGGTCATATCCCTTTCCTATCTTGAGAGGCTCGAAATCGGCCTTGATGTCCTGCCCGATAGGCTTTCCGCTGACAAAATCCATAGGAGTCCCGGCCACCGGAACACTTTCGCCAAGAGGAATCTGAGTGGCGTCTGTAGGGAGGTACTCGGATGCGTTCATGCGGAGAACATGACCGAGAATGTCGCCGTTTCCTTCGCCGTTGAGGTTGAAGTATGCATGGTTGGTGAGGTTGAGCACTGTCGGCGCGTCAGACTCGGCAGTCAGGGTCAGGCGAAGCTCGCAGTCCTCTGTCCACTCATAACGGGCAACAGTCTTCAATGCTCCCGGATATCCCATCTCTCCATCCTCCGAATAATACAGGAACTCGACTCCACCCTCATTCTCGCGGCTTTCCCACACCTTGTTCTGGAAGCCCTCAGGACCGCCGTGAAGATGGTTAGGGCCATTGTTTATAGGAAGTGTATATTCCACTCCGTCGAGGGTGAACTTGCCGAGGGCAACACGGTTCGCATAGCGTCCAGGCACCTTTCCTGCACATGGACCGTCTCCGAAATAGCTCATCGGGTCAGGATATCCGAGCACCACATCAGCGAGGACTCCGTCCTTGTCCGGAACCACTACCGAAACGATACCGGCTCCGACGTTTGAAAGCTGCACATATGCACCCTTTGAATTCTTGATGGTGTAAAGGAATATCTCCTTACCGCATGAGGTCTTGCCCCACAGTTCTCTTGTCAGTTCCATATATTGTCAGTTTATGTTTACTCGTTAACATGCTTCAAAATTAAGGTTTATCGGCGAAACTGACAAATAAAAACATCCTCCCGTCGGCCAAAGCTGCGAGCGGAACGTTACGGTCTTCTTCTACGGCATGTCCGACCTGATCGGACATCTTCACCGTCATCCCCGGCTACGGCTGGAAATATATCGGCCGGCACCATCAGGCGCTGTTTTCGCCTAAACTCTGCCTGTCGGTCCCGATTTTCCCATTTAGACCCACGTTTTGGGTACCGACAGGCACCGAATCAGCCCCAACTCTGCCTGTCGGTCCTGCCAACCAACCCCTCATTGGCCAACGCCAATATGGCTGAGATATCTATAAACTATATAAATATTCAAACATACGATTTTCCGGAGCATCCTTCAAGAGCACAGTCTTCTCACTGTCAAGCAGATACAGCGAAGGAATGGCGCGAACATTATAGAGAGTCTCATTCCTGATCACGAAGTCCGGGTCGAAGCCGTTGTGCCACTCCTCGGGATATATGGGCATATATGAGCGCCAGGCATCCAAATCCTCGTCTATGTATATGTTAAGCACCTTCAGCCTGCCGGAAGATATCATTCCCGAAATCTGGGGGTCATCCTTCAGGACATTTATGATGCTCATGCAGGCCTCGCATCCCGGGTTGCTGAAGAACAGAAGCGTATATGGAGCTTTGACCCCATAAAGAGTCCTCATCTTGCCTCTGCGGTCTGCAAAACGGAAATCGGTAGCCTTCGATCCCACCTTGTTCAAGGCACACAGGCGCGCGTCACGGGCATATTTTCCCTTTTGAACTTCCGTATATCCCTCATAGGCGGCAAGGCGGGAGGCATATGCTCCGTAGAGGTCCTCATCACGCAGAGGAGAGTTCGGGTCAAAGAGATATTTTTCCACCAGGGATGCAAAAGTTTCGAACACATTGGATGAAGTGTCCTTCTTCTCGCAGGCCAGAGCCCTGTCGTAAAGCCTGCCCACTGACTTATCTGCAACAGGTCTCGATGACATTCCGAGCACCTGTACCCAGTTAGCGAACTTCTGCTCGACATCCGCCTTTCTGACACCGCTGACCAGAAGACTGTCGCAAGGATAGGTGCGTGAAGGATCCGCAAGGCTGTTCCACATGTTCAAAGCCATATAGTCGGCTCTGTCCTGAGGATCTTCCATCATGGCAGGAGGCATTACATCGGGAAAAGGCAGAGCCTGAAACTGCTCTGCCTTTCTCTGTCCGCATCCTGCAATGGAGACCACCGCAATGACGGAAATTATAAATGGACTAATTTTCATATTCATATTTTCCCACAACAGCCTGGGAGATATTGATGAGGAAGTCACCGATCTTCTCAAGCTCGGAGAGCACGTCCATGTAATATACTCCGGTGAGGTAGTTGTAGCTGTCGCTTTCGATGTTCACGATGTGCTCCTCCCTGAGGTGGTTGCGGCACTCGTTGATGTTGTACTCGCAGTTTTCTGCATTCGAGATATCCCTGAGTTCGTTGTTCTTCAGGTTCTCGATCATCACGTCATAGCCCTTCTGCACAAGGTCTGCCATTCTGTTGAGACGGTCGAGGATGGACTTGTCGAAGGTCTTTCCATGAGCATTTCTGCGCTTGAGGATTCGTCCGATTGCCTCTCCCGAGTCACCGAGAGACTCCATTTCACCGACAATCTTGTACATAGCCTTGATTTTGTTCTTCACCTCATCACTGATTTCATTCTTGGAAACCTCGTTGAGGTATGTAGCTATCTCATATTCTATCCTGTCGGTGATCTCCTCATATTTGATGAGGCTGTCGTTTATCTTGTCGAAGTTCTCAGGATTGGTCTCATTTATGGCATCACGCACATAGGCAAAGCCCTTCCTGCATATTTCTGCGAAGTGAACGATTTCCTGCTGAGCCTCTGCGATGGAAAGTTCCGCCGTAGAAAGCGGACCTCCGGAGATATACTTGAGCCTGAATACCTCTGTCTCTCCCTTCGGCTCCTTCACCAGCCACATTACAGCCTTTTCGATGAGAGGTGTGAACCAGATCAGGACGAGTGTGTTAGTGACATTGAAGAGGGTATGGAGCATTGCGATACCGTAGAGCAATGAATTCTTGTACATGTCCACCATCGCGGCATCAGCCTCCACCTGTCCTCCCGCAATCGCAGCAAGCTGGGCGCTTGCCTCCATAGGATTATAGAAGTTGATGGATTCCATGATCACGCAGATGAGCTTCACGATAGGCCCGAACAGTGCAAGAACCCAGACCACGCCGATCACGTTGAAGATGGTGTGTGCACGTGCGGCTCTCTTGGCTGAGGTGTTCGCCACAGAAGCTGCAATGTTGGCTGTAATCGTGGTTCCGATGTTCTCTCCGAGCACCATTGCCACAGCGAGCTTGAAGTCTATGAGTCCGGAAGCTGCGAGGAGCATGGTGATGGCCATTGTGGCACTGGAAGCCTGAAGCACGATGGTGAGGATGGCACCGGCGATGAGGAAGAGGAGAACGGAACCGAAGCCGAATCCGTTGATGCTTCCGAAGAAGTTCATCATTCCTGTCTGATAGTTACCGAGAATCGCATTCGAGCAGTCCTTCATGAAGGTAAGACCCACATACATGACAGCGAATCCCATGAGGAACTGGCCTACATTCTTCAGAGAAGCCTTCTTCGAGCAGTGCATGAGGTAGCCGAAGGCCATCATAGGCACGGCGAAGAGCGCGATGTTGACTGAGAATCCGAGGGATGTGATCCATGCGGTGAGTGTGGTACCGATGTTTGCTCCCATGATCACTCCGATGGCGTTGCCGAGAGTGAGGAGTCCGGCATTCACGAAGCTCACGACCATGATGGTGGTCGCAGATGACGACTGCACCAGACAGGTCACCAATGTTCCGGTGAACACACGTTTCACTGCATTGGAAGTCATTTTGGCCATGAAGGCTCTAAGGCGGTCTCCTGCAGATTTCTGAAGACCTTCACTCATGAGCGCCATTCCGTAGAGGAACATAGCGAGTCCACCAAGAACGGAAAGGACGTTAAGAATAGTTGTCATAAAGTTCTTAAATGTTAGTCCGATTCTGTAATAAATCAGGCGAATAAGTCGCAAAAATATAAAAAAATATTAGATTTGCGACCGCTATTGGATATTTCTTTGACACCATATTCGAAGTTTTACATGAATTTCAAACATATTATATTCATAACATATTTCCTTGTCATTTCTTCTGTCGCGTCGGCGCAGTTTTATGTGACTGGAGACGATCCTGGAAGACTGAAATGGAAATACCTGGACACAGACAGCTACCGCATCATATACCCATCCGAAACTGATTCCCTTGCACATGTCTATGCCGCAAAACTTGAAAGATTCAAGATTCCGGTGTCGCGTACCACGGGATATGTGACAGGAGAGGGTGACGGAAAGCTGATGCCGGTGGTGCTTCACGCATATAACGGTTCTAACGGTTCCGTGGCCTGGGCCCCCAAGCGGATGGACCTCTTCACGCTGCCGTCCGCCTACGACGTGGACCCGCTTCCATGGTCGACCATGCTTGCCGTCCATGAGTCCCGCCACGTGACCCAGATGCAGTTCGGAATGACCCGGTTCCAGCGTCCTTTCGGCTATGTGTTCGGTGAGATGTGGAACATCCTTGTCTCCATCGTCTATCCGAATATGTATTTTATTGAAGGTGACGCAGTTGTGACAGAGACAGCGCTCACGAAGTCGGGACGAGGCAGGACGGCGGACTTCCTGAACTACTACCGCATAGCCTTCGATAACGGCGACTTCAGAAGATGGAATCAGTGGCTCTATGGTTCCCAGAGGAACTATTATCCTGACCATTATGCCCTTGGCTATATGCTCCTTGGCAACATGAGGCTGATGTACGACTGCCCCATGTATATGTACGACAGCTACTACAGGGCTTCGAGTAAGATATGGGATTTATGCTCGTTCCAGACCATAGCGAAGCAGAAGAGCGGAAAGAAATTTGAGGATATGTTCCAGGATATATGCCGCAGGATGAACGCGCAGTGGCAGCAGGAGGACAGTCTGCGCGGGCCTTTCATGGAGTTTGAACCCGTGGGCAAGGAGCCGAGACTGTACACTGACTATAAGGACAATATAGTGGTGGGAGATGATGTATGGTCGGTGAAGAGCGGCTATCTCAACGCCCCTGTGCTGGTGCGTATCGACAAGGATGGCCGGGAACACTTTGTGTCACGTTTTGCCGCGCGGGCAGGAAGGCTCCAGTGGTCGGATTACTTCAGGAGGATATACTGGAGCGAGGATGTTCCTGATGCGAGGTGGTCGATGAAGACAGATTCCAAGGTGAGATATATCGAAGAGGGAGGTTCCCGCACGAAGACCCTCAAGGGAAAGAGGCTTCTACATAATCCGGCACCTTTCGAAGGGGACTCGTTCATGGCTGCAGCAGAATATGATGTGGACGGAACATCTGCCCTGACCATCGTTGGCGGGCAGAGCGGGTCAGTGCTTGAATCCGTGGATGCTCCTGACAGTCTTCAGCTCGTGGAGACAGCGTGGATAGGAAGGACTCTATATGCCACGGCTGTATCCGAAGGGGGATTCGGAATATATTCGATCGGGATTTCGCCGGATGCCAAGGCTTCCGGTCCATGGAAGGAGGTCCTCGCCCCTCAGCCTGTCAAGGTGAAGGATTTCCAGAGCAGAGGAGAGGAACTTATGTTCACATGCGACAGGACAGGAGTGAACGAGCTCTATCATTTCAACCCATCGGAAGCAAGACTGGTTCAGAAGACCAACACGAGATATGGAGCCTCGGACTTTGCCTACAGTCAGGACGGAAGCTGTCTGTATTTTTCAGCTCCGACCCTCAAGGGACTCAGACTCAGCAGGATAAGCACAGATTCTCTCCTTAACAGAACCGTAAGATATGAGGATATCCACCGATACGAGGTGGCGGAAGGTCTGGCGGCTCAGGAGAAGAAGATCGCGCAGCTGGAGGGCTGCTCGGAGACAGTTCCCTCATCTGACGATGTAAAAGTCTCATCTCCAAGAAAATACAGCAAGATCGGCCATATGTTCAATGTCCATTCGTGGGCTCCCGTATATGTCAGCGTGGACAACATCATGAACATGTCGTTCGACAGGATATATCAGGCGGCTTCCCTCGGAGTCAGCGGCATCATGCAGAACAGGCTTTCCACAGGTGTGGGTGAATTCGGATATTCTGCACATAAGGATCCTTATGACCGCTCCAGATGGAGACATTCCGGCCACGTGAAGTTCACTTATTCCGGACTCTACCCTGTGATCGAGACCTCCCTGGACATCAATGACAGGAGTTCAAGGCAGTACTTCACCACTGCCTACGTGCAGGACGGTTCCACAAGCGTCAGCCTTGAAAGCAGGGAAATGAACTGCCCGTACATCGAGGGTAGCATCAGGGTGTACATCCCTTTCAACTTCTCCCGCGGAGGATGGTACAGGGGACTCATACCTCAGCTCAGCTACAGGATAAGCAACGATATGTTCAGCACCAGGATAACCGTGATGAGCCGCGATCCTGAAGCGGGAAGCATAGGCGGAAATCCTGTTTTCCTGAGGGCTACGGATGGAAAGAACAGGTTCAGGCACAGTCTTTCCGGTTCGATAAGAGGATACACCATGCTCGGAACCCCTAATTCCGCCGTGTATCCGAGATGGGGAGTCGGTCTCGAAGCGGGAGCTTCCGGCAGTCTTGAAAGCGAGGGCATACTCTCTCCGATGGGATATGCCTACCTCTATGGATATGTCCCAGGCATCATCTCCTCCCAGGGTCTGAAGCTCACAGCCATGCATCAGCATTCCCTGAGCACCAGGTCCATCTTCAACCAGGCTGTGGTCAACACTCTTCCACGAGGTCTGAGCGACAATGCTCAGCTGCTGAGCTATCTGTCAGTGATGAACAGCTCGATGACCAGGCTCACTGCCGATTACGGCATACCGGTCTACGTCGGAGACTGGGGAATCTTCGGAGGCTTCTTCTATGTGAAAAGGCTTGTGCTCACTCCTCATTTCGACTATATGTTCGCCGGCAGGGACCAGCTCCTTTCAGCCGGATGTGACCTCACCTTCGACCTGAACAGCATCCTGTGGCTCGGCTGGCCATGCTCTTTGGGAGTGACCTATTCATATAACGGAGGTCCGTCGTTCGGCTCCCTGAACACCCTCGGTCTGGGACTCGGTCACCACCATATAGGACCAACCTTCAATGTCACCTTCTAGAATAAGAAACTGTTTAAAATATGCCGAAAAGACACATAATAGACAAATAGATTTATTCAGTTTCAATAATTAATAATTTTTAGGAGAAAAATTTAAACAGTTTCTAATAATACCATATGTCAATAATCAACGAAGCCATGGCTCCT
Source organism: Bacteroidales bacterium (assembly GCA_017502125.1). Taxonomy (GTDB): domain Bacteria; phylum Bacteroidota; class Bacteroidia; order Bacteroidales; family UBA932; genus Cryptobacteroides. Next base: position 14,995 of record JAFVVN010000026.1, on the reverse strand, counting down.
TGCAGCAAGTGCGGCGAGCAGCATAAAGTCATAGTTTACAGAAGCATAAACATTTCTGAGAATCCTCAGCTGAAGGACAAGGTGAAGGACGGGTCACTCTTTCTTTGGGAGTGCCCTCACTGCGGCCAGGTGAATCTGGCCAAGTACGAGACTCTGTACCACGATCCGGCAGCGAAACTCATGGTCTGGCTGATTCCTTCAGGGGAAATCTCCGAGACTCAGATGCAGGCCATCACCATGCACACCAAGGCCATGGGAGGCTACACCCTCCGTCGCGTGAACGATATGGGTTCGCTCATGGAAAAGGTCCTTATAGCCGATGCCGGCCTGGACGATGTCGTTCTGGAGATGTGCAAGTATGTGACTAAGCTGGAAATGGTCCAGAAAAGCATCGGCGCTGAACAGAAAGAGGAATTTCTCTCCAGCACCTTTCATTTCTACCGCTCTGAAGGAGAGGGTGACGAGCGTCTGCTGACATTCATGTATGCCCTTGACGGACAGATGCTTGGCGTCAATATAGGATGGAATGTCTATCAGGACTGTGCAGGAATCCTTTCCCGCAATCCTCAGGTGGCTCCAGCCGAAGGTTTCGCGCGCATCGATGCAGACTGGCTTGCCTCCGTCCTGGCCTGACACCCTTGTCGGGACCGTCCGACATCTTTTCGCCCGTTTCCGGGGACCGGCAGGCAGAGTTTAGGCCAGAACAGCGCCTGACGGTGCCAAAACTATCTGATGAAGTTGGTCATCACCGGCTTCTCTTTCACCGGGTCGGGGATTCCTGCCTCACGACCGGCCTGAATGCATTTCAGGAGCCAGGCCATGTTCCGGCCCAGTTCGCGCATCACCTGCATGCCTTCCTCGTCCTGACGCACCTGGTCAGGGGTGTTGCCATGAACCATATTCCAGTATTTTGATGACACCACCGGCATGGACGAGATGGTGAAGTATTTGTTGATCTGGTCGAAGGCGGCAGTCGATCCACCACGGCGGCAGCTTACGATTCCTGCTGCCGGCTTGTAGCGGAACACCTTGCCCTTGCCATAGAATGCGCGGTCCATGAAAGAGGTGAGCGCACCGGAGAGGGCAGCATAGTGGACAGGGCTTCCGAAGATGAATCCGTCTGCCTTTTCAGCCTTGTCGAGGAATCCGTTGACCGGGTCGTCCATGAAGCATCTCAGGGATGCAGGCTCGCCGTTCGGACCTCTCTTTATGCATTGTGCACAGGCAAGACATCCTGAGATGGGCTTTACTCCCAGCCATATGATCTCGGTCTCCACGCCGGCAGCATTGAGTTCCTTTTCCACTTCCTGCAGTGCAGTGTATGTGCATCCCTCCTTGTGAGGACTGCCGTTAACCAGTAGTACCTTCATAATTGTCTGATATTGAATTTGTTATTTTATATACTGAAGATATGACCCATCGTCCTCTCCCTTGTCACGCTTGGTCTTTATCCTTTTCTTCCTGTCCTGTTCGGAGAGTTCTCCCACCTTCATCAGGCCTTCCACAGTGAAGTCTCCTCTGAAGAGCATCAGGTTGGATTCCGGACTGGTGATATACAGGATGAGTTCGGGGAATCTGTTGCCCTCAAGACCGTAGACATAGATGAACATACGTGAGAGTTCGTCGTCGATTTCATGGACCAGCATATAGTCTTTCAACACTTTGTCCACTTTTCCTGCAAATTGTCCCTTGTCTTTCCTGGTGATCTTGCCCACAGGGCAGAGCATCATCATGTCTATATCGTCCATGACTGCCACCATAGGGGTCTTTTTCAGAATAGGCTTGGCTATTCTCAGCATCACACCTTCAAGCTTTCGTGTGCTCCTGGTGGAATCCAGCAGGCTCACAGCCGGGCCGCTGTCCCCGCTCCACGCGAGTGCATGTGCGCTCTGGCAGACCATAATCAAGGCAACTGCCGCAAATGTCTTCAATATTCCTTTCATGCCTTTATGCGAGAGCATCTTCTATGCCAGTTTCTGAGTCAGTGATATGAAGTCTTCCACGCTGAGACGTTCCGGACGGAGTTCGAACACCGGGTCGGAAATGAAGTCGGCGAGCTGTTCCTCAGTCCAGCCGCAACGGTCTGCCTTGGCGCGGATGAGCGGTTTCAGTGAGTTACGCAGGGTCTTGCGCCGCTGGTTGAATCCGGTCTTTACGACTGTCTTGAAGAGGGCCTCGTCACAGCCGAGCTCCTTGCGAGTGTTGCGCACCAGCCTGATGACGGCAGACTTCACCTTAGGTGGCGGATTGAATGCCCCTTCCCCGACGGTGAAAAGATATTCGATGTCATACCATGCCTGGAGCAGCACGGAAAGGATGCCGTATGTCTTTGTTCCGGGCTTTTCCGCGATGCGCTCGGCGACCTCCTTCTGGATCATGCAGACCACCTGGGGAACCTGCTCCTTGTAGTCCAGGATCTTGAAGAATATCTGTGATGATATGTTGTACGGGAAGTTTCCGATCACGCAGAACCTGTCGCTGAAGAAGTTTTCCAGCTTGAGTTTCAGGAAGTCCGCCTCGATGAGCTTGCCGTTCACCTGCGGGAAATGCACCAGGAGGTAGTCCACGGATTCTGTGTCGATCTCCACCATTCTCAGGTCCACTTCCGGTCTCTGGAGCACATACTGAGTGAGCACACCCATTCCCGGACCTATTTCCAATGCCGGCATCGGATTGTCGGAACTGTGGACTGTCTCAATGCCGGGACAAGGCACCAGAAGCGCCTCTGCAATCCTCTGTGCGATGGACAGATCCGTCAAAAAATGCTGGCCCAGGGCCTTTTTTGCTCTAACTTCCATATCTATTTCATGTGTTTTTTCGCCTTCTTCTGCTTGAACAGCCATTCCATGAAGTCCGGCTGGTTGAATGCCGGGTTCCAGCTTCCGTGCCCGCAGCCAGGAAACTCAAACAGTTCCACATCGGCTCCGGCCTTCTTCAGTGCCCTGTATGCCTTGCGTGAGCACTCGACAGGCACGACCGTGTCAGCATCGCCATGATAAATGCGTATCTTGACTCCCTTCATATCGTCAAGACGAGACGGATCCACAGCTCCGCAGATCGGAACAGCTGCAGCAAACAGTTCCGGAAACCTTGCGATCATATCGAATGTCGCCATTCCTCCCATGGAAAGGCCCATGATATATATTCTTGACCTGTCGACGTCGGGATAAGCCATATATGTTTCTATCAGTTCCTTGACCGCCTTGAATATTGCCGGCATGACCGGTTCCTCCTTCATGGCGTCGAAGCCGAGCTGCCTGGTCTTGAGGTCATATGCCCAGAATGCATCTTCCGGGCACTGCGGGAACAGCACATATGCCGGATATTTCTCTCGGTTGACCGGGTTGAGGAACATCTGGCTGCCATGAATCAGCTGCTTCTCGTTGTCGCTGCCCCTCTCTCCGGCTCCATGGAGGAATATCACGAGAGGAAACTTCTTTCCGGCAGCATTTTCGTCCGGAGTGAGCAGGCGGTAGTTCAGAAGGGTTCCGTCCTCTGACGTATATGTCTTCTTTTCAAAACCGTCTTCCTGGGCGGCCGCAGTCAGTGCCACAGCAAGCAGAGTCAAGACAATGAATATCCTTTTCATACAATAGAGTTTTTACAAATATAGTTTCTTTCTTCAGAAATCCTTCTACTTTCCGGCAGAATCATCAGCACGGCACCCGGACTCTGCCGTCTGAAAAGGCAGTGAGGCCTATCTTGTGCCGAACCAGATGAAAGCCATTCCCAGCAGAATGAGGGCGAGATCCACGACCTTCGCCTTCAGGTTCCTTTCCTTGAAGATCAGGACTCCCCATGCGAACGAGATGATGACCGAGCTCCTGCGGACCAGAGACACCACAGAAATCATCGAGTCAGGGTCGCTGAGGGAAGTGAAATATGCAAAGTCCGCAAGGCATATGAATATGGATATCAGCGGGATGGACCATTTCCAGCGGAACGGGGTGCTCCTGTGTCGTGACGGCCACCAGATGAGTCCGCAGATCAGTGTCATGATTATCATCTGGTAGAAATTGAACCAGCTCTGCACGAACATCGGGCTCAGGGATTTCATGATGAACTTGTCATAGAGTCCGCTCACGGCTCCGAGCAGGGTGGCAGCCGCCACGCACCATATCCACCTGTTGCTTCTGAAGTCTATATCCTCCTTCCTGCTTGAGCGGCTCATCAGGAAGATGGAAAGGATGGCCAGCAGCACGCCGGTCCATTGATATATGTTCAGTCTCTCTCCGAAGAACAGCATGGCTCCGACGAGTACAAGCACGGGGCGGGTGGCGTTTATCGGTCCGACGATAGTCAGAGGGAGGTGCTTCAGTCCGAAATATCCGCATATCCACGATGACAGCACGATGACAGCCTTCAGCGCCACCAGAAGATGCGCTTTTAACAGCGGAGCCGTGTCAGCTAAGTTGCTGAGACACAGCGAGTTGGTGTTTTGTCTCGCATGGCGGAGACAGCGAGCCGATTCATTAAGTGATTGGCAGTCAGTTGGTTGTGTGGCACGCCCAAACGCTGCCGTATCGAGAAAGCTCCCGCTGAACCACCCGAACCCCCCTGCGGAATCGATCAGGAAGGGGGAGAATATCAGGGTCGAGAATATGGTGTTCAGCAGCAGCACCGGAAGGACGGCGTTGTCCTTCAGAGATGCCTTCTTCGAGGTGTCATAGAATCCGAGGAGGATTGCGGAAACGAATGCAAGGGCCAGCCACATAGGTAAAAATCAATTTAGGGCTGCAAATGTATCATATATTTCATTTATTTCGTACTTTTGTTGGATTTTATAAATCTAAGTCGGATCAGACATGTGGATGTAATCGACATTTTGCCACCCTTGTGAGCGATAAGCAAACAGCCCAGTGGGTTTTTGTAGCGAGCAGCCTGCGGTAGCAGATCAGAGGGGCCCACGAAGTGGGAGGGGAGCGACGGAATCCGCTGTCTGGCCGATTGACGAGAGCGAAAATATAAATACTGAATATATATGTACAGAACACACACCTGCGGAGAACTCCGCATAGAAAATGTCGGTCAGACAGTGACCCTGGCCGGATGGGTACAGAAATCAAGAAAGCTCGGAGGAATGACTTTCGTGGACCTCAGGGACCGTTATGGCATCACTCAGCTTGTGGTTGACGCTCATGCAGCTGCAGAGCTCGTGGAGACAGCAGGCTCGCTTGGCCGCGAATGGGTGCTCCAGGTGACAGGTCAGGTCATCGAGCGCCAGAGCAAGAACCCTAAGATGCCGACCGGAGACATCGAGATCAGCCTCGCTGAGATCAAGGTCCTCAACAAGGCCAACACACCTCCGTTCACAATCGAGGACGAGAGCGACGGCGGAGAGGAACTCCGTGCGAAGTACCGCTACCTCGACCTCCGCAGAAACCCTCTGCAGAAGGCCCTCAAGCTTCGTCATCAGGTGGCTCACGAGGTGCGTAACTATCTTGATGCCCAGGGATTCCTTGAGATCGAGACTCCATATCTGATCAAGTCGACTCCTGAGGGAGCACGTGACTTCGTGGTGCCGTCAAGAATGAACCCAGGTCAGTTCTATGCCCTTCCTCAGTCTCCTCAGACCTTCAAGCAGCTTCTCATGGTGGCAGGTTACGACCGCTATTTCCAGATCGTGCGCTGCTTCCGTGACGAGGACCTCCGCGCAGACCGTCAGCCTGAGTTCACCCAGATCGACTGCGAGATGTCGTTCGTGGAACAGGAAGATGTTCTGAACACATTCGAGGGCATGATGAGGACCCTCTTCAAGAACGTCCTCAACGTGGAAATCGCAGAGCGCATCCCTCGCATGAGCTGGTATGACGCTATGGATTTCTACGGAAGCGACAAGCCGGACATCCGTTTCGACATGAAGATCCACGAGATAACGGACCTCGTGAAGGGCTATGGCTTCTCAGTGTTCGACGGCGTGGACTATATAGGTGCAATCAACGTCGAGGGTGCTGCAGCATACACACGCAAGCAGATTGACGAACTCACAGAGTGGGTGAAGAGACCTCAGGTGGGTGCCAAGGGTCTTGTATATATAAAGGTGAACGAGGACGGAAGCATCAAGTCATCTGTCGACAAGTTTTACACTCCTGAGCAGCTTCAGGCAGTGGTAGACCGTCTCGGAGCAAAGAAGGGCGACATGATGCTCGTGCTCTGCGGTGCGAAGAGAAAGACCCAGAACATGCTCGGCGTGCTCCGTATCGAGATGGGTAACCGCCTCGGCCTGCGCGATCCATTCAACTTCGCACCTCTCTGGGTGGTTGACTTCCCTCTCGTGGAGTGGGACGACGAGACCCAGCGTTTCTATGCTATGCATCATCCGTTCACCGCTCCAAAGCCAGAGCACCTCGAGCTGTTCTACAGCGACAAGAAAGAGGACCTGGAGAGGGTTTGTGCAAATGCATATGACTTCGTCCTCAACGGCACAGAGCTCGGTGGCGGTTCGATTCGAATCCATGAGGCGGCAATGCAGGAGCGTATGTTCGAGGTTCTCGGAATCAGCAAGGAGGACGCGGAATATAAGTTCGGCTTCATCATCAACGCCTTCAAGTTCGGTGCCCCTCCACACGGTGGACTCGCCTTCGGATTCGACCGCGTATGCTCGCTCTTCGGCGGCCAGGAGACCATCCGCGACTACATCGCATTCCCTAAGAACAACCAGGGCCGCGACGTGATGATCGACTCTCCTTCATTCATCGACCAGGAGCAGATGGATGAACTCTTCCTCAACTCTACAGCCGACCGCAAGGAATAATTGCTCTTTCACTAAAATCAGACGAGCGCTTTGTACGGTGACCCCCGCCTGCCGTTCGGCAGGCACCCCCTAGCCGGGGGTGGCATGTCACCTAAAAACAAAGCGCTCGTCTGATTCTTATGCTGAACCATCACTGTGACGTTTTTTGCCTTTTAAACGACACAGTGGTGTCTCAAATCGATAGTTTAAGGCTTCTTCTGGCACCACTGTGTCAAGTTTTGAGTGAAAGTCGTCACAGTGGTGTTTCAGAATGGAGTTATTTATATTCCGACCGCAAGGAGTAATCAAAACACCAGGATTTCCTGAAGAACAATACCGGGGTCGAGAAGGTATATGCGTACCTTCCCGGCTCCTTTTGATTTGGAAGGCAGCATGACCTTGCGGGAAGAATACCCGCGCAGAACGTTCAGACGCCATTCGGCAGTGAAGTCGCCGGCGTGGATGGAGAATACCTGCGGCTCGGAATCTCCGACCTGAACGGCATATCTGGCATCCCGTCCCTCATGGACATGAAGTGTCGGGAGGGTGCGGACTTCCAGCGCCGTGTCTGACTCGCAGAAGTCGATATCATATTCCGCATAAGGCGCGGCTGAAACAGGAAGGTCGCCTGCTACGGAAGGGCTTGCTCCATAAGACGGTGAATCAAAAGGAAATGCCATCACTCCGTCTGAATATCCCAGGCCATCGACGCATATGACATTGTCATCCAGTCTTGCATCAGAATCAGCGGCGGCGATCCGCAGTCGGGGTTCCTCGTCAAACGGCGGCCATATTCCCATATATATGCGGTCGATGCGTGCTCCCGGCTTCAGGTCGCTCACTTTCAATACGTTGTCGCCTTTCTTCAGATGGAGCGTCCCCACCTTGCTCCACATCGGGCCTATATATGGCGAATGCCAGACATTGTTCACCGGGGTGGCGCAGGCGTCAAAGGAATCTGTCTCCGTGTCTATATGACAGAAGACATTGTCCTCCGGTGCCTTTGAGAAATTCCGGACAGGAGATATGGCTTCCATCCAGATGGGAATCTCGCAATCCGTCCCGCTGAATATGGAAACGCCTTCAGTGGAAAGAGCTTCGTCAACGGAGAGAAAACATGATTCCGGTTTCTGAAGTGCCATCTGCCTGTACTCAGGCGTATAGTAAGGAACATCCAGAGTCTCAGACCAGTACATATGGTATGGCCTCCAGTTGAAGAAGTTCCTCCATTTTCCGTCGCATATTTCCTCGTTATATCTGCGGGTCCATCCGTTGAGAGCGTCGAACAGTTCTGTGACCCGTGCTCCATCCTCTGCGGCACCGGCAAGATCAAGCCTGTCCGCCCGCACCATGCTCCGGCGTGCAACCATCTGGAATTCATTGAGCATCCAGGCTCCGCATACAGGATATTCCACAAGTTCGAAATATGCATTGCTCAACTCCGCAGGTATCAGCTCTGCCAGCAGGGACGCACGCGAGGCCAGATTCTTCCATCGGGAGAGCCTTTCCTCCACCTGTTCTGCCGTATAGTTGACGAACCACACATGGGAGTCCTTTCCCCCGGCCTGCAATGCATAATATCCGTCCATGATTTCTGCAATCTCCTTTGAGAAACTGCTGCCGAAAGTCTTGGATGCCCAGTGCTCGATGTATTCGTGAGCCCGTGAAGGCTTCCATTCTTCCACATCCCACGCAAGTTCCATCGCAAAGGATATCTCCTTTTCTGCCGGCTTTATGTCTCCTACATTGAACACCCATATCTTTCTGGCTCCGAATTCATAGGCCTTGGTGAGTTCGGTGGATATGAATGCCGGAGAGAGGGGGCTCAGCCAGATCCAGCTTGCCGGATCGCCGTGATAGGAGAGATGATAGTATATTCCTGCTCCGCCCTTGCGCTGCATTTCGGACGGGTTGGATAGGTTGCGGCAGTAGCCATGCTTGTCGTCGGACCACAGCAGAGTCACGTCTTCAGGCACCTGAAGCCCGTTGTGATAGGCCTCCAGCACCTCTTCATATGTGCACAGCACCTGAGGGATATCCTCTACAGGGCGGTCTATGTTCCGGGCCAATATATCTCTCTGGTCGTCGATTGCCTGCTGCATGATCTTCACCCTCTCCTGAGTGGTCCGGGCTCCCTCCATCGGGTAGTCGTGGATGCCGCGAAGTCCCAGGGTATAGGTGTTCTCATATCCCCCGTTGGTCCGCACACGCTCTTCCCAATATGAAATCATCGTCTGCCGGTTTGTGATGTAGTTGAAGTCTCCGTATGTGCCGGCGTTCTTCCACTCGTCCTCGTTGTTACGCAGCATCTGCTCGCAGTGGGAAGAACCCATGACTATGGCATAGTCGTCGGCAAGACGCGCATTTTCCGGGTTGGAGTTGAATGCGGCGCTTCCGTTGTGCATGGCCGGCCACAGATAGTTGGCCCTGAGCCTGAGAAGGAGTTCGAACACCTTTTCATATGTCTTCGGGCCCACTTTCCCTGTTTCCTTGTCGAAGGTCTGCTCGGCCCATTTTGCCCATCCTCCGAACCTCTCGTCATTGATGAATATGCCCCTGTACTGCACGGAAGGCTCTTTCTGCACGAATCTGCAAGGCTCCACAAACAGTTCGTCCTTATGGCGTGGGGTCACATCTGCCCACCAGTACAAGGGTGACACTCCGATGGCCTCGCTCAGCAAGGTGAGACCGAATGCCGTGCCCCGTCTGTCGCTTCCGATGACGACAAGAAGCGGAGTCCGGTGGCGGGGATGTGTGGTGGTGGCAATCATGAAAGACTCCCATTTTCCGGCAATCTGACCGGCTTCCAGTCCGGAGGCGAGCCTGTCGATGAGACCGCTCTGCCCGAGAGTTCCGGCTATGATGGCAGGTGCAGCGGGAATATCCTTGTGATTCTTGGCAGTCTTCACCTCAGCCCTGACACCTGTGATCCTTTCCATGTCATCAGCCAGCATTCCGGCTGCGATTTTCACCACTCTGAAATCCGTTTCGTCCATGTATATGTCGGCGGCATTCCCGGCAGCAACCATCGGGAAACATGCCTTCTGACTGACTGTGGAAATCTCTGGGGCCTTTCCGTCCGATTCATGTGTGGCATTCTGAGCCTGCAGACCCCACGAAAGAAGTGCCGCTATGCTGAGTGTTAAAAATCTCATCATGTCTCGTGATTCGTAACATGTTGATTATTAGTAAGATAATATAAAGTGCTCGCTGTCCGCGGACGTCTAGCCAAACATATTATCTGGCTGACTGTCAGTCAGTTGCGCGACACGTTCCATAACCTCCATGCACATGCGTCCGTTGTGATATGGGCATTTCCAGAAGCCGGCCTTGTCATCCTCGCGGTTCACGGATCCGTCAGCGCGCAGACTCCAGAACCACTCGCCCCCATCCCTGTCTATCAGATTCTCCTTTATGAATTCCCAGCACATGATGGCGTTCTCCAGTCCGGAAGGCTGCTCCTTTCCGTCACCGGCCTCGCTCTCACCTCCGTCTCCGGTCTCGCTCCTATCTCCGTAACCTGTGCCGCTCTCACCTCCGTCTCTGACCTCGCTCCTACCTTCGTCTCCGGCCTCGTCTGCCGTTCCGAAATGCTCCCAAAGATTGAAATATCCCACGACGCTTTCAGCCTGCACCCACCAATGACGGTCTGCATCCACCTCGACACCCGTGTCCCCCGGATCTTCGTCGCATCCATCGCAGGCCCTGCCTCCGGTCTTCTCATATATCATGCCCCCCTCAGGAGTGAACCCCTCTGAAGCAGCCTTCACGATCTTCGGCACCAGAGCCTCCACACGGGCCAGAACACCTGCGTCCCCCAGCACCAGTGCCGCCTCATGCAGCAGCCACGATGCCTCGATGTCATGTCCGTATGAGACGATATCGTATCCACAGTTCCACGAATCGTCAAAGAACAGTTTCAAGTGCCCGTCAGTGCCGAGAATATATTTCTCAAACACCAGGATCAACCCACGCAGGCGATTCTCCAGGAGCGGATCCTTCCACACGCGGTACAGGCATGTATATGCCTCAAGTACATGAAGATGGGTGTTCATCGTCTTGCTCTCGTTGGCATCCTTGTCGCTCAGCCGCATGTCCTCGATGGGCTCCCAACTCTTGGTAAACGCCTCGAAATATCCGTCAAGAACGGAGTCGAAGCTGTGGTCTTCGATTGCCCGGAACAGCTCCACAGCATATTCCAGCGCCTCGGTATCACCACATGCGCGGTGCAGTTCAGCCAGACCGTATATGGTGAAGGCTATTGCATATATCTGCTTCTTGGTGTCTGCAGGACGGAGGTCGGAATCAAGCGACCAGAAGGTTCCCCCGTATTCCTTGTCATAGAACCGGTCGAGGATGAGTCTCTTGGCACGCAGTGCCATGTCCAGATAGCCCTGGAGAGTTTCAGGACTGCATGAGCCGTCGTCTTTCAGCACCCTGTATGCGGAAGCGAATGTCCATAGAACCCTGGCTGTCATGATTCCGCCGACCGGAGCCGAATGGTCCGGCTGTCCGTCGCCTGAAATGCGTCCCAGAAGACCCCCGGACGGTGTGCACATCTTTTCCATCCAGAAAGGAAGGATGTTCTCTACAAGTTCCTTGTGCACCTGTCCTGCAAGTGCTTTTGCTGCGAATATTTCTGCTGGAATGGTCTGTTTCATGTTGGATTGTCTTATAATCAGAACAAAGATAGTAAAATGTTGAGAACGCGCAAGTCTCGAATAATCAGCCACTTAGCCCAAATCGCCTGCTCCATCGGACGCAGGCGATTTGGGCTAAGTGGCTGAGGGATAGGGTGTTGTGGAATGCGGAGGGGAGATATATGCTCAATCCGACATGGAGACTTATGCGAAAAATCTGTTAAAAAAGTATCAGATTATAAAATTTTTATATTTTTGCACATGAAATCACGTAAAATATGAGCAAGGTCTTTACAGAGATATCCAGACTGTCCGAAAAGGACTGTTTTTATGTTGTGGAACGTCATAAGACGGAGTTTACCTACCCTTTGCATCAGCATAAGGAATATGAACTGAACTTCATCGAGCACGGTGCCGGATGCCGACGTATCGTGGGGGACAGTGTGGAGGAGATCGGAGAGTATGATCTCGTTCTGATCGGTGCTGCCGATCTGGAGCATGTCTGGGAGCAGGGGAAATGCAGGTCAAAGGATATACGCGAGATCACAATCCAGTTTTCTCCCAGCCTTTTCGAGGGGGAGATGCTCTCGAAGAATCAGTTTGCATCGATCAAGAAGATGCTGGACAGAGCGGAGCACGGCATCGCGTTCTCTATGGGTTCGATCATGAAGGTGTACTCGGTTCTGAATGCGTTATCCGTTGAAAAAGAAGGCTTTGTGCAGTTCCTGAAGTTCCTCTATCTGCTATATGAACTCTCTGTTTCCGATGAGTCCAGGGTGCTTGCCTCCAGCTCATTTGCAAAGACCGGAAAGGCTGAGGAGAGCAGGAGGGTGCAGAAGGTCAAGGAATATATAAACGAGAATTACTCCCAGCAGCTCAGGCTCAATGATATGGCGGAAATCGTGGGCATGAGCCCGGTGGCCTTCTCACGGTTTTTCCGCCAGAGGACAGGCCGCACTCTGTCGGAATATATTGTGGACATCCGTCTTGGCTATGCCGCCCGAATGCTGGTCGACTCCAGCAGGAATATATCGGAGATATGTTATGAATGCGGTTTCAACAACCTGTCGAATTTCAACCGCACCTTCAAGGCAAAACGCCACTACACACCACGTGAGTTCAGGGCCATGTTCAAAAAAAACAAGGTTATTGTTTAATTAGTATCATTATAGGATAAATTCATATTTGTTTAGCGCTGGCCAAATAATTAATTTTGCATTACCAGATATTATAGCGCTAAAATTTGATGAAATCTATCCGAAAATTTTCGGTTGTGACACTTCTCACAGCTCTTCTGCTGTGCTCATGTCAGACCAGTGAGTCGTCTTTCGTTTCTGTGAAGGACGGCAAATTCGTCAGTAAAGACTACCCTTCACATTACCTTGGAACCAACTTCTGGTATGGAGCCATCCTCGCCAGTGACGGTCAGGGAGGTGATATCGAACGTCTTGAAAATGAATTGGATATCCTCAAGGAAAACGGCCTGATCAACCTTCGCGTTCTTGTCGGTGGTGATGGTCCGGATGGTGTTCCGACACGCATCATGCCTACTCTTCAGAAGGAACCGGGGGTCTATAATGACACTATTTTACGTGGTCTTGACCGTCTTCTTGCAGAGATGGCAGAGAGAGGTATGAAGGCCGTCCTCTATCTCAACAATTCCTGGGAATGGTCCGGAGGATATGGAATGTATCTCGAATGGGCCGGAGAAGGCAAGGCTGTCATTCCTGCAGAAGTGGGTTATCGGGCTTACTGTGAATCGGTTTCCCGTTTCGTGACCAACGAAAAGGCAAAGGAATATTTTGCAGACCATGTGCGTCATGTGGTGACCCGCACCAACACCGTGACCGGAAAGCCATACAAGGACGACCCGACCATCTTCTCATGGCAGATCGGCAACGAACCTCGTTGCTTCAGGGCCGATTCAACGGGTCAGCAGGCTTTTGTTGACTGGATGTGGGAGACTGCAGCCCTCATCAAGTCCCTTGACCCTAACCATATGGTGTCGTCCGGAAGCGAGGGACGTCACGGCTGTGAAGGCATCCTTCCGTTCTGGGAAAAGGTTCATGCCTGCCCTGACATCGACTATATGAACATCCATATATGGCCTTACAACTGGAGCTGGGTGAGGGAAAAGACCCTTGCAACCAACCTCGACAAGGCTATAGAAAACACGGACATATACATCGACGAACACCTTGCCGTGGCAGAGAAATACGGCAAGCCGGTGGTCCTCGAGGAGTTCGGCTTCCCACGCGACGACTTCCAGTTCGCAAAGGGCACTCCTACTGCATCAAGAGACAGATATTACGCTCATGTATGCTCACGCATCGTGAAGGCGGCTCAGGAAGGCGGTCTGTTTGCAGGACTCAACTTCTGGGGATGGGGCGGCCTTGCCGAGCAGTCTCAGACCAATATCTATTGGCAGCCAGGGGACGACTACTGCGGCGATCCGGCTCAGGAGCAGCAGGGACTCAACTCCGTATATGCTTCCGATGAATCCACGATGACCATCCTCAGGGAGGCTGCCAAGGAAGTGGAGGCGGCTCTCGGTCCCAAGGCATGGTTCCATATCGACGGAAACCAGGGACTTTATTTCGGAGAAGGCCCTCACACTCTAAAAGCCACTGCCCTTGTTCCGAAATGCAGAAAGGCTACCCTGGAGATGACCCTCACCACGGACCTCAAGCAGCATGTCAAGACTGAGAAGAGGATCGTGAAAATCCCGCAGGGGGGGGCAGAGCTAGAATATGACATTGATCTCGCTCCCGGTTTCTACTGCGCTGTCCTTGAACTGGTTGCAGAGGACGGGACAAGGCAGGAACTTGCCCGCACTAACATAGGCTGCGAGCCTGAGAAAATCGTTTCCCCTCAGGACAAGGAGGAGGATTTCGACGAGTTCTGGTCGAAGACTCTTGAGGAGCTTGCTTCTGTAGCCCCTGAATATAAGCTGATCCCTCTCAAGGATCATTCAAATGAAGTCCGTGAGGCTTTCCGCGTCGAGATGAAATCTTTCGGCGGGGAGACCATCAGCGGGCTTCTCATGCTTCCTGTGGCAGATGGAAAATATCCTGCAATGATCTCGTATATGGGCTATGGCAGCGAGGTGTGGTATCCTCATCCTTCTGACAATCCGGAAAGGATTGATTTTCATTTATGTATCCGCAACCAGGCCTTCAATAGACTTCCCGGCGAGAAGGATGACTGGTGCACAAGAGGCATCGAAAGCAAGGAAACATATTATTACCGCGGTGCATTTGCAGATGCTGTCAGAGCAATCGATTTCATATTCTCGCTTGACAAGACAGATGCCGCTCAGGTGTTTGCGAACGGCGAGAGCCAGGGTGGTGCCCTTACGCTGGTAGCCGCTTCTCTCGACCACAGGATCAAGGCCATCGCTCCTTCTGCACCTTTCCTCAATGATTATAGAGACTATTTCGCTCTTGCAGGCTGGCCGGGAGAATCAATCATTGCCGCTGCCAAGGCGAAGGGAATGTCCGAGGATGAGATGTACCGTGTCCTCAGTTATTTCGATGTGAAGAACTTTACCGACAAGATCGAGTGTCCGGTGCTGATGGCGATAGGTCTTCAGGATCCTGTCTGCCCGCCGCATACGAATTTT
>JAFVVN010000074.1 GCA_017502125.1 Bacteroidales bacterium | reverse complement strand
GGATAGTAGAATTCTCCGCTGGAAGTATAGAAAGATTCCCAGATTTCAGCTCCTGAATTGCCATACATAAGGACTGATGTCAAGTTCATAAAGACATATTCCATCCTGACCTTCATCCTGTCCTTCTTGTTTTTATGAAAGCATATTGTCTTCTTGTCTGGACAAAAGTCATATCTTACTTTGTTCGATTTGATGCTTAGCTCTGCTACGGATTCTTCTTCCAGATTTCCTCCAAAATCCAGAATGAGTGAATCCCTTCCGTTAAAGTCTATCGTAAAATCGCACCTTACTTTTATAGCCCCACTTCCAACATCTGTTTTATCAAACACTAGTTTATAATCTGTTGAAGATTGGGCAGATGACGCTATTGATAACATCATAGATAGCAAGAACGAATATATATATTGCGACAATTTCATCAGCTTTATTCAACTTTATTGTGATTAATAAACAACTAATAGCAAAGTTCTCCAACATTCTCCAGCACCTTGAAGGTCTCGCTCCTCCTCGCATCATTGCAGGAAACTATCGTGATTGCTGCAAAAATCAGCAGTATATTCTTGATTCTCATAGAAGTCTCTCCGTTAGTCAGACAAATATACAACAAAAAGCAGGAACAACGCCATCATCAGCATCATTCCTGCATATCAAACACGCCCCGACCGGCCATCTCTCCTCGTCTTGCTCGACCCGATCGGCCATCTCATCCTCGCCCCGCAACTACAAGTAAGACTTCCAGTCCTCAAATGGTCTTGAGAAATCCAGTTCAGTAGATGGTACGACGTATGTGCCGCCACATTCCAGTTCAGGGACATTCAATCGGCAGTCCGCATCAATGACATGGTATCCGGATTCTCCTTTGAGTACATTGAATTCGTTGAGATCTCCGACATAGAGATTGTCGGTCTTGTAGTTCAAATGCATTCCATAGTCCATTCCGGCATCTTGGAACCCCATATCATACATGAACGACATTCTCTCGTCAGGCTCAATAGAATCTCCGGAAACATAAGGCTGCTTCACAACCACAACAAAAGCATTATTCCTGTCACGGGCAAAACCGATTACAGTCAGCGCAGTTTCAGGGAACAAGGCATTATGAATAATGATCCTGTCTAAAGCCAACCTTAGAACGTTGTAATGCTTTAGAGAAATCAGTTTATATACGAGATGATGATGAACATCAAAGAAGACTTCGCTTTCCGTTCCTCTATCCTGAAGCTGGCAAAGCTCTTCTAAAAAAGACTCAGGTTCATCTATCCACTTACCGGATAGACGAGCCCATTGTTCAACTAGATATTCTTGTATGCGACCTTCGCCGAAGAGGTCATCCGTATCATAGATCTGCCTAGTCTCCGACTCTGTGCGAGGACATCCTCTACAGACAATGGACGCTGCGCACAAGACCTCTGATCCCTTAGACAGGCCTGACTGTTGCGCATATGGAATTCGTTCAAATACTGCTGCTCCATTTTTAATATCCTCTGATAATGTTTCTAAATCCTTCAAATTGCCGGAAGTGAATCCCTGCTCCCAAATCCTTTGGTTAATGTCATTCAATCGTTCAAAATTAGTCATATCCGTACAAATAACATTCCACCTGATGGTAGGAATCGTGGCACTTCCAGCACATATCGCAAATATAGCAAGAATCATGAAACAGACAAAATTATTCCGTCTGCCTCCTCATTCAGGAAACAGACGAGACCTTGTCGAAACCATCATCAACGGCCCCGAAAGGTGTGTGCTCACCTTGATATCCGGCTAGGGTTGGTTATGATTTTCTATTTCTTTTTCCTTGACACCCAAACAGTACCTCCAACAGCGAGAATGCCTAAAAGCAAATACATATACAACGATTTACCCTTTGCAGCACATTCTGACATATTCTCCTTGACCTCAAACGGATTCTCCCCAATGTATTTGCCTTCAGCAATAAGTTCCAACGCCTTTTCCAGAATGATGTCATTCTCGGCTGTAAAGAATTCCTCATAAGTAACAGGAACCTCATAATCCGGCAGAAGTCCTCGACCATAAGGAACCCTGTCATTCACAACATCATCAAAAACCTCTTTGACAAGCGGAATATGAACTTGTATCTTCGAGTTAGGCAGTTGTATGTCTGCGAACTTCATCGCTGTTACATAATGATATGCAGTACCGGTTTCTCTTCCAACCGTAACAGCCCGATGATTTCTGACCAGTACTGATGTAAACACTGTTGCTGCAGAACACGACTGGTCGCTTGTGAGTATATATACTTTTCCAGGATAATGGACGAGAGAGTCCGGGGCGATATCATTCACCGGATATTCTGAATCAGCGTAAAAACCTTTCTTTCCTTCAATCTGCTTGAATTCTTCAAATGGAGCAATGCTTTGGTCATAATTCAAACTGTATTTGAAACTCTCATAAGAAACGTTTGAATTGACCATTGCATATTGATTCAGAGCTACTGATGTTGTGTCGATGAATACAGACAGAAACCTGTTCATTGCGGAAACATGACCGCCGGGATTCAGTCTCAAATCAATGATCATATTCTCCTTCTGCACATTCTCTCCTATCTTGCTTACTATGTCATCGACTTCTACATCATTCAGAGTAAATGTGTTCACGGTAAGCAGCACTGTACTGTCGTTAAGTTCCTTGAAATCCCAGTTCCTGCTATATGACTGCAACATTCTTTTATAATAATCCACCTCATATGATAATGCAGGAATATATTTGCCACCGCGTCCTGATTTCTGCCAGATATCAACATATTCAGTCCCGTCGGAAAACCTGACTCTGGTAGTACGTGGCTCTGTCAATCTATTATGATATATACGGTTCCAAGCCACAAGATTCAGTCGGTCGATCTTACTTCTGACACCAGCATCATATCCGGTTGTCATTCCCTCGATACGTCGTATTACATCCGAGGCAGACTCATTATCCAGTGAATCCACCTTTTTCCCTAAAAGATGCTCTGCCCCTTCCAGTGCTTGCGTAACAAATAATGAATCCCCGATAGCGCCGAGAAGAAGATTACCTTTGTATTCGTCACCATCAACAGGTTCCCATGGATTAGGAGTAAGTAAGCTCAGATGCGAATCATGTGCAAGTTCTGTTGAAGTAGAAGACCATATCACATTCCAGAAATCCTTATAACTGATATCTGACTGTAACTTTGCCAATGAAGTCTTCTTGAATTCCTCAAATTGCTCCGGAGTCACGATGTCATAGAATGACGGAAACAGTTCCACATATGCATCCATAAGGATGTTGAAATCCTCCTGGGCCTGTTCTGGAGTCAAGATCTCTGGAGTAATTATCTCGCCAGGAGCTACAAATGAGGTTTCAAGCCCGAATGGAGTCATCGGGTCATCCGGAGTGCCTTTGGCAGTAGAAACAGATAAGCAGATATGGGGCTCGTCAAAAGCCTTGTATGCATAACTGGCAGTTCCTAAAAGATCACCCTTCTTTATTTTCATTCCAGTCTTGAAACGCATAGTTCCGCGCAGACCACTAATGTATATCTTTCGACCATCAGATAATCTTATTCCGACCTGGCCGCTCAGATACTTTGGATTTATCTTACTGAGATCAGCCTTAGCTTTTACTTCCAGTATTGCATCATCGAAAGTCCCTTCCACACTATAGCTTGTAGCCCGGATGAGACTATGGAGATAATTGATCCCCAATGACACAATCGTTCCATCTGAAGGAGATAGAACCTCCGTTCCTTCATCAACAGCAATGAAGAGTTCGTCAAAATTAAGTTCCCCATCGACATAATGCTGAGGCCTTGAAATGATATTGCTGCCAGCATCTGCACCTTTGACTGGCCACAGTAACTGAGCATAAGTAGGGAGAGAGAGGACGAGAACCGCCAGGATTGTTAAGATTCGTTTCATATTCAATAGTATTTTACAGTCTAGGCTTCTGAAAAATAGTGATCACCTGTGATATGACATATACGATTGCGCCGTAAATCGCAGGTATGAATGTCACCTTCAATCCTCTGTAGATTATCGTCATTGCTGTGTCCGGATTAGAGGACAGGTAATCCAGCGCCTGCCTCAATCCGGCAAATGCCCAGATCAGTCCGACAGCGAATGCAATCTTGCCGATGTTCTCGACCCATGCAGGAGCCTTCCATGCGGCAAAGAATATGAGGGTCAGCAGAATTGTTATCATTGACATTCCGAGATAACCACCTTCTACAAAAAGGTAAATGATTGAATTCAATGGTGTCATAACCGTAAATTTTGTTAAAGTTACTAAAATTCAAATACTCCCGTATCGGAGTCACTGTTATTTATGCTCTTGTTTGAGTATTTGCCCTTGCCCTTGACAAAGTTCCATGACAATGAGACTCCGAATTCATGATTCTTCGTACGCAGATTTGTCGATGTCTTATGCAGAACAGGAGATACTGATGTAGTCTCTGATTCGAATGCATCATCAATGAACGGGAACAGACACTGGAGCCCGATTGTAAGGCTCTTTCTCCTCCAGGAAAGGTTGATGTAGGAAATCTTTTCATATCCCTCAAGATAAATTCCACTTAATGACTGTCCGACAAGGGTATGCCTGTATGACAATGTGAAACCCTTCCAGTATGCAGCTATGTTTCCATATACAGGGAAGAACCAGTGGTGAACAGCATCTGATTCAGCGTTAGCCTTGAATGTCTGATAGTCAGCAGTACCGTCGAGAGATATCTCAAGGAATTTCCACGGAACATATGATAATGTGACATTAGTTCCAAGTGCCGAACCATATTGTCCGTTCATGGTCTGGAGCATCCAATGGTCTCCGCCATCCATGAATGCATTATACAACTGGCCTTTGGTGTAGTTGAAATGCAGGTCGGCAGTCATGGCAAGCTTTCCCGGAATGTTGAATGCATACATGAACTGTGAGCCGTACCGTGTGCTGTTCCTTACATTCACATTACCTGTCTTATAGAATCCTTCCATTATCATGATCCTGTTGCCGGACATCTGCTGTATGCCCGGCATCATGGTCTCCGAGTCGAGCTTCAGCCTCATATAGTGCTTCTGTCTGAATCCGTATCCAAGAAGGATAGTAGGG
>JAFVVN010000053.1 GCA_017502125.1 Bacteroidales bacterium | reverse complement strand
GCAAGCTTTCCCATCTTCACAAAATCAGTAGAAATTGTAGTAAGACCTCCCAGGACAACAGAATTCAAAGGAACATCATTATATGCAATCAATCCGACATCTACTCCTACCGTCAAATTATTCTCCTTGAGGATCTCATCAAACTTAGCAAGCTCGTTGCTCAGCTGACCTGTCTGCAGAAGAAACACCTCACCGGCCTTTACATTACGCGGGAATGAATCCATTACACGCAATGGAATATGATTTCTGGCACAGAAGGATCCGACTCCTTCGAGAACCCATTTACCGTAACGGCTAGTCGGCAGGACGACCGCATTGAGGCAGCCGATATTCCTCAACTCATCCACAGCCTCTTCAAGTCCCCTCTCGACATCAGTAAAGAAGTCCTGATATACTGCACCGAACTGTCCGGACATGAAACGGTTGCAGTGGTCAAGCAAAAGGAGTTTACGGTTCGGCACGCGGCCGAGCAGCTTCGCCACCCTCATCTGGGTCTGGTCATCAATGGAGAAATGTGGGGAGACCACATAATAATCATACGTATCTAGATACTGGTCAAGGTAATGTTCCAGCTGGTCAACATCGGCATTGTGAAGGATAATCTTTACCTCAGCCTCATCCACAAGCGCATTGGTAAACGAGTCCATAAGCAACTGCTTGAAAATATCCATGCGGCCAAGTATCATCAGGATATTAAGTTTCTTCGGAATCTCGTCCGCATCACGCGAGACATAATAGCCTTTACCGGGACAACTGGCGATATACCCTTTGTTACGAAGGGTCACCAATGCACGTTTTACCGTTTCTTTTGACATGCCGGTATCAGTTGCAATATCGGTCATGGAAGGAAGATGAGTTCCCTTCTTTAAAGTACCATCAAGAATCCGTGTCTCGATTTCTGAAAGCACTTGTTTATATTTCGGTACATCCGTATCCGGATTGATGTGAAATCTCATATAGCGTCAATCATGGGTTAATTCGACAAAATTACAACTTTGTTTGATATTATTCAATAGAAAACACTATATTTGCGACACCTAACCTCACTATACCATGGTATACAGAATATTTTTCTTCATCGAACTCATAGCAAATTCATTTGCGATCCACTCGGAAGAACTCCCAGATTGGCTTGATCCCCAAGTATTTGAAAAGAACCGCGAGTCTATGCACACCACATTCACCGTGGACAGGTGCAGCGATATCACACTCGGAGGAATCTGGAAATTCAATTTCAACGAAACAGCTGAAGGACGTCCCTCAGACTTCTTTGTTACCGGGTATGATGATTCTTCATGGGATGAGATTCCGGTTCCGGGCATATGGGAACTGAACGGGTACGGAGCCCCGGTATATACCAGCCGCAACTACGCTTGGGAAAGAAACTATGTGAACAATCCCCCATATCCCCCTGTAGAGCACAATCATGTGGGACAGTACAGAAGGTCATTTGATATCCCAGACTCCTGGAAGGGTAAGGACGTATTCCTGCATATAGGATCTGCGATATCAAATGTACGTGTGTGGATAAACGGCAAAGAGGTTGGATATAGCGAAGACAGCAAGCTGGAAGCATGCTTCGACATTACTAAATACATACATACCGGAAAGAACTCCATTGCATTGGAAATATTCCGTTGGTGTGATGCCACATATCTGGAAGACCAGGACATGTGGAGACTCAGCGGAATCGCACGCGATGTATTCTTGACCGCAAGGGAGAAGAAGAGGCTGGAGGACGTACGGATCAGCGGTTCAGCTGACGGCGTGGCATCCATCTCTGTAAAAGTTACCAAGGGAGTGACCTCCGCGACATATAGGATAACCTCACCGGACGGCACAGCAGTGGCTTCCGGAACTATCCCGACAAAAAACGGAAAGGCATCGTGCCGGATAGAAGTACCTCAACCGCTTTTATGGAGCGCTGAGACGCCTTGGCTCTACAAGCTGGACATGACGGTTTCCGACAGGAAAGGAACACTTGAGAGTACCTCACTGGACTTCGGTTTCAGGGACGTTTGCGTCTCGGGAGGACAACTTCTCGTAAACGGCAAGCCAGTGCTTATAAAAGGAGTGAACAGACACGAACTGGGGACATGGAACGGTCCGGTGACGAGCGAAGAAGAGATGCTTCTGGACATTCTCCGCATGAAGCAGCACAACATCAACGCAGTACGTTGCGCCCATTATCCGAATGACCCTCAGTGGTACTCCCTTTGCGACAGATATGGCCTGTATGTGGTGGCCGAAGCCAACATCGAGTCACACAGCATGGGCTTCCTGGAAGAGAGCCTTTCGAATAACCCGTCGTACGAAGCAGCACATTTAGTGCGTGTGCAAAGGATGATCGAGAGGGACTTCAACCATCCTTCGATAATAGCATGGAGCCTCGGAAACGAGTCCGGACATGGTCCCACTATGCAGAAATGCTACGACCTCGCTTACGACATGGACTCCACCCGCATCGTTCAGTATCAGTTCGAACAAGGCTTATGTGAGGGATTCTCAGATGTATTCTGTCCAATGTATTACAGCCATGAGCAGTGTCTTGAGTATCTGAAGACCGACCCTGCCCGCCCGCTTATCCAGTGCGAGTATGCCCACGCCATGGGCAACTCCCTCGGCGGATTCAAGGAATACTGGGACATGGTGCGTGCATGGCCGAAGTTCCAGGGAGGCTTCGTATGGGACTTCGCGGACCAGGGACTATATTGGGAGGTAGATGCATCGAAATACGGGACTGACCACTGGTTCGCATACGGAGGAGATTTCAACACGTACGACCCCACACGTGCGACCACTTCATGCAACGGCCTGTTCGCTGCCGACCGTACTCCACAACCTCACGCACGCGAATTCGCATACCAGTGCCGTCCAATACATACCTCGGCCGTGAATGCACTAAACGGAAAAGTTGCTGTATTCAACGAGTATTTCTTCAAGGACTTATCCGACTTCCGGATGGACTGGACAGTGGAAGCAGACGGAAGAGCGGTCCTGTCAGGGTGCGTGCCTTCCATCGCAATAGGGCCACAGAAGACAGGGGATCTTGAGCTCGGGTACGATATCGGGGACATTGCAAGTGCCATAGGATGCGGCATGGACTCACTCTCTGCATACGACATATACCTCACAATACGTTACAGCCTTAAACGAGCTGATGGTCTTATGCCGGCCGGGACAGAACTTGCCTACGACCAGATCTGCCTGAACGAAGCTGCCATTTCACACAAGAACAACTGCTCCGGAAAACCGGAGCATGGCGAAGAAGGCGGCCTGAGAACATTCAGCGGCGAAGTCAGGAAAGGAGGCAAAAGCTTGCCTTGGAAAGCCGCATTCGACCCTGCGAGCGGAGCCCTCGTAAGCTATACAATCGGGACAAAGGAACTGATAAGCTCCCCTCTGATGCCGAACTTTACCAGAGGCATCACAGAGAACGACCTTGGGCCAGACATGGACAAGGCTCAGGAGCTATGGAGAACTGCTGAATTCAAGACAACATCCTTCATGGTAACGGAAGAAAAGGACTGTCAGAAAGTATTTGTGACATATGAGCCTATAGGCGATGCTGCAGAATTGAAGATGATTTATAGCATCTATGCGGACGGATGCATCGAAGGAGCGGAGTATCTTGAGGATGGTGGCAAGCTGTCCGAAGCCCCATGTCTTCCGCGATTCGGTATGGAGTTCGCCATGCCGGGACAGTTCTCCAACCTCGACTTCTATGGTCTGGGGCCGGATGAGAATTACTGCGACCGCTACAGTTCTTCGCTCATGGGACATTATACGCAGAGGGTTGAAGACCAGTATAACTACAACTATGCACGCCCTCAGGAGTCCGGCACAAAGACACGCCTGAAATGGTGGAAGGTCACAGACGACAGAGGATATGGATTTGAAATCACTGCATCGGAAAAGTTCTCTGCATCGGCCCTGCCGTTCAGCACAGAAACCCTTGACATAAAGGCTTACCCTCTGAAGAAATATTGGTCAGACATCTACGACTTCCCTACTCCGACCGGACGCCCGGACCATCAGGTCCACTCTCTGGAACTCAAAGCTCAGGCTTTCGAGAACCAGCGTTCACTCGGCAAGACCTGGATATGCTTCGATCTTGCCCAACAGGGAGTGGGAGGCATAGACTCCTGGAAGTCATGGCCTCTGCCGCAGCATCGTATTCCGGCACAGCCGATGTGCTTCCGGTTCCATATAAGACCTGTTGTCCGCTGATGAAGAAACGCGCGTCAGGCGGATGACTTAGAAAGTGCCTCTGCGGATAAGACGGAAATCGCATTTGACCTTTGAAAGGTTCTTGGTCAAGATCATATCGGCGGCAGTCTCACCCATCTGCCTGAAATCAGTGGAGACTGCCGTAAGACCGTCCAGGATGATTTCATTTATGGGGGCGTCGTTATAAGAAATGACACTTATATCCTCGCCAATGACCAGGCCCTGTTCTTTTGCGACACGTGCCAAAGTAAGCAGTCCTGTATCATGTTGGGAATTAAGCAGAAGATACACCTCATTCTTTCTGATTATGTCCCCTGTCACTCCGGTATGGAACTCCACAGGAAGGCCGGTCTGTGAACAGAAGGTCTGGATGGACGTCCTGATTGATGCGGAGTAAAGACTGTTCGGCATAGTCAGGACATTGAGCTTCGAAAAAGTCCTCAGCTTGTCCAGACCCTCGTACAGGGCTACGGAAATATCTTTAGAGAAGTCCTGATACACAGCTCCGAAGTTGCCCATAAGATCATCCACCATTCGGTCCACAAGAATCAGTTTCCTGTTCGGAAACCTTTTCAGCAGCTTGAGCATCCTTTTCTGACTGGAAGCATCCAATGAGAAATGCGGAGTCACTACATAGTAGTCAAAATGATCCACATCCTCATCGATAAAGAATTCGAACACATCCAGATTCTGGTTGTGAATACGGATGGTCACCTCGGCGTCACCGCCGATTTTGTCCATAAATGACTGGAAAAGCACCTGTTTGTAGGAGCTTAGCTTGTCGAAAAGAAGCAGAATGCGTAACGGACGTTCATTCCCGACTCCACAGACATAGAAGCCCTTTCCTTGCCTAGGCTCGATTACTCCCTTGTCCCTCAATATTGCATACGCTTTCTTTACGGTTTCCTTGGAAATCTCCAGTTCTGCTGAGAGTTCATTCATGGATGGCAGAAGAAAGCCCGGGGGATATTCACCGGAAATTATCTTCTGTTCTATCTGGGATATCACCTGCTTATATACAGGTATGCTTACCGCCGAATTAATATAAAATCCTTTATGCATTTCAAATAATTTGCCTATCTTTGCACCACACTACACAACACTTGTGCAACGCTCTTAAATTTCGCGAAGTTACAAAAACCTTATTATAAAACAAACTGCTGACAATGAATGCAAAAACAACAAAAGGAAGCTGGTACAAATGGGAAGT
>JAFVVN010000025.1 GCA_017502125.1 Bacteroidales bacterium | reverse complement strand
GCCAGGGTCTGGGATATTTGCTATATTTGTACGATGTCATCGAAATGGTGACACAAAAAAGGAAAATCAATTAAATCTTTATACAAAATGGCAGATTTCAAATATGCACCAATGTTTCAGCTTGGCGAGGACAAGACTGAATACTACAAGATTCCGGGTTCGGAGCAGTATGTGAGCACTGGCGATTTCGAGGGTCATGAGATCCTGAAGATTGAGAAGGAAGGTCTCACTGTGATGGCAAATACGGCTTTCCGTGATGTTTCGTTTATGCTTCGTCCTGAGCATAATGAGATGGTGGCTAAGATCCTCCACGATCCTGAGGCTTCAGAAAATGACAAGTATGTGGCACTCACATTCCTTCGTAATGCCGAGGTTGCCTGCAAGGGTAAACTTCCGTTCTGCCAGGACACCGGTACTGCCATCATTCATGGCGAGAAGGGTCAGCAGGTATGGACCGGCTACTGCGACGAGGAGGCTCTTTCCCTCGGAGTTTACAAGACTTATACTGAGGAGAATCTCCGTTATTCGCAGAATGCTCCTCTCACAATGTATGAAGAGGTCAACACAAAGTGCAATCTTCCGGCACAGATCGACATCGAGGCTACTCATGGCGCTGAATATCACTTCCTTTGCGTGACAAAGGGCGGCGGATCAGCTAACAAGACATATCTCTATCAGGAGACAAAGGCAATCCTTAATCCTCAGACTCTTGTTCCGTTCCTCGTTGCAAAGATGAAGACTCTCGGAACTGCTGCCTGCCCTCCATATCATATCGCATTCGTGATCGGTGGTACTTCTGCTGAGAAGAACCTCCTCACAGTGAAGCTCGCTTCAACAAAGTTCTATGACGAACTTCCTACGACAGGTGACGAGACAGGACGCGCATTCCGTGACATCGAACTTGAGAAGCTCGTTCTCGAGGAGGCACACAAGATCGGCCTCGGCGCGCAGTTCGGCGGAAAGTACTTCGCACACGATGTACGCATCATCCGTCTTCCACGCCACGGCGCAAGTTGCCCAGTAGGTCTCGGAGTAAGTTGCTCGGCAGACCGTAACATCAAGGCTAAGATCAACAAGGACGGTATATGGATCGAGAAGCTCGATGACAATCCTGCACGTCTCATCCCTGAGGAACTCCGTCAGGCAGGAGAGGGCGAGGCAGTAAAGATCAACCTCGACCAGCCTATGGCTGACATCCTCAAGGAACTCACAAAGTATCCTGTATCGACACGTCTGAGCCTTAACGGAACAATCATCGTAGGCCGTGACATCGCTCATGCAAAGATCAAGGAGCGTCTCGACAGGGGAGAGGAGATGCCTCAGTACCTCAAGGATCATCCTATCTATTATGCCGGCCCGGCAAAGACTCCGGCAGGAATGCCTTGCGGCTCTATGGGACCTACGACAGCAGGTCGTATGGACTCATATGTAGACCTGTTCCAGAGCCACGGCGGCAGCATGATCATGCTCGCGAAGGGTAACAGAAGCCAGCAGGTTACTGACGCTTGCCAGAAGTACGGCGGATTCTACCTCGGTTCTATCGGAGGTCCGGCGGCTATCCTTGCTCAGAACAACATCAAGAGCATCGAGTGCGTAGAGTATCCTGAACTCGGAATGGAGGCGATCTGGAAGATTCACGTCGAGGACTTCCCGGCATTCATCCTTGTGGATGACAAGGGCAACGACTTCTTCAAGAAGCTTGGACTCTAAATGATTCCTATAAGGGGGCTCTCGGAAACGGGAGCCCCCTTTGCATAACAAGAAAAAAATACTATCTTTGCACCCCGGAATTGAGATATGGTGTAATGGTAGCACTACAGATTTTGGTTCTGTCTGTCCAGGTTCGAATCCTGGTATCTCAACCGAATCAATGAGCCGTCCGCAGGACGGCTTTTTCTATAAGTCCAGGTCGGTGAAAGCTCGCTTTCATCCGTCCTGGACTTATAGAAAAACAAGATGTTCGCAGAACATCGGTCATTGATTCGCGTGCCCCCGCGGCAGCGGTCCCAGGATGTGCGAGCAACGCGAGCAAATCCTGTAGCACATCGCTCGAAGTGACTGGTTGAAGTAAACAAGGATTCGAATGATAGTCCTCGACGGATGTCCCTAGAATAGTCCATAAACCAGATTCCAGACAAGGAACCTTGCAAATTTTCCGATAAGCAGCAGAATCGTGGTCCAGAATGGCTTTGTCTTGTAGAATCCCAGGGCGATGGCTATGACATCCCCTATGAACGGTACCCATGCGGTAAGTGCGAGCCACACTCCGTAGCGGTCCACCTTCTCTTTCTGCTTCTGCAGGGTCTCCGGCTTGACCTTGAACCATTTCTCGATCCATTCCCATTTGCCGATCCATCCTATCCAGTAGGTCAGGACGCTCCCGAGCCAGTTGCCGATGGTGCCCACAAGAAGACAGCTGACAGGATTGCCGGTCGCAGCAAGTATCGCCAGATATAGCGCGTCTGAGCTGAACGGGAATATGGTGGCAGCCAGAAAGGTGCCTATGAACAGGCCGAAAAGCCCGAGTCCTTCAAGCCATTCCATGTCAGTTCCTCTTCTTCCTGAAGAATTCAGTCACCATAGAGCCGCATTCCTCTGCCAGCACCCCTGAAACGACTTCTGTCTTGGGATGCATGAGTGAAGGGGAGAACAGGGAGAAGCCTCGTTTGGGGTCTGATGCACCATATACGACACGGCCAATCTGTGACCATGCAAGGGCTCCTGCACACATGGGACATGGCTCTACAGTCACAAAGAGGGTGCAGTCGTTGAGGTATTTCCCTCCCATAGCCTCTGTGGCTGCAGTGATGGCTATCATCTCGGCATGAGCTGTGGGATCATTGAGCCTTTCCGTCATGTTATGCCCTTTGCCTATGATCCTCCCCCTGCACACGATGACGGCTCCGACAGGAACTTCGCCTTCAGCCTCGGCCTGGGCTGCCTGACGAAGGGCTTCCTTCATATATTTTTCGTTTTCTTCCATACATACAAAGGTAAGTAAATAAAACAAGAAACCCGACCGGTGCGGTCGGGTTCTGTAACTTTGTCCCTGAATAATGAAAAAGATTCCAGGGCTCAGACAATTACCATCTGTCCTCAGATGATACGGTCAGTTTCTTGCGGCCACGACGGCGGCGTGCTGCCAATACGCGACGTCCGTTTGGAGTCGACATACGCTCGCGGAAGCCGTGCTTGTTACGGCGCTTGCGATCTGATGGTTGGAATGTTCTTTTCATTATTTTTAGTTTTTATATTTTTCGATACAATTTTGGGAGTGCAAAGGTAGTCTTTTTGATTTTATTTACAAAATTTTATTGAATATTTTATGGAAAGATTCCTCATATTTCTCAAAAATCCCTTTTTTATTGGTGTTCGATGAAAATAACCTGTTTTGTCTCGAAGAACGGGTCGTCCGTCCATCCGGATATCGGCCAGATGTGCACAGAACCCTTGCGGAGCCTGGCCTTGGCAATCTCCTCAGCAAGGTCCCCTCCCTTAAGGTAGAGAATACCCTCTGTATATTTTCCTTTTACCCATGGCATGAAGTTGTCCAATGAAGTCACGGCCCTTGAAACTATGTAGTCAAATGTCTCAGGCAGAGACTCTGCACGGGCGTTCACTGTCTTGACGTTCTTCAGCTCCAGACCTTTGCAGACTTCAGTGGCGACGATTATCTTCTTGCCGATCGAATCACAGAGCGTGAATTCTGCATGGGGGAACATCACAGCAAGAGGTATTCCGGGGAATCCACCGCCAGTGCCGAGGTCGAGTATCTTCAGAGGAAGTGCCACGCTGTATGGCCCCTCGCCACGAAGCCTGTCGTATACATCCGGCATCTGACTCTTGAGATATGCAGCTATTCCAAGTGAATGAAGGACGTGGTGCCTGTACAGTTCGTCGATGTCCTTGCGGGAAACGACATTGATCTTGGCATTCCAGTCCCTGTAAAGCGCATCCATCTTCTCAAACTGCTCCATCTGGAGAGGGGTGACTTCCGGGAATCTTTCCTGGATTATATTCTTGAATTCATTGAATGTCATAATGATATGCTTATAGTAGTTCGTCTGAATAATCCATCATTTTCAGCAGCTGTGCCTTCGCTCTTCGGATTTTGGTCTTGACCGTATTCAGGGGCATCTCCAGTGCTTCTGCAATCTCCTTATAGCCGAAGTTGTCAATGAGGTTCATCTTGGCCACAAGCTTATAGTCTTCCTTCAGCTTTTCGATGTTGGTCAGCCATTTGTCATATTCTTGCTGGTTTATTATGTCCTCTTCAGGGTTGTGCATCATGGCCGGAAGTTCCTTCAGCTCCGCCAGTTCTTCGCTTATGGAAGTCGTCGGCATATTGCTTCTTTCGCGGTCGTGCCTGTTAAGGTGATCAAATGCAGTGTTGCGTGCAATCCTGTACAGCCATGTGGAGAAACGGTACTCGTCGTTGTAGCTTCCGATCTGGCTGAATGCCTTCTGGAAACTCTCGAGTGCGATGTCTTCCACATCCTCTTTCTGGGACACATATCTGGAAATGTGACTTTTTACACCAGCGTTGTATCTGGTGTAGAGGACGATGAAGGCTGCCTGGTTCTGTTCCATGGCAAGACGCACCAGGTCGGTGTCTGAGAGATTAGTGAGCTTCGAGCCAGTTGTTTCCATAGTTACATTCGACGGTTAAAGGAATTGAAAGGGTGGTCACATTCTCCATTTCCTCTTTTACGATCCTTTGAAGGATTTCCACTTCTTCCCTGACGGCATCGAAGACAAGTTCGTCATGAATCTGGAGGACCATACGGCTCTGCAGACCTTCTTTACGGATCCTTCTGTCCACGTTGATCATCGCCAGCTTTATAATGTCTGCCGAGGTGCCCTGAATAGGGGCGTTGATCGCATTCCTTTCGGCGAGGGAACGTACTGTGCCGTTCTTGGAGTTTATGTCAGGCAGATATCTCCTGCGTCCGAACAGAGTCTCAACATAACCGGTCTCCCGAGCGGCGGCGAGAGTGTCTTCTATATATGAAGATATGGCCGGGAAGTTGGCGAAATAGTCCTCGATGATCTTCTTGGCTTCAGCACGCCCTATATGCAGGCGTTGAGAAAGTCCGAATGCAGATATGCCGTACATTATACCGAAATTGGCGGTCTTGGCTATACGCCTCTGGTCCGCCGTCACCTCATCGGGTGAAATTCCGAATATCTTGGCCGCGGTGATTGCATGCACGTCCTGTCCCTTGCGGAATGCTTCGATCAGGTGTGAATCGCAGCTCAGATGAGCCATGATGCGGAGTTCTATCTGAGAGTAGTCGGCGGAGACGATGACTCCGTCCGGTCTGCCAGGCACAAAGGCCTTGCGTATCTCCTTGCCTCGTTCCGTCCGGATCGGGATGTTCTGGAGGTTCGGCTTTGATGAACTCAGACGGCCTGTTGCAGTGAGAGCCTGATTGAAGGTAGTGTGGATCTTTCCGGTGACAGGGGAAACATAGTTGGGGAATGGCTCTATATATGTCGACAGAAGTTTGCGTACGCCCCTGTATTCAAGTATTTCATTGATTATGGGATGCTTGTCTGCCAGAGCACTCAAGGTGTCCTCGTCTGTAGGGTAACTGTATCGTACTCCTGACTTGGGCTTTACCTTTGGATCAAGTTTCAGCTTTTCGAAGATGAGTGATCCTATCTGAATGGGGGACAGGATGTTAAGGTTCGGGTCTTGGGCCATTTCTCTGACCCTTTCCTGAATGCCGTTCATCTCGGCGGCAAGCCCTGCCGCATATCGGCGAAGCTGGACGAGATCCACCTTTACGCCTTCCAGCTCCATGTCGGAGAGAACCTTCATCAGAGGCTCTTCCATGGAATCATACAGCCTGTCCAGTTCCATCGCATTCAGATCTTCCCTGACTTTCATTCCAAGCTGCAATACTGCTGCTGATTCTCCGAAACGACTGTTGTAAGGCTCGTCTTCTGGTACTTCATCAAAGAGGGAAAGTTCCTTAGGTCCCTGTTCTGGAGCGGGAATGAGATCCTCAAGATTGATTCCGAGGTAGGTACGTGTGAGGATGTCGATCTTGTGACTCTTTTCCGGATTGATGAGATAGTGCATCAACTCGATGTCCATCAGGTGCCCCTGTAAAGAGAATCCGTTATGCGTAAGTATGTTGCGCTGAGATTTCAGGTCATATCCATACTTTTCGACATTGCTGTCAGCGAATATGGCTGCGAAGTCTTCAGCTGTTCCGGCAGCTGATATGCAGGAGTCGTCACTGAGGCAGGCACTGACCGTCACCCTCTTGATCTTGGTGAAGATCCCTGCTTCCTCTCCTTCGACTATGATCGAGCATCTTCCTTCCTTTGCCGCTGTCCTGCACACCTGGGCTGCAGTGCCTTCCCTGAAGTCCAGCGTCTTGACCTGTTGTGGGGTGCTCGGCTTGACATTCCCGATATGCTTCTTCAATGAACCGAACTCATATTTCTCGAAAAGGTCTGCAACCTCCGGAGTATATTCACCTGTGAGTTCCATATCCTTGTCAGTCACATCAAGAGGAATATCCGTCCTGATGGTTACCAGGTCATGGCTGAGTCCGATGTGACCTTTGGAGTTCTCAAAAGCCTCCCTCTGCTTGGGTGTCAGTTCATCGATGTGTGCATAGATGTTTTCTACGCTTCCGTATCTTGCTATGAGTTTTCCTGCACCGACCTCTCCGACTCCCTTGACTCCAGGAACGTTGTCGGATGTGTCGCCGCAGATTGTTAGTATCTCCACCACCTGCTCAGGCCTGCTTATGCCGTATTTTTCGCATATTCTGGCTGTGTCGATGATTTCCGATTCGTTTCCTGATTTCCCTGGTTTGTACTGGAGTATGTTCGGAGATATGAGCTGGCCATAGTCCTTGTCCGGTGTCACCATATATACGGTGAAGCCTTCCTTTTCAGCGCGTTTGGCCATTGAACCGATCACATCGTCAGCCTCGAAACCTTTGACCATCAGCACAGGGAATCCCATGGCCCTGCAGAGTTCGCATAGGGGGTCCAGAGAATCTATGATCAGCTGAGGCGTTTCGGAGCGTGTGCCCTTGTATTCGGGGTACATCTCATGCCTGAAGGTGCCTCCCGGAGGGTCGAACGCCACGGCAAGGTGAGTAGGCTTCTCCTTTTCGATGAGTTCAAGTATATACTTGGTGAATCCGAACAGAATGGACATGTCTGCTCCCTTGGAGTTTATCATAGGGTGTCGCAGGAATGCATAATACATCTTGAATATCAGCGCATGTCCGTCGATCAGAAATAGTTTGTTGTTCATTGCTGTCGCTGTTAAAGCATAAATGTGGGCTCCGTGTCGTCACTTCTGACCGGGCCGGTCAAAAATGAACCCCAAAGGTATGAAAAGTTTCGTTTAAAACAAATCTTGCGGAATTGCGGCTGCGCTTCGGGAACTTGAGAATATTGTCGAGACTGTGTCGTTCATGGAAGATATGCTGTCACTGCTGCACCGGAATATGCCGTCTGCTCCGAAAGCGAGAACCTTTGTGCAGACCTTAAGGCCGTCGTGCAGGTCGTGGGTGGAGAAGATGACTGCCATGCCTTTTCTGTCGCAGATTTCCCTGAGGGTCTTCAACACGCTGATCCTGTTCTCGGCGTCAAGAAAGGCTGTCGGCTCGTCGAGCAGGATGACTGAAGCCTTGCGTACCAGGGCAGATACGAGCCCTGCCTTCTGGAACTCACCGTCACTGAGGGTTGATATGTCACGGTCTGCCAGGTGGCTCATGTCGAGGGCGTCGATTGCATTGCCAAGAGCAGCCTCCATCACGGGGGACAGTCTTCCTGACATGTCGCTTCGACTGAAGCAGCTGATTCTGACAAACTCCCTCAGAGTGAAACCAGCCACTTTCGGGATTCTTGCGGGAATCATGACAATGTCTTCCGGCAGGCAGACCTGCTGTCCTGATAGCCCGGCAAGTGATTTCAGCAAGGTAGTCTTTCCACTTCCGTTGGCTCCGCACAACATAAGGCAGTCTCCCTCACATATGTCGAAGGAAATCCCGTCGCATAGAAGTTTGTCACCGTATCCGATGGTCAGATTGCGGATTGAATGCAGTATCCTATTCTCCATAACCCCTCCCTTTCAACAATATGTACAATATCACCGGCACACCTACTATCGCCATCGTGCTTGCAGCCGGAAGCGGATTTTTCCCCATATGTGACAATAGGTCGGCAGTGAGGGATATGGTTGCTCCGGTCAGCATGCATGCAGGGATGACGGTCCTGTGCGATGAGGTGCGGAAAATGCCTCTTGCAATGTGGGGAGCGACGATCCCGACAAATCCGAGAGGACCGCAGAATGAGGTCACTGTGGCTGTCATCAGGCTGCATCCGAGAATGGCTCTTAGCCTTATTTTCTGCACCGGTGCTCCGGACATGGTGGCGAATTCGTCTCCGAACATGATGATGTCAAGGCCTTTTGAATTATTCCGTGCTATGATGATTCCTACAGCCAAGGTAAGGGACATGATGATGATTTCGTTCCATCCGGCATTCGAGAAGCTGCCGGCTGACCAGCTGTAGAACATCTTCAGGCTTTCAGCATCTGAGGTGAACTGGAGGACTGAGACAAGTGCGTTCACTATGAAGCCGAGCATGACTCCGAAGATAAGAAGGGAGGAGGCTGTCCTGAAACGTCTCGATGCCAGGAGGATGACAGCTGAGGCTCCGAGCGCTCCGATGAAGGCGGCTGCAGCTATGGTGATGCCCTGTATGGCTCCCGAAGTGTCCGGTCCCCCCAGCATGGTTGCCAATCCGGCTCCGAGCGAGGCACCGGCGCTTACTCCCATTATATAGGGGTCTGCCAAGGGGTTCCTCAGCACACTCTGCATCTGGGTTCCTGCCAGGGCGAGCGCCGCCCCTGCAAGCAGGGCCGTCAGGACGCGGGGCGTCCGCAGGTGCCACAGCACCTGCCCGCTCGCCAACCCGCCGTGCAGCAGATCCCAGCAGGCGAGCATGATCAGGATTCCGATGCCGGCTCCCCAAATGTATGTGCTGTCATGTCCCGTTCTTTTCATCCGTGCAAAAATATAAGTTTTTCATCAGATTGCAGCAAAATTCCTATATTTGACGTCCTAAA
This sequence comes from Bacteroidales bacterium, assembly GCA_017502125.1. Classification (GTDB taxonomy): domain Bacteria; phylum Bacteroidota; class Bacteroidia; order Bacteroidales; family UBA932; genus Cryptobacteroides. The sequence goes on along the minus strand of JAFVVN010000025.1, from coordinate 10,667 downwards.
ACATGACATTATGAAAAAACTGGGCGCATTGCTTTTTTTCTGTCTGTCTCTCCCTCTGTCAGCTTTGGGCCAGACCACTCTCGACATATCCGACCTGTCGGTGCCGACCCTTATAGCTCCGGAATATTTCGGCCCAAATGCCTTCCCGGTCCCGGAAATGTCAGACGGAAGGACCTCTGCACGTTGGAAGGCAGAAGTCTATGCAGACCATTTCTTCAGCACAAGGTACGACTGGAAAGAGGACTACACGACTGACATATTTGCGCGCCTCACCGTGCCGTTGTTCTCACCTCGGGCAAATCTTGTCATATGGGGCCCGTTATATGAATTCTTCCATTCCGGTTCCAAGGTCAATGCATACCGTCGTCTGTCGTTTAAGGATGATGTGGACTATCACACTTCCGGAGACCTCTATGTCTCGGTGGATTTCCAGACGCTTCTTCAGGAGAAGCACGGTGTGGATATGACGGTGAGGGCGGTACTCAAGACCGCCTCCGGTGACAGATATGAATACGCGCGCTACTACGACAGTCCGGGCTATTTCTTTGACGCGGCATTCGGGCGCGGATTCTCCGTTGCTGACGGTGATGTGGTGATGCGTGTGGCCCTGAGCGGTGGATTTCTGTGCTGGCAGACCGATAATGGCCGTCAGAATGATGCTGTAATGTATGGAGCCCTGTTTTCCCTCGCATGCGGACCTTTCACTTTCAGGACTCAGTACGGAGGCTATGTGGGTTGGGAAGCTATGGGTGATGCACCAATGACCCTTCGTGCCGATCTGGGCTGGGCCTTCGGTGACTTCTCTCTCAATGCCGGTTATCAGGTCGGATTCAATCACTGGCCATTCCATCAGTTTCGCCTCGGCGTATCATACAGCTTTCTGTAGACAGATGGGCCTGACATAGACCTTGTTCCCCGAGTTAGATTAGAAAAATTCAAAATTACTTGCATTTTTGAATTTAGGGTCCTATATTTGCATCAGAACAAAACCAAACGAAAGGAGTTATGAAAAAGATACTGATTATTTCGGCGGCTCTGTTCATGTTTGCCGCCATAGCAAAGGCTGACGATAAGCCTATATCTGCTGACCAGCTTCCTGATGCAGCGAAAACTTTCATCAAGGCTAATTATCCTACAGAAAATATCCTGTATGCATCAAAGGAGGACGGGTTGATTTATCCTGACTATGAAGTGACCCTTGCAAATGGTGTCCATGTCGAATTCTACAGTGACGGGGCATTGAAAAGTATAGAATCCAGGGAAGGTGTTCCGGCAGATCTCATCCCTGTCCAGATAGTGGAATTCGTGAAGGTCAGATATCCGGATGCATATTTTGTTCAGTATGAGGTGGATAAAAGGCATTTCGAGGTCAAGCTCTCCAATCGTCTCGAACTGAAGTTCAGCAGGAATTACAACCTTATGGAGATTGATGACTGATATGAAACGGTTATATGTCGTTCTTGCAGTGGCTGTGGCAGCCATAGCCCTGCTTTCATGTGACAAATATGAAGACGGAAAGCCTGCTAAGGAGGTGAGGACGGAGTTCAACAAGATGTATCCTGATGCCAAGGACGTGGAGTGGGAACCTCAGAGAGGATTCTGGGTTGTATCTTTCGAAACAGGAAACCCACCGGATGTGGTGGAGCATGAGGCCTGGTACGATGCGGATGGTGGCTGGATCAGAACAGAAACTGAAGTCTATATCAGTGACCTCCCTAAGAAAGTGCTTGATGCCATTGCGGCTTCTGAATATGCTTCAGCCGTGATAGATCGAAATGATGTGGTCTATGTGGAGACTCCGGAGTCATCCTGGTATCGTCTGGAGCTGTTTCTTGGAGGAGTAGAGATTCATGTGGATGTGACGGATGACGGAAAGGTGAGTCTTTCGGAAATGCGTTTCTGAACCTGATGCCATCGGATTTATGGGTCCCATGCGAAAAGCATAGGGGCCCGTTTTAATTTCAACACTTTCTTAGTATATTTGCAGGTTGTAACAAGCAAATACTATAACAATGGCACAGAAACCATCGATTCCAAAGGGAACAAGAGACTTCGGACCGGCAGAAATGGCAGGCCGCAACTATATATTCGACACCATACGCTCGGTTTTCAAGACCTATGGATATGCTCCTATCGAGACTCCTTCGATGGAGAATCTCAGCACCCTTCTCGGAAAATATGGCGAGGAAGGCGACAAGCTTCTGTTCAGAATCCTCAATTCCGGAGATGCCTTCTCGAAGATAAACTATGACGACTACCGGATCGAAGGTACTGAGGACGGCTACAACAGCAAGGCTCTCTCTCTTAAAGTATGCGAAAAGGGACTCCGCTACGATCTGACAGTGCCGTTTGCACGTTTTGTGGTCCAGCATCAGAACGACATCACATTCCCGTTCAAGAGATTCCAGATCCAGCCTGTGTGGCGTGCAGACCGCCCTCAGAAGGGACGCTACAGGGAGTTCTATCAGTGTGACGTGGATGTTATCGGTTCCACATCACAGCTTAATGAACTCGAACTTGTGCAGATTGTGGACAGGGTGTTCACCCTGTTTGATGTGAATGTGTGCATCAAGATCAATAACCGTAAGGTCCTGACCGGTATGGCTGAGATTTGCGGATTCCCGGACAAGGTGGTGGATATCACAGTGGCCATAGATAAGATTGATAAGATAGGTCTGGAAGCGGTGGAGGCCGAGATGACCGAGAAGGGGCTTACTCCCGAGGCGGTTGCAGTAATACGTCCGGTACTGACACTTTCAGGAAATACAGCGGAGAAGATTGCCGTGATGCGTGACCTTATGAGCGGTAAGTCAGCTTCAGGTATAGTGTCCGAGACAGGTCTCAAGGGACTTGACGAACTGGAGGAACTCTTTGGGTTCATTGATGCGGCTGGAATCCGTCACGAAGTAGAGATTGACCTTTCTCTCGCTCGTGGACTCAACTATTACACTGGAGCTATCTTCGAAGTAAAGGCCAAGGATTTTGCCATCGGAAGCATATGTGGAGGAGGAAGATATGACAATCTCACCGGAATATTCGGTCTTCCTAATATGTCCGGTGTCGGAATCTCGTTCGGTGCCGACCGCATCTACGATGTCCTCAAGGGTCTGGATAAGTTTCCGTCTGAGGTCACTTCCACAACAAGGCTTCTGTTTGCGAACATGGGAACAGACGAACTCAGATATCTCATTCCTGTGGTCAAGTCTCTTCGTGAGGCCGGAGTCGCATGCGAGATATATCCTGAAACTGCCAAATTGAAGAAGCAGTTCGATTATGCAGACAAGAAGTCCATTCCTTACCTTTCGATAGTCGGAGGAAACGAAGTCGCAGAGGGAGTGATCAACGTCAAGAACCTCTCAAGTGGAGAACAGAAGGCATTTGCCAAGGATAATATTACGGAAATCATAGAATTTTTGAAATAAAATTTGCAGATTCAAAAATAGTCCGTATATTTGCAGTCCAATATCGCGGGATAGAGCAGTCGGTAGCTCGTCGGGCTCATAACCCGAAGGTCGTGCGGTTCGAATCCCACTCCCGCTACCAATATCCGATTCATGCCGAGTGAGTCGGATTTTTTTTATACCTGAAATGAAAAAACTATTCCTTACCCTTTGTCTGGGGCTGCTTGTCCATTCTGCAAGTGCTGCAGGGAGGCCCGAAAATGTGCAGCCTGACTATCTGAACTCATTCAAGATCACCTTCCTGTCATGGCTGAGTGGCAGCACTAAACTTTCCTATGAACGTGCCCTGCCCAAATGGCATCAGAGCAGCGAGATATGTGCCAGCCTTATCTGTGCCGGATATGATAAATATGGCAACAATCCCATGGGATTTACAGTCAGGTACGGGCATAAGTTCTTCATCGGTGACCAGGACCTCTCGCTGAAAGGATTCTATCTCCGTCCGGAATTAATATATTCCTATTATAAGTACGACAGCATGGCGGGAACAAGGGCGCTGGCAGATATGGGGGCGATACTTGGAACTGTGGGATACCAATATGTCTACAAGAGATTCCTGGCTGACTTCTGGGTAGGAGGAGGATATGCATTCGGCCATGCAGCAGAAACAAAGTATCATCATGGTTTTGAACTGTGGCACTGGTTCAACAGGGAGTCAGACAAGCTGGCCATGAGCTTCAGCATCAGACTCGGCATCTGTTTCTGACCGTACTCCTTCATATAAAAATTTGCAAATCGGATATTTTATCGTACATTTGCAGTCCATTTGTCGCGGGCGTGTTGAAATTGGTAGACAAGCCAGACTTAGGATCTGGTGCCGAGAGGCGTATGGGTTCGATTCCCTTCGCCCGCACTCAAAAATGACTCAGCTGAAAAGCCGAGTCATTTTTGTTTTCAGGCAAGCCTGAAAACCGTGCGGGCGAAGGGAATCTTCGATTTCTTAACCCCAGTCAGCTGCGCTGACAGCCCCTATTAGGGGCATACCGACCACTCCCGATGGTCGGGTCGGGCGCCCCCGCTGCTTCTACTTTCTACGAAAGTCTCGCTGACGCGGATGCCGCGGCGCTGATGCGCCTTCGCTTCGCTCAAATCAGGCAATTGAAGAATTGTATTTTGACGTCGCAAAGAAAACCTGAAATTTTAGTGCATCAAAATTTGAAAATGTGCTGACAAGAAATTAAATTTGTGTGATTTAATCGGAATCGCACCTATGCCGCCTGTAGACAATTCATATAAGTTGAGGAATCAGGAGTTCCTTCAGGAGTATGCTCAGAAACCTGGTGTCAATATCATGTTCAATGGCGTGATGTATCGTGTCCTGACGAAGGGAAACGGTCCTAAACCTTCTCCGAAGAGTTTTGTGACTGTTCATTATTCCGGGCGGTTGATAAACGGAAAGGTGTTTGACCAGACCCAGAAGGGAAGACCGGCGACCTTTCGCCTGAATGAACTTATAACTGGCTGGATCACAGCGCTTAGGGAGATGCCTGTCGGATCGCGTTGGGAGATTGTGATTCCATATAATCTTGGTTACGGATCTCGTCCTTCAGGCCCTATAAAGGCTTTCTCCACCCTTGTTTTTGACATCACCTTGCTTGATGTCAGGTAGTTTGTAATTTTTTATACCCTATATCATGAAAAGAACTGTTTTGTCATTTGTAGCCCTGCTTTTTGTCTGTCTTAATGCTTCTGCCTTTAAGACTGAAGAAGTGATGGTCTATAGTTATAGCATGGAGAAGGAAATTCCTGTAACTATCATAACTCCGGATTCATATCGCACCAAACGTGCCTTCCCTGTCGTATATCTGCTTCATGGATTCAGCGACAGCTACCGTTCATGGGCCTCACGTGGTGGTGTCGGAGAATTTGCCGACCGTTATGATATGATCCTGGTGATGCCTGACGGAGGTTTCGACAGCTGGTATTTCGACAGCAAGATATCCCCTGAATACCAGTATGAGACTTTCGTGTCTGAGGAACTCGTTGATTTTGTGGATGAAAACTACAAGACAATATGCGACAGGGCCGGAAGAGCCATTACCGGACTTTCCATGGGAGGACATGGTGCCCTTTATCTTGCAATCAGGCATCAGGATCTGTATGGTTCCGTAGGTTCCACTTCAGGTGGAGTCGACATCCGTCCTTTCCATGAGCAGTGGAATATTGAGGCTCGTCTGGGATGCTATTTTGACTTTCCTGAGAACTGGGAGAAGAATACTGTCATCAATATGACACATCTGATCGAACCTGATTCACTTGATATAATCATCGATTGCGGAACCGAGGACTTCTTTTACAAGGTGAACTGCAACCTCCATGAAAAATTGCTCAGCGAGGGCATCAAGCATGATTTCTATACCCGTCCGGGCCATCATAATTGGAAGTACTGGAGTAATTCCATAAAATATCAGATGCTTTTCTTCAGCGAGTGCTTTGCCAGAAATCTGGAAGAATTGTAATACATGCAAAGGTTACTCTGCAATGATCTGATGGTGTTGCATTTCGATGACATCAGTATTCATGCGAACTTTCAGCCAGTCTCTCAACTCTTCCAGTTCGTCCGATTCGATTGAGTCTCTGGATGAAACGACGACTGAAATGACATCACGTCGAGAACTGGAATCACGATTGTAGATGTGTCCTTTGGTAATGCTGATGTCTGATACCGATGACTTGATGCTGAATATCTCTTTGGATATCCTGTCATATTCAAGCTCATTGCTCTTTATCTTATCAAGTTCATTCTTCAGAAGAACGATTTCCTGCTCTTTAGCAGAAATGATACTTTCCTTCTTCTCATAGATATCCTTGAAAGCATTCATGTCGGACTTGTCTTCAAGAGCATAATCCCGGATCTGTATCTGTTCTTTCGGGATGTCATATTCAGCCGCTACAGAGTAAAGTTCGTCTTTATCCCTCTCGCTCAATTCCTCACCGGTAAAGAACAACGTCAGGGATATGTTGTCGTTATGATCGATCCTGTAGTCGTATAGGATGCTCTTTCCGTATGTGCTTCGATGTTCGGCAAATGAAGTTGCGTTGACTTCAAAATTGTTCTGCTGTATGAGCAGGACTGCAGACCATATGCTTGGGATAATGAAGATTATGATCAATGCGGTGGTCAGTCTCTTGGTGCGTTTGCCGATTGTCTCATCCTGAAACTCTGTAGGGCGGAATCTGAAATATTTGACACCGACATAAGTGGCAAGCATGATGAACGTGCAGTTGATTACAAACAGGTACAAAGCACCGAGGAAGTAGCTGAATTCACCACAAGCAAGTCCATAACCGGCTGTGCACAGTGGTGGCATCAATGCTGTAGCGATGGCCACACCGGAAAATACGGTTCCCTTATCCTTGCGGCATTGTTCAAGAATGCCGGCAAAACCGCCGAAAAGGGCTATCAAGACATCGTAGAATGTAGGGGATGTCCTGGCTAAAAGTTCTGTAGGATTACTCAGGCTGAGAGGAGTGATTATAAAATAGAGAAATGCGACCACAAGACTTATGCTGACCATCACCAGAAGGTTCTTTCCGGAGGATTTCATCAGTTGTATGTCGCTGACTCCAAGTCCAAGACCCAATCCGAATATAGGCCCCATCAATGGGGAAATCAGCATGGCACCTATAACCACCGGGATTGAATTGACGTTCAGTCCAACCGATGCGATGATGACAGCAACAGCAAGAATCCATGCGTTAGGTCCCTTGAACTCAATGTTGCTTCTGATCGCACGTTCAGCGGAATCTGTATCGATGTGGCCATTCAGGTTTAGTGTCTCACGAACCAAAGTCGTAATATTCTGGAAAATTCCCATATAGTTTCGATAGTTTTTTGCGAATATAGTGAAATAATCTTGTTCTCATATCTAAACAAACCGATTACGAATGTTTGGCCTGCTCAGATAAACTGGAGTTTACCAGATAAAAGGGATTACCTTATACTTTACACGCGTTTTATATTCCTTGTAACCGTCAAGGCCGGTTGTGAGAACGTCTTCTTCGTTCCTGATCCTCTTGGCGATAACGGGTATGTATCCGAGCATGATGATGAATGATATCGGAGATCCGAGGACCAGCGGCATTGATAGAAACATGATGACTGTAGCCATATACATCGGGTGGCGTACAATGCCATATAGTCCGGTATCAATGACTTTCTGTCCCTCCTGGACTTCGATGGTTCTGGAGAGGTACTCGTTTTCCCGCAATACTTCCGCATATAATAAGTAGGAGAGAATATAGAGGGCCGCGGCCGTCCATACAGTCCAGTCCGGAAACATCCACCAATCGAACCTCCAGTTCAGACCTGCGGTGACGAATGATAGAGTGAAAAGCAGACCACTTAATGCCACAACTGCCTTCTGCTCTCCTTCTTTCTCTTTGGCATTCAGCCTTTTACGGAGCAGGTCCGGATTCTTGGCAAGCATGACGATTCCTGCAATGAGCATCGGTACAAACAGGATGACCATCAGAAGCCATCCTTGCCAATAAGCAAATGATCCTGCAGGCAGAAACACCAACAGTCCTATCAGTAAGATCCCGACAAGAAATTTAATCAATGCTTGTGTCAATAATGTCCTGTTCATATTTGATTCGTGTTATTCTACTCGCCACTTCTTCCGGATTGTCGATAAGACGTGGTCCTGTTCTTTGTATTACAAAAATGTTTTTGCGACATCTCAGTCACGATCTACGTTTGCAAAGTTATCAGTATCAGTGAATATATACAATAGCTCACCTGGGACTTCGTGAAAAGATGGATTGGGCTTCAGCTTACTAAAGCCAAATGCCGCTTTATATACAACGAATCCCCGACGCTAATGCCGAGGATTGTAATTGTTAGATATATGGGAATTTACTTGCCGTGTCTGACACTATAAACAAGCAAGGGAAATAGAACGACAATCGCCACAACGAATGCTGCATCGATATATAGTTTCTTTATTATTAGGTGTGAAATCAAATAAGATACACAAAAAACAAGGGCAATCAGGGCGATTATCAATAGCCAATTAATTTTTATCTTCATAGTAAAATTGCGATTTATATAAGCAAAGTTAGATAAACTCGTGAGGATTACAATGGGTTATGGTTATATGAGTCGGTTTGGTCAAAACAAAAAGAGACACCCTCGAAAGGATGTCTCCGTAACTATATGGTAATGAGATCCCCGATCAGGTCGGGGATGACGTCATGGCCGGCTTGGTTCTGTAGTCATGGCCGGCTTGACCGGCCATCTCTTACTTGTTGAGCGCAGTAGCAACGTCAACGGCGCATGCAATGCTTAACCTACCGATGCCGGGGAATCCCATCATCTCAACGTGTGCCGGAACCGACGACAAACCGAAAGGTCTTGTGAAAGTGATTTTAGTTCAATGATTTACCGTTAATCTGAATTATTTTCTATACAATAAGTTGTTTGCACGCTGCTTTGTCTATGCTTACATTGTTATTTTATCCTTCAGCAGTTTCTGTTCTCTCTCGAAATTTTCGATAAAATGCAGTTCCACTGGTGACAATTCATACATAGAACGTTGATGGAACTTGTCATATTCCAGATTTGCCTTCTTCCTGGCCACTTCAGCAGAAACCTTTCCACTATGGGTAAGCAGTTCTTTACCCGAAAGTTTCAAGAAATCATCAAGCTTAGACAGCCAATCCTTCATATACATCGGCGTATGGCTCTTTGCTTGCAGTTCTGCAAAATCAAGATATAGGTTGACAATCAGGTTCAGAGTATCTATTTCTTCTTCAGAAAGATAGTTCTTTGCATACTCGGCATCACTCCTTGTCGGCAGAACTCCTGTCCAAGTTGTCAGCCCCATAAAGTCTTTATCCGCATCCGCCCTTTCGTATATGATTTCAGCCGCTGTGCGTCCGTGCACGGAATAATGCATCTTATTCTGGACAGTTGCAAAAAACTGCTTTGTGGCATCGGAACGAGGGTCGTAGTCTATACTTAATGCATATATTTCCAGGACTTTACGATAGAATATCTTTTCAGAAGAACGGATGTCACGAATTCGGGATAGCAGTTCATCAAAATAGTTCCCTCCACCGGCATTCTTCAGAAGGCTGTCATTCATCGCAAACCCCTTGATCAGATACTCTCTGAGAACAGATGTAGCCCACATCCTGAACTGGACACCTCGAAGTGAGTTCACACGATATCCGACGCTTATAATCATATCGAGATTATAGTAAACGATCTCTCTTTCGACATTACGAGTGCCTTCTTTCTGAACTGTTGCAAAAAATGCAACAGTTGAATCAGCACTCAACTCCCCACATTCAAGAATGTTCTTTATATGCCTTGATATTGTAGACTTATTGCGCTGAAACAGATCAGCCATCTTGTCGATAGTCAGCCACACAGTTTCATTCGACAGCACAACCTCAATCGCAGTCTGCCCATCAACAGTCTGATACATCAGAATATTACCTCTTTCTTCCATAATTCATTCACCTGATTCTGATTGCTCAGGCTCAAAGCAAAGATACAAATTTCTTCTTGACATCAGATATGTCAATAATAATTATCATCTCACTCAGACACGATACCCTTGTAGAAAGGAACTGGCGAAAATCGGTAGAACTGTGCAGAATGCCAGGGCGCTACTTGCTTTTGCAACAAAAAAGAGCCACCTCGAAAGAATGTCTCCGTAACCATTTGTTATTGAGATCCCCGATCAGGTCGGGGATGACGTCATGGCCGGCTTGACAGGCCATCTCTTACTTGTTGAGCGCAGTAGCAACGTCAACAGCGCAAGCAACGGTGCAACCAACCATCGGGTTGTTACCGATTCCGAGGAATCCCATCATCTCAACGTGTGCTGGAACCGACGACAAACCGAGTGCGATCAAACTTGTTTGAATTGCCGAGGTGCGAAGGAGGAAAAGCCCGTAGGGCTTAACTGATGAAGAACCTGCGAACTGTGCGTCAGAATGCATGCGGCCCATGGTGTCGGTCACTCGCTAAAATCTGAATGTCAGCATTTGCACCATAGAGCACTAAAACACTGCAAACCACTGCTTTATATCAGAATATTCACTCCTAGTTAATAAATCAAAGAACTGTAAATTATAAAGTGGCAGCGTGATGTACGATACCTGAAAATGTCTTAATTATTATCAGAAAGCAATGCTTCCACATCCTTTTTCAAAGCAGGTATATGCCTTATGATCAAACACCAGATAAACTCA
>JAFVVN010000073.1 GCA_017502125.1 Bacteroidales bacterium | reverse complement strand
GTCGCAAGATACGAAAAGAGAAGACGCTGCGCCGAGTGTCATGACACCTGCGCACAAAGCCATAAGGCCTTTCATAAAATGTCTTTTCATAATTAATAGGGATTAGTTAATAAATAGTTATATAAAACTTTTTGAGTTTTTATTCAATACCGAAGATCTCCTCAAGAGTCTGGGCCTTGCCGTCCTTGCAGATGAGGTGATACATCTTGTAGACAGGGTCGCCGTTGGACTCGCGTCCCACCGCAATACAAGCTGCGATCACAACCTGGTCACCAGCCCAGTCCTGAGAAGTGTCACTCTCGGTGTGCATTCCGCCGCCGTTGTTCTCAAATCCACCGGCTACCCATTCATAGATACCGTTGTACCACTCCTCGTAGCTATATCCTGACTCCTTTATATTGTTGAAGTGACCCTGGTTGAGTCCTGGCATGAATGCAGCCAGATCTGATGCAGACTCAGTGCGGCAGTACATGAAATACTCAACATCATGGTCAATGGTATATGTCACTGTCCAATCATAAGGATTGGTCGTAGCCGGCTTGAGTGCCATGGTGATTGTAGGATCAGGTCCGACCTGAACCTCTGATGTCCTTATAGTGGCGAAATGCATCTGACTGATGTTGCCGTCAAAGTCCTCCGCACACATGAAAAGCGTATAGTCTGTATCAGGTGTCATGCCTGTCCATGTAAGACCGTCTCGTCCGCTGGACTGAGTAGGCCAAGCATTCACAAGCATGTTTGAAGTACCTGCGCCGAATATGAAATTGATCCATTCATTCCACGAGCTGTTCTCATCAAGGCCAGGATTATTATCCGCAGTCATATACTGTATATAAACCATTGATACCTTAGACGGGTCATATGTAATCGTTCCCCTGAACTGAGTTCTGCCAGGGTTGTCAACTACAAGCTTGAGAGTACCGTCGGTAAATCCGTTCGGAGATGTCATATTTCTCTCATCAGCGGTGAAAGTCTCGGAAACCTTGAGATCTGACAGCTGCATCGCTCCATTACGTCCGACATAAACGACAGCATAGGTCTCACCAGGATAGATAGGGCTGTTCTCAACTCCCCTCGCCGCATAAGCAGATACTGCATCCAGCCTTACGACCGCGCCGCTTCCTGTCGCAGTCTCATTTTCCTTATCCCATATGAAATTCGGGTTATGACATCCATATCCGTAATCTCTGATGTAGCGCGCAAGATCTCGTTTATCCTTAGCGCTCATGCCTTCTATAGTCTCAAGATATGAAGCCGGGAAAATATTATAGAACACTGTACCGCAATCTGCTGTAAAGTTTACATCAAACTCGACATAAGATGCAGCCACTCTGTCCTCGATAACATCTACAGAGAGTTCAGGCTCAGGCAGGTCCTCAGGTATTTCATTAAGGTGAAAATCCCTGCGGGAATAGTCTTCCTGAGGGGTAAGGTTAGCGTCAACAGCAACTGCAACGGTAGTACTCATGACAGAAGCGTCAGCTGCGTCACCGTAATTTACCGAATATGTCAATGCTTCAGGATTATTTGGATCATTAGGATATGACGGAGCTGTCACACGTGTGCGCACAAAATCACGGAACATTGTATCACCGAATGTGTCAATATACATATCGATCTCATCCTGCAGATATCCGAAGAAGTACACTGCTGCCGCATCAGAATTCAATTCATGCGATACGGTAAAGGCTGTGTATCCTACATTGACAGCAATCTCAGCCTGAGGATCACCGATAAGCGGCTGGCTTGTAGTGTGAACATAGCAGAGGGTGATATCCTCCTGTGTAACGCTGCTGATTTCAGACTCGACGCTGGCAACCACAGCAATTATATAGCCGCAATCCGGGATTGCGATTGCAGAAGCTGCTGCATATGGCGAGTTCATCCAGTCATATTCAATCTGGAGGAAATCATCCGGATTATCAAAATCATTTATCGAGAAAGCATATCCGCCACTGCCGCTCTCATTGAAGAGATACTCGCGGATGCGCTCGTTGACAGCCCATGGCTCTGATGATGTCAGATTACCGAAAGTCTTGTCATTGAGAAGGTTGTTATACAGCTGTGCAAGAGGATATACGTCCATCTTGAAAGACTGCACAAGCGGACCCGGACGAAGTTCGAATACGAAATTCATGTCCTCCACCTTTGTAACCTCGATTGTCACACCGACTTCCGAGCCTTCAGCAAACAGATTGCCGCACTCGATAGGATATTCCTCGACGAAAGGGAACTCGGATTTATCGATGTCGCCGGTATTTCCGGAACCTGGCTTGTCCGGATTGTCAATTCCGGGATTTTCAGTCTTGCCATCGTCCTTGCCTTCATCTTCCGGCTTAGGCTTGTCACATGCTGCAAGGCCAAAAATGAGAAGGCCTGCCAGCAGAACATTGAGAATTTTTTTCATAGTATCGTATAAAATTATTTTAAATCATATCCTGAGTCTCCGCCGTCAATGGCACAGACATTCATATTATTGATATATCCGTTCATATCTTGAACAAGTGCATATATCTCCGTATCATCAAGATTCCAGCTTTCGTCCACTGCAACAGTCCATGAACCCGAAGCTTCTGCACCGGAAGCTATGATTCCGTCTTCTGTAATCTTCTCGCCGGCAAAGGTTCCGGAATATGAAGTCACGACCTTACGGACCACATGCTTATGGATATAGTTATCGTCACCCTCAGGATAGAGGTTTGTCTTTTGCCAGCCTTTGACTGCATCCTGAACAACCAATACGATAACCCTGTACTGAGAGGTGTGTTCAGACTGTACCTTTACTGAAATCTCAGCCTGAGAACCACTCATTACAGAAGATACTGATACGCCGCAATGAGCAGTATGATCACCGAACGACGCCATGATGCTCGGCTGGAAGAGAGAGATTCCGTCTGCGGTGAGAATGCCGGCCTCTCTCATATCTGTCACGAAGGACGGATATGCAAGACCATCAAACATGGCAAAAAGGTCCTGCGTCTGCGGAATAGCCATATCATCCTTTCCTTCAAGGTCAGAATGGAATGCACACAAATGTATGTTTTCCTTATATCTTGACATTGATGGCTTGGACATTACGCCTATCATCTTGTCGTATCCGTCAGGACAGTTGATGCACCATGCTCCTGTGAATTCCATGACACATACATG
>JAFVVN010000072.1 GCA_017502125.1 Bacteroidales bacterium | reverse complement strand
TTGAAATCCACGTTTCCTGCAAGGATGGTTCCGAGGATATTGGTTCTCCAGTTGCGCTGAACAGGGATATTTGTCAGACCATCACTCAAAACGATGTTGGTGCCGTTCTCTGGGACAAATGTGAACTCAGCACTCTCGAGAGTTGCGCTCTCGTCTCCGAGCATTCCATTTTCACCAGCCACTTCATTATGATCTGCCACGAGGATATAGCTCATTGAAAGCCATACATAAGACTCCATTCCTTCCTGTGTCTCATCTGTCTCAACCTTGAGTACCTCTGTAGGAATGGCAGCTGCAGTGTATGACACTTCAACATCTTCTGTCTCAGGGCCCACAGCTCCTGTGAGAAGGTTAAGGGAGGTTGCAGCATTCTTGATTACGACTGACGATTCCTTTACGGTAACTCCTGAAGCCACTGCCTGATCCCAGTCTGACTGAACGACTCCGACGTTGACCTGAGCAAAAGGACGTCTCAGGACTACATCGCAAGTCACACCGGCATCTGCAACAAACTCGGTTACTGCACAGAAGGCATCACGGTTCTCGTCGTTGTTTGCAGCTGAAGCATAGTCGATCTGGACGTTTGTAAGGTCCTCTGTATTGTAGGCGTTGCAAGCGGCATCCTGAGCCCAGAACACTGCACGATAGGTCTGTTCCTTAGCCAGACTTACTGTGACGGTTGCACCGGACACAAAGTCGTTCTTTACACCACGACCAAATTCATCTGAGCCGACAAACTTCTGAAGCACAGCGACTTCTTCACCGTTCTCATTTTCCTCCACTTTGTAGATGGAATAGAAAAGCTTATCGACACTTTTTCCATCACTGATGGCACGGGTGGCGATGGCTCCCTCAAGGTCCAGAGTGAATGATACCCTTGACTGGTCCTCTGGTGCAGGGGTCTCAAGACCGTCATAGATGCACGATGTTGCCAACAGCGCCGCTGCAGCCAACATTCCAAAGATTAGTTTTTTACACATAATATAATAGGTATTAATTATTCGTTTGTTTATGGCAAAATCCAGTTATGGTCACCATCATAGTCAGGATCGACCTGAACACCTTTGGAGGCATCAGGGGTCAAAAATGCTCCTGTCAAAACTGTATGTCTGTCTCTCATCAACGGCACCTTTATCGGGTCTGTCAAGGAGATCTGTCTGTCGTTCTGGTCGTAGACACCCACCTGGAGTGTCACTGCCGTGCTTTTGTCACCGACGAACACATAGTCAAATCCCATCTTGACCTCCGTCGTGCTCAAAGTATTCATCGTGGACTCGAAGGTCACGCCAAGTGATGAATCGACAGGTCTGTCGGAAAGCATGCTATACACATCCGGTTTGAATCCGACATAATAGAATCTGACCTTATAGTCCTCTGCTTCAACATCGATTTCCGCTTTGGAAGGCAGGCTTCCCGTCACCTTCTTCACAAATTCCGGCAGGTCGTTCGCCACAAACTCAAACTTTGCCAATGGGCGTTCCATGGTTATGCTCAAAGTATCTGCCTTCTTGTCTTTCAGGTCCGCAGAAAGAACTATCTTGTCAGTTCCACGGAAAGCGTCATTATATTCATTGCTGCCCATGAAGTCTTCCTGCATCATGATGCCGGAGAAGTCATTGACCGAATATGCACTGAACGGGTCATTGTCAGGGACAAAGTCTGACCATACCATTATGTTATATTCGCCCGGAAGGACATCGATAGTCACCTCAGTGTCATATTCGCCAGCAACCTCCTTCACAAACATGAACTCGGAAGCCTTATCCATCACAGTGCCCTTGGTATCAGACACAGGAGCGGCACGAACCACATAGCGGATCAGTCCCTCTTCGCAATATACATTCTTAGGTTCACCTAATCCTGCCTCTATCACAGATTTACCGTCATATAAATGATCCCACTGCGCCATTTTAGTCTCGTAGTGAAGGTCCAGATGCAACTTCACATATTCCGGAGTCGCAGGGAACTCATGGACATCACACCCGAACAGAAGAATCGTCAGGGCAAGGAGAATATATGACAGGCACCTTCTCATCGCTTTCCTCCTTTTCTCTTCAAGTCAAAGGCATATGAGAATGTAATCTGCGCCTGATCCAGACCGACATGGGTCATACGATGTGTGGATACCAGTTCTCCGTCCTTCACATTCAGGGTGTTACGGAACATGTCGAAATTGAGGGAATATGCTCCTGCTCCCAAGGCAAATTCCACAAGCCAGCGGCTGTCTTTGCTTATAGGTACCCTATATCCCAAGCTGATGCCTCCACCTATCGCAGGGGTGACTCCGTCATGGTCCTGGAATCGGTAGTCGCCTCCAAAGGCAAAGTTATAGCTTGATACTCCCAGATGGGCACCAGCAAAGAATCCCGTTTTCTGCTCATCAACCCAATATCGGAGCTCAGGCTGGAATTGCAGACAACGGAATTTGACTGTGGACTTGAAATAGTTCCACGCTGAATAATAGACGGGGACGGTGATTGAGAGGTGTTGGGCCACATCCACCTCGACGGCGGCATTTACGATTCCCAGTCCGAGAGCGATGGCATTCGATTTCAGATAGAGACGGTTATCTGATGATTCTCGGGCTATTATCCTACCCCCCCCCGTGCGGATTTTCCTGGTTCTTGTCTTCTTTTCCTTCTTCGGATAGACAAAGTCATATAAGTCTTCAATGGATTCCGGAATCAGGACCGTGTTGTCTTCATAAGAATCATAGGCGACCTTTTCACTGGTAACGAAGACTACATATGCGTTACGCATGTGGGCAAAATACTGCTGATACAGCTCAAGCCATGCGGATCCTCGGTCCAGCTGCTTGAGTTTCAGGACACGGTGATCGACCTTACGGTTTGGATGATGATGCTTCACCATCACAGGCTCCTCATTCAGAATCCGGAGAATTTCATCCCTGTACTTCAGATCCGACTTCTCGACCTCAGCCTTAAGATAGTTCCATGGGATATATCGGTCGTTACGAGTTATCAGTCTTTCAGGGATATCGATCTGGCTGCGGACAAGCTTCTCGAGAGCAGAAAGTCTTTCACGTGCGAGATCGCTGTTGAGTTCATCGCTGCCCTCTGGTGAAGCAGCACCGCAGAATGCGACTTCAAGTAGCTCAACAGAAGGATTTTGACGGATTGACCTGAGAAAAGAGACTATTTCTTTTGCACGCGATGCATTGTCAAGATAGGAAGTATCGATTACGACACTATTGACACGGAAATTGACATACATCTCCGTGCGATTCTCTCGCGAATGCAGAATACTAACACTAAACACCAAGAGAATCAGTGCTATACAACATTTCCTAAGTGCCATCGCAAAGGACGTTTATTCACTAATTCCAATAAAAAATCGTGGTACAACTGTTTACAAAACAGAGAAATAGGTCACAAATTTAAGAAAAAATCTAATAAAAACACAATAGTTATCACTAATAACATAATTGTTTTTCGAAAATAATTTCATATATTTGCTCTACGCTTGAAAAAAGCGTGTAAAAACAAAACCTATTTTTATATGAAACGCTTATTTTTATTTATTGCGACAATCTTTGTCGCGACGGCTGTTTTCGGTCAGAATCCCCTTCCTAATGATCCCGCAGTGAGAGTGGGTCAGCTGGAAAACGGACTGAAATATTACATCCGTCACAACGACCAGCCGGCACAGAGAGCCGAGTTCTGGATCGCAACAGATGCAGGTGCCCATCAGGAAGAGGACCATCAGGATGGTCTCGCTCATTTCTTTGAGCACATGTGCTTCAACGGCACCAAGAATTTCCCTGGAAAAAGCATGCTCGAGTATCTCCAGAGCATCGGAGCTGAATTCGGAAGAAACATCAACGCTTCGACTGGTTTCGAGGTGACACAGTATATGCTCAACAACATTCCTGTGGTCAGGGAAAGCATCGTAGACTCCTGTCTTCTCGTGCTTCACGACTGGTCAGGATTCGTGACATGCGCTCCTGAGGAGATTGACAACGAGCGCGGTGTCATCATAGAGGAGAAGAGGTCACGCGACGGTGCTGACTGGAGAATGTATATGGCGCAGCGTCCATACATCTTCGGTGACACTCCTTATGCCAAGCGTACCCTCATCGGAAGCTACGAGCAGCTTGCAAACTTCGAGCATCAGAGTCTCATCGACTTCCACAACAAATGGTACAGGCCAGACAATCAGGCGGTGATCGTGGTGGGAGACATCGATGTTGACGCTGTGGAGGCTAAGATCAAGACTCTGTTCAGCGATATCCCGGTACCTGCAGAACCAGCAGTCAAGCCTGAAGTCAAGATCGCTGACAACGTCGAGCCTATCGTGGGAATAATCACCGATCCGGAGGCACAGTACTCATATGTTGAGCTTCTATGGAAGAGTGCCCCTATGCCTAAGCAGTTCAAGAACACCGACGTGGCATTCATGACGGACCTTATCAAGAGTTATGTTCAGCAGATCATGTCAGAGAGATTCTCAGATATCGCTGCTGATCCTGCTTCTCCATTCCTTCAGGCCGGACTTTATTTCTACCCTATCTGCAACGAGTGCGATGCGACAAGGGGTCAGGTCCTCTTCAAGGAAGGCAACATGAATGAAGCTCTCAAGGCATTCATGATCGAGGTGGAGAAGATGAGAAGATTCGGTTTCAATGACGGAGAGGTTCAGCGTGCCACAGAGAACATCCTCAAGCATTATGAGAAGGCCGTGGAGGCAGCATCTACACGCAAGAACAGCGACCTTGTGAGCCCGCTTCTCAACAACTTCTATCAGAACGAACCATATCTGGAACCAAGTTATGCACTTCAGATAGCTCAGGCACTGTGCTCACAGTTCAATGCTCAGGTTCTGAGCCAGATAGCTGGCCAGCTCATCACTGACGAGAACCTCATAGTTCTCTACAACGGTCCGTCTAAGGAAGGATCTGTAATCCCTACAGAGCAGGAGATCCGCGACGTGCTTGCAGCAGCTAAATCAGCTGACATTCAGGCAAATGCGGAAGAGGCGGTGAATGAGCCGTTCATCAGCCAGGAGCTCAAGGGTGCCAAGGTGAAGAAGACTGCAGAGACTGTATTCGGTGCAACTGAATGGACACTTAAGAACGGTGTGAAGGTGGTTGTGCTTCCTACAGAGCTCAAGAAGGATCAGGTCATCTTCAACATCACCAAGAAGGGCGGAAAGACTCTCATCGCTACAGAGGATCTTCCTTCATTCGAGGATGATATATGGGGACTCTATCTCCAGAACAGCGGTATCTCGAAGTTCGCAGGAAAGACTGTTCCTAAGATGCTCGCAGGCAAATCACTTTCAGTGACTCCTTTCATCAACGGTTCACGCCACGGAGTGAGCGGAAACAGCACGCCTAAGGATCTTGAGACGGCTCTTCAGATCGCATATCTGTATTTCACAGAGCCACGTTTCGATCAGGACGAGTACATGATCGGCATCAACCAGATCAACGCACTTCTTCCTAACCTCAAGGCAAATCCTGATTTCCAGTTCAGCATCGCCATGGATCAGATTCTCTACGGCAACAACCCACGCGTGGTAAGCCTCACGGAGGAGACTCTTGCGAAAGCAAACCTTGAGACAATCGAGCGCGTGTACCGCGAACTCTTCAAGGATGCAGCAGGTGCAGTGGTAACTATCGTAGGAAATGTGGATCTTGAGACACTCAAGCCTATGGTGGAGAAATATATCGGTTCACTCCCTAAGGGCAAGAAGGCAAGCCAGGTGAACGAGGAGAATCTGATCACCTTCGCAAAGGGTGAGGTGAACGAGGTTGTGAAGCTTCAGATGCAGGCCCCTAAGTCGACTGTGGTTCAGCTCTATTCTGCGTACGCTCCGGTGAACACAAAGAAGAGCGTTGCTCTTGATGCTGCAAACTACATCATCGATATGATCTATACAAAGACCATCCGCGAAGATGAGGGAGGCACATACGGAGTAGGAACATCAATGGTCGCTCAGAGGTCTCCAATGGAAAGACTCATCGCCCAGATCTATTTCAACACCAATCCGGATGCAGTGGAGAAACTCAGCGCACTGGCTGTCAAGGGTCTCAAGGAGCTGGCAGAGAATGGTCCTACACAGGAGCATTTCAACATGGCTATGGAGAATTTCAAGAAGAATCTTCCAGAGTCACGCATCAACAACAGCTACTGGATGAACTGCCTCCAGACATGGAATGAGCACGGAATCAACCATGATGTGGAATATGAGGAAGCTATCAACACTCTTACTCCAGAGGACGTGAAGGATGCTCTTCAGGAACTCCTTTCTCAGGGCAATGTGATTAACATCGCATCATTCCCAGCAGAATAATCCTGAAAACAAGATAAAACCAAATGGCCAGTTTCCGATCGGAGACTGGCCATTTAAGTTTTTGTCGAGTACTAAATTACTCACCTGCTACGATTGCACCCATTGGGCATGCATCAGCGCAAGTACCGCAGTCGATGCAGAGGTTTGGATCGATCTTGTAGATGTCACCCTCAGAGATTGCTCCCACTGGGCACTCTGGCAGACATGTACCGCATGCTGCACAGTCTTCTGTAATTCTGTAAGCCATTTCTTTTACTATTTAAAGTTGTTAATGTCGCATTAGCGATGCAAATTTAGTGATAAATTTGGATATTCAAAGACAGAGATTGGGCTATTTGTATTATCTTTGTTTGATGTGAGCGGGCAGATTTCTTGACTTCGCTCTAAATGCAGAATATTATGGTAAGAAGATTTATATATGCATTGGTGATGATTCTGAGCTTTAATCTCACTGGTTATGCACAGGAAAAGATAGGAAACGCGCTGGAGATGGACAAGATTGTCCACAATTTCGGTGATATTCTCCTCGACAGCGGCCCTGTTTCATGCGAGTTCACAGTGAAGAACACCGGAGATAAACCGGCTGTGATATATAACGTGATATCCTCGTGCGGATGTACTGACGTGAAATGGACTCGGGAGCCTCTGATGCCTGGCAAGACAGGAAAGATATCTGTGACATATTCCAATGACGAGGGTGCATATCCTTTCGACAAGAATCTCACCGTGTATTTCTCTGATGTCAAGAAACCTGTCATCCTCAAGGTAAGAGGTGTGTCAATCACCAGGAAGATGCCGCTTTCCGACCTATATCCGGTACATTATGGTCCCCTGGGTCTGAAGGACAGCGAATTCAAATGCGGTAACCTTGAACAGGGAGGGCAGAAAAGCGATGCGGTTATGGTGGCCAACATTTCTGACACACCCATTACAGTGCGCTTTGAGGACGTTTCAGAGCACCTTTCCATTAAGGTATCCCCTAACCCTATCCCTGCACAGAGCACAGCTGAGATGTCATTCACCGTGACTGCAGACAGGAAGATCTGGGGAAAGAATTATTACCATGCTGTGCCTGTGATAGGCGGGAAAAGATATAGGAATGCAGAAGGAAAGCATGATCTCAGCGTATGGGCATTCACCAAGGAGAATTTCAGCAGTCTGACGGACGAGCAGAAGGCTAAAGGTGCCCGTCCTATGTTTGAGGCCAGCACCTACTCATTTGGCAAGATAAAGAAAGGAGAGACTGTGCATGCCGAGTTCACGTTCAAGAATGAAGGACAGAGTGACTTCTGCGTCTATAAGGTAAATGCAGATGCCTGCTGCTGGTCGCATAGCGATATCCCAGTGGCTGCTCCCGGAAAGTCCGTGACCTTCAGAGTGCATGTGGACACTGCACAGATGCCTGTGGGAGAAGCTCTCACCATCGTCACCCTTACTACAAACTCCCCTCTCCGCCCTATAGTTAATCTATTTGTAGCCGGATGGATTGAAAAATGATGCATTTATTTATAGATATACTGAGGAACTCCATCCTGATCACCGGACTTGTGGTGGTCATGATGATGATGATCGAATCCTTGAATATCGAATCCAAGGGAATGGTATTCAAAGGATTACGCAAAACGAAATTTGGTCAGGTGGTGGTAGCGTCGCTGCTGGGATCAATACCGGGATGCATGGGAGGTTTTGCGACAGTCTCACTCTACACTCACAGGATGTTCAGCTTCGGAGCCCTGGTGGCAATGATGATAGCTTCGTCAGGAGATGAAGCCTTCGTGATGCTGGCCATGATACCAGATCAGGCACTTGTGCTCTTTGCTGTGCTGTTTGTGCTTGCTGTCATTGTCGGGGTGCTCACAGACAGAATATATGACCGTCTGCACGCACGCAGATGTGACAGACATGAGCATCACGACTGCGGGGTTCATGCCGACTGCGACGGATATGAGATACATGAGCATGAGGAAACAGACGAGGCAGATGGTCATGCACATAGCAATGAGGCTGCAGGGGCTGTCAAGAGAACATACGGTTGGAAAAGGATGCTGATGTTCGTGGGGCTGGCTATCTTCATAGCAGCACTTGCCACAGGGCAGCTCGGACACGACCACGGCGAACACTCCGTCCATGCTCCACACGCGCATGAATGCGAGGACTGCCACGCACATGGACACATGCACTGCGAAGAGGTACATGAGCACAATAATGGAATGACCATAAATCTGCTGAGCGAGGATTGGATGAATGTGCTGTTTGCAGGATTGAGCGTCATTGTCCTGCTGGTGCTGCTATTTGCGTCAGACCATTTTGTGGAAGAACATCTCTGGCATCATATAGTCAGGAAACATCTCCCGGTGATATTTGCCTGGACCTTCGGGGTTCTCCTTGTGCTGGGCATAGGACTGCAGTATGTGGACATCAGCAGATGGATCAGCGACAACACCGCCCTTATGATTCTGCTTGCCACACTCATCGGCCTCATCCCGGAATCCGGTCCACACATGATATTCGTAACCTTGTTTGCAGCAGGCGTGGTGCCATTCCCGGTTCTTCTGGCCAGCAGCATTTCCCAGGACGGACATGCCTCGATTCCCCTCCTCGCAGAAAGCAAAAAGAGCTTCGCCTGGGCGAAGCTCATCAATTGCCTTGTTGCTTTGATAGCGGGATTTGCTTGTATGGTATGCATATAGGAAAAATGTAGACTAAATCTCTACCCTATCTATATAATATCTTACATTGATTAATAAAGAATTCAGGATAATCAGCTGTCTTTCTCTTTCCATATACATAGAAACTAATATGTTGTGCTGAAGAAGACATCGTAACACTGTAAGAATCTTCAACACATCCTGCTACGCCAACAAGATTTATGCTCGCCTTGTAATCTTTCGAAATGCCAGCCTTTTGTGGAGTAGACGAAGCACTGACATATAAAGTATGCGTATGTGATACAAATCCATTTGAATGATAAGAGTAGACCGACGGTCGAACATCTACTTCAATATTATTTGGAATGTTAAAAGTAGGAGATAAAACAGACGCATCTTCATAATTGAAAATAAAATAGTCGTTATCTGTCTCTACATTAACGAAGTTAGACCACCCAAGTGTATTTTTATTCAAAGAAGCCTTATACGGTAAACCTGTGATGTAATGAGTCTGAGTCGCGGATGAAACAGTCTTATTATCAAAGGTGACAGATACTTTCAGAGAATGGGCAGACCATCCCAGACCGGATATATTTTCATAATATTTATTATCCTGATAGTCACCTGTGACGTTAAAAGTTTTGTAGGCATTGCCATCCAGATTGATAGTCAACGACTTGGCATAGTTGTTATTCTTCATCAAGTTGACTGAGATTCCCCACTTGGCACCTGCATTATAAAGAGTGGATGGCTCACAGTTGTTAGCGTCATTCACAGACTTTTGATTGTTGTTTGTCCCTACATACTTATCATATGACGTATAAGCAGTCATAGCCAGAGAGAATTCAGGTATGGAAGGAACTTTCAGCGAAAGATCGGCGAATGTGAAGGTATTGCCGTCCATGACAGCAGAAGCCTTGACTATATACTTTTCGTCATTACCCGTCGGCAGATATGGCCATCCGTTTACATCGACAATAGTGGATCCGTCTGACAATCCTAACCCGAGTCCGCCACGAAGTATTGTTCCATCAGACTTGCAAAGGCTGATGTTCCAGCTGTCAATTGAGTTGGCTATCACTTCAGGTTTGGTGAATGCAGATGTGAAATCAGTCCCATCAAGTTCACCGGAGGTCTTGGTGTGAGTAGCATCAGTAACGATAAGTCCATCAACTTTTGGCGTGAGCCTGACAACAGGACTAACAAGAGCACCAGCCCTTGCACGCACCTGATATTCTATATTTTGAGTCAGCCCTTTTATTACAGAAACTCCATTTTCTGTAACTGCCTTCACTGCTGTTGACCAATCAGATGAAGATGACGGTATAGCTTCATATATGAACGGCAGTTTATTCTCTTCTGAGATACTTCCGGAATATGATGCGGAATTAGGTAATATGAAAATCCTATCACCCCACGCCATGTCAGGATCGATCGACAAATTGATTGAAGGTAAACCGGATTCAGGTGCGCCACATGAAATTTCATATGCACATCTTGGCTGCGGAGATGAATATTCACAGGTGAAGACAGATGGCTTACCCATTGAATTAATACCTTCAAGTCTGACAGAAAGAGGTGTTCCTGACGGAACAAAACAAAACTCTCCTATACCTGATTCATATTCATGACCTCCAGACTTAAAGAGAACCTTATCTCCTGGTTCAAAATGGGAGGCTAACTCTGGAGCCACCTTGACTGCGACAAGACTGTTCAGTAATTGGAGAGTCAGAGTGACCTTTTCCTTTTCATAAGGATCGACTGTCCCACTTACAGAACCTATATAAGCTGGATTACCAAAGTCATTGTCTCCGTAAGATGCTTCGACAGTATACTTTCCTACAGGAATCAGCAATTCTTCTTTCCAGAGTCCTTTGCCAGAGTATTTGACTTCGCCATTCTTGTCCTTCACTTCAAAATAAACATCTTCAGAAGAAGGCTTCGGAATCTCAGGTAAAGAAAAGGATTTAGTTTCTACCATTTCCTCAACTGAAATATCGAAAGATACAGATATAGGCACAAGAGACCCCATTGCTTCGACGTTGTCATCCAACACTTCAAGGCATGAAGTGAAGGAGAGGGCAGAAGCCAGAAGCAAAGCGGAATAAATCTTAAGCCTCATATTTGTACCAAAAAATGACATTGTCTACGAATGAGTTCTATTCGAATGGATTTATTGATTCAAAAACCTGTACAGGTTCACCGAAATCGTCACTGACATTGATGGTCACATTGATGCTGCCATCTGTTGTCGATGCCGAGAATGTGACCTGAGTCCATTTTCCGGACTGAGTCATAATTGGGTTAGTGCTGTTGTACATCTTATCAACACCTGCAAGCTTCGCATTCAAAGTCCAAGTGAGTTCAGTTCCAGCAGGATAGTATACACTGTTGGCTATATCATGGCCCCAGGTCATATCAAATGAGCGGGTACCTCCGGCGATATTGACAACCGGCTCATCAAAGACAGTTTCGAAATTCTCACCATATGCTACAGTGACGCGAGAGTTGATAGGGGTACAATTAGCAGTAACCTCTGTGGGTACACCTGCCGCAACTGACACATCCTCAACAAGGCAACCGACTCTTACAGTTCCTTTGTCGCCTTCAGGTGTTGCCTCTGCATCGGTTAGATTCTCAACATATACGTTATATATTCCTGCCGAAACTGCCCAGCCAGACTCTGAAATTTCTGAATATTCCTTAGTAGCGATAGGACCTGTGGAATTGTGAAGAGTCACATTGAAGGTACCCAATTCTTCAGGTGTGAGGTCTGCCTTGGTCACGACAGTCATCTCCGTGTCAGTGGAAAGATTCAGACGGACATAGCCGAACTGATCTGAAGGAGAATCGATAACGGTCTTCTTACAGCCCACCATTGCTACAATGGCAAGGACTGAGATTAAAAGCTTTTTCATAACGCTATAGTGATTTATTATTATTCGTATGGATTGAATTCCTCCTCGACAGGTACTTCCTGCTTCATGGTGACATCCACAATAATTGTCGGAGATGCCGTAATCTCACCATTGTCAAGGTTAAGCTTCACGAGAAGGCTGATATTATCCTTGGCTGTCAAGGTTCTTGGAGTACCGGTCAAGGTCAGGACCTTTCCGCAAGGTTTGAATGTTCCGGATATAGTATAGGTGAGCGAAGACGGATTGAACCATACCTCCGTTTTCACGCCAGCTGCAGTCTCTGCAACTGTCACCTTTCTTCCTGAAGTGGTCCCACCTGAGAGAACCACCTTAAGGTCTGTAAACATTCCGGATACAGATGCGTCAAATGCCACTGACACAAGAGCATTTGTCACGGTACACTCAACTTCAGCAGTCTGAGAGATGGCTGACGGAGTCAAAGTGATGTCAGCACTTTTTCCGGCAAGACGCATCTTTCCGTTACCGTTTTCGGCCTCAGCTTCCGTGCAGCTCTCCGCTGTCACATAATAGGTACCCATAGGAAGAACCTGCGCCTCAAAGGCGCTGTACTTCACCGGGCCATATTTATTAACGTCATTTTTGTCAAAAATGGAAATATTGTAAGACGCAGCTTCACTTGCAGACAACTGCTGTGACTTGACTTCAACTTCTACGGAAGGTTCTCCCGAAAGGGTTACATCGAGTGTACCGTAGTCCATTGACGGATCAATCTTTTCAGTCTGACATGCGACAGCAAGCAACAGCGTGGCCATCACACCGGAAAAACATCTTTTCATCGTATAAAATCTTATTCGTTCGTGGGCTGTCTGAGCCCTTTTTATGGTTAAAAGTCGGACAAATCTACAAAAATTTCCTTATACTCCAAATTTTCAAGGCTTTAGGAGATGTGAAAATTCCTATCAATATATCAGTTCCACCGCGTCGATCCATAGCTTGGAGCTGCTGCATCCAGTGAAATAGTCTCCATACTGCGATGCAGCACAGGAGATGATTATGTGCGTCGGGATCTGATCCATCGTATGATAGTTCAACGGAATAGTATACTCCGACCACTCCCACGGGGTCGAATCCACCTTCTCTGCACCGTTGAGGATGTAACCGTCCTTGTGTATGATCAGGTCTCCATCCGCGATGGTGGAAGGGTCCGTGCGGAAGTCCACAAATGTGCTTGGGTCAGTGGTGTTCACATGAACCGGAGAGTCTGCTGTACCGCCATACTTTCTGTATTCCCAATTTCCGATCGCGAACTTGATCTGGGCACGGTCTGTGTCCTCCTTGGTCAGAGATGTCCCCGGAGGCATCCCACCTATGATATCTATCTTGGAAGTTGTATATCTGCAATAGAGTTTCAATGCTGTAGGTCTTGTGGTCCACGGACGGCCGAAATTCACTTTTCCTCCTTCGGTTCCGACAAGACCGGCAAACTGGCCTGTGAAGAGATTGCCGGCAGCAAGAATACCGGCCATCTGACTGGTCTGGGCACAGACGGACTGATTACCATCCACTTTATAGTCCTTGTCGACTGTGGTGATGATGATACCCATGTTGGCAGAGCCATTGACTCCTTCCGATCCTTCACCGTTACCTGATCCCCAGAACATTGTCTGTCCCTCCTCTACTCCGCAATCAGGATCGTAGAATTTGTAGTAATTGGAACCTTTGACAAGACTCACATATTCAAAGCTTCCGTTTGGAATCGGCGTGTCTGCATCAGTGGTGAATTGCACCGGTGAAGACTGTTCTGCTCCGGAAATGACCACAACCTCATAGTCAGTGGTAGGTTGAAGAGCGCTCAGATGTGCAACGAAAGTTCCACCGTCAGAGGTTATATCCTCTGGGGCAACCTCTGTCCAATCTGTCTGACCGACAGCTCTGTATTGGAAACGCATTTCATTTCCCGCTATACCGAGAGCGGTCACATAAGCTTTTGTACTCCAAGGATTTACACTACTGATCTCAAGACTTACTTCTGACCCTATCACAAAGAGAGTCCATTTTTCAGTCACATCAAAGGCAGTCACATCAACTGAAAGTCCGTCAGTGAAATCCTTCATCTGATCCATGGGGATGGAATAGGTCGTGAGATCGGCCGGACCAAGCTTCAGGTCTGTCACCGTGATGTCGGACAGATCGGTTCCCTCTGCCACCATTGCGACAGCCCTGCAGTTATGCTCGTCAATCATTGTCGAGCCTACCTGCCCCATGACCTTGAAGCGGCGCTCGACATGTCGGACAGCTTTCATGGTCCATGCAAAATCTTCATATACACGAAGATTGAACTTCAAGGGAGTGGTGAGGTCATGGGTGCCGACAAGTTCAATGGATGCCTTGGCAAGTTCGTGATCAAGCTCAACAGACTGGACCACCACCTTCCTAAGGTCCGTGGTCTCGGGGACATGGACAGTGATCAGCTTCTTTGCATAGTCAATCTCAACCTTTTCCGCTCCCTCTACCACCATGGAGGTTACATTCGGGACAACCAAAGGGTAAGGCAGGTCGTTCACAAGACAACCTGAAAGCAAAAGGGCTGAAACAAAGATATATGCAAGGGCTCTTCTCATCTCCTATAAATGTATTGCGAGTCCGAAACTCAGATTCAAAAGATTTAGGCTTGCGTTGGCTTTCAGCGCTTCACGTTCACCCACAAATGTGTCATTGTTATAGGCTTTCGTCTTTGAATATGAAACATCCAGGATGGAGATGCCGGCATGGATGGAGATGTTGTTCATAGGATAATATATCACACCTGGGGCAAAGGCGAAATAACGCTTTTCCTTGACGGTGTGTGACATGGAGTCCTCCGAAAGCGAGAACTGGGTCTTTGCTCTTGAAGTTCCTATTATATAATCCCAGAAAATACCGAACCTGCCCTGTTTGTCGATTCCCACAAAAGTCCTCTGATAGACACAACCTCCCATCGTGTTCGAAATGGCATTGATGCTTCCTGGCGCAGACAGACTAAGGTTTCCAAGAAGATCGAGAGTGGCTGCATCCAGGGCACCTGCAAGTCTGGAATAATTGAACTTGACACCGAGGGCATGGTTGTTTGCCACTGTGATAGATGCCTCAGGAGCTATCTTGAACATGGAAGCCCGTGCATCAAGACCATCAATCACAAGCATATAGTCACTGTTTGCGGCATCAAAATCCGTATACATCACGGAAAGACCCACCTGCCAGTCACCCTTAGGAGCGATAAGGCGACGTTTCAGTCTCCTTTTCCTATCCGGATTCCTGCGAGGGACCTCTGCGCCGAGGTCAACAGTCTCCGGGTCTCTGTCCCTATAGTCCCTGTCTCTGTAGTCCCTGTCTCTATAGTCCCTGTCCCTGTAGTCATAGTCTCTATAAGAAGACTGACCCTCAGCAGGTACAGCTGCCAACGCTATGAAAAGGCAGACTGTTATGATTCTAAAGATTGTCTTCATCATAGAAAGTAATAAGATATTCCGATTCCCAAAGCGAGAAGATTGACCATGAAACCGGCAGATGTGGAATCAGAGTTACCGTTGTCCACCTGATTATGTATCTGGTTGGTCCAGCTGTATTGCACTCCGAAGACTCCGACGTTCATCTGCAATGCAAATCTGTCAGTGAGGAAGGCTACAAGCCCTGGATCCACTCCAAGCTTGAGCGAATAGGACTCGTTGAAGGTTCCCACGACATAGTCACCACCGGCATTGTAGGCAATCGCCTGCTTGAACGATCCTCCGAGCTGAAGGTCTGCGAACATGGCGACACGCTTCGATCTACCGAAAGGAATGTATGCTCTGAACACTCCGTAGCCGCCGGCCTTATGCTGGATCTGGTAGCAGTCAGCAGCATTCATTTCAATCTGAGCCACGGCCAGGTCGGCAGAGGTAAGATCAAGGATACTGCGGTCGTAGTCTGCCTTGATTCCGACTGCCATATTGTCTCTGAACGTACAGAGCATCTGCAATGAGCCTCCCGCGCTAATTCCTGTGGAATTTATGTTATTGATCACCAGAAAGGAGTAGTCATCATTGGCATGCTGAGAGAATCTGGCATTTCCACCCATGATGAAAGTTCCCTTCTTGACGAAAGGTTTGGAGGGAACAGTCTCATATCCACGGTCATACTTCTGAGCCCCGGCACTGAAGGTGCCGAGGAGCAGAAGTGACAATATGACTGCCTTGAGTTTCACCGGTTATTCGTAGATGAGTTCTACAGCATCAATCCAGAGCTTTCCTTTGTCATATCCTGAGAAATAGTCTCCGAACTGTGATGTTGCACATGACACGACTATATGGGTCGGATATGTAGCCAACTGGCGATAATCAAGAGGGATAGTATATTCTATCCATCCAGATGTGTTGGCAGAGACTTTGGCTCCCTTGTTTATCGAATAACCATCATGGTAGATGATGAGGTCGCCATTTGCAATGGTTGCAGGATCTGTGTAGAAGTCCACAAATGTGCTTTCTTCAGTGGTGTTCACCTGCACAGGATTATCCTTGGTTCCACCATACTGCTTGTATGTCCAGGTTCCGATGGCAACCTTGATCTGTGCACGGTCATAATCATTCTCCGTCACACCAAGGTTTTTATTCTTGAGAATATTTATTTTACCTGTAGAGTATTTACACCATATCTTCATGGCTGATGGACGGCTCTTCCAAGGACGACCGAAATTCACCTTACCACCACTTGTTCCCACAAGTCCGGCAAACTGACCGGCAAAAAGGTTTCCTGCAGTAAGCATACTAGCAATAGAGTTATTCTTGAGGAGTACTGACTGGTTACCATGTTTCTTATCCGACTTATCAATATCGGTGATGACAATACCCATGCTGGCAGAGCCATTCACACCTTCACTTCCTTCACCATTACCGGATCCCCAGAACATGTTGCTACCTTCATCTACACCACATGAAGGGTCGTAGAACTTGTAATAGTCCTTTCCAGATACTTTGCTGACATATTCAAAGCTTGCATTAGGGAGGTTAGGGGCCTTCTCTGTGATGAGGGTCATAGGGTCACCAATCGGTGTTCCATCTATGAGAAGCTTGTAGGTGTATTCTGTGTCAGGGGTAAGACCCTTGATATCAGCCTTCCATGTCCCCTCGGAATCGTTCACGCCATCTACATCAGTCCACGAAGTTCCATTGGAAGAATATGAGAACTGAACTGTCTTGCCGGCAGACTCCTCTGCATCGACATCTGCATAAAGAGTTGCGCGGGCAGCCCATATCTCATGTGAAGGGGTAGCGGAAAGACCGGTCGAGACAGGTTCGAAGATGATTTCATCTGTGATATTGTCAGTCATTGTATCAACCCAAAGAGTGAATTCAAGTTCGCCATCCTTGACGGTGTATCTGAGAGTCATCTTATAGAGTTTTCCCCCCTCAATATCTGCAATCTCTCCAGACTTGGTAAGAGTCGAGCCATCCTTTGTCTGGACACCGGTAAAGGTCCACTTGAACGAAGGAAGAACAAGATCTGAAACTATAAAATAGCCGTCAGCACCTGAATTATCTGCAGTGTAGACAAGCTTTGTGGATGGATCCTCAGGGTCGAGACATATAGAGAACTCATATCCAGGGTTAAAATTATCAGCCACTGTCTGGTCAAAGCTGATATTGGTTACAGCATTGTTGACAGAAGCGACTACCTCGACGGAGGCGGATTTATTCTCCTCAATCGTGAAATCAGCAGAACCCTTATAGCTCTTGCTGTCCCATGAAGCTGGAGCAGGTGTCTCAGCCACGCACTCCCCGGCAATGACATCCGCACGATATTCTCCCACTGTCAGATAGAAAGGAGAAGGGATTTCATTATAGGCATAGGTGCGGACACGACCGCTGTAATCCTTATAGTATATGTTTACGATGGCAGAACTCCTGAGTTCATCCTCAGACATTGCCTTGGTCATCTCATCAATGGACATGCTCATTTCGAGGGATCCGAAAGCAGTCTCTGGCTGCTTGAACTCCACCTTGGCACAAGATGCCATGGCTGTAATCACGCAAAGGGCAAATATTAAGTTATATTTCTTCATGACTTATCCTCCTTACTCGACTACCATGGTTACTTCAATACTCTTTCTGAGTCCCTGTCCATCCACAATGGTCATCGTGAATGTATGATGTCCCGGATACATCAGGATTGCATCCTGTGCATTACTAAGATCAAACGGAACTGATGTCTCTCCTATAAGTTCTTCTCCATGAGGGAAGGGCACCACATCAAAGATGACAGCATTCTGTTCTGATGGGTTTATGAGGTTCAGGTTAGTCGCATCTGCCGCTGCAACAGCAGCAGCAAATCCATCATTGTCAGTTGAAATCGCTACATCAAACTTCCTGATTCCGTTCGGGCATTCTGCCCTGAGTCTGATAGCCATAGTCCTCTCCGACTTTGGCACGATCAGCATGTTCGAAAGATCCGAGATTTCCTCATCACAACCTGCTTCATAGTCGGGATAGATTGTGATCCCACCATCACCCTTAGGTGCCTCGGGATCCTCACCGAGAATTGTCTCACCGGAGGCGAGCAGTTCGTTATTCAGCACTGCATCGCTGACAAGCGGATTGATGACAATGTCGAAGGTAGCATCACCCTGCTCGTTCACCTTCTGAATGAACTTGATCTGGCGCCACTGCTTAGGAGCTATATTATTGAATACCTTGGTCATCTTCTTGTTCTTTCCGTCGATGCTTCCCTGGAATACTACAGTCATGGAAGTTCCTTCTACCAAAAAGAAACCGTTCCTCTTCTCATAGTCATTAGCAGATATCAATGTGTATTCCAGAGGGCAACCGGTCTTGATGGTCACAGTGGTCTTTCCTGGTCCTGTAACGCAGGCGAGGAACTCAGGACTATAATCCACGGACACCTTGCACTGAGTCAGTGTACAGGTGATTTCACCAATCTCCGTCAACTCTCCTGCTGTTATAGAAAATTCCTTGGTCGCACCGTATACAGGATATTCCCATTCCACATCAGGAACAACATCATCTGCCGAAGACACCTTCAGAAGATAGTTGCCTGCAGGAAGCGTCACCTTGTTATCCGCATCCTTGATTTCCTTGTAGGTCTTTGTCAGACAGACATTACCGTCGGCATCCTCAATGGTGATCTGATAATAGTTCTGGGCAGGTGCCAGCGATGAGGCAGCCTTCGTATCCACAGTTTCATCTATATCCAGCACCAGACTTGAGAAAGACAGGAATCCCTCGCCTTGAGCCTGATTGTTTGTGATAGAGGTCTTCTGACATGAGACAGCCAGCATCATGACTGCCGAAATCGAGAATAAAATAAATTTCTTCATCTTCATTTCCTCCTATTAGTCGTTAAGTTCTACATCTTCCAGCGGAACTGTCTCTACATAATCATTGAATGATATTGTCACGGACTGTCCTCCGACTCCTGTCAGGTCAAGCTGCATGGTATAGGCAGTTGCTACATCCAGATTCGTATACTCCTTATCAAACGTGGTCTCTGCGCCGGTCTCATTCACGAAGACACCTGATACATTCAGTTTATAGCCGTCCACAAACACTCCCCTTGTCTCATCTTTTGAGATGGTGGCGATGAGGGTATTGCCGCGCTTGATCTCGAATGAATAGTCCACGAAATAGTTCTTGAACATGTCATTACAGTTGATTTTCACAATGGTGTTGGCAAGAGCGACCTCGACAGAGACCTCTGTGCTTTCTCCACCCTTGATCGAGAATTCAGCTGTACCGTAGAAGTAAGGTTTATCAAAACCTTCCTCCTCAAGGGAGCCATAGCTTGCCTCTACAGTATAGTCACCTGCAAGGAGCTGGGTGGTAGGGTCCCATTCTGAAAGCAGACCGCTCCATGTCTCTTTTCCTGCATCATCCTTGATGACAAGGGCGAATTCAGATGTCTGAGGCAAGGTGGCATAGTCAGACACAGTACTCTTGGTCACCTCCACCAGATCATAGGATGGTGAGAGAGTGAAGGTCAGTGTCCCGTCGGATGTGATCCGTGTCTTGGTGCAGGAGAGTGCGCCAAGCAGGACAAGCAGAACCATAAATGTTTTCAAGTGTTTCATTGTATTTGGTTTTTATATTTATTATTCAATTATTTCGCTATCTGAACTTTCACATTGTCGATATAGAGCCAGCATGTCGTATTGTTCATACCTGCCTGATGCTGCACTTCAGTCCTCCAGGTTATACGCACGGTTCCTGTAGGAACATTATTCAAGTAATATGTCTCTGTATTCGGTGTGGAATCATAAGATCCTGACTTCTCGAATACATATTGACTGTTTCCAGCTTCGAATACTCCATCTGTCGATGCACTGCTGTATCCTTTGGTATTTGTCACATAACCCACAAAAAACGTCTGCCCCACATCAGGATTAGTTATAAGTGATATACCACCGTATTGATTATTCATACCATAATCGAACATCACACTGATTCTTGCTGACTTCTTGAGCTGAATGATAGGAGCAGAGTCTACGCGAGCATGATAGTCATTTGATGTTTCACGACGGCAGGCAATTCTAATACACTTGCCAGCTTCTGCACCGATTCGTCCTCCGGTCCAACCGTTCAGGAAAGATTTAGCTGACTTATCACCAATATTTGAAGTCGCATACTTATCCCCAGAGTTGAAACTTTCCACCCCAGAGAAATCCTCATAGAGCAGATAAGGAAGCCCGGCGGAAATCTGGGCAAGATGAGTTGACCCCATGTTAGGAAGAGTCACAGTCTGATTAGTTGTGACATGTTCAGTGTCAAACGACACTCCAACGGTCTTACCTGACAGACTTCTGAACAGGTCCATATCTTCGAAAATGACTTCGAATGACTCTCCTGTCGTAAATTCACGTCCAGGATTATAGGTGTATGTCTTGGTACCTGTGTCAGGCCAAGCATATCCGTCTGGAAGGGTCAATGTCACAGAATTTGCGTTCTCACCGATATTATTGCTTGAAACGGTGAAGCGTATTCTTCCGTAATCCTCAATGCTCTTCACTTTGAGTTTTACAGGAGTGGAATGACCCGCACGGAAATTGCGTCCGGTCATGTCTATAGGGTCGAAACTCACAAATTTACTATCCGTATATGCCTTGAGAGACAGGAGATACGTACCTGAGGTACCTTTCTCATATGAAGTGGGAAGAAAAGCCACACAGGCATATTGAATATCATCAGAATCAGAGACTGATATAGGTTCTGCAAGCATGAGAGTGATGTCAGATCCTCCTGAAATAAGATTCGGTCCCTGGGAAGGGTTCAATACATTCAGGTTGATATCTCCGACGACATCAGTCGGGAAACTCAACTGAATCCTTTCTATCTTGGACGAACCGAGTTTGGTGTCAGTCTCAGGAACATAGAAGCGGAACTGATGCAGCATACGGTTCATCGACATCGACATTCCGGAATGGTCCTCGGGATCCGGTACAGGAGTCAGGGCTCCGTGGCTGACAGGGTCAGCAATCATTATATCAGCTCCACCGGTGACCTTTCCGTCCTGAACGGAAGGAATTGTAAAACGAGCAGTTGTGCCACTTATTGATGTAGGGACCGGATAGCAGCAGAAGTAGGTGTAGCTGCCGGACGGCATCGGAGAATTAAGAGTCGAGGTGAAGTAGCCCAACCCGCCGTCTAATCCGTAAGTTTTGAAGACTTGATTTGAAAGAACATATGCACCGGACGATGACCTTGCCCATACGGCAATCTCATCACCTGGCACCCAGACGGCCGAAAGGCCATCGGAAAGCATCTCAGTGCGCGTTTCAGCCCCACCGGCATAAAAGCCTACCTCGCACGGCACATCCATCATTTCATCCTGAAACAGATCTGTGCAGGAACTGAACAGGCATGACAGAATCAATAATAACGACGCACGGACACTGGTTGTCCTTATTCGTCTCATTCTACGGTTAAAAAATCTTTTTCAGCACGCAAAGGTATGGAAAATAAATTAAAACTCCAAAACAGGCAGATCACCCTGTCATTTCCGGAAAATTTTCTATCTTTGCATGTTTATGTCTTTATAGGAATATGGCAAACGAAGTTATAAATACTGGAGTGAATTACGGCGATGACAATATCAGGACGCTGGATGGTGTCGAGCATATCCGTCTGAGACCGGGAATGTATATCGGACGTCTTGGAAACGGAGACGATCTGGGTGACGGAATCTATGTGCTTCTGAAGGAGGTAGTGGACAACTCCATCGACGAGTTCTCGGCAGGTTTCGGCAAGCAGATCCAGATCAACGTGACGGAGAAGGAGGCCTCTGTGAGGGATTTCGGACGTGGAATTCCCCTCAATTCGGTGGTGAAGGCAGTGAGCGTCCTCAACACAGGTGGAAAGTATGACACGAAAGGATACAAGAAGTCAGTTGGTCTGAATGGTGTGGGTCTGAAGGCGGTGAATGCGCTTTCGTCTCATTTCTATGTGGAGGCGTACCGTGACGGAATGAGTTCATATGCCGAGTTCCGTGAGGGAAAGCTTATCGACTCTGGCCAGAGACCATCAAAGGAGAAGAACGGTACTTTCGTGAAGTTCATTCCAGACGAGAACCTGTTTGTGGGATATACCTTCCGCATGGAGTTCATCGAGTCCATGATGAAGAACTATTCATACCTCAAGAAGGGACTCACGCTGAATTTCAACGGCACTTCATATAAGTCGGAGAACGGTCTTCTTGACCTTATCAACGACAATATGTCAGAGACTCCGCTCTATGAGCCTATACATATCATCGGTGAGGATGTGGAAATCGTCATGACCCACGGAAACAGCTACGGCGAGAATATCGCTTCGTTCGTGAACGGTCAGAACACCCGTGACGGAGGAACCCATCTTGCAGCCATGAGGGAAGCCATTTCAAAGACTCTCAAGGAGTTCTACAAGACATTCGCAAAGAAGGACTTTGCACCTGAAGACATCCGTCAGGGAATCATAGGAGCCATCAGCATCCAGATCCAGGAACCTAACTTCGAGGGTCAGACAAAGACAAAGCTCGGTTCTACCTATATGTGGGAAACCGTCACTGAGAATGAGGACGGGACACACAGCTACGATCAGGGACCGACCATCAGAAGCTATGTGAATGAGTTCGTCAAGACAAATCTTGACAACTACCTTCATATGCACAAGGAGATAATTCCTATCCTCCAGGAAAAGATTTCATCTTCAGAACAGGAGCGCAAGGAGATCTCGACCATCCAGAAGAAGACAAAGGAGCGCAACAAGCGTACAAGCGTGTATAACAAGAAGTTGCGCGACTGCAAATATCATTATAAGGACAAGCTTCCGGCTGCAAAGGAGGAACTCCGTGAAGAGACCAGCATCTTCATCACCGAGGGTGACTCTGCGAGCGGAACCATCACGAAGGCAAGAAATGCCGAGACTCAGGCTGTGTTCTCACTTCGAGGAAAGCCTATCAATTCATATAAGGAAAGCCGCAAGAAGATTGCCGAGAACGAGGAACTCAACCTGCTTATCAACGCACTTGGTCTCGAAGAGGACATCGAGGACCTTCGCTACAACAAGATAATCGTGGCAACCGATGCCGATGACGACGGAATGCATATCCGTATGCTGGTGCTGACCTTCTTCATGAAGTATCACCCGGACCTTATCCGTCGCGGACACCTTTATATATTGCAGAC
>JAFVVN010000024.1 GCA_017502125.1 Bacteroidales bacterium | reverse complement strand
TCCTGCTATCATAAATCATAATACTGATGTAATTATTAGAGATGGTACTATCGGTAACGTGTATGGTGGAGGTAACGCTGGTAATGTAGTTGGTGAAACTTTGGTATCATTACTAAATGGTTCTGTTTCTGGTTCTGTTTCCGGTTCTGGTTCTGGTTCTGTTTCTTCCGACTCACAGGCAAATGCTGCTTCGGGCGAGACCCGTCTCCAGAAGGCCCTTCTCCGTTCGGTCACACCGGCCGGTGCCCTGGCATACATGGTCTTCATTCTCCTATACTTCCCGTGCATAGCCACATTCGTGGCCATAAAGAATGAGAGTGGGGGCTGGAAGTGGGCCATATTCACAGCCGTATACACCATCCTCCTAGCCTGGGTGGCAGCCTTCATCACTTTCCGTATCGCCCTCCTCTTTGGACTGTAGCTCCCCAATATCAAACATCTTGATTGACAAGGTGTTATGCTAAAACGCCTGCGCCATCTGACGCAGGCGTTTTAGCTCAATCTTCTGACTGGCAGCGCTTTAGCGTTTGCGGGCTCCTCCAGAGCGAATGCCAGAAACAGCGCCTGAAGGTCCCGGATTTCCTGTTGTTGAATGTGAAAACGGCTTCGTCAGGCAGAAAGGCAACCGTTTCCCTGCCTGGCGGTCATGGTTAAGAATTTAATAAGGTTACAATTTGACAGGGATTTATGACTTTTTAGTCGCCTTCCATGGTTAATGATATAAAAATACAGCTGGCATAGTCATTCTTTGCAGATCAGACCCATCAAATGGTGTGGAATTCAGTTGATTTTGTCGCAGGATTAGTGTATTTTTGCAAGTTAGGACAAAACTATGGATACGACACTGTTTCTGGACATACTGAAGTTTGATTCCACTTCCGGTCAGGAAGGGGAACTGGCGGATTTTCTGGCTGAAAGGCTGGTCACTGCCGACTGTCGTCTGGACCGCTTTGACAATGATGGCAATGTCGGTAGCGGCGGTTCATCCAATCTGCTGTTCTCATGGGGAGACCCTAAGGTGGTCTTCTGCACCCATATGGATACTGTCCCTCCATATATCCCTCCTACTCCTGGCTCCCAGATCATCCGAGGTCGTGGCACCTGTGATGCAAAGGGTCAGTTGATTGCCATGTATGAGGCTTGCTGCACCCTCGAATCCCGCGGCTGCACAGACTTTGCTCTTCTTCTCCTGACCGGTGAGGAGACTGGCTCATTCGGTGCGAAGGCGTTCAATTCCATTGCTCATAAGCTTCTGCCGTCCATAGATGATGCATGGCTTGTGGTCGGCGAACCGACTGATAATCAGATGGCTTCAGCAGCAAAGGGAACCAAGGCGTTCGAGGTGGAATTTACAGGTGTGGCCTTCCATTCAGGATATCCTCAGCATGGTCGGAGTGCAGTCATGATGTTCAATGATTTCGTGAATGCCCTCCGTAGCATCGGTTTTCCATATGACGATACTTTGGGAGAGACCACCTGGAATATAGGAAGACTCAGCAGCGATAATCCTCAGAATATCCTCAGCGATTCACTGACATGCAGGGTGTATTTCCGCACGACATTCGAATCGGACGAGATGGTCAGCAACGTCATGAAGAACATGGCCGGACCTCAGGCCCGTCTGCGTTTCGGCCGCCCTCGAGTCCAGGATGGGTCGGATATTGTGGCCAAGGATGTGGCTCACTGGCAGAAGGCCATGAAGGTAACTGCCCTTGGCGGTGATTCCCCGACTCGTTTTGATGTCCTGGACGGCTTCGACACCAAGCCGGTGTCATTCGGCAGTGATGCCCCGCAGTTGACATGCTTCCCTCACAAGATCTTATGCGGCCCAGGTTCCATTCTTGTCGCCCATCGCGATGAGGAGCACATATCCCTTTCCGACCTGGATGCAGCAGTAGATAATTATATAGGGATATACGAACATATAACCGCCTGCCCATGAGCCTTTGACAGGTTGTGCACGACTTGATGATGTTTCGGAGCGAAGCGACCAAGTCCTCCTCACAGGAGGAGGATTTAGGAGGAGGGTAATAAATATATCATATGCTTGCACTCCTGTCGCAAAATGCACTGATTATGATAAAAATGGAATAAAGCGATAAAGTTGACAATATGATAGTAATGAAATTCGGCGGCACCTCCGTCGCAAACTTTGAGGCAATAACAAGAACCATCTTCATAATCGGTGGTAAACTGGATCAGAAGCCGGTGGTGGTCGTGTCCGCCTTGTCTAAGGTGACCGATCTCCTGTACCGGATATCGGATGCGGCAGCCTCAAGAAATGTGGAGGAGATGGAAATGCTTCTTGCACAACTCCGCGAACGGCATGTCAATCTGGCAGGAGACCTTCTTGCACAGAGTCCTGCCTTGAAGGAAGACGCTGTCGCTGAGGTGAACAGAATCTGTGACTCTCTTGATTCGCTGGCACGTGCGGTGTGTGCTGTGGGTGAACTGTCAGACAGGAACAAAGCTATAATCATATCCAATGGAGAGCTCCTGTCCTCGACCGTGATATGCTATGCAATGAACGCAAAGGGAATCAGAACAGGATTCATCGATGCACGCAGGATGATGGTGACCAATGACTCATACCTCAAGGGAGAACCAGTGGTCGAGGAGATCCTGACAAGAGTTCCCGGGATGGTCGAGGAAGCATACAGGGGGATGGACGCCGTCATCACTCAGGGATTCATCGCGTCCAACCTGAAAGGGGAGCAGACAGTCCTCGGACGAGGCGGTTCGGACTATTCGGCTTCGCTGATAGGTCTGGCGGTTGATGCTGAGAGGATTGAGATATGGACCGATGTGGATGGAGTCCGTTCTGCTGACCCCCGCAAGGTGGAGAACACGAAGTATCTGGAGAAGATATCGTTTGAAGAGGCTGCCGAGATGGCCCATTTCGGCGCGAAGGTACTCCACCCTCTGACCATCGAACCGGCGGTGAAGAAGAATATTCCGATCTATGTACTGAACTCCATGAACCCCTCGGGAAAAGGAACTGCCATTCTTCGTAGCGAACTCATCGAGGATGGTGTCAAGTCGGTGTCTTTCAAGGAGAATATCAGGGTTATCAATATCTTCTCCATGAGGATGATCAACACTTCAGGCTTTCTTCGCCGTGTGTTCGAGATATTCAGCGAGAGCAAGGTGTCGGTGGACCTGATCAGTACTTCTGAGGCGAACATATCTGTGACCGTGGATGCTGCGGAGAAGATCGAAGCTGTTGTGAAACAGCTTTCTGAGTTTGCGGAAGTGATTGTGGATGATGACAAGTCACAGGTCTCAGTGATCGGTAAGAACATCGTCAAGCTCAACGGTATGCTAAAGAGGACCTTTGCTCCATTGAAGAGATGCAATGTGTATATGATCTCTCAGGGCGCATCTTTTGTGAATATCAGCTTTGTCGTTGACCGTGAGGAACTTACGGAGGTCGTTCAGTCTCTGCACCACCACCTCTTCGAGACTCCTGAGGAACTCGAAACCTTCTGATGTGATGAGTCGGACAAAGTTTCTGAGTTGATTGATGTTGATTTGAAAATA
This sequence comes from Bacteroidales bacterium, assembly GCA_017502125.1. Taxonomy (GTDB): domain Bacteria; phylum Bacteroidota; class Bacteroidia; order Bacteroidales; family UBA932; genus Cryptobacteroides. Next base: position 34,106 of record JAFVVN010000024.1, on the reverse strand, counting down.
TAAGGTTAGAAACTCGGAGCGCAGCGACCAAGTCCCTTTCTTTGGAAAGGGATTTAGGGAAAGGGTGAAATGAAGAAATTTTCATATTTATGCACCCCTTTGGATAAAGTTTCTGAGTTGATTGAAGTTGATTTGAAAATATAAGGTTAGAAACTCGGAGCGTAGCGACCAAGTCCCTTTCTTTGGAAAGGGATTTAGGGAAAGGGTGATATGAAGATATTTTCATATTTATGCACCCCGTCGGCCAGAGTTTCTGAGTTGATTGAAGTTGATTTGAAAATATAAGGTTATAAAATATGAAAATTTTGATAAGCGGCTACGGCAAAATGGGCAAGATGATCGAGAAGATCATCCTCTCGCGCGGTATAGGATATGCCGGCTGGAGCGAAGCCATCACGGAGACGGACCCGGCTCTCGCAAGGGAATGTGTCTGCATAGATTTCACAACTCCGGCCGCCTTCAGAGCCAACTATAGGTTCCTGGCAGAGAACTTCAAGGCAGTAGTGGTGGGCACGACCGGATGGGCGGACATCAAGGATGAGGTCGTGGCATATTTCGAGAAATGCGGCACACCGATGATCTGGGCTTCGAATTTTTCCATCGGAGTCAATGTGTTCTTTGCCGTGACCGAATATATATCCAGACTCCTCGGGGAGACCGGAGGATACAGCCCTTATATGCTTGAGATGCATCACTGCCATAAGCTGGATGCTCCAAGCGGAACAGCCCGGTCGCTTGGGGATATAGTGGATGCTAACATGGGAACAAGAACTGATATACAGTCTGTACGCTGCGGAGAGATACCTGGCATCCACACTATCGGTTTTGAGGGGCTGAATGACCGGATCACCATGACCCATGAGGCATTTTCCCGTGAGGGGTTTGCTGCCGGTGCAGTTGAGGCGGCCCTTCGCACGGAAGGCCTGGCCGGTGTCCATGAATTCAAGAGTGTTTTGGGATTGTAGGTACTCACGGGGCAGTGGTTTTAACGACATCAGCTATATGGGCTGAGACCGTCAGGCAATAAAATGGCCAAAAGTCTGCCTGTCGGTCCCCAAAAATGGGCGAAACAAGCATTTTTGAGCACCGTCAGGCAGCATAAAGGGCAAAACTCTGCCTGTCGCCCCCCCCCGAAAAAAGAACATAGTAATTGGACCTTGATTTGAAAAAAATATTGCTGAGAAAATTTCGGAGCGCAGCGACCAAGTCCCTTTCTTTGGAAAGGGATTTAGGGAAAGGGTAATATGAACATATTTTCATATTCCTTTGCCCCCCCCGAAAAAAGAGCATAGTTGTTAGACCTTGATTTGAAAAAAATATTGCTGAGAAAATTTCGGAGCGCAGCGACCAAGTCCCTTTCTTTGGAAAGGGATTTAGGGAAAGGGTAATATGAACATATTTTCATATTCCTTCGCCTCCCCCGAAAAAAGAGCATAGTTGTTGGACCTTGATTTGAAAAAAAATATTGCTGAGAATATGAAACACATAAACCTTTCAGGCTGCGGAACCGCCCTGATAACCCCGTTCAGGAACGGAGAAGTTGACTACGACGGGTTTGCGTCATTGGTTGACCGTCAGGTGGCGGCCGGAATCGACGTGCTCGTACCCCTTGGAACGACGGGGGAGACCCCTTGCCTCGAGGATGACGAGCGCATAAAGGTGCTGCAGATCGCCAGGGAACATGGCGCGGGTCTGCCGATTGTGGTCGGTGGCGGAACAAACTCTCTAAAGCACACCATCCGAAGCATGGAGATGCTGGAACCTTACGGCGTGGATGCCTTCCTGATAGTTGTGCCATACTACAACAAGCCGACTCAGGAGGGACAGTACCGGTATTTCAAGGCTGTGGCTGAGTCGACTGACAAGCCGATAGTCCTTTATAATGTTCCCGGGCGTACCGGAGTCAATATGACTGCCGAGACAGCGCTGAGACTGGCAGAGATAGATAATATTGTGGCTACCAAGGAGGCTTCCGGCAACAGGGAGCAGATCATGGAGATCCTTCGCAATGCTCCCGAGGGTTTCCAGGTCCTGAGCGGGAATGATGATGACACGCTCTGGATGATGGAGAATGGCGGAGCCGGAATCATAAGCGTGGCCTCAAATGTTGCTCCTGAGCTTCTCGCATCCTTCGTGAAGGCAATCCGTGAGGGAAGGACCGAGGAAGCGCATGCATGGAACGAGAAACTGACTCCTCTCTTCACAAACTGCTTTGTGGAGAGCAATCCTATCCCTGCAAAGGCTGCGATGGCTGCCATGGGACTGATTGAAAACGAACTCAGACTGCCTCTGGTCCCATCTCAGCAGAGCACCTATGACCTTATGGTCCGGACCATCCGTAATCTGGGACTCTTAGGCTGACCACTGTGACCGGAATCAGCGTATTTATGTCACACTGCTACGGAAAAGCGATAAAATTCAGTGAAAATGACCACCACTGTGTCATTGATTGACCAAAACATGACACAGTGACCATAAAACAGACGAAAATGACAGAAAAGGATAGATTCTATCAGACGATAGCCGACCTTGAAGCCGGCAGGATAAGGGTAGCGGAAAAGATCTGCGGCCAGTGGAAAGTGAATTCCTGGGTGAAGGAAGTCATACTCTCGGGATTCCGTCTTGGAAAGCTGGTGGACATGACTCAGGGTCAGTTCTCCTTCTTTGACAAGGACACCATCCCGACAAGAATGTTCAACGAGCAGAGTGGAGTGCGGATTGTTCCTGGAGGAAGCAGTGTCCGTGCCGGTGCCTATCTTGCCCCTTCGGTCATCATGATGCCTCCGGCATATGTGAATATAGGAGCCTATGTGGACGAGGGAACGATGATTGACTCTCATGCCCTTGTGGGTTCATGTGCACAGGTCGGCAAGCATGTCCATCTATCAGCCGCCTCTCAGTTGGGTGGCGTTCTGGAACCGGTCGGAGCACTTCCGGTCATAATAGAGGACAACGTCTTCATCGGCGGAAACTGCGGAATCTATGAAGGAACAATAGTGAAGGAGAATGCTGTGATAGGTACAGGCGTGATAATAAATGCATCCACAGCCATATTCGATTCCACGACAGGAGAATATATCCGCGCAAATGAGAATGGCCAGATGGTGGTTCCGGCAGGTGCCGTGGTTGTGGCGGGTAGTCGTCCAATCAGCAAGGGACCGGGCGCAGAGCAGGGAATCCATCTCTATTGTCCGGTCATCGTGAAGTATCGTGACCAGAAGACTGCCGGCTCCATCACCCTTGAGGATATGCTCCGATAGGATGTCTTACGCTGCCGATCAGGATCGTATGACGGGCTATTGTGGATGATATGTGAAAGATTTTCAAGACAGTAGCTAAGAACTGTCATTCTGAATGAAGCGAAGTGTAGTGAAGAATCTTTATGATGAATATGTACAGCAACAAGTTTTCTGAGGACGTGGCCTCCTTCTTCCGCTCCCCGGTGAGGGAGATATTCAAGAGGGTGGATCTCAATTCCATATATTCCTTTGCAGGAGGCTATCCTTCTGCGGAGACCTTTCCCATGGAGGAGATTCGCAGGACCATGTCTGAAGTCATAGACAAATATGGCGGCAAGGCCTTCCAGTATGGTGCCACCCAGGGAGTGCCCGAGCTGCGTGAGGCAGTGGCATCCAGATGTGGGGTCAATGTCGACCGCGTGCAGATCACATCCTCGTCTCAGCAGGGAATCGATGTGTGCACGAGGATTCTTGTGAATCCGGGTGATGTAGTCCTGACCTCCAATCCGTCATATCTCGGAGCCATCCAGTCTTTCTGTTCATACAGGGCTGACATAAGGGGGATATCCCACCACGAAGACCTGGCGGTTTTCAGAAAGTCATATGAAGATGTCCTGAATCAGGTCAGGGAGGAGGGCAAGCAGGTGAAGTTCCTTTACATGATTCCGGATTTCCAGAACCCATCAGGCGAGTCGCTGACTCTTGATGAGAGGAAAATGCTTGTCGGACTGGCTCGGGAATACGATTTCCTGATTGTCGAGGACAGCCCGTACCGCGAGCTCCGCTATGAGGGAGAGCACATCCCGACCATGTATTCACTGGCTCCGGACAATGTCATCCATCTGGGATCCTTCTCGAAGATCTTTGCGCCGGGCTTCCGTCTGGGCTGGGCGATAGCGCATCCTGATATACTTGACAAGATATATGTCTGCAAGCAGTCCTTGGATCTCTGTCCTCCGATTTTTGACCAGTATGTGGCTGCTGAATTCCTGACTTCCGGCCGTCTGGATGATAATCTGACAAGGAGCATAGCCCTATATAAGGGCAAACGTGACCTCCTGCTGTCGCTGCTGGAGGAATATATGCCAGAAGGAGTGACCTGGACCCATCCTGAAGGAGGTCTGTTCCTCTTTCTGACTATGCCAGAAGGTTTTGATGCCGTGAAGTTCTATGATGTGGCACTTGATGCAGGGGTCGCCTATGTGGCCGGAGAGTTTTTCCATCCTGACAGAAGCGGAAAGAATACAATGCGCCTGAACTTCTCCTTCATGTCACCGGAGAGAATCACTGAAGGCATCAGGTTACTTGCAGACCTGTTGCGGCACGAAATGGAAAAATGTATTGATTGTTAATGAGATAGCTGCCACCAAAATGATGATATTCCACAAATATCAGGGCGCAGGAAACGATTTCCTGATTGCCGACAATAGAGATGGTCATCTGACTGAGAAGGACGGAGTTCTGACCGCAGTCCTGGAAGACGGGACCATATGGTCCAGAGCGATATCTGATCTGTGTGACCGCCGTTACGGGGTTGGAGCCGACGGACTGATGCTTCTGGATGCCGGAAACCAGACCCCGGCCGCCGCAGACAGTACCACCGACTTTCATATGACCTATTTCAACTCCGACGGTTCAGGTGGAATGATGTGTGGCAATGGAGGACGATGCATAGTTGCCTTTGCATATGATTGCGGCGTTTCAGGTGAGGAGACGGATGAGGCACTGGTGAAGTTTCGTTTCACTGCAGCCGACGGTCCCCATGAGGCATATATCCTTGAAGATTCATCTGGAGTCAAGACTGTGAGACTCGGAATGAAGGATGTGGAATCTGCTGACAGATTTGAGGTTCTGACCGGAACCTCTGTTCCCTCGGACGGTTTCTTTCTTGACACCGGCACCCGCCACTATGTCCGTATAGTGGATGATGTCGACACTTGTGATGTTGTCGGCGAGGGCCGTGATATAAGATATAATGCAGAAGAACTCATGCCAGGAGGTGCGAATGTGAACTTTGTGGAACCGTCTGCCGGACATATAAAGGTACGCACATATGAAAAAGGTGTCGAAGACGAGACCTTTGCCTGTGGAACCGGAATAGTGGCTTCCGTACTTGCCGCCTATATGGCCGGATTCCCATCTGTCCGCGCTGATGGGAGCGGGAGACTCACATGCAAGGTGCAGGCAAAAAAAGATGTGCTTTCCGTTGATTTCATCCCGTCAGAGAATGGAATCGCTAGTGATGTCCACCTCACAGGACCGGCTGCAAGAGTGTGCGGAATCACTGTCTGACTCCCTGTCTTCCTCTACAAAAAACTCTACAATAACTCTCTACGACATATAATTCCATAATTGATATTGTGGGGGCAATATCTTGTGTACTAAGGTTTTAGGCCAGTATTTGCAGGGACTCTTCCAAAGTGTCTTAAGTCATAGGTGTTCCTCTACAACGCAATTTTTCTTATATTTGTTTATCACAAATGGATGTAGACATATGTTCGGACGCAAGAAAGCAGATAAACTTATAGATGATATCGACAGATATTTCGATCTTATGGATCAGGCGGTGCTGGTCTTTAAGGAGGGAGTGAGAAATTATCTGTATTCCAATTCAGACGGTTTCAACGAGAATCTTATGCGTATGTCCTCCTTGGACAGTGAGTCGAGTGTGCTGAGGCGTGAGATAGAGAATGCGCTGTATACCCAGACTGCTCTGGTGCGCTCACGTGCCGACATCATGAGGCTTTTCGAGAAGACAAGGAATATCACCGATATTCTGAGCGAAAGTCTTCTCCAGTTTGAAATCGAAACCCCTTTCATACCTTCGGAACTCAATCAGGAGTTTCTTAAGCTCACCGAATTCTCGACTCTTGCAGTTGAAGCGGTAGTGCCGGCTGCCAAGGCATATTTCAAGGCTCCCGAGACTGTTCCTGACAAGATCAGCAGGGCATATTTCTATGAAAAGGAGGCTGTCAAGTACTCTCAGACCATCAAAAGGACTGTTTTTCATAACATGCCGTCCCTAAAGCTCAGTGAGAAATTCCATCTGAGATATTTTGCCCTCCATATCGAGAACCTGTCGAAGGCCGCTGAAAACGTTGCTGACCAGCTCGCTGTGATGGCGATACGCAGAACCTTGTAGACATGAATGTCCTCTGCCTCATATTGCTTGTGACTGCTGCCGTTCTCTGGTTCTATATCAATGAGTTCGACAGTTTCTTCGGGGTGTATTACCCCACATGCGCGGTGAGGCGGTCCCGTTTTCCTTTCATAATCCTGACTGCAGTGCTTTCTGGTGTAATTGTGGATTTCCATTATGGATCTTTCATGGTGTCCCAGTCCCTGCCAGATGTGGAAATAGACTACACGGCACTCCTGATCATGCTGCTTGCATCCTTTATGGTTCTGGCATGTCTTAAACTGTTCTCCATGCGCGGTTCGGCAGTCTACGCCCTTATAGGGTCCCTGCTGGCTTTATCCATGTCTGCAGGTGACGGCTCCTTCGGATTGCCGGCCGTCATTTCTGTCCTTGTGGCTCCGCTTGTCACGCTTGTCCTCGCCTTTCTGCTGAGGAGATTGCAGCGGATGCTCATCGGAAGGTCAGGAATCCACCTCGTTTCGCTGTCATATTATATGCGTTTCGCCGTGATTTGCGGGGTGGTGCTTGCTGCCTTTGCCCTGGGGCTTAACTGGGGAGGTTTTCTTATGGGGCTCGGGACTCTGATCTGTGGTGTCGGCAGGATGAGCGTCCTTCTTGTCGTCCTGTTGTCTGTTATCCTGCTTATGCCTATGGCTTCCAGGGCCGGAAGGACTGACGCAGATGAACAGTCCGGAATGTTCGCGGATTTTTCCATATATGCTGTGGTTGCGGTCGGTTTTTCGGTTGCTCTTGTTCTCCTGTTCTTCTCGTTCGAGCTGACGACATCCGTTGTGGGGCTTGTCCCGGTACCGCTGTCGGTTTCGATGCTGGTGATGTCGGCTGTCGCCGGTGTGGAGCTTGCTCAGAAGTCGCCGCTTGTGGATAATGTGCAGTATTGGAAGGAACTTCTTGTGTACGTCCTTGCCCCGCTTGCTTCGTTTCTTGTGACCTATGTCCTTCTCTTCATAATCGATATTGACCCGCAGGAGCAGCTTGATGATTTTGCTGTCATGGCGGTGTCAGCTGCAATCCTTGCTGCAATGTTCTTCTTAGGGTATCTGCAAAGGCAGCGTGGCCAGCGTGAGGCGACCAACAGGCTCGTTTATGCTCAGCAGCAGCAGATATACGAGCACAGCCGGGCACTCAACGATATGGAACTCAAGGTGGTCCTGTCGGAGAACCAGGCCTTGCACAATGCCGTGGAGATGAAACGCCAGGAGGTCATGAATGTAGCACTGAGCATAGTGGAACAGAGGGGATATCTTGAGTCGCTGAGCGAGATAGCTGAGAAACTGGCCAAGACGGACGACCTTGCGGAAAAGGATGGTCTGATTGCAGAGCTAAGGTCTTCTCTGATGCAGAGACTCTCCCACGACAGGGAAGTCGACGCCCAATATTTCTATTCTCAGGCAGAATCCCTTCATGAAGACTTCAACGCCAAGCTGGCAGAGAATTTTCCAGACCTGACTCAACAGGAAAGAAGGCTTGCAGCTATGCTGAGACTGGGATTTTCATCGAAATATATAGCGACCCTGATGAATATAACCCCGAAGAGCGTGGAGATAAGCAGATATAGATTGCGGCAGAAATTTGGGCTTACCAGAGGAGACAACCTTGTGAATTTTATCAAATCCATATAAATAACAACATTAACCCAAAAACCTTAATGACATGAAAAAGGTATTATTAATTTCGCTTTTGACTTTTTCTGCAACATTCGCTGCATTTGCTCAGCAGACTGAAGCGGTGCAGAGTGAGGCAGTGCAGACTGAAGTCAATCAGTATGGACAGAAGGTGAACTCATATCCAGTTGATGCAACTGTACAGGACGGAATCCTTGTGTTCCAGAACAAGAACCAGAACTACAAGATGTGGTTCGACGTACGTGTGCAGGGGGATGCAGCCGTATTCTTCGGCTACGACAAGAACCTGACACAGATCGGTAACGGCATGAACATCCGTCGTGCACGTTTTGCCGTGAAGGCACAGCTTGACAAGAACTGGTACGGAGAGCTCGACACCGACTGGACCAGCGGTACTCCTGAAATCAAGGATGCCTACATCGGTTTCACCGGAGTAAAGGGTCTTGAAATCAAGATCGGTAACTTCAAGGAGAATTTCTCTATCCAGAGAAACACCACATCGCGTTATCTCCAGTTCATGGAGCGCCCTATGGTGACTTATCTTGCTCCTTCGCGCCACCTTGGTATCAACGTAAAGTACTCCATGCCGGCTCTCTGGGTCAGCGCAGGTGCTTTCGGACCGGCTCTTGAGGATGCTGAGACTCAAACAGCTATTGAGGATGGAAACAAGGACTATGGTCTGAACTGCGGAATGTCATATACTGGTAAGATCGTTTATCGTCCGCTTCACAAGATGAAGGACGCTTCCCTCCACATCGGAGCAGCTGTTTCTTACAGAAATCCTAAGACTTCATCAACAGACGGTTACAACGCAGTGCGCTACAGCACACGTAACACTACATCTGTGAACCGCAAGAAGTTCCTGGACACTGACGCAATCAAGTATCTTGACCACGAACTTGCTTGGACTGCAGAGCTTGCCGGTCACTGGAAAGGTCTCCGTTGGGAAGGTGCATACATCGCTCGTCTTCCATACGTTGATGCATCAAAGAGCCAGATCACTGACATCAAGCCGGCTTGGGGATGGTATGTTCAGGCTGGTTACCTTCTCTTCGGCGGAAGCCAGAACTATGATGCAGGCGGAGCAAAGTATACTCGCGTAAATGCCGGTAAGGAGTGGGGCGATATCGAACTCTGTGCAAGAGTGGAGTATTGCGACCTGAATATCTCGAAATACTGTATGGGTGGTTCAGCATATGCTTATTCTCTCGGTCTCAATTTCCATGTAACTAAGAATGTGAAGTTTGTCATCAACTACCAGTACAACGACAACGATATCTTTGCTAACGGTAAGGGCGCTCAGGACGGTACGGACATGGTTTCAAGGGATAAGCCTCAGTACAGAACAGGTTATGATGCTTCGGGCAACGTGACTTATTATCCGGGAGATATTGTAAGCGGTTCAGGTATCGACTATCATATGCTTGCATGCCGTTTCCAGGTTGCATTCTAATTCATCAACATTATTAATAACTAATCAAACACAAACAATCATGAAAAAGTTTTTCGTATTCGCAGCTGCAGCTGCATTTGCACTCGTTGCATGTAACAAGGAGAACCCTACAGTCGACGGTAGCGGTAATGGAGATGGCGATAAAACCAAGGCTACAGGTATTGTTCTTAACGAGCTTTCAGGTGAGGAAAAGTATATTGAGCTTTACAACGCTACAGACAAGGAGGTCTCTCTTGAAGGTGTATACCTTGTAAAGTATGACTCAACTAAGGATGGTGGAAAGTCTACGACATGGGAAGGTAAGGCCGGTATGAAGATTGCTGCCAATGGTTATGTGGTTCTTGAGAGCTCCGATCTTGCTGACGTGGATGAAGGTGGTGATCCTAACTATGAATATGAGAGCGAGAACCACAAGTTTAAAGGTGGCCTTTCAGGAAAGAAGAATGTGTTCATCGAACTTTACAATGCTGATAACGAGAAACTCAGCGAGTTCAAGAGAGGTAGTGAAGGTGCAGGTTGGAATCAGGTAAAAGGTTATCTTGAAAAAAAGGAATATTCTTTCTCGCGTGTACCAAACGGAACAGGTGACTTCGCATTCGCTCTTCCTACCAAAGGCGCTGAAAACGGTGCAAAGGTACTCGATCTTACTCACACTCCTGAAATGTAATTCAAGCATATAGCAAACGAACTATGGCAGAATTAAAAATCGGCGAGATCTCGAAGCCACGCTTCGAGTTCCGCTCTTTCGGACAGTGCTTTTGTGAGGCACACAAGAGAATGGCTCGTCTTTCCGTTCCTGTACCTGAAAAGGTATGGGAGCGCGAAAGCGACGAGATCTACATCATCTCACGCAAGAACGACATCAATAACACCAAGATCCGTAACGGAAAGATGGACATCAAGACATATGTCCAGACCGTGGACGGCCTTGAGCAGTGGAATCCTCTCATGAAGGGTGAGTTCCCTATCTCCCGCACAGTTCTCGAGAACGAGGTCTTCCCTGCATTCATGGTGGAGATGCCGGCTCTTGACAAGGATGAGTACACTTACGACGAGTTCATCGCGATGGTGAAGGCTAATCCTGATCTCGCAGCTGTACGCGTGCACAAGCAGCGTTTCGGCTACATGGTGAATGACACCATCTGCGAGGTGGGCAACGTGCTCATCAACGGTGCGAAGGTGGTTACCATCAACTCTGAGTCAACAGAAATCGAGGACATCAAGAAGACCATCGCTGACTGCGGTCTCGAGGGCGTTGAGAATATCAACTACCTCCAGGCCATCAAGCGCGTGATCGGAATGTCTGACAAACCACTTGCAAACGAGTAGTACCATGGCACAGGAAATCGAAAGAAAATTCTTGGTTGCAGGCGACTTCAAGCCGTTTGCAAAGAAGGCTACCCGCATCACTCAGGGTTACCTCAGCTCAGTTCCTGAACGCACAGTCCGCGTCCGCGTGAAGGGCGAAAAGGGATTCATCACCATCAAGGGTATCGGCTCAGAGAGCGGTGCAAGCCGTTTCGAGTGGGAAAAGGAGATCCCTGTAGCAGAAGTTCAGGAGCTCCTCAAGATATGTGAGCCGGGCGTGATCGACAAGACACGCTACCTCGTTGAGGCTGGCGAGCACACTTATGAGGTGGATGAATTCTACGGTGACAACGAAGGCCTTACAGTGGCTGAGGTCGAGCTTTCTTCCGAGGACGAGGCTTTTGCAAAGCCTGAGTGGCTCGGTGAGGAGGTTACAGGAGATGTGAAGTACTACAACTCCATGCTTATGAAGAACCCATATAAGAACTGGGCTAAATAATTTGAGATTGCCGATCAAGCCGGCAATGACGTCTGTCGTAACCGGCAATGACGTCTGTCATAAGCCGACAGGGGATGGCTCCACGTCATCCCCGGCTTGACCGGGGATCTTTAAACAGAAAAGACCATGACCGACAAGAACACAGAACTGAACCAGGAGCAGGTCTTCGACCCGCTGGATATGAACAACTATAAGGTGGAGAAGCTCCCGAAGATGGAGAAATCCGGCTTCGAGAAGTGGATGGCACGCCTTGGAGGACCGATAGCGGCCCTTGTCTTCATCCTCATCTACTGGGTGGTGGACATTCCGCTCTTCGACAATATGGATTTTTCCGGACTGTCGGGCAAGGCTCAGGCAAGGCTGAACGTCATCGGTGAAGCAGCCTTCATAAGGGCCTGCTATGCCATGCTTGCCATATTCTGTGCATCCATCGTACTATGGATCACAGAGGCGGTGCAGAGCTATCTGACCTCACTCATGGTGATCATGGCAGTGATCCTGTGCGGCGTGACCACTCAGAAGGATGCCTTTGCACAGCTGGGACATCCGGTGATGTGGCTCAACATCCTGTCATTCGTTCTTGCCAGCATGCTTGTCAAGACAAGGGTTGCCAAGAGGTTCGCCCTGTGGTTCGTGCTTAAGTTCGGAAAGAGCGCGAGCGGCATATTCTTCAGCTTCCTTGTCATCAATGTCGTCCTGTCAATGTTCATATCGGCTACCACCGTGAAGGCCACCATCCTTCTTCCTATATTCATGGTAGTGGCAGCCATCTTCGGAGCAAGCCAGGGCAACCGCAACAACTTCGGACGCAACCTTGTGCTCCAGAACCTTTTCCAGATCAATGTAGGAGCGAGCGCCTTCATGACCGGCTCTGGTGCAAACCTCCTTGCAATCTCGCTTCTTACAGGTGCATATAGCTCAGTCACAATGATTTATTCGGATTGGCTGGCTGCCGCTTTCCCTCTCGCAATGATCCTGCTTCTTATCGGCTGGTTCATCGGAGTGAAGGTTATATTCCCTCTCAAGCCGGAAGAAAAGAAACCTCAGATCGAGGGCGGAATGGAACGCCTCCGTCAGGAACTCAATTCTATGGGCAAGATGACCAAAGAGGAGTTCAAGTCAATAGCCATATTCGTAGGTGTGCTCGTGATGTGGGTGACCGAAAGCTGGCACGGCGTTTCGGCTGAGGTGGTGGTCCTTATCGGTGCCATCATCGCCCTTATGCCTGGAATCGGTGTCGTGAAGTGGAACGACGTCGATATCCCTTGGCACCTTATGATATTCTCAGCAGGTGCCTATGTGATCGGATCCGGCCTAAATGCCACCGACCTTCCTGCCATGATGGTAGGCGCAGGAATGGACGCGATGGGCATCACTGCGGATACACCGTTCATCGTTCTGTATATACTCCTCACTGGACTCATGCTTTTCAGCGCGCTGATCTTCCAGTCGAAGAACATGAGGGCGCTGGTATTCGTCCCAATCGCCATAGGTGTCGAGCAGCAGTTCGGCCTTCCGCCGCTCAGCCTCTCGTTCCCTGTGTCCCTTTTGATTGAACACGTTTACGTGCTGCCGTTCAACAGCAAGCCGGCAGCGCTGCTATATACTACAAACCACTACAGCTGGAGCGACACCTTCAAATTCGGTATCACCATGATGGTCATAGCATGGATTATGATAATGGTTTGGGGTGAGACAGTTTTGCACTGGTTAGGATATACTCCTGGGCTCTTCTAGCCCAGGAGTATAAAGCCTCCTAACCCCCTGCCCCCTGTCAGGGGGATTTCGGCCCTGCCCGGACCGGCCCCTTTGGGGCGTTAGGAACCTCCGCACGGGCTCTTCTAGCCCAGGAGCATAAAAGCGACGGATGACATGATATCGATACAGGCAAAGAAACACGATAACTTCTCGGTCGAGTTCAAGTTCGGATTCAACTGCAAGGAGAACGGCGTCAAGGATGACTTTTCCGTGAACGCCTGGATGTTCGTGCCCAACAGTCTGGACATCAACCCTGAAAACTACGGAAAGAAGCAGTTCTACCGGGATGTGAAGTCCAATGTACGTCTTATCACTCCGGTATATCTCCTGAGGGAAATAGCCCAGGAGACTTCCATGCCTCTGACCTCTTTGAAGAAGGCTTTGGAAAGGGTAGTGACGACCCCTCAGCAGAGTGACCTGGACTCATATGAATATCATCTCAAGATGTTTGCGGCGATATTCAAGAGCGCCCTGCGTGACCATGCGTCGCATCTGAGGTCGGTCAGGTCCTTGGATTCGGCAGAGTATCTGGTCGATGACTATGTCGGAAATGCCAAACTGGTACTGAGCAGGTTCCGTGACCTGTACAAGATCATCGATGTTCCCACTGTGTCGGACAGGACCCGCAGCTATTTCCGCCTTTGTGACGAGTTCATGAGCCATGTCGTGGAAATGAGGACCGTCCGTCTCATCAAGGTGGTAGACTCCTCATCCGAATCGGCTTCGCTTGTCCGCATAAGAAAGGCCTTTGCCGGACTTCTGGCCGGTGAAAGGGAATACATGGCGATGCGGGGATACGACCGTCTGAATGGCGATCCGGACCATGACAGAGCCCTTGTATATCACCATGGAATGCTCAAGAAGTTCATAGAAAGCGAGCTCTATATCAGTCTAGACAAGAAAAGGGACGGCGTTGCGGTCGAGCAGATATATTATAGTATTGCGGCTGGTGTGGCCATGATATTTGCCACCGCAGTGGCCTGGCACACTCAGGTCCGTTACGGAAACATCACCTGGCCTCTCTTTGTCGTCCTGGTGGTGAGCTATATGCTGAAGGACCGTATAAAGGACCTCCTGCGTTATTATTTCGCCCATCGTCTGGGTGACAAGTACTTCGACAAGAAAGCCTCCGTGACCATAGGAAACAATAAGGTGGGCGTGATCAAGGAAGGTTTCGACTTCATATCCAAGTCAAGGACCCCTGCAGTGGTCATGAATATGCGTGACAGGGCTTCTTCCGTGGAGGATGAATCAAGGATATTCGAGGAAAAGGTTATGCTTTACCGCAAGCATGTAATCATAGATGATGCAGCTATGGCCAGAAATGCGGAATATCCCATGCGAGGAATCAATGAGATCATGCGTCTGCACCTGAACCGCTTCACCCATAAGATGGACAATGCAGAAGTGCCGATAGACACTATTGACGAGGATGACAGTCTCACCACATATTCCATCCAGAAGATATATCACGTGCATATAATTTTCCAGCTTCAGCATGATGGTGAGGTGGAATATCATCAGTTCCGTATAACCATGACACGCAACGGTGTTCAGGAGATTGATGAAATATGATTTGCTACTTCAAGAAATCTATGTATTTTTGTCCCCGTTAACATTAATAGTATAGATGAAGAAGACAATTATTATTATTTCAGCGTTCCTGTCGCTGGTTTCCTGCCTGAATGACGGTGAGTTCACAAGGACCTATCCAGTTGAGGCTTCGTTCGAATATTCAGGTCTTGATTACGCAAAGGAATTTGGCTCTGACAGCCTCTATTTCAATGATTCGCACGGATATGGCATCGGTTGGGACTATCTTGCCTTCAGACATAAGGTGGATACCATAAAGAAGGTGTTTGAAGGAGGAATGCTCCTGTCCTGTCTCAAGGGCAGTCAGTTCGATCCGGCAGACAGCATCTCGATGGCAACGGCAGATAGCGAAGCCTTCGCCAACGATGCATTCAGGCTCAACTCCTCCCTCATGTTCCATGGAAGCAAGACATATGGAGTATATTATGAGAATCCAGACCCGTCTCAGATGCCTGAGAGTGACGTTGAGTTCATGGCTACCGAGATAGGACAATGCGTTCTGGGACTTTGCTATGTGAACAACACCAGATATGTGGCCTACAAGGTGAGCAAGTGTTTCGAGGACGGAGACAGACTGACGCTTCAGGCAACAGGATATCTGGACGGAGTGAAGACAGGGGAGAACAGCATATATCTGGCTGACTTCTCCGCTCAGAAGGACTCCATCATCTCACGTTGGACTGCCTTTGATCTCAGCAAGCTCGGACAGGTGGACCATGTGGACTTCAAGGTGGTGTCCACAAAAAAAGAAGTCCCTGCATATTTCTGCATGGACAACTTCACGGCATCAGTGACTCTGTCATATTGAGACTACAGGAGACCGTCAGGAATCTGCATGATGATTTCCTGATTCTCCGGATCCAGACCAAGGATGAAATCTTCATGGAGCGGTATCATTACTGCTCCATTTTCTGTTTCCACCTCTATGCAAGGATTGTTCGGAATGTCAATGAAGTCAGTGATTTCCCCCACTTCGTATAGTCCCATATCCTCGTCTTCCCCGACCTGATCGGGAATCTCCGCCGGAGCCAGCACCATCCATCCCACAAGGGCGGCATATCCGTCCTCCTCAAGAGAAAGCTCCGCAAGTGACTCATCTTCAATATACACCGCCTTACCTGCAATCTCCTCCACATCTTCCTGGGAGCATATGTCGGTCAGACGCACCAGAGCCTTTGTGTTGCCTCTTTTCTGGAATGATTCAATGAAAAAAGGAACCGGCAGTCCATCAAACATGATGAACACCGGTTCCTGTAGGTTGATATCTTCAGGAGCGATTTCGCGGAAACCCATTACGAGTTCCCCATCGGTACCGTTGGATTTCAGAACCTGAGCGATCTGCAGCATGGCAGAATTAAGCCTCAGTGTTCTCCTCAGCTGCAGCAGCTTCCTGAGCAGCCTTCTCGGCAGCAGCAGCCTCAGCAGCAGCACGTGCAGCTTCCTCTGCCTCAGCCTTTCTCTTGGCGATAGCCTCAGCTCTCTCCTGATTTACCTTAGCCTCTGCCTCAACTGCAGCCTTGTAAGCAGCAGCAGCATCCTTGCTAAGTCCCTCTTTCTTTGCGTTGATCTTTGCAGCCTTCTCTGCCTTCCATGCAGCAAGCTTTGCATCAGCCTGCTCCTGAGTGAGAGCGCCCTTCTTCACACCGCCCTCAAGGTGCTTTGCAAGAAGTACACCCTCGTAAGAGAGGATACGCTTTGCTGTGAGGGTAGGCTGAGCACCTACGTTAAGCCATGCAAGTGCACGCTCATGGTTGAGCATGATGGTTGCAGGGTTTGTGTTAGGATTGTAAGAGCCGAGCTGCTCGATGAAACGACCATCGCGAGGTGCGCGTGAATCAGCCACAACAATGTGGAAGAATGCGAAATTCTTCTTTCCGTGGCGCTGGAGACGAATTTTAACAGCCATTGTGAATCTGTTTTAAATGTTAAAAAATATTACCTACACTTCTCCTACCCGAGGAAAAGCGCGCAAAGATACGAATAAATCTTTAAATTCCAATACCTCTTATATATATTATTTCGTCTCTTAGTCTCTTGCAGAACAGTGACTTACATCATCACGCCTGCGTCAGATGGAGCAGGCGTTCATATCCCGTTCCAGCCCTGGAGCAGAAGATTTTTAAAAAATATTTCAAAAAAGTTTGGAGGTTTAAAAAAATGTCGTACCTTTGCAATCCCAAAACAAAGCGGTGGTGGTGAAATGGTAGACACGCTACTTTGAGGGGGTAGTGGGAGTAATCCTGTGCGAGTTCGAGTCTCGCCCACCGCACCCCGTTTCAGAAGAGGAAATTTCGAAAGAAGTTTCCTCTTTTTCGTATTAATCTCTAGACCACTCTCCAGCAAAATATCCTAAATCCCCACCTGCACCAGCCTGCGCTTCTCGTAATGGGCGGTCCAGCGGAATCCGAGGGACTTTAATAGAGAGGCGAATTGTGGGAAGTCTGCACCGACGCGTGATGCTTCGTGCGAATCGGAGCCAAGGCTGATGATCTCGCCTCCGAGTTCGCGGTATCGCCTCAGGACTTCTAGGTCCAGCTCCACCTGACGTCCGCGATGACCGACATAGCTTTTGGTATTGATTTCCAGGGCCTTCCCTTCTTGGATCAGGTAGCGGAACATTTCGTCAAAGATGTCTCCGAAGTCGCGGAAGCGGATGCTTGTCTCCGGATAGGGGGCATATCT
This sequence comes from Bacteroidales bacterium, assembly GCA_017502125.1. GTDB lineage: Bacteria > Bacteroidota > Bacteroidia > Bacteroidales > UBA932 > Cryptobacteroides. The sequence continues at coordinate 16,792 of JAFVVN010000024.1, read as the reverse complement.
GACGATATAGTCGAAGTGGCCCATGATATCGAAGTCTTCGAGCCAGGTCATTTCGCGGAATATAGTCTCCAGATAGCCTCCGTAGGCCTCCTTCCAATCCTTACCGTCGTAGTATCCTCCGTAGTACGGGTCGACTTCTCCCATATAATGTACAGAAGCGAGCACCTGATCGAATGAATTTTCGCTCAGGACCTTTCTGATTTGTTCATGGCATGTCTCGTGCATCCCGATCTCGATTCCTCTCAGAATCGTCACCGGAACGAGAGTCTGTACGCGGGCAATCTCTTCCTGCTGTTCCTTCACGTCGAACCACTCCTTCTGGATCTCCTCGAAGTCTGCCTTCATGGGTGGAACAAAGAAATCACAATGGTCGGAGAAGCAGATTCCTCCGAGTCCTCGCTCTACTGCTGTTTTTGCAGACGCCTCCACAGTAGCCCTTTTGCCGTCAAATGAAAACTGACTATGGTTATGATTGTCGAATAATGCCATATTGTCCCGAAATGAGTCACGAAAATAGCGAAAATTTCTTACTTTTGCAGATTGTGTATATAAGAAAAGAATTATGATTACATTTGGATATAAAGGAAAGTTCACAGGGCCGCTGAGGGCCTTGACGGCCATCGCAATCGGTGTCGTAATGGTGTGGAGCAAGGCGAATGCCCTGAACATTGCTGTGCAGATAATAGCTGCCTTCCTGGTTGCTTCAGGCTTGGTCTCTCTTGTTGTGGGATATAAGAACAGGGCAGATGGAGCATTCGCCCTGATGGGATTCAACACCGTAGTGGATATATTTCTGGGAATTCTGCTTTTCCTCTTTCCTGGTTTCTTTGCAGGACTTCTGGTATATCTCATCGCTTTTGTGCTCATCGGATTCGGGCTCTTCCAGATTGTTGCCCTCGGCAGTGCCAGTGGCGTGTTCAGAATGGGAGCTATAGCTTTCATCCTGCCGGTGGTTGTCATCATTCTGGGAATGTTTCTTATAGTAAGGCCTTCATTTATAGGCGAGACCATCGGAGTCATCGCAGGAGTGGCCCTTATGATATATGGAATTTCAGAACTTCTCTCATCATGGAAGATGAAGAAGGCCATTGACGAATATGAAATCAAGTATCCGACCAGGAAGCCTGAGCCTGAGGCCGAAGAGGAGATCCAGGTGAAGGATGTCGAGTACGAAAAGGTGGACGAGCAGTAGGATATGATACCTCAGGAAACGGTAAACAGGATATTGGACGCAGCCCAGATCGTGGATGTGGTCAGTGACTTCGTGACTTTGAAGAAGCGCGGGGCCAACCACATCGCGTGCTGCCCCTTCCATAACGAGAAGACCCCGTCGTTCTCGGTTTCCGCTTCCAAGGGAATATACAAGTGCTTCGGATGCGGCAAGTCAGGCACGGCTGTAGGCTTCGTGATGGAACACGAGAACATGTCCTACACCGAGGCCTTGAAATATCTTGCCAAGAAATATAACATCGAGGTGGTGGAGAAGGAGGAGACTGTAGAGGAAATTGCCAGAAGGCAGCGCAGCGAGAGTCTCTACCTTGTCTCTGAATATGCGATGAAGTTCTTTCAGGACAGCATGCAGACTCCTGAAGGTCAAGCTGTTGCCTATCAATATTTCAAGAGCCGTGGGCTGGAGGACGAGACCATAAGGAAATATGGACTCGGCTGGTCTCCTACTTCCCGGAGAGGGCTTTCTGATGCTGCACGTGCGGCTGGATATAAGGAGGAGTTCCTGATAGAGACGGGCCTCAGCATCAGATACGACGACGGACGTCTTGTGGACCGTTTCTATGACAGGGTCATGTTCCCGGTTCATTCCGTGAGCGGCCGCATCATAGCCTTCGGCGGCAGAACACTCAGGACGGACAAGTCGGTAGCCAAATATGTCAATTCTCCGGAGACGGAGATATATGTCAAGAGCCGTTCCCTTTACGGAATATATTTCGCGAAGAACGACATCGCCCGCCAGGACAAGTGTATTCTGGTGGAAGGCTATCTGGATGTCCTCTCCATGCATCAGCTCGGCATCAGGAATGTCGTCGCCTCAAGCGGAACCTCCCTCACTGTGGAGCAGATCCGTCTGATCCGCAAGTTCACAAATAATGTTACCATAATATATGACGGTGACGGAGCCGGAATCAAGGCCGCCCTCAGGGGAATCGGCCTCGTGCTGAAGGAAGGACTCAATGTGAAGATCGTTCTTCTTCCGGACGGAATGGATCCGGATGATTTTGCCCGCAGACACACTCTGGAGCAGGTTCAGGACTATATTTTCCAGAATGAGCAGGACTTCATCGGGTTCAAGACAGACCTGCTTCTCGGAGAAGCCGGTGGTGACCCGCTGAAGAAGGCCAACCTCATAAATGATGTCGCGGACACGATTGCGCTGATCCCGGATGCGGTGATCCGTGCCGTGTATGTGAAGAGCTGTGCGGACAAGTTCGAGATAGATGAGCAGATCCTTACCGACAGGGTGTCGCGTTCCAGGAACGAGATGATTCTGGCGGACAAGAAGCAGGCCGAACGGGAAGCTGCGCGCTCCAGACAGGGAAGTGCTTCCGGCTATGCGAGGAGAGAGCCTGCCCCGGGATATCCGGATGAAGGATATATGCCTCCGATGCCCGAGGATTATGTTCCCGGACCGGAAGGCGATTATATGCCTGTGGATCAGGATGATGTGGAATATGCTCCGGCAGAAGAACCTCTGGCACGGCAGAATGGAATCCCTGTCAACGATCCGTATCTGGAACCGTGCGAACATGACCTTCTGAAGTTTGTCCTGGAAGAGGGCTGTACCCCATTGGAGTTCGACCGTGATTCCCGGTTCTTTGTTGAAGGCGAGACCCTCAGTGTGGCCGAGTTCATCGACGGGATTCTCGCTGAAGACGAGGTGGACTTCGCAAACGAAGCCTACAGGAAGGTATATGAGGCATATTTTGCAATGTATGACGAGGGACTGTCCCAGGAGCAGATCCAGCAGCGCCTTCTCAACAGCATGGATCAGGAAGTTGCGGCTGTAGCCAGGGAGATGCTGATCGAGAAATATCAGATAACCGTCAAGAACTATGAACAGTCTCTCACAGCCACGGCCACAAGGCTTGTCCAGTTCGTGCCAAAGACCCTCATGACATATCAGTGCCGGAGGATCGAGCAGATGCTGAAAAGGCTCACTGATGAACTGATGACGGCAGATGAGACTGCCCAGCTGGATATCCTGACGAGAATTTCGGAATATAACAAGGCCCGCACCCGCCTTAACAACGAGCTTGGACGTGTGTGATGTCATTGCGCGCCCCCTTGTCATCCTGAGCGCAGCGAAGGATCTTTAAACCGAATTAAAGATGCTTCACGATGTTCAGCATGACAGACAAAAAACGAAGAAATATTAAAATTATATATAGAATATGACAAAGAAATTCAACAGAACACTGGTGACCTGTGCGCTTCCATACGCGAATGGTCCTGTTCACATCGGTCACCTGGCCGGTGTCTATGTACCTGCAGACATCTATGTGAGGTACTTGAGAATGAGGGGAGAGGATGTCCTCTATGTCTGCGGATCCGATGAGCACGGTGTGCCAATCACCATCAAGGCTCAGAAGGAAGGCTGCACTCCGCAGGACATCGTGGACAGGTATCACAGGATTATCAAGGATTCCTTCACAGGGCTTGGAATCAATTTCGATATATATTCCCGCACATCTTCAAAGACCCATCACAAGAATGCTGCTGACTATTTCCGTAAGCTCTATGATGAGGGAAAGTTCATCGAGAAGGTGAGCGAGCAGTACTATGATGAGGAGACGAAGACCTTCCTTGCAGACCGTTACATCACAGGAACCTGCCCGCGCTGCGGTGCCGAGGGAGCCTATGGAGACCAGTGCGAGAAGTGCGGTGCGACACTCAGCCCGGACGAACTCATCAACCCTAAGTCTGCCCTCAGCGGCGGCGAACTCGTGAAGAAGGAGACCAAGCATTGGTATCTGCCTCTGGATCAGTATGAAGGATGGTTGTCAGAGTGGATTCTCGACGGACACAAGGAGTGGAGAAGCAACGTCTACGGCCAGTGCAAGAGCTGGATCGACGGCGGCCTCCAGCCCCGTGCCGTGAGCCGTGACCTTAACTGGGGTGTGCCGGTGCCTGTGGAGGGTGCTGACGGAAAGGTCCTCTATGTGTGGTTCGATGCCCCTATCGGATATATCTCGAACACCCAGGAACTCCTTCCTCAGAGCTGGGAGAAGTGGTGGAAGAGCGAGGATACCAAGCTCGTGCACTTCATCGGAAAGGACAATATCGTCTTCCACTGCATCGTGTTCCCGTCTATGCTCAAGGCTGACGGAAGCTATATCCTTCCGGACAATGTCCCTGCAAACGAGTTCCTCAATCTCGAAGGAGACAAGATATCCACTTCACGCGGCTGGGCTGTGTGGCTCCATGAATATCTCGAGCAGTTCCCCGGCCAGGAGGACGTACTTCGTTATGTGCTGACTGCCAATGCTCCTGAGACCAAGGACAACGACTTCTCATGGAAGGACTTCCAGTCACGCAACAACAGCGAGCTCGTGGCAATCCTCGGCAACTTCGTGAACCGTGCCGTGGTGCTCACTCATAAATATTTCGAGGGCCGTGTACCTGCCGACCTCAAGCCGGAGGCAATCGATGCGGAGACTCTCGCACAGATCCAGCCTCTCAAGGAGGAGATGCAGCGCTATCTCGACGGATACAAGTTCCGTGAGGCTCTCAAGGAGGCAATGAACATAGCCCGTCTTGGAAACAAGTATCTCACTGACACAGAGCCTTGGAAGGTCGCTAAGACCGATATGGACAGAACCGCTTCCATCCTGAACGTTTCCCTCCAGATCTGCGCTTCGCTTGCAATAGCATTCGAGCCGTTCCTTCCGTTCTCGTCAGAGAAGCTCCGTGGCATCCTGAACGTGGGAATCGCTGCCGGAACCGACCACCGTGCCGGTGAAGAAGGTGCAGTTAGCGAGAATATATACAAGGCAGAAGAAGGTGCAGCCCTTCACACAGGTTCTTCTTTTGACGGTATCGTCCTTTCATGGGATGACCTTGGAAAGTCAACCCTCCTCCCTGCGGGTCATCAGCTCAACCAGCCGACCCTTCTTTTTGCAAAGATTGAGGATGAGACGGTGGATGCTCAGATCGCCCGTCTGAATGATATCCGTGCAGAGCGTGAGGCTGCGGCAAAGGCAGCCGAGGCCGCTGTGGTGACTCCTCAGAAGGAAGAGTGCACCTTCGACGATTTCGGAAAGATGGACATCCGCACTGCTACAGTTCTTGAGGCAGAGCGTGTCCCTAAGACAGACAAGCTCCTCAAACTGACCATAGACACAGGAATCGACAAGCGTGTCATCGTTTCAGGCATTGCAGAACAGTATTCTCCTGAGGAGATGGTGGGCAAGCAGATATGCATCCTGGCCAACCTCGCTCCACGCAAGATCCGTGGCATCGAGTCCAAGGGAATGATCCTCATGGCGCGTCAGAACGACGGCAAGATGCGTTTCGTTACGCCTGCGGAGACTCTTTGCAACGGTGCTGAGATAGGATAGCATTAAATAATGCAGTATGTTTTTTGCGACCCCCGTCCTCGCTGCGCTTGTCCTGCTGCCGCAGGCTGTTCGCGGCAAAAGCCCACTGGGCTGTTTGCTTGGTCGCTCACGACCCCTAGCCGGGGGTGGCATGTCGCAAAAATACATACATGCATTATTTAATCTTAATGACTACTATTTTAGAGCCAGAACGTTGATATAGAGAAGGTTACCTGCGGCTTCACTTTTAGCGGGGGATAAGGTATGATAAAGACGGAGTATTATAAGGATCTGACGAAGATGAACACCTTTGGGATGAAGGTGAAGGCACGCTGTTTCATGGAATATGATTCGGTGGCGGATCTTGTGGATATAGAGTTCTCAGAACTTGCACGTCCGGTTCTTCATATCGGAGGAGGAAGCAATCTCCTTTTCACCGACGACTTCAAAGGCACTGTCCTGCACTCGAAGATCAACTTCATCGAGATCCTGGATGACAATCTATGTGATACGGATCCCTCCCCATGCAGTCCGGACTCCTCCTGTCATTCAGAGCGAAGCGAAGAATCTTTCCCCCCAGTCCTGGTCTCAGTAGGCTCTGGCGTAGTCTTCGACGATTTCTGCGACTGGGCGGCAAAGGAAGGACTGTGGGGAGTGGAGAATCTGTCATATATCCCGGGAGAGGTCGGAGCATCGGCTGTTCAGAACATCGGAGCATACGGAGTCGAGGTCAAGGATGTTGTCCATAAGGTATATTGCTACGATACCCTTGAGGAGGAGTTCGTGAGTTTCGGTGTAGACGAATGCGGATATGGATATCGTGATTCCATATTCAAGAAGCCGGAGATTAGGGGCAGATATGTCGTGACCCATGTAGTCTTTACTCTTTCGCGTAACCCGCAGCCGAAGCTGGACTATGGTCACTTGAAGGATGCTGTCGATGCTGCCGGCGGTGATCTGACCCCGGCGCTCATCAGGAAGGTGATAATCAAGATCAGGAAGGAGAAGCTTCCCGAGCCGTCTGTTGTCGGCAGTGCAGGTAGTTTCTTCAAGAATCCGGTAGTGCCGATGGAGCAGTTCATCAGGATCGAGACTGAGGCAAAGGCGGAATTCGGTTCCGACTACAAGGTGCCTCATTATGACTTGCCTGACGGAATGGTCAAGATTCCGGCAGCCTGGATGATAGAGCAGTGCGGCTGGAAGGGCCGTCGCAGCGGCGGAGCGGCAGTATGGGAAAAGCAGCCACTGGTCATAGTGAACTACACTGGTGAGGCCTATCCTGAAGAGATAGTTGGCCTTGAACGTCGTATAATATCCTCGGTAAAAGAAAAATTCGGAGTGGAACTCCACCCCGAAGTAGATCATATCTGACAACATGTCAGCGGTATCTGAAGCGCACTGTCCTTAGTTGAGGACGGTGCGCTCTGCTATATCACGCAGGTAAGCTGCCTTGCCTGGTTCCAGTCCACAGTCGGCCACATCTGAGTGGAACGCCTCTCCAGTGATGAGAAGATAGTTGATGCAGGCTTTCAGATATGTCCCGTAATGTGACTGATGCTTGTCGTCGGTATCCAGAATCCTGACCTTCCCGTTGTCGTTGTATACGATTTCGAAAGCTTCGCCGATAGGGGATACCTCAGCCCCGTTCAAATCGGCCATCATTCTTGCTCCCTGACCAAGCAGTTCTGTGAATCTGTGGAAGTCCCCGAAACCTCCGAAGTCAATCACAGGATAGGCCCAGGTGTGTTCCATAATGATGCGGCATTCAGGAGAATATGCCTTGATCATCGAAGACAGGGCCATGTAGTCCTTAGGAACATATGCATACTTTGCAGAGTCTGCAGCATATCTTGCCGGAGCCTGACTCTGATCCTGAAGGAATGCAAAATCATATCCGCCCTCCTCGATCAGTTTGCGTGTCAGGATTCTTCCGGTGTGCTGTCCGAGAGTCTGACCTCCCTTGAGGCTGGCGCTGATATCGAAATAGTGCCCCTGACTCCATGCGATTTCCTTGAGCATGGACGGACCGTTGAAGTAATATGTGAATGAGTTTCCGATGCACAGGATGTCTGTGGTGTCCTTAGGAGCAACAGCCCCCAGATTCTGGATATATGCTCCCGTAAATCCGTATAAAGCAAAGCCCAGCCCTCCGTCTTCGGCTTCTGGATTCTGAGGCTCTCCATTGCATGTGAACCCGCCCACAGCCCTGAATCTTATCTTGACTTCGCCATCCCTTATGCCTTTCTTCAAAGGAATGGTCTGATATATACAGTTGTATTCATATTCTTTGCCGAATCCTATTCCGGAGCACATGAAAGAATACTTCAACTGCGGAATCTCCGGCACCTCCAGCAGGTCCTCTGCCACGCTCTTCCACTTGCCTTCTTCCAGATACTCTATGATGAAATATTTCGGAGAGGATGGATTGCTAAGTACTGTAGCATCAATTTCCATATAGCTTCCACCTTCGAGATCCCTCACGGGGATCGTAAACAGGATATAGTCATCCTCTATAAGAGTGCCCACAACCGGTTTTCCATTGACATCCTTATATGTGAACGGATGTTCATCCCCGCTTCCTCTCACTGCTTCGATCCTGGCTGGCGACCCTGTCATGGCACCGACAAAATGTCTGTCTCCCACCCAGTTCTCGGCGTAGAGAGGGGCATTCCTTTCACTGAATATCCACTGTGCCGGGAATTCGTTGCCGCGTGTTTCCCTCGCGCAGCCCTGAAGGCATAGTGCTAGAACAAAAGTCATGAATGCTGGAAGTAACCTTAGTTTTTTCATACTTATATCAAAGATTATCAGTTTATATATGCTTCCTTGGATAGGGGGCTTCGGTGAAAGTCCCTCTTGAAATCCCTGCAAGATAATGAATTTTTGTCCATCCCCTCGCTTTTTCCAGTATTTTGTGCTGTTGCTGTTTCCAATAAGGAAAAATTCAGTATTTTTGTTGGATATACTAAAGGAGAATAATATGAGTTCATTCATTGTAGAGGGCGGACATAAGCTGAACGGTGCCATCAGACCGCAGGGTGCAAAAAACGAAGCGCTGGAGGTCATCAGTGCTGTTCTTCTGACTGATGAGGAGGTTACTATCTCCAATATTCCGGAGATTCTTGATGTCAAGAACCTCATCCTTCTTCTGGAGGGAATGGGAGTCAAGGTCAGGAGGCTGGATAAGGGAGTATATACCTTCAAGGCCGATGAAATAGACACCGAATATGTTGCAAGCGCTGATTTTGTGGCCAAGTGTGCCAAGCTCCGTGGATCCGTGATGGTGGTCGGACCCCTTCTGGCACGTTTCGGCAGGGCATATTTCCCAAAGCCGGGAGGCGACCAGATAGGCCGTCGCAGGGTGGATACCCATATTCTCGGATTCATGAATCTCGGTGCGGAACAGGAGTATGACCAGAGCAGAAAAGCCTTCTATCTTCATGTTCCGGAAGGAAAGACGCTGACAGGCAGATATATGCTTCTGGATGAGGCCTCTGTGACCGGTACTGCCAATATCTTGATGGCCGCCACCCTTGCCAAGGGAGTGACCACCATATATAACGCAGCCTGCGAGCCATATGTGCAGCAGCTCTGCCGCATGCTTGTCCGAATGGGTGCCAAGATTGAAGGACTTGGGTCTAACCTCCTGACCATCACCGGTGTGGATAGCCTCAAAGGAACCGAACACAGGATTCTTCCCGACATGATCGAGATCGGATCGTTCATAGCCCTGGCTGCAATGAACCGCAGTTCACTCACCATCAAGGATGTGGCATATGATGAGCTTGGAATGATTCCCGAGGCCTTCCGCAAGCTTGGGATCAATCTGGAACGCAGGGGAGACGACATCTTCGTCCCTGAGCAGGAAAGCTATGTCATAGAATCCTTCCTCGACGGTTCCATCCTGAATATAGCGGATGCTCCTTGGCCTGGTCTTTCTCCTGACCTCCTCAGTGTCATACTGGTGACAGCCACCCAGTGCAAGGGCAGTGTGCTCATTCATCAGAAGATGTTCGAAAGCCGTCTTTTCTTTGTGGACAAGCTGATAGACATGGGTGCCCAGATAATCCTATGCGACCCTCACAGGGCCGTCGTCATCGGTCACGATCACCGCTATCAGCTGCGTGCCGGCCAGATGTCTTCTCCTGATATCCGAGCGGGTATCGCCCTTCTGGTTGCTGCCATGTCTGCCAAGGGAACCAGCGTGATCAGCAATATAGACCAGATCGACCGAGGTTATGAGGATATTGACCTTCGTCTGAACGCCCTCGGTGCCCGAATCACCCGGCAGTAATCAATATTCAGTAACAAACAGGTTGCGCTTCAGACCGATTTCGTTGATGAAGTGGGCGCATTCGCGGAGTTTTGCCTCATAGACCTTCATCACTTCTTCAGTATATCGGCAGGCCGGAAGATATATCCCGACCGAAGCCACCGTGCTTCCGTTGATCTCCACAGGAACTGCCAGGCTGACCACATCGAACTGGTCCCAGCCGAAGGCCATCCTGTTCTCGCGTATGTCAGAGAGTGCTTCCTTGAGCTGCTTGAATGTCTTGATCTCCGGCCACTCGGATTCCTGAGGAAGACCGACATCCTTCACCAGTTTCTCGAGTCTGGCGTTGTTGTATGATGAGATGATCATCCTGGCTGTCGTGGCCTTGTACACGGACTGTTCCGGAGTGGTCGTGGCCTGGATTTCATGGGTGCTCTTGGTCTGATAGACCAGGAAACGTCTGTTGTGTCTGACCACGGAGAGTATGACGATTTCGTTTATCTCGGAACATAAGGCATTCATAGGAGGCTTGCATGCACTTGCGAGCAGGCGGATGTAGGCATCGTTGTCTGTGATGATCAGAGGCATGATGCCTATCCTGTAGCCCTTCTTCACCCCGAGGTGCACGACATAGTTCCTCCTTACGAGAGTCTTCATGATGTTGGCACATGTCCCGCTGTTCAGTCCGGTGTAGGCTGCTATCTCTCCCAGACTGAACTCCCTTTTGGGGTCCTGTGACAGATATTCCAGAATATCGAATGCTCTATGAATGACCTGAATCATTATTTTTTCCTTATGATGTTAAGCCCGTCGCGAAGGGGAAGTATGACTGTTTCGACCCGTGGGTCTGCACTGACCATGTCGTTGAACCTTGCTATGCTCACGGTCTGCTTGTCCTGAGGAAGGGGATTCCTGCACACCTTGCCGTCCCAGAGCACATTGTCGGCAAGTATGAGGCCTCCCGGACGCACCATGTCGAACACCAGATCATAGTACTCGCAGTATTCGCGCTTATTTGCGTCCATATATACCATATCGTAGAGAAGCCCGGTGTTTTCAGCCTCATGGACCTCCCCATCCGGTTCCGCAGGCAGTCCCATGTCTGACCGCAGCCCTTTGAGAGTCTCCTTGCAGTCTCCTATATGGAGGGATATCCTGTCCTGGAGTCCGGCCCTTTCGAAGCCTTCCAGAATCAGGTCCTCCAGCTCGTCGTTCAGCTCCAGAGTGTCAAGATGACCGTCTTCCGGAAGTCCTGAAGCAAGGCATATTGCAGAGAATCCGGTGAATGTGCCGAGTTCAAGGATACGTTTGGCCCCGGAAGTCCCTGCCATCATCCTGATAAGCTGCCCCTGAATCGTTCCGGACAGCATCCTGGCATGATTGGTCCTGATATGCGTCTGTCTTATCACCCATTCCAGAGCCTCGTCAGGCCTTGTAGCATGGCTCTCTATATATTCATATATCTCTTCCATAATATCCAACTATCTGCAAGTCAATCCTTTACCGTAAGTCGCCTGCTCCATATGACGCAGGCGATTTGTGTTATATTGCTGTGTGTCAATGTGTTATGCAAAACGCTAAATGTATATCAGCTGAGACAGTCTCTCCGGTGCGAAGATCTCCCGGGCCATCCGTCTGATGTCCTCTGCCGTGATTCCTTCCACCATTTCCTTGTTCTCCTCGCTGCCGGCAATCTTTCCGAATGCCAGCAGACTCTTGCCCATGGACAGACACTGTGTCTCCCCGTTGTCACCGCTGATGGCAAGCTGTCCCAGAAGCTGCTTCCTGGCTGCCTTGAGCTTCCTGTCTGACATGGTCTCGTTCTGCAGCTTGTCCAGTTCCTTTCTGATTGCCCTGAGACATCTGTCCACATTGGCCTTGTCGCATCCGAGGCTGATGGTGACTATTCCGGTGTCTGCGTACTGCGTATATCCGCATTCCACTCCGTAGACCCATCCGTTCTTCTCCCTGAGCACTGAATTGAGACGGGAATTGTTAGCCGGTCCTCCGAGTATGTTGCACATCAGCACCGTGGCAAGTCTGTCGCGTTCCTGATAAAGTGACGGGGCCAGCCCTCCGATCGTGCAGTTGGCCTGGTGATTCCGCTTGTTCAATGTGATGTCGAATCTTCTGTGTGCCGGTACGTCCGAGGCAGTGGGCCCCTTGGTGGATAGGCGGTCCTTATTCTGTGACAGTTCAGTCTCTCCGGACTTCCCGAACACCCCGTCCACTATCTTCCTGACCTCCTTCTCCATTCTGGCCTCCTCGATGTCAGCTACAACGGTGAAAGCCATCCTGTGAGGGAGAAACTTTTCCTTGACGAACCTTCTCAGTTCCTCCGGGCTGATCTTCCTCACCGAGGCTGCAGTTCCGAGAATATTCCCGCTGAGAGGATGACCTTCGAAAAGCATCTCCTCGAACTTGTCGTATATGTCTTCTGACGGGCTGTCCTTATATGAACGTATCTCGTCAATCACCACTCCCTTCTCTGTCTGGATTTCATGCTCGGGAAAGGTTGCCTCCGTGGCCAGTTCGAAAAGAAGCGAGGCCGCCTTGCCCAGGTCCTCCTTCAGGACGGTGGCGTGGAGCACAATCTCCTCTTTGGTCGTGAAAGCGTTCAGTTCACCTCCAAGCCTGTCCAGATAGCCGTTTATCACTGTGGCGCTCCTTCTTGATGTGCCTTTGAATATGGTGTGTTCCACAAAATGTGCAATGCCCCCATGATACCCTTCCTCGTCCCTTGTCCCGCATTTGATGCTCAGAGCGCAGTAGGCGACTGAGGATATCCTCTTTCTGACGGCATATTGCAGCCCGCAGTCTGTCTTTCCTGTAATCATCTTGCAGAAGCTTGCTTGGTGCGGAAAGATGCCAGTTTTCTGATGTCTTCCGGCAGGAAGCCGACTCCAGTATTCTTTGTGATCCTATGCTTCTTGAAGTAATACAGCATGTGGGACTGGTTGTCTATCAGCATCTTATAGCAGTATGAACCGGTAGATGCCTCTGTGGGTGCCACCACATAGCTTACGACCGCCCTGTCCGAATTGTCAATCATATGGTCGTCGGCAGAGTCCTCGTCAGTGACAATGATTTCCTCGTCAAAGTACAGCTGCTTCTCCTTGTCGGTCACCTTCGGACTGAGGTCGTTTTCCGCGAAAACGATGGTCATGTCCTTGGTCTTTGAAAGGTTCAGCGAGTAGTTGGTAAGTCCGGTATATGCGCTGATGTCCTTCTCTGTCGACTCCACGGCGTAGGCCTGGATGATGTTCAGGAATGCCGCAAAGAACACAGTCTCCCTGCCGGATGGATCCTCGGCGGAAGCAATCGGAAGTGAGACGATTTCCAGCATGTCATCTATTCCCCCTTCTGCCTTTTTTCCTCCCTTTACGAGGGTCAGGAACATGAGACCCGGCTCATCCTCCTTCTTGAACTGGCCTTTAGTGCTCAGCAGGAAGTAATATTCCTCGCTGGACTTGAGCTGCTCGAATTCCTGTAATGTGCAGAATTCATATGGGGAAACATTCCATCTTGCCACTATCTCGTCACGTAGAGTGCCGTCATAGAACATGTTGCCAGTCAGGACCACCTTGGTCGTCTTTTCTGTGAAGTCGCCGATCTGAACCTTCTTGGTGTTGATCTGTGCCTGTGCCGAAGCAAATATCGGCATCAGGGCCGCTGCTATGAGAATAAGTACTCTTTTCATTTCCATCCTTTCCTGATATTTGATTCCTGCAAAGTTACAACTTTATAATCTCACGCCCAAACTTAAAACCTCCTTATGAACTCAACTTTCGCAGATGCGAAAGGCCTTATATCTGAGGTCTTTGGGCCGATGGCAAGTCCCCTTTACGAGAAATGGGATTCAGGAAACTTGAGTTGTGAATTTATTTGTTTATCTTTGTAGATTGACGAAAAGGATAATTATGAGTCAGTATATAGTTTCAGCAAGAAAGTACAGACCGGACTCCTTCGGGACTCTCATTGGTCAGGATAATATAGCGCAGACCCTCAAGAACTCCATTCTGAGAGGCCAGCTGGCGCATGCATATCTCTTCTGCGGCCCTCGTGGAGTCGGCAAGACGACCACAGCACGTATCTTCGCGAAGATGATAAACTGCTCGAATCCGTCTTCCGAGATGGAGCCTTGCGGAGTGTGCGAGTCCTGCCAGTCATTTGCAGAAGGAAGGTCATACTGCATACACGAGCTTGATGCGGCTTCCAACAACGGAGTGGAGGATATCAAGACCCTCATGGACCAGGTACGCATCCCTCCTCAGGTGGGCAAGTACAGTGTATATATCATCGACGAGGTGCATATGCTCTCCCAGGCAGCCTTCAACGCCTTCCTCAAGACTTTGGAGGAACCGCCTGCACATGCGATATTCATTCTTGCGACGACGGAGAAGCACAAGATCCTTCCTACCATCCTGTCGCGTTGCCAGACCTATGACTTCAACAGGATCACTGTGGACAACATAGTGAAGAACCTCCGAATGGTGGCTTCCAGTGAGGGTGTGACCATAGATGACGAATCCCTGCATGTGGTGGCCCACAAGGCGGACGGAGCTATGAGAGATGCGTTGACCATCTTCGACCAGACTGTAGCTTTCTGTGGAACCGACGTGAAGTATCAGGACGTGCTCAGAAACCTCAATGTGCTTGACTATGAGTATAGTTTCGCATTGGTTGACGCCTTTCTCAAAGGGGATTATCCTTCCGCGCTTCTTGCCTTCGATGAGATATTGACCAAGGGATTCAATGCCCTTCATTTCGTGGCGGCCCTTTCGTCGCATCTGCGTGACCTTATAGTCAGCAGGAGCGGGGGACTGGAGGCCCTTCTGGAACTTCCGGATTCCCTCAAGAAGAGATATAAGGAGCAGGCTGACAGATGTCCGCTCCCGTTCCTCTATGAAGCTCTGTCGGTGACCACCCAGTGCGAGTCCGGCTATCGTGCCAGCGTGAACCCTCGTCTGCACATCGAGTTTGCACTGATGCGGCTCAGTTTCATTGCCACCAAGCCGACCGCTCCTTCTGCCTCTGTGGCTCCGGCTCCTGCGACGGCTACCGCCCAGTCACCAGCTCAGTCACCAGCCCAGTCACCAGTTCCGGCAACTGCCCCTTCGCCTGCTTCAGTCCAGGCACCTGTGGCTGCACCTGTCTCAGCTCCTGTCCAGGAACCGGCTTCCGTAGCGCAGGCACAGCCTCATGCCCCTGAGGCGTCAACTCAGGCCGCTTCAGGTCAGCCTCAGCGCCGCACACGTGCCTCCCGCACGGCAGCAACCCTTTCGATGAAGGCTGTGATGGACGGGCAGCAGGAAAAGGCCACACCGGCTCAGACCCAGGATGCCCCGGCTCCGTCCGATGAAGTGCTCAAGTCAAAATGGCCTGAACTGTCAGCTGCATATGGTGACAAGCCACGTCTGGCAAGCATGCTCTCCAGCACGACTCTGACCATCTCCGGCAATGATGACTCCAAGATGGTAGTGTTCCGCGTGGTCAATGAAGCCCAGAAGGAATGGGTGGAATCCAAGCTCCTTCATGAACTTGAGGGCAGATACCGTTCTCTGGTGGGATCGATGAAGGTTTATCTTCGCGTGGACGTGGTACCAGACGATGCTCCGGTGCAGAAGAAGGTATATATGCCCGGTGAGCAGGCCAAGGAACTTATGGCTCAGAATGATGAGGTCAAGAACCTTGTAAAGGATTTTGAATTGGATATAAAATAATTTTGCGATATGAAACTCAGGTGTGAAAACCTTGTAAAGAAATATGGACCAAGAACAGTTGTGAAAGGCGTGTCCATGGAAGTCGAGCAGGGCGAGATCGTCGGATTCCTCGGCCCGAACGGTGCGGGAAAGACCACCAGCTTCTATATGATCACCGGACTTATTGTTCCGAATGCCGGCCGCATCTTCCTTGACGACGAGGAAATCACAGGTCTGCCAATGTTCAAGAGGGCGCAGAAAGGTGTAGGCTACCTGGCTCAGGAGGCTTCAGTCTTCCGTCACATGACCGTGGAGGACAATATCCTGTCTGTCATGGAGATGTCCAAGCAGTTCACCAAGGAGGAAAGGCTCCAGCGTCTTGAGGACCTCCTGGACGAGTTCAACCTTCACAAGGTGCGTAAGAGCAAGGGTATCCAGCTTTCCGGAGGAGAGCGCCGCCGTTGTGAGATCGCCCGTGCACTTGCCATCGACCCTAAGTTCATCCTCCTTGATGAGCCGTTTGCAGGAGTCGACCCTATCGCAGTGGAGGACATCCAGTACATCATCGCCAAACTCAAGTATAAGAATATCGGTGTCATCATCACTGACCACAATGTGGGTGAGACCCTCGCAATCATCGACCGTGCCTATCTCCTGTACGAAGGTTCCATTCTCCAGAGCGGAACCCCCGAGGCCCTGGCCGCCGATGACGAAGTCCGCACCAAGTACCTTGGTTCGAACTTCGTCCTGAAGCGCTCCGCCGCTTTCCTTCGTGCCGAAGCCGGCGGCCCTCAGCGCGTCAACACAGTACCGGCTCAGACCTCTCCGGCCACGCAGGATACCCCTGAGGCGTAAAAATGAGGTGACAGCATACAGCGAAGGCTGGAGATTTTCGCGACATTGGCTCCCGAAAAGGGAGGGGTCCCACGGTGTGGGAAGGATCGCAGAAATCTTCAGCCTTCGCTGTATGTTCTCGGTGAATTACTTCACACGCTCACCATATGAACGGTCAGTAGTGTTCACGCGGATTCTCTCGCCGATGTTGATGAAGAGAGGTGCCATGATGATGGCTCCGGTCTCGAGAGTGATCTCCTTCTGAGCATTTGTTGAAGCTGTATCTCCCTTCACTGCAGGCTCGGTGTAAGTAACCTCAAGCTCTACATATGTAGGGAGCTCGCAAGTGAGGCAGCGCTCCTCGTCAGCGAGGAACATCATCTCCACGTGCTGTCCTTCCTTCATGAGGTCAGCGTTGTCAACGAGTGCTGTGT
>JAFVVN010000071.1 GCA_017502125.1 Bacteroidales bacterium | reverse complement strand
GATGTACGCTCAGGGTCGAGCCAGATGTTGCCTTTCTCTGTCTTTCCAAACTTTCCTCCGTCAGCCTTTGTGATAAGAGGACATGTGAGGGCGAAAGCCTCCTTGCCGAGGATGCGGCGGATGAGCTCCGAACCTGTTGTGATGTTGCCCCACTGGTCTGCTCCACCCATCTGGAGGGTACATCCCTTGTGCTCGTAAAGATAGAGGAAGTCGTATCCCTGAAGGAGCTGGTAAGTGAACTCTGTGAATGACATACCGTCGCGAGCCTCGCCTGAGAGTCTCTTCTTCACTGAATCCTTTGCCATCATGTAGTTCACTGTGATGTGCTTTCCGATCTCGCGTGCGAAATCAAGGAAAGTGAAGTTCTTCATCCAGTCGTAGTTGTTCACGAGCTCCGCCTTGTTCTCTGCCTCAGACTCGAAGTCAAGGAATTTGCTGAGCTGAGCCTTGATGCATGCCACATTGTGGTTCAGGGTCTCCTCATCGAGAAGATTGCGCTCCTGCGACTTCATTGAAGGGTCACCGATCATTCCTGTGGCTCCTCCGACGAGGGCGATAGGCTTGTGCCCGCAGTTCTGGAAGTGCTTCAGAATCATGATGCTGACCATATGTCCGATGTGGAGAGAGTCAGCTGTAGGGTCGATTCCGACATATGCTGCCGTCGATCCTTCCATAAGCTTCTCCTCTGTTCCTGGCATGATGTCCTGGATCATGCCTCTCCACCTGAGTTCCTCTACAAAATTCTTCATATATGTTGTCTTTATGATTATTCCCGTTTCTCCTGCAACCGAGTCCCTTGAGAGCACTCCGGCAGTGCCATGGGGATTCCCTGATTGCAACCTACAAAGATACATAAAAAATGGTATGTGTCAAAAGTTGTGATTTAACTTATTAGTTTTTAGGCATTATGATATAATTTTATTAAGTTTGTATGTTCTGAAAATCTTTGAACTATGAAAAGATTGTTCGCCATTCTTGTTTTTGTGCTCGTGTGTGCCGGATGTGACAAATCCGGAACGAGTGTGAGCCCGACAATCCATTTTGACCCGGATCAGAAGGATATCGTTCTGGTTCCCGGAATAGGTGCCACCTATGATGTCAAGTTCACCTCATCCTCATCATGGACGGTGGACTTCCTGTATGCCGACAATATCGACGGCTGGACCACGGTTTCTGATACCTGTGGCAAAGGTGGATATGAAATCAATAAGCTGAACTTCGTCATTGAGAAGAACCGTTCGGGATATAGGAGGACGGTCTGGCTCATCATCAATTCCGGTATGCAGAGCAAGAACATCCTTTTCACGCAGGGACCATATGTCTCCGGTCTGGATGAGGAGGATGAAAACGAGGGGAGTGTTCCTGGGGGAGATATTCCTTCAGTACCTTCGTTCGGACTTTCCGACAGGTATGCATATCTTGATGCTGCAGGTGGGACTGTCCGTATCGAGGTTCCCGGTGATCTGGGATATGAGTGCCATGTGCCGGTCGACTGGGTGCGTCAGATAAAGACCAGCGCTGACGATGACAGGATCCATACGTTCGAAGTATATCCGAATGAGGGAACGGAAGCGCGCTATTGCACTCTGTCGTTTTGCGGCAACGGGGTGTGCATTCCTTTCACCATCACCCAGACCGGGGTGGAGAAGTCTCTTTAAATGCTTGAATCTTAAAAACTTACCAGAAATATGAAAAGATTTATATATTTATTGTCAGCCCTTTTGGTGGCTTCGTTGAGCAGCTGCTCCCTGCTGGAATCCTATGGGTTATGGGAGGATAAATCTTCAGGTTCGGGTTCTGACTCCGAGTTATGGGAGGAACTGGATTCTCTGAAGAACAGGGTGCTTATTCTGGAGGCCGTGATGCATGCCTATGAGTCCAACCTTATGATCACATCCATCAAGAAGACCAATGAGGGATATGATATCGTATTCACAGACGGTTCCACCGCTACCATCCTTCATGGTAAGGACGGCAAGGACGGAGAAGATGGAAAAGACGGTGAAGACGGCAAGGATGGTCAGGATGGCGAAGACGGAAAGGATGGTGAAGACGGCAAGGACGGTGAGGATGGTGAAGATGGCAAAGATGGCCAGGATGGAAATGACGGTGAGGACGGCAAGGATGGGGCCGATGGCGAGACTTACATCGAGAACATAATAGTAGGTGATATGTCAGTCACCTTCATTCTGAATGACGGAACACAGTTCTCAATCCCGTTCTATAATGCCTTGAGTCTGACGTTCGCGAAGGGAGACCTTGTGGTCATGGAACCTAACAGCACAAGGGAAATCCGCTATGAGGTCGAGAGTCAGATTCCGGATGTCGTTGTCGAGGTGCTGTCGTCAACCGATATCAAGGCAGAGGTGCTGCCTGAAGACGCCAAGGGAGGTATAATAGAAGTGAAGACAGGACCGGTAATCGACAGATACAGTAAGGTTGTCGTTCTTGCATCCAATGGCGAGAAGATGGTGATGAAGACCCTGAAGTTCGAGGAGGAGGCTATAGAAATCATCGAAACCACCGAGAAGGAGATTCCGTCAAAGGGTGGTAAAGTGGAGCTTGAGTTCATGTCCAACACCGAGTGCGAGGTCATGATTCCTAAGGAGGCTCAGAGCTGGATCAGTGTAGCTCCGGCCTCAAAGGCCCTCACCAGGCAGAGCATAGTCCTGATTCTCCAGCCGAATACTGAGCCGGTAGCCCGTTCGGCTGAGGTAACCGTATATGGAGATGTGACCAGTCTGACCTTCACCATCACCCAGGATGCCGCGACAGGTGATGAAGGAGACGATGAAGAGCCGGAGCCGGAGGAGCCTGTGTTTGAATTGTCGAGAGACAAGGCAGAGGTGGGCTATGATGGCGGAACCGTTGAAGTCTCAGTGACTTCAAACATCGAATATGACTATTCAATCACTGCAGATTGGGTCTCAGAACTGAAGACAAAACTTACCGAAACAAAGACCTATGTGTTTGAGGTCGCTCCGAATCCGGAGTCCAAGCCGCGTACAGCAGTAGTGACCTTCTGCGGCGGAACCAACTGCATCCCGTTCACGATCCTCCAGGGCGCAGCTCCAGGAAATGAAGACGAAGGTGATGACGGCAGCGGAGACGGTGGAGAAGACGACGGTGGAGATGATGGAAACGAAGGGGGAGACCAGAATGGTGACTGGACCACATCAGAGTTCTATCATCGTTCGGTGGTGATGAGGTTTACAGCTGACTGGTGCGGCTACTGTCCTATGATGGCTACAGCCCTGGATGACGCTCAGGAGCAACTTCCTGGCAAGATAGAGGCATTGAGCGTGCATGGTGGAGGCAGCGGGCTCGCATGTGGGGCATCAGAAACACTTGTGAGCAACTATTCGATCAGCGGTTTTCCGACCGGTCTTGTGGACGGACTTACATTTGTGTATAACTATGACATTGAGGTCACCACCTCCTATATTATAAAGGCTGTGGAGGCCACTGAGTCCAACTATGATGTGATTACCGGTACTTCATGGACCTCGTCTGTTTCAGGCAGCAACGTTACCTTGAATCTTTCAGCTTATGTGAAGAAAGCAGGATCATACAAGATGACAGCCCTTCTTGTCGAGGATGACATCATCGGATATCAGGCAGGTGCATCTTCTGATTACGAGCACAACGGGGTTATCCGCGCTGCAATGTCCAACGCTCTTGGCGAATCGTTCACTGTTTCGGAGGATAACACAGTCAAGGAGTTTGAATATACAGTTTCGGTTCCGTCCGGCTGCAACAAGGATAATATGAGAGTTGTCGTATATATTCAGACTAAGGATGGAAGTGTTTGGTACATAGATAACTCCGCGACAGCTAAACTTGGAGCAGACAAGCCTCTTGCCCTCATCTCAGGCATCGATGGAGGAGGAAACGAGGGAATTGTGCCGGGGGATGATATAATTCTGTAGCAAAGAGTCGGAAACCGTTTATGAAAACACTGAAGGTTATGAAACATATATATAGCGCCATATTGTCTTTCCTGATGATAGTGTCAGTGACAGGCTGCATGTTTGAAGTACTCGAAGAACCTGTGGAGTCGCCCGGTTCAGTGGAACTCACGGCTATGATGGAAGCCGGACCAGATTCCAAGACCAGCCTTTCCGGACTTGAAGGCGACATGTACTATCCTCTTTGGTCTGCAGAGGATGAAATCGCTGTGTTTGCAGATGGTGACGCGACTCCATCCAAGTTCACCCTCATCTCAGGTGAAGGGGAGACAAAGGCTTCATTCTCAGGCACAAGAAGCGGTGATTCATACATCGCCCTCTATCCATACGATGAAACGGCATCTGTCACAGACGGAATCCTCTCCATGACACTTCCGCAGACTCAGAAATATGCCAAAGACTCATTCGGCCAGGATGCATATCCGATGCTTGGCAGGGGCGGTTCTGACGACGTGCTGGATTTCACCAACCTTTGCGCTGTCCTCAAGATATCCTTCGAAGGAACAGCAGCAATCCGCTCAGTGACCCTGACTGCAAATGATGAGAAGACCTTCCTGAGCGGTCCGGCTACGGTAGCTCTGAACGAAACGAAGGCAGTTGCCGGCCCTCTTGAGATGTCCGATGGTGGTTCCAACTCTGTGGTTCTGGACTGCAAGGGCCTGGAAATTTCTGAGGATTCTCCGGCCGATGTCTTCATCGCCATCCCGGCCCAGACCTACAAAGACGGCCTGACCATAGAAGTGGACACCTACACCGACAAGGTCACCAAGGCCATCATCTCCGACCTCACCTTCGCCCGTTCCCAGATCCGCACTATCCCTCGCTTCACCCTCGACTCTGAAGTCCCTGACCTCATCCCTGAAGCGGTGCCGGATAATGAGATATGGTATACGACAGAAACAGGAGTGCAGGCTTGGTTTGATGGGAGAGAGTTTAATACCAAGATTGTTGCGCACGAATTGGTGAATGGAGTATGGAAGATAAAATTTGAAAAAGCGGTAACGCAAATTAATTTTCCTAGTTTTTACTCATGCCCGGATAATATAACTGGCCTGTATTTGCCTGATACAATTTCAGAAATAAACAACCTTGGAAGTACTTCTCAATTTACGATGTCAACATTTCGTGTTCCACGTGATTTGGAACATATCAATATGCCTGAATGTAAATTGTTTGATTCTGGAACTATCACTCAATTGACGGGTGAACATGTGTCTGAAGATGGCAGATGTATCCTTATTGATGATATGGTAATTGCTGTTGCCTATGGAGGTATGACAGAATACACATTCCCAGAAGGAGTCAAGGCACTCGGCAAGCAGTGTTGCAGATTTGGTTATAACAACAAGATTGAGAAGCTTGTAATTCCTGAAGGCGTGGAGGATATATTGGATGAAGCATTTATCGGTAGCCCTGATTTTACCTCTTTAAAATATGTTGCTTTACCATCAACTCTAAAGACTATAGGAGCATATGCATTTGCTTATACATCTAGAACGGTAGAGACCTTTGACGGTGATAATGAGTTTGTGACGGCTGACAGTAAAGGAATAGTTGTGGATGATTATGCATTCGGGTTAAAGACATTAGTTGCATATGCGTCGGCATGTGATGATACAGAATATACTATTCCTGAATCAGTTGAAGCAATCGAGAGTTATGCTTTTTATTATGCAGAAAACTTACAGAAGATAAATTTCCCTGAATCGTTCAAGACAATATTCAGCGCTAGTGCGTTTGAAGGTACCAATATTAAGGAGATAACAGGAAAACATGTCTTGGATGATAATAGAAGCCTGGTAATAGATGGGACGCTTGTAATGTTGGTTGGTGATGGTTTGGAGAAGTATGTTACTCCAGAAGGTGTGGAACATCTTGGCGATATGGTGCTGGGATTTAACGATGATATAAAAGAATATGTTATTTCGGACGACGTGATTGAGGTTGGTGGATATGGATATGCCTTCAACCAGTGCCCGAATTTGGAAACAGTTACTATCTCAGCCCGTATGACATATCTTGGATACGATCCATTTTGTCCTGATATTTATAGTACACCATCTCTCAAGACTGTGTATTGCCGTGCTGTGATTCCGCCTGTTGTGTATCATAACACTGGGGAATATCAGTTTGATGATCTTACCATTTATGTCCCGGATAAATCATATGACTTGTATATGTCATCGTCAGATTGGGGTCCATATAGGGAATACATCGAGCCTTACGATTACGGTGACCTCAGCGAGTTCTATCCGGATTACTACATCTCCACCGACTACTCCCAGGACGGAAAGGTGGAGACCCTTCAGACGGCGACGGAGGGGAACGGAATCGACATTGTGCTGATGGGAGATGCGTACAGTGACAGACAGATTGCTGACGGGACATATGAGGCTGACATGAAATATATGTATGACAATCTCTTTACCAAGGAGCCGTTCAGGACTCATAAAGACCTGTTCAATGTCTACTATGTTAATGTGGTTTCGGCAACAGAAGGATACGAGCATGGCAATACAGCTTTTAGCGGATACTTCGGTGAGGGAACACAGGTCGGCGGAAACGACAATGCCGTATTCCGATATGCCCTTAATGCTCTATCAGAGGAGGAAATGGATGAAGCACTGCTGATAGTTGCAATGAATTCTGATGCCTATGCCGGAACCTGCTGGATGTATTATCCGACATCGTCATTTGATACTTACGCAGGTGACTACGGCAGCGGACCATCGATCGCCTATTTCCCTAAGGGTGGCGACAAGGAGACCTTTGCCCAGCTCCTGCATCATGAGGCCAACGGCCACGGCTTTGCTAAGCTGGCAGATGAGTATGCATATGAGTCCATGGGAACTGTTCCATCGGACGAAGTGACAATGACGAGACAGAATCAGGACAACTGGGGCTGGTGGAAAAATGTGGACTTCACCAGTGACCTGTCAGAGATCCGCTGGGCTCATTTCATTGAAGATGACCGTTATGCAAGAGAAGGTCTGGGGGCATACCAGGGTGGCCTGACCTACTGGAGCGGAGTATGGCGTCCGACATATGACAGCATCATGCGATACAACGTGGGAGACTTCAACGCACCTTCGCGTGAGGCAATCTATTATAGGATCCACAAGCTGGCATACGGCGACAGCTGGGAGTATGACTATGAGGACTTTGTTGAGTACGATGCCGTGAACAGGTCCACCACGGCATCCCGTGCAAGCCGTTCGAACTATGTGGAACGCGCTCTCGAACCGACTTCTCCACCGGTTGTAGTCGGAAAATCCTGGAGGGCCGCTGAATAATAGGCTATATCTTTAGCCCAGAGGCTTATTCTGCAGAGGTAGCGGGAACCGTGCTACCCCTCTGGCCGCAGAGGGTGGGGCACACCGCTTGCGGTGGGAGGGATTGTTCCCGCTGCCTCTGCAGAATAAGCCCACACATGAAAGATATAAATGAACGATAACATGCCGGAAAATCCAAGAATACTCATAATCCTCCTCACTGCGCTCCTCATGATTTCATGCGGGACCGCCAGGAGGACTGTCGACACCCCTGAGGAAAATCTTCCCGACCAGGCCGGCCAGATACACCAGGCAGATTCGACAGAAAGGCCGGACACATTCGTCCCCCTTCACCCTCCTGTAGTCGTTCCCCACACCTGGCGCGAAGCTGAATGATGCACCTGTCCCGGAAGAAATGGCCGATTCTTCCGGGACACGAAAACAACTAAAGGAGTTGTTCATAACTGGCCTGGCTGTCGGGCTTTCAGTGCCGCCTTGCGTAGACCATCGTGTCCCAAAATGAGGAAATACGGACACGACGCTCCAAAGAATAAACCGTGCGAGAGAAAATTTAACCGAAAACCTAAGGTTTTTCGCTAAATTTTTGCCGGAGAATCGCGCTCTCAGGTGAGCTGAGGGCCGTTTTCTGAAAATAGTCGTATACTTTTAGTGTACACGGCTATTTCTTCTGAACTTTGCTGGAAAAGGAATCGCAATATGAAACAGGAAATTCGGAATGGATGCACGGACCGTACAGACCATGACTGGCCGGACCACGAGGATATAGGTGAAATCGTGGTGTATCAGCCGGATGAAATGACGAGGGTGGAAGTGCGTGTGAAAGATGAAACTGTGTGGCTTAATCGCATGCAGATGTCGCTTCTATTCGGACGAGATGTTAAAACGATAGGCAAACACATCGCGAACGCGTTGAAGGAGGAACTTAAGACTGTTCCAACTGTCGCAAATTTTGCGATAGTTCAAAGGGAAGGTTCAAGATTGGTCGAGCGCACAATTGAATTTTATAGTCTCGACATGATATTGTCAGTCGGCTACCGTGTTAAATCTGACCAAGGAATCATATTCAGACGCTGGGCAAATGAAACCCTGAAACACTATCTTCTAAAAGGATATTCGATAAGTAATCGGCTTGACAATCTGGAATCAAAATTTGAAAGACGTTTTGCCGAATATAATCTCCGACTTGATGCTCACGAGCGGCAGATAGACTTCTTCATACGCACTTCGTTGCCACCCGTCGAGGGCATCTTCTGTGACGGGCAGATTTTCGATGCATATGTTTTTGCATCTGACCTGATCCGGTCGGCCCGGTCGAGGCTGGTGCTGATAGATAATTATGTGGACGAGAGCGTGCTCCTGATGCTGTCCAAGCGTGCCTCAGGGGTCATGGCTGAAATCCGCACGGGTCGCATGCCGCAGCAGCTCCAGCTGGACATTGCGAAACATAATTCCCAATATGAACCGATTTGTCTGGTCCCGTCCCGCAACATCCACGACCGGTTCCTCATCGTGGACGACACCGTCTATCACCTCGGCGCCTCCCTGAAGGACCTCGGCACGAAACTCTTCGCCTTCTCGAAGATGTCTCTGCCGGCGGAGACACTGCTGGACGACATGTAACACACTGATGACTAAAGCCTTGTATTGAATCGCCTGCTCCATCTGCTGCAGGCGATTTAGCGGAAAGCTTTGACTGATAGTAACTTAGGAAAAAATCTGCCCCCCCGACCATTATGATCTCGGAACCACCGTGTCACGAAATGGCCAAAACATGATACGGTGGTCCTGAAATCAGGGATTCTTGTACTGCGACCCCAAAAACGGAAGCGTGGGTGCGAGAAATCAGAAAATCTCGCACCCACGCTTTGTATGTGAGTTGTGATGGGATACCCGGTCAGGCCGGGCATGACGTCAGTAGCTCCTCGTGCCTGGCCAGCCTGTCATAACGCATAGCCGGGCATGACGTTTACCAAGCGAAGTCGAATACGATGTCGCGAGGTATGCCTGCGTTGTTCACGAGAGCGACCTCGGCTGCGAGAGTCTCGCGGATGCTTGCGTTCTCGGCAGCATACTTCTGAGCGAATTCGAAGTTTCCGGTTGCCTGAGTCTCAAGAATCAGGGAAGCCCATGAGTCGATCACAGCTGGAGCCTTTTCAAAATCGATCACATACTTGCCCTCTGCATTGCGGGTGAAGGTGCCGTGGTCTTCCATATAGTTGAAGCACATCATGTTCGCCTTGCCATGTGATGAGGCAGAACCGAAGCGTACAGAACGTACGATTCCTGCGATGAATGTCGCAATGGATTCCTCCTTGGTGATGTCTGTGATCTCACCCATCTCGATGAGCTTGTTCACCATGAACAGACCGAGGATGTCTGCCTTTGCTTCTTCCCAGGTGGTCTTCTCGGACTTCATTGCAGCATCCACAGAGCCAAGCCCGTTCACA
The DNA here is from genome assembly GCA_017502125.1 of Bacteroidales bacterium. Lineage (GTDB taxonomy): Bacteria > Bacteroidota > Bacteroidia > Bacteroidales > UBA932 > Cryptobacteroides. The sequence continues at coordinate 18,256 of JAFVVN010000071.1, read as the reverse complement.
GTCTCCTTCACTCCGAGTCCGTGAGCAACCTCATGGAAGGTCACATTCCAGAAGAATGCATCTGCTGTGAGATATTTCTGCTGTGAAGGCTCCACAAGAACTTCTCCTATAGGGGCCAGAATCTTGTTGAACTTGGCCATCATGCTGTTATAGAGCTGAAGACGGCGTGCACCCTTTGCCGCATGCACCCTTTCATCGTTAGGAAGGTTGATTGCGATGGTCTTGCTGCCGGCATTGCAGTCTCCGGCGTAGAAGATGGCATCATAGACGTTGAGGTCAGATGAGGTTCCCGGCACGAAAGTCTTGTACTCAGGAGCACATGGAAGCATCTTCTGGAGTTCAGGCAACAGTCCTACATACTTGGCGAGATTGGCGCTGCGTGTCTCGTCCTTAAGCAGGATGAAGCACTCGTAGGCAGCCTTCGCCTCGAAAAGGTGGTCGTCATAGTTCTCAATCGGTCCGATAACGAGGTCCATGTTGCAGTCCTTCATGTCCATCCATGCCATATCGCTGGCAAGGTAGTCGTCAGTGCGGAATGCCTTCACACGCTCTGTGAGGTAGGTACGCATGCCTTCGTTTGTGGTCAGGGCCGCAGCCTCTTCAAGAAGGGCGCAGACTTTCTCGAGTTCCTCCTTATATTCGTCACGGTACCATACTGTCTTGAGTGCTCCGTTCTCATCGCGACGGATCACAGTGTAAAGATTCAGTTTGTCAGGATCGTCGAATGCCTCCCACTCTTCCATGGTCATGTCCTGCGGATAGTACTGACATCCGAGAGGTTTCTCGCCATAACCCTCGATAAAAGGCTTGTTGTCGTCAAGATGGTCCCATGCACCGTAGTTGATCATGGCATAGGCCTTTGCAGGTCCTTCAGGGAGAGCGTCAATGAGAGCCTTGTCTCCGAAAGTCTGCTTCCAGAACAGCCCGTCAATTATCTCTCCAGCCTGACGGAACAGTCCCACGATCTTCTTGTCATTCTCCGAAAGTGCATCATAAAGCGGTGAACTAACCTCCACCACAGCATAACTGTCCACCTTCTCCTTCAATGCCGCGTCATTGCTCTGAGCACAAGCAGCCACTGCTATCGCAGCGGCTGCCATAAGGAATATGTTTCTCATGATTAGAAACTTACAGCGATTCCGATGAAGTCCTCAGCCTTGAGGGCTGCACCACCGATAAGTCCACCGTCGATGTCAGGACATGCGAAGAGCTCCTTTGCGTTTGATGGCTTGCAAGAACCGCCATAGAGGATGGAAATCTCCTCAGCAAGTGCACCGAACTTCTCAGCAAGAACCTTGCGGATCTCAGCGTGGATCTCCTGTGCCTGCTCTGCAGTTGCAGTGAGACCTGTTCCGATTGCCCATACTGGCTCGTAAGCCACGATGACCTTCTCCATCTGCTCTGGTGTGAGCTCGAAAAGAACGTTCTTCACCTGCTCGGTAACAACCTCGAAGTGACGTCCAGCCTCGCGCTCCTCCTTCTTCTCGCCGATGCAGAAGATAGGTGAGAGACCCTCAGCAAGAGCAAGCTTCACCTTCTCAACGAGGGTAGCGTCAGTCTCGCCGTAGTACTCTCTTCTCTCAGAGTGACCGAGGATTACATACTCTGCACCAAGACCAGAGATCATGTTCACAGCAACCTCTCCGGTATATGCGCCCTTTACATGGTCTGCACAGTTCTGTGATGAAAGACCTACTGCTGTGCCCTTCACTACCTCAGCTACTGGATAAAGGTGAGTGAAAGGAGGTGCGATGATAAGCTTTACGTCTGCCGGAACTTCTGCTGAAGCTGCTACCACTGCCTTTGCGAGCTCTACGCCCTCTGCAACTGTTGTGTTCATCTTCCAGTTGCCTGCTACGATGTGTTTTCTCATTTTTGAAATATTTTTAGTTATACAAAATTCAAGTTCCGCTAGTGATAAGTTATTGATATATTGAAGATTGGTGAGACTTGCGAAACTTTTACCCACCGCACTTTCCATATTTATGTTACCCTCCTCCTAAATCCTCCTCCTCGGGAGGAGGACTTGCCATCGACCTAAAGGTCTCAAATGCGCCCAGCGCAAATGCGGCGCAAATTTAATAAATTTCCCTTAAAAATCCTTGATTGCCAGTCCTATCTTATCGGAAGAATTCCACAGCCATACCATTCCCGAGCCGTCAGTCTTTCTGACCTCGAATTCCAGTCCGGTTTTCTTCCTGGCACTCTCCCTCGTGTCCCACTCAAGGTTAATCAGTACCACCTGTCCTTCGCTTACAGGCTTCTCGCTCCATATCATAGACACCCAGTTCTGGAAATCCTCGTCAAACATCCTGTATTCATTGAGTTCGGAGTTGTAGCCGATCTGAGCCTTGTCAGGATTGAAAGAATATATATCATTGCCTTTCATGGTCAATGATATGTCGCTCCTGACGAGAAGAATCTCCTCGACGTCATATTTGACACACCCTGCGGACATGACTCCGACAAGCAATATGAACAATGCCTTCTTCATTCTTCTGCAATGGTTATTTCCTTGATTACTATATCTTCGCTTCCGTCCTTCCGGATGATCTGCGCCCTAAGTGTGCCGCTGTGCGTGAGGGTGTGGTAGAAATCTCCCTCATGGCTGATTTCCCTGCCGTTGAAGGTCCATATGACCTGAACTGCGTCACTTGCATTGATCACCTTCAATGGTATCCTTGTACCTTCGGGGAAGGTCCCGTCCGTATTCCTTGCGGCAGTTCCGAAATGGATGTATGGCCAGTCCACCTTAGGCTTCTTTTTCGTCATGAAGGATATGCTTTTTTTCCTTCCCTCGATATCTTCCAGAATGAAGGATATGGTGACCGTATATGTCCTTGAAGGTTCAAGGCCTTCGAGAATTAACGCGTATTTTCCTGATTCATATGGCATTACGGCCAATGTGTCAGCTTCCTTTCCCGTGAGACCGAAGCATACCGTGGCTTCACCTTCATATTCCCTGTTGCTCTCGAAGGAGATGATGGCTGCGTCGCTGAACGTTTCATGCCTCACGTCCGGATTGACAGAAGGAGGACTTACCTTTTCAGAATCTGTTATCACACTGAAGTCCACTCCGCCCGACTCATTGAGGCTGATTCCTGTGAGGGTGAATTCGCCGTGGCCTCCGCTCCAGAAACTCAGGCCAGGAGTGCCCTCAGGAGCCAGTGTGTTCACATCATTATAAGGGAAATATATTCCTTTGATGTTTCCGTTGCGGCTCAGGAAATCCTGCGTGTCAATAAAACTGTCCTTTCTCCCGTCAGCCTCCACAAGGTCGGCACATTGATGTGAAGCATCCGCATTCACGGTGTTGTGGAAATCCCATCTGTCTATCATATCTTCCTTTCTGTCAATATGATAGACAAGCAGCCCCCGACCTCCTATATAGGCGTCCCATTTCTGTGTGTTGTCCCTGCACTCGAACAGGTAGTATTCGCCTTCGGCATCCGTATCCATCCGCAGGCACCTTCCGGAAAGATTGATCGGGTCCAGAATGTATTTCCCTTTCTCAATCTGCTCGGGAACAGTCAGTCCGAGAAGTTCGCGCTCAATGGCATTGAAGTTAGGCGGGGTGTTGCCGTTGTTGTTCTGGTTGCCGGCATCCATCAGCGAGGTCATGCTCCACAGTCCTGCTGCCCATCCTCCCTCGCTCTCGTAATCGGTGTCATACATGTCCGGAAGTCCGAATGTGTGGCTGTATTCGTGGCAGAATGTGCCTATGCCGCTCTGGTGCGTTTCAGTGAGTCTTCCGCTTGCGTCATATATGCGTGTCATCTCGGAAGTGCATGCATATCTGTCTATCAGGCATCCGTCCAGCCTCAGTGTCTTCTGGGCACCGCTTTTGACATACCATGCGTGTGACCAGATGCAGTTCTCGTCTCCACCTTCAGCCTCGTCCTCTCCTGCAAAGAACACGAAGACATTGTCCACGACTCCGTCCTTGTCATCATCGTAAAGGGAAAAGTCAACCTCCTCGTCTGCAAGTGTGCAGGCATCGACAATCATGTCTGTCGGACGCATGTCATCTCCGTTGCTCTTGTTGCTTCCGTAAAATTCCCTCTTGCCCTTGAGGGTGACTATCTCGCTGACATAAAAATCAAATTCTATGAGTCCGCCGAACTGGTCGTCGAAATATTCCTTCGCAGAGCCTGTCGCGCCATAGCGGTCATATCCCGGCTGGAGGAGCATCGCTTCGAAATCTGCCTTGGTGTTGGTGAATCTGACATCCTGAAACTCAGCAAGAATCACGATTCCGTGCTTGATGGTTTCTTCACCCTTGGTCCTGAGCACCTTCAGGCGGTTCATCATTCCAAGGTCATCCTGACGCATCCTGCCTGCCACCGACCTTCTTTCCCTGGCAAGGTCCGACAATGCTGCATGTGGAATCTCCCTGCTCTCTGCCGGTACGGCACCGGAAGCTGTCTGGCCGACCTTCATGCCGGTGCAGGTCTTTGTCCCGTCGGCACCGTATATGGCATAGCACCACCACCCGTCTTCGTCCTGCATGATGGCCTGTCCGTCTGTTGTCGTCTTGATTCTCGTGAACTCGTCCCCCTTTAGGACAGCCTTGAAAGAAGTGCCGTCAGGCTGCATGAGAGTCATCACCCCTCTTTTTGCCGGACTTGCATGAACGGTCAGGGCAGAGAGGATTATGATGATGGTTATGAGTATGCGTAGCCTCATTTTTGTTTAGTTTTCAGAAAATCGTCACTATATTTGCAACGAATTTGCAAATTACACATTTTTTATGAGACGAACAAGATTATGTGTCCTGTCATTGATGGGATTTTTGGGTGTCTGCACATCCATGAAAGCTCAGGTATCTGTGGTGGAGGCCATCAATGAATATGGAAAGTTTGATGACTGGTGTATGAGAGAAGTGAAGGAGTCGGGCATCATAGGTGGAAAGACCAAGTACCTATATGAGTTCTATGGCTCTCAAGATACCCTCTTTACAGGGAAAAAGCCATATCAGGCTCCTGAAGGATATCTTTGGAGGACGAATAATGTGCTGGCAATAGTCGCAGGTGTCGTGAAGACGAGCAATACGGTCTACCCTGAACCTCGTGATGGCGGATATTGTGCTCGCATTGAGACACATATAGAGGAAGTCAAGGCTCTTGGAATGGTGAATATGGATGTGGTCTGTCAGGGCGCAGTCCTTGTCGGAGCCCTTCCCGAACCTATCAGGGATACCAAGTCTCCGATGTCCAAGGTACTCTACGGAGTCCCCTTCAATGACACTCCCAAGGCTCTGAGATTTGATTATAAGTCAGACGTTGGCCATAATGCTGTCAGGGGAACCGGCTTCTCGAAGCTCAAGCCGCTGGATTATCCTGATTCTGCCGAGGTTACATTTGTTCTTCAGAAAAGATGGGAAGACGAGGACGGCAGGGTTCACGCCCTCAGGGTGGCTACAGGCATCGAACGTTTTTCGGAGAGCGTTCTGGAGTGGGTTAACGGTCACGAGGTCCAGCTTCATTACGGTGACATAACCGGAGAACCTTTCTATGAAAAATATATGGGACTGAAGACCGATCCCGAGACAGCCTATCACACATTGAACAGCAAGGGACAGAATGTGATTGTCGAGGAGGACGGATGGGCAGAGCCGGGAACGGAACCGAACTTCATGATGCTCCATTTCATTACCAGCTGTGGCAAGGCTTTCTATGGAGGAGTGGGGAATACGCTCTGGATTGATAATGTGGAAATTGTGATGTAACCGGTATCAGAGTCTGGTGATCGGTTCTCAGTGTCGGAATATTACGAAAAATGTAAAGGGGCTGCCAGCAAATATGCTTATCAGCCCCTTAAACGTGTACTAAAACCTAAACCTGCTGCAAAGATGCAATAAAGTTTCCGAATGTTGCAAATAAAAATGAAAATTTTTCAAAAAAAATGCGACCACCTCGAAAACGGGTGGTCGCATATGCTATTCAAGGGTTGAGGAATTATTTTGTAGCCTCTACAGAAACCTTTCTGAATTCCTTCATAGCCTTCATAAGGTTAAGAGCAGCCTTACGTGCACGTGCACCAGCAGCCTTGTTACCCTTTTCTACCTGAGCCTCTGCGTTCTTAGCGAAAACTTCGTACTCTGCTTTGATCTGATCTACAAGCGCTTTCATTTTGTTTTAATTTAAGTTATGTTATTAGTAGTGATTTTTAAAACTTCTGCCAAGTTATGCGATAAAATCCGAAAAAACAAATTTTTTCTCGAAAAATATGTGTTTTAACGATTTAGGACTGGTTATCCTCCTTCTTTTGAGCCTTAGGACGGGTGTTTATGACATTCATTGCCCTGTCTGCCCCCATTATTGCCCATGCCTTGATTCCTTCAATCACTCTTTTGCAGAGTTCCGGCATCTCCTTCTGTTCTTCCTCACAGAGTTCGCCAAGTACATAACCCACCTGCTGACCACGACCGAAGTCGTTTCCGATTCCCATCCGGATCCTGGCATAGTCCTGGGTGCCGAGAAGTTCGTTGATGTTGGTCAGGCCGTTATGGCCTCCGGCACTTCCGTTCTTGCGTAGACGAAGTGTGCCGAAAGGTATGTTGAGGTCATCAGATATCACAAGCAGATTCTCAAGGGGGAGTTTCAGCTCGTTCATCCAGTATCTCACGGCCTTTCCGCTGAGATTCATATATGTAGTGGGCTTGAGAAGTGTGAACTTCCTGCCCTTGAAGGACACTGTCGCCGTATATCCGTATCTTCCAGACTCAAAAACAATATTGGATGCCTGAGCCCAGGCATCCAATACCATAAATCCCATGTTGTGTCTGGTGTTTGCATATTCGACGCCGATGTTTCCTAAACCGACGATCAAATAGTTCATACCAGTTCAGATTACTTCTTGCCCTGCTCCATCTTAGCCTGCTGAGTAGCACGTGTAGGACGTACTGAGCAGATGATAGTAGCCTTTGGAGATACGATTGTAACGCCTTCGTAGTTGAGGTCGCCTGCAACGATCTGCTTGCCGATCATGAGGTGAGTAGAGTCAACCTCAAGAAGGTCAGGAAGATTGTTCATCATTGCGCTTACGCGGAGCTTGCGGCTTGAAACGAGAAGCTTACCACCCATCTTAACACCTTCTGAGTGTCCTGTAACCTTTACTGGAACCTCGATAGTCACTGGCTTGTCCTCAGAAACGAAGAGGAAGTCTGCGTGAATGGCCTCATCGGTCACCGGATGATACTGAACCTCGTGGATAACGGCAAAACCGTTTCTTCCGTCGCTCAGCTTGAGGTCAATGATATAAGAGTTAGGAGTGTGAGTGATGTTCTTGAGATCCTGTGCGTCTACAGTGAAGAGGATGTTCTCCATTCCGAGTCCATAGATATTGCAAGGAACAAGTCCTGCACGACGAACAGCCTTTACTGCTGCCTTGTTGCCGGCCTCGCGTACCTGGCCGTTGAGTTCAATGTGTTTCATTGTCTTTAAAAATTTAAAATGTGTTACTCAGTTTTTTCTTTAAAACTCCTAATCCTCTTCGTCGTCCTCCGTCTTCAAGATCCTCACAACCAGAAGGTTGCTCCGGTTTTTCGGGCTCGGTCGCCTTGAATCTGTCGTTTTTTGAAAGAAAAAACCCCATTGCACCAAAAAGCGCATGCTTTTTATGGGGCTGCAAAGATATATAAAATATTTGAAAATCAAATAAATTTATCAGCGGACAAGTCGTGTTGCCTTGTTCCACTCAAGAGTCTTGTAGTATTTGTCCAGTTCAGCGCTTCCGCGGCTTGGAAGATACATGCTGAATCCGCAGAACGTGTGGATCGTGAATGAGTTCATGAACTCCGGAGTGTGGGCCTTGTATACGACGCATTCGTCGAGTGCGGCATGCAGACGGGCAAGTTCTTCCTCAGTGGCACCGGCGTTGATCAGGATGCTCTCCATGTCATAGAACCAATGATATGATGACCTGAAGAACTGCTGGACCTTGGATGAACTGAGGGTGCTGATCTTGTCGCCGTAAAGGCTGAACAGGTCACGGCACACTCCGGCGAGGTTGTCGAGCCTGCTGCAGTCTATCAGCGACACTGTCGCAGACCTGTAGACTCCGGTCTGGATGTCGTACTGGGTGAAATAGTCCTTGCACACGCTGTACGGATCCGGCTCGTCATTCTTGAGGAGGTGGGTGGTCAGTTCCTTGTAGTTGAATCCTTCCGCCAGCACTTCGGTCTGAGAGTATCCGAGGAACTTCACTTTGTCACGGAGCTCGTATGCGGTCTCGATTCCTCCCATGAGACATGCGTCGAAAAGGAAGTAGTCAAGCTCCATAGGAATTGCCTCAGCAAAGTCCTGAAGCTCTATCTCATATGACACATATTTTTTTGACTCTCCCACCTGGTCCTGACCGATGCTCTTGGTCATCGGAAGTGACGGGTCGTATTCAGGTTCCTCATATGGGACAGGAGTCGGAAGACCGTAAGCCCTTGACCTTGCCATCTTTGCCTGGAATACATAGTCTTCAGGCTTCTGGTAATATCCTGCCGGGAGATACCCCGTGGCATGTGAAGAGAATATCATTCCATAGCTCTGTGCCGGGAAATTCTCCTCCACATATGTCAGGACCGTGTTCAGCTGCAGGGCGGATGACGAAATCGTTCCCTTGGGATAGACTACCAGGGTGTCCGCCACTGTTGTCTCGTCGCGGGTATACAGCCTGACAAGCGTAGGGCTGGTCTCGACATTGTATTTTCCATAGGATTCAGGAAAATGGGAATATACCAGAACGATGTCGTCGTTCCTGTTGGCTGTAGGAAGCCATCCTGTCTTGAGGTCCTCGATATCCTCCTTGAGGTAGGGGGTGAGGGAGTTGTAGCCGGCCGAATACAGGATCATCACCTTCCGGGATTCTTCGTTCGGATACCTGTCTGTATTGTTCCCGTTATGGTTCCCCCATATGGGTTCCATCTCGCTGAGCCAGTCGCTGATCGAGCATGATGCCAGACCGAAGACCGTCATTGCTGCAGCGACTATGCGCGTAATGATATGTATATGTCTCGTTTTCATGTCTAAAAATCACGCAAATATAGTTATTTTTGACATATTTGCTATCTTTGCCGACCTATGGGGCGTTTTTCCCATATGTATGGCAATAAATATACATAAATATGAAACTTGTAGCAAAAATGATTTCAGTTGCAGGCATGGCCGCAGCCTTGGTCTCTTGTTCGGACAAAGCGGCAGAGAGTGATTTCAAATATCTCGTGGATGAGTTCGCCGACCTCAAGATCATGAGGTACCAGGTTCCCGGCTGGGACGAACTCACTCTTCAGCAGAAGGAGTATGTATATCATCTTGCTGAGGCATCGAAATATGGCCGTGACATCATCTGGATGCAGAACTGCCGTTATAACCTCCCGATAAGGAAGGTGGTGGAGAACATTCTCGAGAATTATCAGGGAGACCGTTCATGCGAAGACTTCAAGGCATTCGAGACCTATGCGAAGAGGCTGTTCTTCAGCAACGGTATCCATCATCACTATGCTGAGGACAAGTTTGTTCCGGAGTGCCCGATGGCATATTTCGAAACCCTGATGACCGAAGTGGGCGATCAGGCGAAATGTGCTGAGCTTCTTCCTGTCATATATGATCCGGCGGTGCTTCCTCAGAGAAAGTCGACTGACAAGAGCGGAGACATCGTTGCTGAGTCTGCTGTGAACTTCTATGAAGGTGTGACCAAAGCCGAGGTCGAGGCCTTCTATGAGAAGATGACTGATCCTAAGGACAAGACTCCTGTATCTTACGGTCTCAACAGCCGTGTGGTGAAGGGTGCTGACGGCAAGATCCGTGAGGATGTATATAAGGTGGGCGGTCTCTATGGCCCTGCCCTCGAAAAGGTATGTGCTGAGCTGGAGAAGGCTGCTGCAGTGGCTGAGAACCAGACCCAGAAGGACTATATCGCCGACCTTGTGGCATATTACAGGAGCGGTGACCTGAAACTTTGGGATACCTATAATATAAAGTGGGTGAACGACACCCTCGGAACCGTGGATTTTGTGAACGGTTTCGTCGAGGACTATACTGACCCTCTCGGACGCAAGGCCACATGGGAGGCTCTCGTGAACTTCAAGGATGCCCAGGCTTCCCGCCGCGCAGAGCTCATCAGTGAGAATGCACAGTGGTTCGAGGACAACTCTCCTGTGGACAAGCGCTTCAAGAAGGCTCAGGTGAAGGGTGTGACTGCAAAGGTCATTAATGTGGCTGTGCTTGCCGGTGACTGCTATCCTGCAGCTCCTATCGGAATCAACCTTCCAAATGCCGACTGGATCCGCCGTGAGCACGGTTCGAAGTCTGTGACCATCGCAAACCTCACCTCGGCATACGGAAAGGCGGCTCAGGAGTCTCCGAAGAGCATGCTCGGCGAGTTTGCGTGGTCAGAGGATGAGGTGGCATTCGAGAAGAAGTACGGCGACCTCACAAACGACCTTCATACAGATCTCCATGAGTGTCTGGGACACGGCTCCGGCCAGCTTCTTCCGAACACTCCTCCTAATGCGCTCGGAGAGTACAGCTCGACTCTTGAGGAGGCTCGTGCGGATCTCTTCGGACTCTACTATCTCGCTGATCCTAAGCTCGTTGAGCTCGGCATCCTTCCTGATATGGAGGCATACAAGGCTCAGTATTCAAGCTACATCCGAAACGGACTCTTCACTCAGTTCACCCGCATCGAACTCGGCAAGAAGAACACTGAGGCCCATATGCAGAACCGCAAGCTCATTGCTGACTGGTGCTATGAAAAAGGTGCGGCAGACAATGTGATCGAAAAGAAGGTGCGTGACGGCAAGACATATTTCGTCGTGAACGATTATGAGAAGCTCCGCGATCTTTTTGCCCAGCTTCTCGCAGAGGTCCAGAGGATCAAGTCAGAGGGTGACTTCGAGGCAGGACAGGCCCTTGTCGAGAGATATGCCGTGAACATCGATCCGGAGCTTCACAAGGAGGTGAAGGAGCGTTATGCTGCCCTCGGTCTGAAGCCATACGGCGGTTTCCTCAATCCGACAATAGTTCCGGTGGAGAAGAACGGAGAGGTGGTTGACTATAAGATCGAGTATGCTGATGATTATCTTGGCCAGCACCTTGAGTATGGCAGAAAGTATGCTACCCTTTAATGAAACTTGTAAAGGATTATAGCGATTATCTTCGTATAGAACGTGCGATGTCACAGAATACTGTGGCATCGTACTGTTCTGATGTGGAGAAGTTTCTGAAATTCTTCAAGGCTCCAGCAGAACTCCTTTCTGCTGAGGATGTGTCTGAATATCTGGCCTCCCGTCCCAGACTTTCACGCCGCTCGCAGGCCCGTCTTCTGAGTTCGCTCCGTTCCTTCTTCGGGTGGATGGTAATGGAGGGGATGATCAAGGATAATCCCTGTGACAGGGTGGATATGCCCAAACTCGGAAGATACCTCCCCGAGGTCTTGTCCGAGGAAGAGGTCTTTGCAATGATGGATTCGGTGGACCTTTCCACATGGCAGGGACTGCGGGACAGGGCCATTCTGGAGGTCCTATACGGATGCGGTGTCCGTGTGTCGGAAGCTGTCGGGCTCAAGATGTCAGCCTTGTATCTGAAAGAGGGCTTCATAAGGGTTGTCGGAAAGGGAGACAAGGAAAGGCTTGTTCCCGTGAATGACATGGCCAAGGAGGCCCTGGAGGCATATTTCGAGGTCAGACCAGTTCCATATGACCAGGTGTCGGATGACCTTGTCTTTCTCAACAGGTTCGGGCGTCAGCTCAGCCGGCAGTCCGTCTTCAAGATGATAAAGACCCAGGCTCTGCTTGCAGATGTGCGTAAGGAAATCTCTCCTCACACCTTCCGGCATTCCTTTGCGACCCATCTTGTGGAGCACGGCGCTGATCTGCGTGTGGTCCAGGAGATGCTCGGTCACGAGAGCATCACGACAACTGAAATATATACCCATCTTGAGAGCTCGACATGGCACAAGGTCATTCTCGAGCATCATCCCCGTCGCTGACCCTCATTGTCAAGGGATTCCAATGGAAATTTTTACCGCCCCGCGATATAAATAAATCTTTGTATCTTTGCACCCCGACCGTCATACATGAAAACGGGCAAAACTCTGCCTGTCGGTTCTTGAAAACGGGCAAAATCCCGTAAAACCGGCACCATCAGGCAGAAAAACAGGCAAAACTCTGCCTGTCGGTTCCCAAAAACGGGCAGAAATGCCGGTTTTGACCACCGTCCGACATGTTTTGGGGCTTTTTTGAGCCTGACGGTCACGAAAGTGCCATACGGTATCCTGAAAAACGGGTGCCTGTGGCAGAAATACCGGAAAATATCAATAAAAATCATAAATGATGGATAAGAACAGTTATGCATTGGGCATGAGCATAGCCCACAATATGATGTCGTCTGGCATCATGTCTATAGAGTTTGACGATTTTGTAGCCGGAGTGAAGGCTATACTCACAGGTTCCGAGCCTGCGGTTTCGTTCCAGGAGGCCGGTCAGCTTCTTGACAAGTATTTTGCTGAACTTGAGGCTGCGAAGAAGGCGGAAATGGAAGCTATGAGCGCTGCAATGCGTGAGGAAGGTGAGGCTTTCCTTAAGTTCAATGCAGAGCAGGAAGGTGTGGTGACTCTCCCGAGCGGTCTTCAGTACAAGGTGCTCACTGAGGGTACCGGCAAGAAGCCTAAGGCTACAGACAAGGTCAAGTGCCACTATGCAGGTACTCTTCTGAACGGTGTTCAGTTCGACAGTTCATATGACCGCAACGAGCCTGCTGTGTTCGGCCTGAACCAGGTGATTGCAGGCTGGACAGAGGGTGTTCAGCTCATGAGCGAGGGCTCCAAGTATGAATTCTATATCCCATACAATCTTGCATATGGTGAGCACGGAGCTCCAGGTGCAATCCCTCCATACGCAACCCTGAAGTTCGTTGTCGAACTCATCAAGGTCCTCTAAACTTGTCGGTAGGATCCTGAACAATTAGGAGCGTAGGCACGAAATATATTCGAGCGATGGATTTTATGGAAATCTTCACCCTCGTCACGGGGGTGATATATATAGTTCTTGAAATAAGGCAGAAGAACTTCATGTGGGTCGTCGGAATCGCAACGAGTCTGGCGGCCATGTGGGTCTTTTTCCGTCAGGGACTCTATGCTTCCTTAGGTCTGAACACCTACTATCTCGTCACTTCCTTCGTAGGTCTCTGGCAGTGGGGAAGGGACCGACAGAAACTGAAGGCTGAAAGGAACCGCAAGAAGGATGCTCCGACAATCCATCTGAACAGGCTCGGACGCACTACCGTCATAGTGAGTGCACTGGTAGTCGCGGCCGGCACATGGGGCTTGGCTCAGATCATGGAACTTCTCGAGAATCCGATGTCATATCTGGATTCCGGAGTTGCAGTCCTGAGTGCTGTGGCAACATGGTGGCTGGTTCGTTCCTACATCCAGCAGTGGTGGCTGTGGATTGTGGCCGACACAATGAGCACCATACTTTGTGCCACTCAAGGAATGTGGTGGATGACAGCACTTTATGCTGCATATACCCTTTCTGCCATTTACGGATATATACATTGGAAACGACACGGCCATGTCATATAAGGAAAACTACCCGTCCAAACTGCTTGAAGAGGCAGTAGATGCAATAAGTTCCCTTCCGGGAGTCGGGCGCAGAAGTGCTCTGCGTCTTGCTCTGCATCTTCTGAAGCAGCCTCAGGAGAATGTCCATCATTTCACTTCAGCCATCAGCCATCTGCGCGATGATGTGAAATACTGCAAGGATTGCAGGATGATTTCTGATGATGATGTGTGCTCGATATGTTCGGACAAGTCACGTGACCACAGGACCATCTGTGTGGTGGAAAGTGTGCGCGACGTGATGAGTATAGAGAACACGGGGCAGTACCGCGGTGTCTACCATGTCCTCGGAGGAATAATATCACCGATAAACGGCATCGGCCCATCCGACCTGACCATCAGGGAACTTGTCGGCCGTGTGGCTGACCTTGTTTCTCCTGAAGCTCTTTTCGAGGCAGATGCTCCCGGGCAGGGCGGCTCTGAGGCTGAAGTCATCCTGGCTCTCAGCGGCGATGTCGAGGGGGAGACCACTTCCTTTTATATATATAGGCAGATATCGCAGTACGGCGTGAAGGTTTCGTCCCTTGCCCGCGGACTCGGTTTCGGAGATGACCTTGAGTATGCTGACGAGCTCACTCTGGGCCGCTCGATAGTCAATCGTCAGATTTTCAAGCCATAATTTCCTCCTCAGACCGGTCAGTCGGAGGGGAGACGAAAATTATTTTTGGTAAAGTGATGTAAAAAGGATAAATTTGCAGGCTTGCGTGTTGTTGCGCAAGCCTGTTTCGTGGATATTCACTCGTTCCGACGACTGGGCCGGAACTTAAAACGGACGAGGTATGATAGAGATCTTCTACAAGAAAGACGGACAGATGATGGTTTCTCAGTCGGAGACCGATTTCGCTACTATCCCTTATGATGATATAGTATGGATCGACCTTTTCTCCCCAAGCGGCGAGGAGAAGAGGGCCACTGAATCATATCTCGGAACCACGATCCAGAACCGTGCCCAGGCGGAAGAGATCGAGATTTCATCACGTTTTTCTGAGACGGAGAAAGCCATATTCGCCAACACGAGCTTCCTGATTCCCGGACCGGACGAATATACTGAGGAGACAGTGTCCTTCATCTTGACCGACAATATCCTGACCACCCTCCGCGAGAGCCCTCTGAGGAGCTTCACGGATCTTCAGCGCCGCCTGATAGCCTTCCCTAAGATATATCATTCCGGACATATCGTCTTTCTCGGTATCCTGGAACAGCGTATCGACCTTGATGCCGATATGGTGGAGCTGGTTTCGAAGGAAATCAACCAGTACAACAGGAAGGTGAGTGTGGGAGAGGACATCAGTGAGGAATTCCTCATCGACATCAACCTCCTGCAGGAGAACACGATGCTCATCCGCGAGAACATCATAGACAAGCAGAGGGTTATCTCCAGCATCCTCAAGAGTTCGAACTATCCAAAGGAATATCAGTCCCGTCTGAATGTCCTCCTTAAGGACATATCTTCGCTGATCAACCACACTGACTTCGGTTTCGAGCGTCTGGAGTATCTGCAGAACACCGTTCTCGGTATCATCAACCTCGACCAGAACAAGATCATGAAGGTGTTCACCCTCGTGTCCCTGATGCTCATGCCTCCGACCCTGATAGCCAGCTTCTTCGGAATGAACGTGAGCTTCGGGTGGTTCGGAACCTCGGCCTGGTCCTGGATCCTCGCCCTTGTCCTCATGGTCATCTCTACCCTGGTGGTCTTCTGGGTGTTCAAAAGCCGTAAGATGTTCTAGATCAGGCATTTTCCTATAAAAGAATTTTGAGAGGCAAAAATCAATCGGTTTTTGCCTCTCAGTACATATATTGCCATGTGTGTTCATGATTATGGTTTCCTATTGTGTTGATTCTGAGTGACTTGGGTGCATGGTGTGTTGAGCTTCCTGTGTTTTGGTATTCCGTTTGAATAGTATCGGTCATGATTTTTCCTGCAGAGAAATTCATGTGTGAATAATGAATGTTTTAAAAGATAGGAACTATGGAAACCGGGAAGATATAT
This sequence comes from Bacteroidales bacterium, assembly GCA_017502125.1. Taxonomy (GTDB): domain Bacteria; phylum Bacteroidota; class Bacteroidia; order Bacteroidales; family UBA932; genus Cryptobacteroides. The sequence continues at coordinate 2,652 of JAFVVN010000071.1, read as the reverse complement.
GAGACTCCGAAAACGGAGGTTATGGAAATGCAGACCGAACAGGCAGTGCTTAGTGCCAGCCTTACTGGAGAAGGAGTGAATGAATGGGAAAATATGTAAGAGAGATTATGAAACGGATTATATATATCATGGCATTTGCCATGGCAGCTCTGGCAGTTTCATGTCAGAGGAATGAACTACAGGATGACTATATGCCAGAACGTGGCAGCTCCCTCAAGACCCTGCAGGTGGGAGTGGGCGGATATCCGCAGACCCGTGTCGGCTTCGACGAGAATAATTCATTTTATTGGCATAAGGGTGACAAGATTGGGGTGCTTACCGAGAACGGATTCAAGGAGATGACCCTGAACGACGGATATCAGGGACAGGCATCTGGAGTCTTTACCGGAGATTTCGAAGAAGAGATGGGCGATTATGTCGTCTATCCATATGGAACTCACGTGATGGATCGCGGTCAGCTCACCTATGTCCTTCCATCGACATATGCCTATGCATCCATTGAAGAGGAGGCGAACAGCTTCAACCCTCCGATGGCAGGCAGGATAGAGAACGGAAGTTCCGTGCTCGGGCATCTTGCAAGTTTTTTCAAGATCAGCGTGGACAATATTCCTGCAGGCGGGGATGACATGAAGTTCATCTTCACTGCTGACAGAAGGATTACGGGAGAATTTATTGTCGATCTTTCGGCCGATACACCTGTCATTGAAACGGATGATAATGAAGGCAATACGGTTACAATCAATTTCTCCAACAACATCCCTGGCGATAGCGGAGCGTTCTATATACCTGCTCCTGTGGGGGATTATGGATCTATAACAGCTGAAGTGAAGGACGGTGATGTGTCCCTCCTGACCAAGACGTGGACAGACCAGACTGTGAGCCGGAAGACTCCTAAGAGGGGAAACGCAGCCTTGGATTATGTCGCTGAGATTGCCGGAACTCCATACGGCTCTCTTCAGGCTGCGTTAGATGCTGTGGACAATCAGACCATCACACTTGTTAGGAATATAGCCTTGGATGCTCCAGTAGTCTTTGCATCAGGCAAGACGGCGGTTCTTGACCTGAACGGCAAGACTGTCTCGGACACCGCGACATCTGCATCGACTTCCTATCTGCTGGCTGTGAAGAAAGGAGCGGATCTGACCGTGAAGAACGGAACCCTTGCCTTTGCTGCCACCACACCGGACACCCAGTGGGGAGAAGACGGACTTCCTGACTATCCGGGCTATGCCAACAACACCGTCCGGAATGAAGGGACTCTGACAGTCGAGAATGCCTTTCTGGAGAATAAGACAAGAAAGGGCGGGGCATCGTATGTGGTTGATAATTACGCCGGTGCAAAGCTTGTTGTCAACGAGGGGAGTGTGCTGACGCAGTCGGGAGGAGACATCGCTGTCCGAATGTTCAACGGCAGTGCGGGTGAGATTGATGTGACAGTCAATGGAGGAACCATAACAGGCTACAGGGCTGTCTGGATCCAGCTGGCCTCGAACAATGCTGCCGTGGCTCCGATCATGAAACTCACTGTCACAGGTGGTACTCTGACCAGTGCCGACCAGACATATAATCAGGCTGTGTATTCCTATAGTTACGGCAACGATATGAAGAATGTGCTGATCGATGTCAGCGGCGGTACCTTCAACGGAGATATAGCTCTCACCGGCGGCTCCAACAAGACCAATATCGAGACATTGAATATCAGCGGAGGCACCTTCAACGGAGCATGGGGCTTCTACAGCTATGGGGATTATGACAAGTCCCTCGTAACCATAAAGGTCACCGGCGGAACCTATCTGGAGGATCCGACTGACTATCTGGCTGATGGATATCTGGCTGTGCAGGGCGCTGACGGCAAATGGACAGTCGGGGCGGCGTCAGAGTGATGAGCAGTTTCTGATAGACGCAAATTCTGACGAAACTCTTTGAAATTCCGAAAATTATCCATATTTTTGCGCGCTTTTAGACCGAAGGCGCGCTTTCTTTATGTAAGTCGCTCAGGCAAGGCACAATAAATAATGTTTAACCCACTAGTTTGTTTTTTCAAAATTTAATCATGGAAGAAAACAAGACAGTTGCTGAGGTTACTCCTGAGGTAGCTCCAGCAGTAGAAGAAACCAAGAAGAGCGTTCTTAACGCTTCAGTCGCTCCAGAGAACTTCGACTGGGATGCGTTCGAGAACGACGATGTTTACGGTGCATCAGTAGAGGAAATCGCTGAGCAGTACAACCAGACACTCTCTAAGGTAGTTGAGGGTGAAGTTGTTGAGGGCGTTGTTACAGCCATCAGCAAGAGAGAGGTTATCGTGAACATCGGCTACAAGAGCGAAGGTGTCATCATGGCTCCTGAGTTCCGTTACAACCAGGACCTCGCTGTAGGTGACAAGGTTGAGGTGTTCGTTGAGAACACAGAGGACAAGAAAGGACAGCTTATCCTTTCACACAAGAAGGCACGCCAGCTCCGTTCTTGGGATATGGTAAATGCTGCATTCAATGCAAACGAGATCGTAAAGGGTTACGTGAAGACACGCACCAAGGGTGGTATGATCGTGGACGTATTCGGAATCGAGGCATTCCTCCCAGGTTCACAGATCGACATCAAGCCTATCCGCGACTACGATCAGTATGTTGACACAACTATGGACTTCAAGATCGT
>JAFVVN010000023.1 GCA_017502125.1 Bacteroidales bacterium | reverse complement strand
TTCCCAGGTTATGGAGACCAACCGGACCATCCCGTCCAGAGTCAATGCCTCCTTCAACGGAATGTTCACCAAACTGGGTGCGCCTGAAAGCGTATTCGGAAGCGGAAGACCTGATGACTGGGGCTTCCTGATGATCGGATTCTCAAACGATATTGAAGCCGCAGACATGGTTCTGGCCAACAGCGGATACAACTGGTTCAGCGCATGCGGTCTGCTGACTTCCAGGTACGCCGATTATGCCAATCCGTATGTGCGTTATGCAGCCCCCTATAATGAGATAGCCGCTGCTAACGAGGTCATAACCTCTTATCCTGCCGACACCCAGGACCAGGAGGCCATATACAAGATTGCCCAGGCCCGCGCCATCCGCGCATTCTCCTACCTCAATCTGGCTCCATATTTCCAGTTCAGCCATGCGGCAGGAGGAGCAGACAAGCCATGCGTGCCGATGGTTACGGAAACCACCACGGACTTCACAAACAATCCACGAGCAAGCGTCTCGCAGATATATGAACTCATCATTTCCGACCTCACTTATGCGATAGAGAATCTTGAGGGCTATGTCCGCACAGACAAGTCACGCATTGACCGTCAGGTGGCCTATGGCCTCCGCGCAAGGGCTTATCTGAACATGCAGGAATGGGCACTGGCCGCATCTGATGCCGCAAAGGCAGCGGAAGGATATATGCCGGCTTCAATGGCGGAGGCATCTGTGCCTTTCCTATATGACATTGACGAACACAACTGGATCTGGGGATACGACATGCAGACAGATGTGGCCATGCAGAATCCGTACGCGACATCCAGCGCATGGCTGAGATCGTTCTCAGGAGACGGATATTCTGCAGGAACACAAGTATATTCCTGCTGCAACAGACTCCTGTACGACAAGATTCCGGAAACTGACGTGCGTAAGGGCTGGTGGGTGGACGAGAATCTGACCTCGCCTCTTCTGGAATCGGTGACATGGAACGGGGTGAGCGGGGACGCTGTCGGGCCTCTGGAAATAGACAATGTGAAGACACCTTTCCTGCCTTACACCAATGTCAAGTTCGGCATGTTCTCGGTGGGAGGGACCAGCAATGACGAGGACTGGCCTTTCATGAGAACAGAGGAAATGATTCTGATCCAGGCAGAGGGACTGGTAAAGTCCGGTCAGACCGCAGAAGGAAGGAAGATTCTTGAAGACTTCGTGAAGACCTATCGCGATCCGGCATATTCCGCTGATGCGGGAGGCAGGACCATCGAGGATGAGATCTGGTTCCAGCGAAGGGTGGAGCTCTGGGGAGAGGGGTTCTCGAACAACGACACGCGCCGCCTGAACAAGCCTCTGGTACGTTTCCACGACGCTTCGAGCAACTTCCCTGCTGCGTTCCGCTTCAACATGCCCGCTGATGACGGATGGTGGCTGATGCGCTTCACCTCAAGCGAGAAGAACACCAATCTGGCCATAGTCGACAACACCGGCGGCACTCAGCCTGTCCAGGACCAGTATCCGGAGCTTCGTGACGGTGTCACTGATTAGTTGGCCACTTCACAGAGGAACTTCAGGCGGACCAGACGGACCTCAAGTTCGTCATAATCGTCGCGAAGGTCTTCCATCACCACCTCGAGGGAATCAGACTCTGCTTCGTCATGGAAATATTCGTATATTTCATCCACCACATCGTCGTCAAGAGTCTGCTCGATGTAGTAGTCAAGATTGAGCTTGGTGCCGGAATAGACAATAGCCTCGATCTCGCTTAAAAGTTCCTCCATATCCATTCCCTTGGCATCGGCAATGTCCTCAAGAGGCAGCTTTCTGTCCACGCTCTGGATGATGAACACCTTATTCACGGACTTGTTCACGATGGACTTCATGACAAAGTCGTCCGGACGGTCTATCTCATTCTCCTCCACATATCTGGCAATCAGATCCAGGAACGGCTTTCCGAACTTGCGTGCCTTTCCTTCACCGACTCCCTGACAGTTCTTGAGTTCGTCGACGGTTATAGGATACATGATGGACATATCCTCAAGGGACGGATCGCCGAAGATCACCCAAGGCTGGAGATTGCGCTTCTTCGCAACCTCACGACGGAGTTCCTTCAGCATGGCGAGAAGCTGTTCGTCTCCCCCACCGCCGCCACGTACAGATGCGCCTGCAACTTCGTCGTCATCATCCTCACCTTCAGCAAATTCCCTGTCTTCTGTCAACATCAGCTCATATGGGTTCTCATAGAACTTGAGACCTTCGGCTGTCACAGACAGAAGTCCGTAGGATTCTATATCCTTATGAAGGAGATGAAGGATGAGTCCCTGATGGATGACAGCACTCCAGAACCGCACCGAATGGTCCTTGCCCGCACCGAAGAGCTCCAGTCTGTCGTGCTTGTATGACTTGATGATCGAGTTGCTCTCGCCGGCAAGGATATTGGCGATGTGCTCCATCTTGAAATGCTCCGGAAGAGACTGGATGAGCTCGATGACCAGAGACATTTCCTCGCGTCCGTCGAACTGCCTCTTAGGATGCAGGCAGTTGTCACAGGCTCCGCAGTTATCCACATGATAGTCCTCACCGAAGTAGCTCAGAAGAAGCTTTCTGCGGCAAGTGTTGGACTCCGCATAGGCCACAGTCTCCATAAGGAGCTGCTTTCCGATCTCCTGCTCGGCCACAGGCTTGCCCTGCATGAACTTCTCCAGTTTCTGTATGTCCTTGTAACTGTAGAAAGTGATGCACTGTCCTTCCTTGCCGTCGCGGCCTGCCCTGCCGGTCTCCTGATAATATCCTTCGATGCTCTTCGGTATGTCATAATGTATGACGAACCTGACATCCGGCTTGTCGATTCCCATTCCGAAGGCGATGGTGGCCACAATCACGTCCACATCCTCCATAAGGAACCTGTCCTGATTTTCGGCACGGGTCTTGGCATCGAGTCCGGCATGATATGGCGCAGCCTTTATACCATTGATATTCAGCAGCTCCGCCATTTCCTCCACCTTCTTTCTGCTCAGACAGTATATGATTCCGGACTTGCCCGGATTCTGTTTTATATACTTTATTATATCCCTCTTCGGGTCAGACTTGTCGCGGATTTCGTAATATAGGTTCGGGCGGTTGAACGATGACTTGAAGACAGTCGCATCAGTCATCCCGAGGTTCCTTATTATATCACTCTGCACCTTTGGCGTGGCTGTAGCAGTCAGGGCGATTATAGGAGCGACTGATATATCTTCTATGATGTTCCTTATCCTTCGGTATTCGGGACGGAAATCGTGGCCCCACTCGGAGATGCAATGAGCTTCGTCCACCGCATAGAAGGATATCCTGATCTCCTTGAGCATGGCGATATTCTCAGCCTTGGTCAAGGACTCGGGAGCCACATACAGCAGTTTGGTCGCACCTGAAAGCAGGTCATTGCGTACCTCGGCTATCTGCGCCTTGTTCAGAGACGAGTTAAGGAAGTGGGCTATGCCGTCGTTTCCTGCGACGAATCCTCTGATTGCATCCACCTGGTTCTTCATCAGGGCAATCAGCGGCGACACGACGATGGCAGTGCCCTCCATCACAAGCGCAGGCAGCTGGTAGCAGAGGGATTTTCCTCCACCTGTCGGCATCAGCACAAAGGCATTGTTGCCGTCCACAAGGTGTCTGATGATACGCTCCTGATCGGCCTTGAAAGAGTCAAATCCGAAAAATTCCTTCAGTTTGGCATGGAGCAATGCAGAGTCGATCGTCATGATTCAAATGTTTTAGCATACTAAGTTAACGCAATTTTCTTGAGATTTCAAAAACTTTTTCTCAGATTTTTCTCCGTCTGGCGGGAGATTCAGGGAGCGACACCCACAACTTGCCGGTCAAAAGAGCTATGAATCAAAAAAATCATTATATTTGCAGGCTGTATTGAAATTTATTAACAATAAAATATTTAAGACAATGAAAGCAATCAAGTTTTTCGCAGCAGCTGCAGTAGTCGCAGCACTTGCAGTTTCATGCAACAGCTCGAACGATCCTAAGGTTGATGTTGAGATGCCTACTGCCGCAGAGGTTGACTCTGTAAGCTACCTCATCGGTGTCAACTTCGGTTCATTCCTCAAGGGCAATAACTTCGCAGAGAACCTCAACGAGATCAATATGGCTGAGGTAAAGAAGGGTATGCAGGCATTCCTCGACGCTGAGGGTACTCCATATGACCCTGATTTCGGCGAGCAGTTCAAGATCAACCCTAACGACATGGGCCGCATCCTCAACGGATTCATCACAAAGAAGCAGGCATACAAGGCTGCTGTCAACCTCGCAAAGGGCAAGGAGTTCCTCGCAGCAAATGCAAAGAAGGCTAACGTAGACACAACAGCAAGCGGTCTCCAGTACACTATCGTGGCTGAGGGTGCTGCTGAGAAGGTTGCTCCACAGGACACTGTATGGGTCAACTACAAGGGTACTCTCCTCGATGGAACAGTATTCGACGAGAACGATTCGACACAGTTCGTGGCTAACCGCGTGATCAAGGGTTGGACAGAGGGTCTCGGTCTCCTCGGCGAGGGCGGAAAGGCAACTCTCTACATCCCTGCAGAGCTTGCATACGGTGAAAGAGGAAACCGCAGCATCGAGCCTAACTCAACTCTCATCTTCGACGTTGAGGTCCTCAAGGTGGGCAAGTTCGTTCCTAAGGAAGAGAAATAATCTGGCGAGATTCTTCGTTTCAAGTCAAAACCGGGTCTGAAAGCGATTCAGACCCGGTTTTTCATTATATGCATCATATTCTTCCTATATCTCCATCCATCGTATATCCTTGTCACGGCCCCAGTATGAGAGCTGGCGTTTGGCATAGTGACGGGTATTCCTCTGAATCAGTTCCACGGCGCGGTCCAGCGATGTGACAGGTCCGTCACCCGGCATGGTAGGCAGCCATCCCTCTGAAGACACCCGCCCGTCCCTGTAGTCGAACCAGTCGAATATCTCCTTGTAGCCCACAGTCTTGAGAGCCGCCAGATCACGATACTGCGTCAGTCCCCGCACCTCGTCCACCAGTCCTTCATCAATCATCTGGACGACACGGCGGTTTATTCTGTCATACAGGACCTCACGAGGACGGGTCAGTCCTATCTTCTCGATCTCGAAGTCCCTTTTCTTGGACGGGTTCGTCTTGAACGACGAGAACGGTCTTCCTGTCATCAGACAGACCTCAAGAGCCCTAACCACACGCTGCCCGTTGGCTATGTCAATGACGGCATAGCTTTCGGGGTCAAGATGGCGGAGCTCCTGCCTGAGGCTTTCCACGCCTTCCTCCTTAAGCCTGGTCATGAGCTCATTCCTTAGCTGGAGGTCTGCGGAAGGGAAATCATCCAGACCGTTCACCAGAGCATCAATATAGAATCCTGAACCACCGGCCATGACGAGGGTCTCATGTCCCTCATCAAAGAGACGGTCTATCAGTTCCAGAGCCTCCAGTTCATATTTTCCAGCCGTATACAGTTCAGTAACCGTGTGGGAATGAATAAAATAATGCTGAACAGCCGCAAGCTGCTCAGCAGAAGGCACAGCCGTGCCTATGGACATTTCCTTATATATCTGACGGGAGTCGCAGGAAATTATCGGGGAGCCGTATCTGAGCGCGGTCTCGATGCTGTAGTCAGTCTTGCCTACAGCGGTCGGACCCAGAATTATAATCAGCCTACGATTCACGCTCAGTCTTCGTCTTCACCATATATTTCCTCGGTCTCGTCATCTTCGTCGTCTTCGCTGACATCGATGTCATCATCATCGTCGAAGTCATCGTCATCCGGATCCTTCTTCTTGTCGTCAGGAAGGTCCTCAAAGGCCACATAGCCGTTCTCGAACTCTATCGGATTCGGGCCCTTGGTCTCCACAAGAAGAGGATATATGGCATTACGGCGTTCCTCACCCTCTCCGTCGAATGTGACAATGACGCTCTTCACATTGGTTGTGTCATAGAAATATATGAACTTGTCCTCTCCCCTCTTGTGGACCTCACCGGCCGTGACATTATCTATGGTTCCAAAACCGAAGTCCTGGAATACACTGTACCGCGCAGCCACATTTCCAGCAGCATCAAAGGCCTTGAAAAGCACGACCTGGTCCTGTGGAAAATCCATATCCGCCCTCATCTGCTTGTGCAGGCTGTAGAGAGATGTGGATGCCTTGACCTCATAAACTCTTGCAAATCCCTTCAGTCCGGGAAGAGAAACTCTATATTTCAGTATCATAATCAGTTAGAATAGTCTTTTCAAAAAATCAGCCCCCAGACTCCCTGGAAGCGATGTCAAAGATAATATTTTTTCTTTCAGCCAACAAAAAATTTCAATATCAACTAAAAAATCACTAATTTTGATTTTCGGTATGGACAACACTCAGATCCAGGATTCGTACAAGAGCATAGCGGAAGAAGCGCGTGGTCTTTTCAAGGACAATGGAAGCCGATTCATTGCCCATGCATATCCCGTTGAAACAGAAGAAGAAGTGAAGGAAATAGTCGCTGCACTCAAGAAGGAGTACTACGACGCGAGGCATCATGTATATGCATACCGCCTGGGATATAAGGGCGACAAGTTCCGTGCGAATGACGACGGAGAACCGTCGGGATCGTCCGGCAGGCCGGTGCTCGGGCAGATAGACTCGAACGGGCTGAGCGACATTCTGGTGGTGGTCGTAAGGTATTTCGGCGGCATAAAACTGGGAATCCCGGGACTGATCCGGGCATATAAGACATCGACGGCAGATGCGATAGCCAATGCACAGATCGTGGAGAAGATTGCCTCGAAGATATTCAGGATACATTTCGGATATATGAGCATGAATTCGGTGATGAAGGTGCTCAAGGACATGGGGCTGGAGCAGAGGAACCAGAAGTTCGACATGGAGTGCAGCATAGACACGACAGTCAGGCTTTCACTGGTGGAGACCTTCCTGGAGAGGATGGGGGATGTGGAAGGGTGCAATGTGGAGGAAATATAGATTCCCGATCAGGTCGGGAATGACGAGACAAGTCGGGAATGACCGGGAATGACGAGACAGGTCGGGAATGACGAGATAGTATAAATACATCTATATATGAGCAAAAAGAGTTTGATTTCAATCAGGGATTTCACAAAGGAGGAGATCCTGCATGTACTTGAAACCGCAAAGGAGTTTGAAAAGAACAAGGAGCAGAAATTCTTGGAAGGCAAGGTGATAGCCAGCCTGTTCTTCGAGCCGTCCACCAGAACAAGGCTCAGTTTCGAGACTGCAATCAACCGTCTGGGAGCCAAGGTGATAGGTTTCTCTGACGCGACCAACACCAGCCAGAGCAAGGGAGAGACCCTGAAGGACACCATCATGATGGTTTCCAACTATGTGGACATGATAGTCATGCGCCATCCTCTTGAAGGTAGTTCACGCTATGCTTCGGAAGTGGCATCCGTTCCGGTGGTCAATGCCGGAGACGGAGCCAACCAGCATCCTTCGCAGACCCTTCTCGACCTGTACTCCATCCTTAAGACCCAGGGAACCCTGGAGGGTCTGACAATCAACATGGTAGGAGACCTGAAATATGGCCGTACCACTCACTCTCTCCTTCAGGCGATGTCCCATTTCAACCCTAAGTTCATCTTCACTGCCCCTGAAGAGCTCAAGATGCCGCAGGAATACAAGGACTTCCTCGACAGCAAGGGCATCGAATATATAGAGACCACATCACTGGAGGAACATATGAACGACTGCGACATACTTTACATGACCCGTGTGCAGCAGGAGAGGTTCACCGATCCGATGGAATATGAGAGAGTGAAGGATGTATACCGTCTCGAAGCATCAATGCTCTCCGAGGTGAGGGAAAACATGAAGATCCTGCATCCGCTCCCAAGAGTGACGGAGATAGACCAGGATGTCGATGACAATCCTCATGCATATTATTTCAAGCAGGCAGAGAACGGACTCTATGTCCGCATGGCCATCATTTCATATCTTTTAGGTTATCGTTAAACTGATCTCTCGACTTCGCTCGAGATGACAGGCGGAGCGAGTGAGGAAACATATATTTCATATGACACGTAAAGAATTGGTAGTAAGCGCATTGGAGAATGGTACCGTACTGGATCATATTCCTGCGGACAATGTATACAGGGCACTTGACCTGCTCAACCTCAAAAACATCGCGAACCAGATCACCATCGGAATCAACCTCAACAGCAAGGCCCAGGGTCGCAAGGGCATCATCAAGATAGAGGACAAGTTCTTTGAGGATGAGGAGCTCAACAAACTGGCTCTGATCGCTCCTCAGGCGACTGTGAATGTCATCCGTGACTTCAAGGTGGTGGAGAAGAAGAAGCTCTCCATGCCGAAGGAGGTTGTGGGCATAGCGAAGTGCCGCAACCCGAAATGTGTGACCAATCATCAGCCTATCCAGACAAGGTTCGCTACGATAGAAAAGGATAACAATATTTCACTTTTATGCCATTTTTGCGAAAAATCCACAGACATAAAGCACGCATTTTAAAATAATTCATTACCTTTAGAGCCTTATTGATTAAAAATATTAACTAACACATAAGACAGTAACATGAAAAAAGTTCACAATTTCAACGCCGGCCCATGCGTACTGCCACAGCAGGCAGTGGACGCTGCAGTGGAGGCACTCAAGGATTTCAAGGGTACAGGAATGCCTGTAATCTGCGTTTCACACAGGTCTAAGGAGTGGGATGCGGTAATGGACGAGTGCCGTGCACTCTGGAAGGAGCTCCTGAATATTCCGGACACTCACGAAGTGGTATTCCTCGGCGGTGGCGCAAGCATGGGATTCCTCTATGTGGCGATGAACTTCCTTGAGAACAAGGCCGGATACCTTGAGACCGGAGTCTGGGCAAAGAAGGCACAGAAGGAAGCCAAGGGTCTTGGAAACGTAGTGACCGTGGCATCTTCAGCAGAAACCACATTCAACTATATTCCAAAGGGTTACGAGATTCCGGCAGATCTGGACTATTTTCACATCACAACAAACAACACGATCTACGGAACCGAGATTCACGAGGATCTCGACTGTCCTGTTCCACTCATCGCCGACATGTCTTCCGACATCATGAGCCGTCCTGTGGATGTGAGCAAATATGCGATGATCTATGGCGGTGCCCAGAAGAACGTGGGTCCTGCAGGTGTAACTTTCTTCATCGTGAAGAAGGAACTTCTCGGCAAGGTAAGCCGCTATATTCCTACAATGCTCAACCTCCAGACACATATTGACGGAGGCTCGATGTTCAATACTCCTCCTGTATTCCCTATCTTCGTGATGAACGAGACCCTCAAGTGGGTCAAGGCTCAGGGCGGAGTCGAGGCTGTGTATCAGATGAACAAGGAGAAGGCCGCTCTTCTTTATGACGAGATCGACCGCAACCCTCTCTTCGTAGGAACGGCTGCCAAGGAAGACCGTTCGCTCATGAACGTATGCTTCGTGATGGCTCCGGGTCATGAGGACCTCCAGGACGAGTTCATGGCATTCGCAAAGGAAAGAGGAATGGTGGGAATCAAAGGTCACAGGTCTGTGGGCGGATTCCGCGCATCAATCTACAATGCATGTCCTAAGGAAAGCGTTCAGGCTCTCGTAGACTGCATGAAGGAATTCGAACAGTTACACAAATAGTAGGATCGTCATCCCCGGCATGACCGGGGATCTCAATATACCCGTCATGAAAGTACTCGTAGCAACAGAAAAGCCTTTCGCAGCATCGGCTGTGCAAGGTATCCGTGATATAGTTGAAGGTGCCGGACACGAACTTGCACTTCTTGAGAAATATACGGAAAAGGAGCAGCTTCTTGCAGCAGTGGCTGACGCTGACGCCCTCATTGTCCGTTCGGACAAGGTGACTGCAGAAGTCATAGAGGCAGCAAAGCAGCTCAAGGTGGTTGTCCGTGCAGGAGCAGGATATGACAACATCGACCTCAAGGCCTGCACTGAGCACGGAATAGTGGCAGAGAACACCCCTGGTCAGAATTCCAATGCGGTGGCTGAGCTTGCCATTGCCATGATGCTCTATATGTCACGCAACCAGTTCACTCCTGGTACAGGATGCGAACTCAGCGGCAAGAGACTCGGCATCCAGGGCTTTGGAAACATAGGACAGCTCGTGGCAAAGAAGGCTGTCGCTCTGGGAATGGATGTCGTTATATATACAAACGAGATCAAGGAAAAGCACCAGAGATGGAAGGCCACATTCTCGCTTGAGCACCTCTACAGTTCATGTGACTTCGTGTCCGTGAACATTCCTGCAACTCCATTCACAAAAGGATGCGTAAACTATAACCTCATATCCAAGATGCCGAAGGGAGGCTGCCTGATCAACACGGCACGCAAGGAGGTTGTATGCGAGGAGGGACTGGACAAGGCGCTGGCTGAAAGACCTGACCTCAAGTATGCCACGGACATCGCTCCTGCGACCTATGCGGAGCTTAAGGAGAAGTACGGAAAGCAGATCTATGCAACCCCTAAGAAGATGGGAGCCGAGACTGCAGAGGCCAATATGAACGCAGGTCTTGCAGCGGCTAACCAGATAGTTGCCTTCTTCGAGACAGGATGCACCAGATTCCAGGTCAACAAATAATCAGAAGATCCTTCGCTCCGCTCAGGATGACATCGGCATTCAGAGGAGTGAAGCGACGAAGAATCTTTATACCATGGTAAGAATCAAACCATTCGCGGCGGTACGTCCGCCGAAACAATATGTTGAGGAAGTGGCGGCAAGGCCATATGATGTCCTCAATTCAGTGGAAGCAAAGGCTGAGGCAGGCGAGAAATCCCTCCTCCACATCACCAAGCCGGAGATCGACTTCGACCCTATCATCGACGAGCACAGCCAGCCTGCATATGACAAGGCTGTCGAGAACTTCGGTGCATGGCAGGAGAAGGGATGGCTTGTGCAGGATGAGAAGCCATATTATTACGTATATGCTCAGACCATGGACGGCCGCACACAGTACGGACTCGTGGTATGCGCTCACACAGATGACTACGCCAGCGGAGCAATCAAGAAGCATGAGCTCACCCGCAGGGACAAGGAAGAGGACCGTATGATCCATGTACGCATCCAGAACGCTAACATCGAGCCGGTGTTCTTCTCTTATCCGGACAACGACGAGGTGGATGCCATCGTGAACAGATATATCATCGAGGAGCCGGAATATGATTTCGTGGCAGCCGACGGATTCGGACACCATTTCTGGGTGATCGACGACCAGGCCGACATCGACCGCCTGACCGAGCTCTTTGCCGAGATTCCTGCATTCTATGTGGCTGACGGCCACCATCGTACGGCTGCCGCTGCCCTTGTGGGAGCAGAGAAGAAGGCTCAGAATCCTAACCACACCGGAGAGGAGGAATACAACTGGTTCATGACCGTGGCATTCCCTGACAGCCAGCTCAAGATCATCGACTACAACCGCGTGGTCAAGGATCTGAACGGGCTCACTCCTGAGCAGCTGGTGGAAGCTCTCGGCGAAGACTTCGAGGTCAGAGAAGAAGGTGCAGGAATCTATAAGCCGGGCAGACTTCACGAGTTCTCCATGTACCTCGGCGGAAAATGGTACTCCCTCGTTGCCAAGGAAGGACGTTACGACGACAACGACCCTATCGGGGTTCTCGATGTGACCATCCTGTCAAACCTTGTGCTGGACAAGCTCCTGGGAATCAAGGACCTGCGTACAGACAAGCGAATCGACTTCGTGGGCGGAATCCGCGGACTCGGCGAGCTCTCACGTCGCGTGGACAGCGGCGAGATGGCAGTCGCCTTCGCTCTCTACCCTGTATCGATGAAACAGCTGGTGGACATAGCCGACTCAGGCAACATCATGCCGCCGAAGACCACATGGTTCGAGCCTAAGCTCCGCAGCGGTCTTGCCATCCATAAACTGGCATAAACGGCAGAGGCCCTTAGACTTATCATCATTGGAAGGCAACTATCTGTCCCACGATACATTACACGAAATGGGGCTGACTAAAAAGTATTAGTCAAGCCCCTTTTTCTTGTTATTCGGTGAGGTCAACCCCGACTATGTCTTGAAATATTCAATTATCAGAGACATATCATGACTTTTTAGTCAGCCCCATTTTCAGTTTCCTTTTGGTTATCAAGCACTTACACTCTACCGTCTTTTCCAATCACCTGTCAGACAGAAGGACCAGGTCTGCAAGGACGATGGCGGTCATTGCCTCCACCACAACCGGAGTTCTGAGGGCAAAGCACACATCGTGACGGCCTGGAACTTCGAGAGTATCCATCTCACCTTTGGCAAAGTTGAAGGTCTGTTGAGGTTTCCTTATGCTGGATGTCGGCTTGAATGCGACACGGAAGGTCAGAGGGGCTCCGTTTGTGATTCCTCCATTGACTCCGCCGGCTCCGTTCCTGGTCGGGCGTCCGTCGGCTCCTATAGGGTCGTTATGTTCCGAACCCTTCATCGCGGCAGACCTGAATCCGTCTCCGAATTCGATGCCACGAACGCCAGGTATTGAGAAGACGGCATGAGCTATCATAGACTCAACGCTGTCCCAGAACGGTTCTCCA
Organism: Bacteroidales bacterium; assembly: GCA_017502125.1. GTDB lineage: Bacteria > Bacteroidota > Bacteroidia > Bacteroidales > UBA932 > Cryptobacteroides. The sequence goes on along the minus strand of JAFVVN010000023.1, from coordinate 12,022 downwards.
TATCCCGGATCGATGGACGGGATCACGCACTCCACCACCGCACCCAAGCTGTCCCCTTCCTGGATTGCCTGATCTATCGCCTGTTGCCATTCCGCAGGGATAGTGTCCTGACCTCTGAGTTTGTCACTGCAGAGACCGGTTCTTTCATCAGTTCCCGCATCTGCAGTATTGATATCCCTCACGGCATCTTGTCTCTGGGTTATATGAGTTCCACCAGTTTCTTCCGGCAGAGGCACTCCTCCCAGTTCCACAATCCGCGCATTCACAGCACCTACCGGCATGTCATCCAGAATGGTTGCATCCCTCAGTACCTTCTTTGCCACCACTCCTGCAGCAACGACAGGTAGGGTCAACCTGCCGGAGAAATGTCCTCCTCCCCGAGGGTCCTGACAGTCATCCCACTTGAGGGCAGCAGTCAGGTCTGCATGTCCCGGACGTGGCATATCTGCAAACAGAGTGTAATCCTTCGACTTGGTGTTCGTATTCTCAAAGATGACGGTCAGAGGAGCCCCTGTCGTATGTCCCTCATACACTCCGCTCACTATTCTTGGCTTGTCTGCCTCGATGCGAGGTGTAGTGCCCCTGGCACCGCTCTTCCTGCGGAGGATATCACCCATGAAGTCCTCCTCTGCCAGTTCCAGACCTGCCGGAACACCGTCCAAAACCACCCCGATGAGCTCGCCATGCGACTCTCCGAAGATGCTTGCTCTGAATTTTCTGCCAAATGTATTCATATACTATATCTATCGTGACAACTAACTATCTATCCATCAAGCTTTTAACCCTCTCTGCTCGACGTCTCCGCCATGCGAGCCAAACCCTATATCCCCCTGATATTCAGCGGATTGCGCGCCACGCCTCTTGAAAGCCCGGGAAGGATTTTGCGACGCATCCCTCATCATCGATCTCTATCGGACCGTCAGCTCCCAGTTCAGCGACCTTCAGAGCCATCACCATCCGGTGGTCGTGATGGGAAGTATATGCTCCACCCTTAAGCAGCGCACCTGTGAGTATCCTCTTAGCCAGGCTCTGGCCTTCTATCAACATCTCATCCCCCTCGATGGCTGCCTTTACACCCATCTGAGTCAGCATATCCAATATGGCCCTGGCCCTGTCACTCTCCTTGTTGGCAAGACGTCCCACTCCAGCCAGCCGGCTTGTTCCCTGACAGAACGCCGCCAGCACAGATATGATCGGGAAGAGATCCGGACAGTTGGATGCATCCACGTTGAATGCCCGCATAGGAGCACGTTGGACTGTAATGTCTCCTTTGTTTCCATCAAGCTGCGAGAGGCTGGCTCCGGCATCCATCAGTATATCCATTATGGAAAGGTCTGCCTGCAACGATGTGGTATCCAGACCTTTAAGCACTGCCTTTCCGAATACGGCTCCTGCCACCAGGAAGTTAGCCGCCGCACTCCAGTCTCCTTCAATATCCATATCGGCAGCCCTATATTTCTGTCCTCCCTTGACCTTGAAGACCATCTCGGTGCAGAGGGACCAGTCTCCATTGGATTCCAGGAAGTCACGACCTCCAAGCATCTCGTTTCCGACCTTGATGCCGAACTTCTTAAGGACCTCAAGCGTTATGAACATATATGGGATGCTCTTGGGCTCCTTTACTATAAGCGAGGAATTTCTGTCGGCAAACGGAAGCGCCATAAGCAGCCCTGAGATGATCTGGGAACCGTGTTTTCCGGATATCTCTGTACGCCCTGCCTTGAGCGGACCCGCCACCTTGAGCGGCACTGATACGGGAGTGTCCGGGTCTGTATTGTCAGTAAGCGAACATATTTCTGCACCAAGAGCCTCCATTATCTCGCGCGCCCCGGTGAGCGGACGTCCGAGGAGGGTCTTCTCACCAGTCAATGTGACAGGAGACTCGCTCAACTGCGCCATCAGGGGAGTCACCATTCTGGTCAGAAGTCCGGATTCCCCCACATGAAGACTTGGGTTTCCGTCAGCTCCAGACTGCAGGACCAGACCGCCTGCTTCCGCAGATATTCCCTTGATTACCACCTCATTATTAGTTACCGTGACCTCGGCACCCAGATTACGGGCGACCTGAAGGGCAGCCTCGTTATCGCCGCAAGGGGTATATCCTCTCAGATGGGAAACTCCTTCGGCAAGGGCAGCAGCAATTATAGCACGCTGGGCAAAACTCTTTGAACACGGCATCACGGCAGAGTCCATATCCATGAAAGAGAAATCACCATAAAGCGCCTTGCTCATGTCATCAGCAGCCCACTGCCCTGGGGCTGCCGCTTCGTCCTCCGTCATGGCGGCATATGTATATGGCGAACCTCTCCTGAGGCACTCCAGGCGGGAATCGCGACCGGCATCACCCATACAGAACGCCACAAGACCGCCATCTGCCAAAGCGCGGATCCTCTCGTCCGCATGCTCTCCGTCACGGCACCAGTCATATAGGCCCATCACCCTCTCCGCATCATCCTGTGAATGGGCCATGGTCACGATCTTGACCATGTCGGCACCATGATAGACACATTTCTCTACTACTGCCTTAAGAGCTTCCAGCGATGGGGTTCCCTCAAAATCGTGATACGACCTGATGAAGACCGTTCCGTTTTCATGAGCCGCCTGACGTACCCTCTTGGACATCTGCTTCTGCGCCTCAAGTTCGACATCCACATAACGCGCTCCAGCCTCAATAGCCCTTACAAGCCTCTTCTCGGCCATCTGCATAGCCTTTATTTCACGTCCCTGCTCTGTCAACTGAGGATCCTGAAGTGTCGGTTCATTCTGCGCCAGCCCTGCTATGCGGCATGTGGCGACCAAAGGCACATCAGCCGTGAATACCTCCTCTATTTCTCTGAAAGACAGCTCGCACCTGTCAAGGCGTATCTCGGCCATCTCACACCGTTCCAGAGCCCGAACTATCTGCTCCGCATTCCTGTTCTGTATAGTCGTACAAATCATATTCTACACTGTTAATGACTTCATTTCCCCCTCGCCCGGACACGTCTCCTATGACAGCAACCCTATAGCCTCATCCACTGTAAGGTCCTGAACCGTCACATCTCCTATCGAGCGCGGAAGTACGAAATGCACCTTTCCGTCTGCAGCCTTCTTATCCTTTCTCATAGCACCTGCCATACGTTCGAGGGGATATGGATTGATTATCAGCAGCAGAGACTCATCCAGATCTCTTTCAATAGCTGCAGCCAAACCTGGTTCAGCAAGTTCCAATCTTTCTGCCAGGCGTGCAGCATATACCATTCCCAGCGCCACTGCATGTCCATGATCTATATCGTTATGGTATTTGTGTGACAGGGACTCAATGGCATGGGCGAATGTGTGACCCAGATTCAGTTTGCGACGTTCTCCGTTTTCAAACTGGTCGCGGCTCACGATTCCGGCCTTCACTCTCACTGCAGCAGCAATGAGAGGGGTCAGTTCGTGAAGTCTGGCAGCCAGCACCTCCGGCCACTTATCCTCCTGATAACTGAGTGTCGAGTCGTCCTCACACACGGCGATGAAATCTGCCGTAAGCCGCTTAAGGAAGTCGACAGCTGCATGATAGTGACCGTTATCCTCTATCATGAACGTCTTGAGCATCTCAGCGGCTCCTGCCTGAAAAGCCTCCATCGGAAGACTCTCCAACACCTGTGGACATATGAAAGTGAATTCCGGCTGGCGGATTGTCCCCAGCATGTTCTTATATCCTCCGAAATTGACACCTGTCTTTCCGCCGATGGCCGCATCAACCTGAGAGAGAAGGGTCGTGGGCATATGTGCGAACCGCACTCCCCTCTTGTATATGGAAGACGCAAACCCAACCATGTCAGTGGTGATTCCACCTCCTATGGCCAGCACCAATGCATCCCTGTCTGCGCCATTATCCAGAAGCCAGCCGCATATGTTCATCACCGTATCCATGCATTTAGCCTCCTCCGTGGCCTCAACCAGCATCCCCGGCACACCGCGCCGGTTCAGCATCTGAGACACCTCATATGCCACAGGGCACTTCATGGCCACTTCCCCATCCATCACCACGAACACATGCTGATATCCCTCCAGATATCCTTCCAGCGTCTCAATTCCTTCCTCGACATAAATGCGGCTTATCACTTCGCTCCCCGAATATATATTGATTGGCTCCATATCGTTCCTTCCGTTTATATCACACAAATATAAGAATCTTTACCGTGACTTGAGCCTATCTTGTCATGATTATATAACATACCGCTTCAGATGCATTAAGATAACGTCAACGGCGATAAGAAATATTTGGCATTTTCCGAAAAATCCGATACCTTTGTGTTTCTCAAACGGTGAGCTTAGGCTTTCCGCTCAGGTTTCAGTCTCAGTACGGCACTTCATCAGAGTCCGTCCGGCAGACAATGAACCCACCAGCCCGGATGGCGGAATCGGTAGACGCGCTGGTCTCAAACACCAGTGGAGCAATCCGTGCCGGTTCGATCCCGGCTCCGGGTACACGCAAATGGCCTACAGATACCTGTAGGCCATTTTTATATAAGATTTTCCCCACATTTTCCCCACATCTCACGATTATCTTACAAAAAGTTTTCAGATTTTTCTGCAATTTCAGCACGGCACATATTACGCCAGGATTGCGGAGGATAATCTGCTTGGCTTCTTCGATACGGAGAGTATAGAGCCATTGATGGAACTTTGAGCCCCAGATTATGGCCTCCGCTACGTGCCTTGATTGCACTCACTTCGGCCTAGATCCACACCCGTTTAGGAAAAAGCGATTCCACCCCCCTGTTTCAGTCTTGACTGAAGTGTGAAGAGATCGATAAATTCCTTTTTCACATAGGGATTTTCGTAAGAAAAAATCAAATAAATTTAATATCTTTGTCGACTGATTCCATAGCCGCAGTTTTATGAAGATTACAGAAGCGCTTTTCGCCGGCAGCAGCACAAGGATTTCAGAAAAGCCGAAACAGAAATAGAGAAATCTGGTCATGACGTCCAAGAGAGAAAAGATTCTGCTTCAAGGCCTTGCTGATGGTAACGAAAAAGCCTTCAGGGAGGTCTTCGAGCATTATTATCCGAAAGTCAAGTGCTTTCTCAGACAGTTCATTCATAACGAGGAGGATGCCAGAGACCTTGCACAGAACATATTCATCAAGATCTGGCTTCAAAGAGTGCTTCTTCGAGAAATCAAATCCTTCGGTGCATACTTGTACACCATGTGCAGGAATGCAGCCATTGACTATGGGCGGGTGTACAAAGTAAAGATTCCTTTCACAGAGGGCGATGAAGGAGAGTATGAGTCTGAAAGTGAGTTCTTTGCCAAAGAAACTGAAATCCAGGTGACCAATATAATAAAGGGACTGCCGAAAAAGAGGAAAAAGATATTCATAATGTCACGTCTGGAAGGAAAGCCGTATGAGGAGATTGCTCAAAAGATGGGTATAACCAGAAAGACGGTGGAAAATCATATACACCTGGCATTAAAGGAATTAAGAAAGATAATATCAGTGATAGTCCTGTTTATTTAAGGCTTGGGGGCTATGATCGGATTTTTCGTCATATATATACAGCAATAAACCTATGTCTGCATACAAGTTCAAAGGTTGGGAAAACATAGACGGGTCATCGGTGACACGTGAGGAGACGGATTCTGCCTTCAAGGTCGTCATGCATAGTGCCCGGGAGATAGAGGCGGCATATCAAGTCAGGCAGAAGGCAGTGAAGAGGGCAAAGGTCATGCGCATCATGATGTATGCGGCAGCCGCCTTGATTCTGATAGCATCGCCTTTGGCCATCTATCATATGATGGACCATGAGGAGACTGACCTTATGGCCACTTCTTCTCTCACTACAGATCACGGAGAGATTCAGGAGATCACCCTACCGGACGGCAGCATGGTCACGCTTAACTCCGGATCGACTCTGACATGGCCGGATGAATTCTCAAAGAACAGGGTTGTCACACTCACTGGTGAGGCGTTGTTCAATGTGACAGCAGACAGAAAGCATAAGTTCATTGTCCGGACAGAGGAACTTCAGATAACAGTCCACGGAACGATTTTCGACGTCTGCGACTATCCTGAAGACGGCCGTGCAACAGTGACGCTTTGCAAAGGTTCTGTTGCTGTGAAAAGATCTGAGGAGAGGGTCCAAGCGGCAACACTCAGCCCTGACCAGACATATACATATGATAAGGAAAGCGGAGCAGTCACAGTCAAGGTGATTGACGCTGCCGAGGCTACGCTCTGGACAGGCGGACATATCTATATAAAGTCTCAGACGTTGGAACAGGCTGCAAGGATGGTGGAAAGAAGGTTCGGTGTGAACATACACTTCCTCACAGACAAACATCAGGAAACAGTCCTGACAGCCAAATTCGCAAACGGAGAAACATTGCACGAAATAATGGCAGCCATCCGCCAACTCGTGCCTGAAATGGAATACAGTATCGAAGAAAAGGATATTTTCATCAGATAAGAGCCCTTCATGAGATCCGCAATCAACACGGTGCTCGTCATCGCCGGACTAATCTGCAATTTGACTCTTTCAGCTCAAGACCAGACCATAGAATTCCCTCAGGGGAAACTCAGAATCAGGAAAGCGTTCGAGGTGATAGAGGCACAGTGCGGTCTGTCTGTCGCATATAATGAAGACCTGCTGGATGTAAATAAGAAAGTTACCCCTCCCAAGTCGGAAACCGTAAGCCGTGCTATGGAGATTCTGCTGCACGGAACAGGTATGGAAGCTATATTCCAAGGCAAACTTATCCTCGTAGTTCTGTCAGAGAAAGCTCAGAGCGAAAGTCTATCGGCCAAGGACGAGAAAGACATTTACGTCAACATGCTGGAAGAGGCTGTTGTGGTCGGTTACGGTACCATGCAGAAGAAGGATATCACCTCAGCTATCAGCACATATCGGCCGTTGGAAAAGGGAGAAAGGCAGGTCGGATGTCCCGATGCCCTCCTGCAAGGAAGAGTGGCCGGCGTGAATGTCACGGCTTCGTCCGGAACCCCTGGCAGCAGGAACAGAGTGAGTATCAGAGGTATCGGTTCTCTCACTGCTGGCAATGAGCCTCTTTATGTGGTCGATGGTATTCCGCTGAGCAACACATCGGCAGATGCCGGAAAATGGGGCGGAGAAACCTTGAATCCTCTTGCAGACATCAATCCAGCCGACATAGAATCAATCCAGATACTCAAAGACGCGGCCTCGGCAGCCATCTATGGTTCAAGGGGTACAAATGGAGTCATACTCATCACCACAAAAACGGGTTACAAGGGTGCACCGAAAGTAACGGCGGATGCATCCACAAGTATATCATATATCCCGAACCTCAAGAAACTGGCTGTGGCGGATGCAGACCTTTATCTGCAGGTTCAGAACGAGGCAATCGACAACTACAACCGTCAGACAGGTTCCTCTGTGTCTCATCTTTCTAATCCTTTTCCTGACAGAGCACAGTTCAACTGGACAGACGTAGTATTCCGTACAGCGTTCACATGGAATGGCAATCTCTCAGTCTCGGGAGGCTCGCAGCGAAACAGATACTACATATCAGCCAATGCACGTCAGAACCAGGGCACGGTCATCGGCAGCCGTTTAGACAAATACGGAGTGAAGGCAAATGTGACCTCAGACATAAGGGACTGGCTTTCGGTCGGGATGAACCTCACTGCCAGCCACACGTACTCAGACAGGGTACCTGACGGCAATATGGGTACATCGATCCTGACCCATGCATTAGAACACCGTCCATGGGACACTCCATATCATCCGGATGGGTCATACACGATCAAGGATGTGGACCTTCTTCACTACAATCTGATCCAGGCCATCAATGAGCAGGATGTATATAACAGGAACTTCCGAATGTTCGGAAGCGCATATCTCTCGGTAACTCCTATCAAGGGGCTGAAATTCAAGACCAGCTTAGGAGGGGACTTCATGTATGCGGAAGACCATATATATTACACTGCCAAGCATATGTACGGCAACTCCGTCGGTCTGCTCACAGATGCCCGCAAGGCATATACCTCCGTTGTGATTGACAACATACTTTCATATGGTTTCAGTTCGACAAGAGGTTTCGCTATGGACATTATGCTGGGACACTCGTTCCAGAAGGATGCTTCATCCACCGCATCCCAGACAGGACAAGGTTTTCCATCCTCGGACTTCGACGTGAATTCAGTGGCTGCCGAATATACCGATGTCACTTCCGGAATGTCCTCATGGGCTCTGCAGTCATTTATGTTCAGGACAACTATGAAATATCAGAGCCGTTACCTCCTTACACTGACTGCACGAGCCGACGGATCGTCAAAATTCGCCAGGGAGAACAGATATGGGTTCTTTCCGTCAGCATCTGCCGGATGGGTCGTATCCAAGGAACCGTTCTGGACTGCACATAGAACTGAATTCAAGCTCAGAACCAGCTTTGGAGTGACAGGAAACCAGGGAGGTATCGGGGCATATGCTTATCAGGCATTGGCAAACGGAGGATACAACTATCTGAATGAAAACGGGATAGCACTAATGACCCAGGGAAACAGCGATCTCAGATGGGAGAAGGCCTTCCAATATGACATCGGGGCAGATCTGTCATTCTGGTCAGGAGCTCTGACAGTATCTGCCGACCTGTTCCAGAAAGATACCAAGGACCTTCTCTACAACAAGCCGACATCAGCCGTGAGCGGCTTCACATACAAGATCAGCAACATCGGATCCATGCGGAACCGAGGACTAGAACTCACCATCGGCTCAGAACTGTCCGGGCACGGCGTCCTTTGGAAGGGAGATTTCAACATCTCATTCATAAAGAATCGTCTGACTTCATTGCTTGATGATAATGACATCGTGACCACTGACGACTACCATGCCCTCAAGGTGGATGAAGAAGTGGGAAGTTTCTATATGATCAGGATGCTGGGAATTTATCAGGACGACAGTCAGGTGCCGGAGACTCTCTACAAGCAAGGTATCCGCGCAGGAGATGTGATATATGAGGATGTGAACGGAGACGGAGAGATAGATACAGTGAACGACAGCCAGTTTGTGGGATCAGCCAACCCGGTCTTCTCTGGAGGACTTAACAACAGAATATCATGGAAGGGGTTCGACCTCAGCCTCTTTCTGACGTTTTCATACGGCAACAAGATATACCAGACATGGACTGGCGGTCTGCGTCTGGGAAACGGCGAATGGCCAGCACAAAGGTCGGAGGCTTTGGCAAGATGGACAGGGCCGGGGACCAGCAGCAGCGTGCCGAGGGCGATATATGGAATGTCCTGGAACTCGACGAAATTCAAGAGCACACGCTTCCTGCATGACGCCTCATATCTGAGATGCCGCAACCTGTCACTTGGCTACACCATCCCTCCTGACAAGAGCAGAATGGCGGGGATGACTTCCATCAGGGTATATGTCGCTGCGGACAACCTTTTCCTGATATCTCCATACCGCTACATCGACCCAGAAGTGAACACCAGTCTCGACGCCACCAAAATGGGACTCGACTGCATGTGGATACCTCAGCCGAGATCATTCACATTTGGAGTAACCGTAAAGTTCTGATGACATGAAGAAAATAATGCTCACACCTATACTCATATGTCTGCCGCTGCTCTGCTGTTGCGACAGACATCTCGACCAGTATCCGCACAACGGCATTTCAAGTGAGCTGATCTGCGAGGAGGATGCTCAGCTGCTTCTTACGGGTGCATACAACATCGCCCAGTACAAACCGACATTCAATGGCTGGGCTCTGTTCGACCTGATCGGCGGAGATATCATCCGCACCGGAGCATCCGGCATGAACACACCGGAACTGCTGGTCACCATGGGCATAACTCCGAACCAGAGCATTGTGGCGAGTCCTTGGAACGGATTCTATGCCGGACTATACCAGATCAACGTCTTCATTGAGAAGATCGGACAGCTGCCGCAATCCCAGAAAAAAGACGAGATGCTGGCAGCAGGACATTTCTTCAGGGGATTGTACTACTATAACATTACTGCACGGTGGAGAAATATTCCCATCGTGACTTCTACCATCGACACCGATGTGCCTCAGACACCGGAAGAAGAAGCATGGATCTTCGTGGCAGAGGAATTCAAGGAAGCCATCAGGCTCGGGAGTGACTTTCAGGACAAGAACCATGTCTCGCATCAGGCGGCCAAGGCTCTGCTTGCCAGGACATATCTGGCTATGGGAATGATGAAGGAAGCCGCACAGGTTGCAGAAGAAGTCATAGCTGACGGAAACTTCACACTATCTGACTTCAACAGCATCTTCCGAGGATGGTACAACCGGGAAGAGATCTTCTCCTTTGCGAATCTCGTTCAGGAAAGCAGCGTGAATATGAGTTCCTACTATTACACCAAGCAGTCGCCGGTGGGAGGTGCATATAATTTCTGCCCGACTCAGGAGGCGATGGACATGTATGGGCCTGACGATTCAAGAAAGAGCGTCTCAGTGGACTATCAGGGCAGCAATCCCGTGCTGAACAAATACTGCAGTGGAGATGCCGGACACGATCCGCTCTACATAGTCAGGCTTGCCGAGATGTATCTTATCAGTGCAGAAGGACAGGGATATCCGGAAGGACTTGGCAGACTCAACGAACTCAGAGTCCACAGGGGACTCTCCCCTGCCGCTCCGGCCTCAGAAGAGGAGTTCCTCGATGCTGTCCTTGATGAAAGAAGGCTGGAACTGTTCGGTGAGGGATTCAGATGGTTCGACCTGGTCAGAACAGGCAGATACGAAAAGACAGTCAGCGTGGATTCAAGATACACGGTCCTCCCGATCCCGGCCAGAGAACTCACCCTCAACAAAAGACTGAAGCAGCACCCTTTGTGGGATGCTGCCTCTGACAATAAGAATTGACAAGTTGCCTATCTTACTCCGTATTTCTTCAGAATCTTCTTGATTTTCGGTGATATGGTCTCCACCATATACCGGAAACCAAGGTCAGTAGGATGCGTTCCGTCAGCCGTAGCTATGTGTTCGTCACCGAGAAAGCCTTCCGAAGATATGAAGTATATGTGTTTATCAGTCTTCATCCTGCGTCTTACGACCTCTTCGGCAGCTGTCTGCTTTGCGGATTCCCAATCTTCGCGGGATAGGCTGAAGTTTCTGGTCTCGCGTCTTTCCGTCTGAAGGAAGATCATCGGGACTCCCGGATGGGCAGCTCTGATGATATCGACAAATGAATCAAAACGCTCATATATCACGTCTGAGGAAGGATTGGAAAATGTGTCAAACACAAAGGCATCCACATCCGGAATATCTGCAAGGAGTTCAGCATATTCCTTTTCCAGCCTGGACTTGCCGCTGAATCCAAGATTTATGCAGTACCAGTCGTTCTCTCTGCCAATAAGTGCCGGGTAGGACATGCCGGGACGGCTTGCGGCTGCGCCATGCGTGATGCTGGATCCCTTGACCACTATCTTATGTCTGAAAGGATTGGCAAGAGGACTGACCGCAGCCCCTTCTTCTATGCCTATCTGAAGTTCATCCACCTTGTCGAACAATGGAAGATACAGAAGACACTGCTTCTGTCCTTCCGCCATATCGGCGACTATCGTACTTTCATGGCTGTCATATGGAGGCGTGTCCATGTCTGGAGTTCCAACTCCGGCAAACACCCACTTGCCGTCCTTCATTATATACAGGTCCAGACCTTTCTGCCCTATGGCAGCCATGTTGGAACCTGAATTATCCTCACCGGTTGTCCATCTTGCGCGTATGGTGCGGCTGTCTGTGGAGAACAGCACTGCCAGACCGGTAGAGTAAGAGGCATACTTGTCTATAGTCCCGTCGTTGAACTTATAGACAGAGGTATCGATTCTTGTGAATGCCTTGGTGGTCGGCAGCGGTTTGCCGATCACGGTCAGCGTTGAGGCATCAACATATCTGACATTCTGTGCCGATGCCGTCATGACTGACAGCACGGCACAGACTGATATGATCAGTTTTCTGAGCATCTGTCCTGAATTATTCTGAGACATAAACCTTTCCTATCTTATGCTTACCATTCGCTGTGACATAGAAGTTCCC
>JAFVVN010000070.1 GCA_017502125.1 Bacteroidales bacterium | reverse complement strand
GGCTGAGAGTCAATCTGTTCACGAATCATACGAAGAACTCGTCTGTATCGCTTGTCCTGATCGCCATACATGTCATGAAGATCAAAATATATCCTGGCAGGACAGATATGGTCGACATTGTAGTTGGATTTCTTGTACTTGTACACTTCCCCCTTCTCTGTCGCCATGGTATCGGCCCAGGCACGCACATAATCGACAACCTCAGGCATTTCATAGCGTCTGGCCGCATCCATGAAGGACTTCAGTTCGAGTCCTGTCGTATAGTTCCATTTACGCTCGCCGTTGCGTCCGTCAAGGTATGTCGCATCAGGATTCCTCTTCATCTCCGACCTGATCATCCTCACAGAATACGGTTCCTGCGCTGACGCAAGCGCCGCAGCAAATATCATGAATGACAATAGTAGATTTCTCATATGATCATGATTTAAATTTCTTTATATAGTCTGCAGGCGAGACTCCATAATGCTTCTTGAAGCTTCGGCTGAAATATCCCGGATCGGAGAATCCCACCTTATAGGATGTCTCGGAAACAGAGAACTGTCCGCTCTTAAGATAGTAGGTTGCCTTTTCCATCCTGTATTCCTGAATCATCTCCACCGGAGACTTGCCTGTGAGTCCCTTTATCTTGTTGTACATGGAAGTTCGTCCCATGCCGACATGGACAGCAAGTTGCTCTACTGTAACATCAGCATTAGCGATATTCTCCTCAAGCCATGTCATCACCTTCTGCATGAGCAGTTCATCCTTATCCGTTATGACTATCTCTTCCGGGGTCAGGGAAACCTTGGTCCCCCTGCTTTCCTGGCTTCCGGACAAGCTGATATCGGAAAGTCTGGAGATCAGCATCCTTCTGCGCTCCAGCATATTGTCGATCCTCGCATTGAGAAGCTCCATGGTGAACGGCTTGGTCACATAGCCGTCCGCTCCATATTTCATTGCCTTCACCTGGGTGTCATCCTCATGCTTTGCAGTGATCATCAATATAGGTATATGGCTGGTGGAGAAGTCATTACGCAAATGATTCACCAGTTCCATACCATCCATCTGAGGCATCATGAGGTCAGTGACCACCATGTCCGGCAACCATCCTTCAGAAATAACCTGAAGCGCTTCCCTTCCGTTGGAGGCATCGCGCACGTCATATCTGCTGATGAGGTTGTTATACATATATATCCTCAGCTCGGCATTATCCTCCACCAGAAGGACCTTCAGAGCATCTGCCGGATGCACAGCCTCCTCCTTATACTTGCTCAAGCCGTAGTCGGTCACCTGAGGCTGGGTCTCATCCATGCTTATGAACCTGGCGTTCTCCTCAGTGAATCCGTCCTTTCCTACAGGGAGACGCACAAAGAACTTGGAGCCGCTGCTGCCGTCGCTGTCCACCCAGATATCTCCTCCATGGATATCTGTTATATCCTTGCAGAACGCGAGACCGATTCCACTGCTGGCCATGCCTTTGAAAGCGGAGGTCGTACCCTTGGTGAATGGCTCGAAGATGGCCCTCTGATGATCCTTTGCCACACCCACTCCATTATCCTTCACCATTATACGGTACTCGGAATCTCCGTCACGATACAGGACTCCGACCTCGATCTTGCCCCCGTCAGAGGTGTATTTGAATGCATTGGACAGGAGATTATATACAAGAGCCTCAAGACGCAAGGCGTCACCCCATACCATGAGGGAGTCGACAGAACGTATTATACGCATCTCCATCTGCCTTTCCGAAGATATATCACGGAAGTCGTCATAGACATTCTGCACCAGTCTGACGACATCGAACCGGCTCACATTCAGACGCATCTTTCCATCAGCGATGGACCTCGTGTCAAGCAGCTGATTGACAAGAGTCATCATCCTTTTCGCATTCTTACGGACTATGTCTATGCTATATTCATTCTCTCCTCCTTCAGGGGTCTTGCGTCTTATTTCATCAATTCCTCCAACGATCAGCGTCAGAGGGGTCCTGAGTTCATGAGACACATTTGTGAAGAACCTCGCCTTTATGGCATTAAGGTCCTTTTCCATCCTTATGTTGGCCCTCAACCGCCATGATGTCATCAGGATTCTGGCAACTATGAACAGAGCAGCAACTCCCAAAAAGACATAGATGAGCCTTGCAGGAAGGGAAGCCCATATGGAAGAACACACCTTCACTTCTATGCTGGCGATATTTCCCTCAGCCGAATCCGGTGAGAGCGAGTCTGTAACCTTGAAGACATATTGTCCAGGGGAAATATGCGAATATGTGGCCCGGTTTCCGGATCCCGATATCCATTTCTTGTCAGATCCTTCGAGCTTATAGGAGAAGGTCTGCTCACCACGTGAACCGAAATTCAACGATGAGAAATCTATCCTGAAGAACGAATAGTCGTGGGGAATGACCACCCTATCCTCGAACGGCACTCGCTTTCCATCCACATAAAGGCCAGAGAACACGATTCTGCTGTCACTCTGTCTTTCGGTGAAGCGTTCAGGAATGATTCTGTATATATTATCATATGTTCCGAAGAGAAGGCTTCCGTCTTCGGCCTTTGCACATGTGGCTTCACTATATGATGTTGACGGCAGACCGTCATATCGGGTGACATTCAGAACTGCAGAGGTCTTGGGATCATATACGGACAGACCGACCTCAGTGGACATCCATATCTTCCCGTCATCTGCCTCTACTGCAGAATAGACGATGTTGCTGGAGAGTCCCCTGTCGGTTCCCACCACCTCGAAACGTGGCTGTCCTCCTTCAAAATAAAGTCTCTCAAGCCCGCCGCCGAAGGTGCTCAGCCATGTGCTGCCGGAACTGTCGGTAAAGATATGGAACACGTCATTATTACCGAGTGAGTCCATGTCTCCGGGCACTTTCTGTATGAGATTGAAGATTGTAAGTTCCGGATTGTCGGATGGTTCAAAAAGAATCAGGCCTCCCACAGTAGCGACCAGCATACGTCCGTCAGGCAGACAGTGCAGATACCTCACTCTGTCGCACAATTCCTGCGGATAATCAGGGAAGCTGTTGTCTACCGTAATGAAAGCATCGCTGTCCGGATTGGGAAGCATGGACAAGGCTCCGCCGAAGGTTCCGACCCATATCCTGCCGTCATTGTCCTGCGAAACCGAATATACATTGTTGGAACTCAGGGAATTACGAACACCTGCAACATGTCTGAAATGTTTCCGTTCCCAGCCGTTCCCCTTAGGAGTCATGCGGATGAGACCATCACCCTTGGTTCCAAGCCATATGTTGCCTGCAGAATCTTCGAAGATCGAATATATGACCCCCACATCCTGCCCCTTCCCCTGAGGATAGCGCACGCAGGAACTGAGGTCCGGCTCATACATGAAGAGTTCACGGCTCTTGGTAGCCACCCAAAGGTTGCCTTTGCTGTCTCTCAGCATGGCCCGGACTTCTGAAGAAGACTTGGTGTCATCCGATCTGGACGGAGGCACCACCACCTCGACCTTCGGATCTATGACCGTCACCCTTTCAAGTCCTCTGCCTACAGTCGACATCCAGAGCACACCGGAATCATCGACCTCGTAGCATGCGACACCGTTCATGAAACGGCAATCCGGATGCTCCTTCACATTGTGAAGCGGAACGATCTCATCGGCACTGCGGTCGTAATAGCCGAAGCCGTAATTATTCATCTTTATCCACAGTCTGCCGTCATGATTCACAACACGCGCCAGCGTGTCCACATAGTACGACATGACATTGCTGCTGTGCTCATAGTG
>JAFVVN010000022.1 GCA_017502125.1 Bacteroidales bacterium | reverse complement strand
TAATCAGCTTAAGGAGAAGCAGAAGGTGAAGTACACCTACGGTCTTCTCGAGAAGCAGTTCCGTAACCTTTACGAGAAGGCTTCACGCATGAAGGGACAGAAGGGTGAGAACCTTATCATCCTCCTCGAGTCTCGTCTCGACAACATCGTTTACCGTATGGGTGTAGCTCCTACAAGAGCAGCTGCCCGTCAGCTCGTGTCACACGCACATATCACTCTCAACGGTGAGGTTTGCAATATCCCTTCAGCTCATGTAAAGCCAGGCGACGTTGTAGCGGTAAGAGAGCGTTCAAAGAGCCTTGAGGTCATCACTAACAGCGTAGCGTCAGCAGCTAAGTACTCATGGATCGAGTTCGATGCTAAGGCACTCACAGGAAAGTTCCTTAACGTTCCTGTAAGAACTGAGGTTCCTGAGAATATCAACGAGCAGCTTATCGTCGAGCTCTACTCTAAGTAATAATTAACACCTTAACAAGAATTTATATGGCAATCTTAGCATTTCAGAAGCCGGACAAGGTAATCATGCTCGAAGGAACTGATACCGTAGGCCGTTTCGAGTTCAGACCGTTGGAGCCTGGATACGGACAGACCATCGGTAATGCTCTCCGTCGAATCCTGTTGTCTTCTCTGGAGGGATTTGCTATCACATCAATCAAGGTGTCAGGCGTGGACCAGGAGTTCGCGACTATCCCTGGCGTGATTGAGGGAATGCAGGACATCATTCTCAACCTCAAGCAGGTACGTTTCAAGAGAATGGTGGAGACTGTAGACTCAGAGACAGCAAATATCGTGATCAGCGGCAAGCAGGAGTTTACCGCAGAGGATATCTCAAAGGGATTGTCTTCTTTCAAGGTGCTTAACCCTGAACTGCACATCTGCTCTCTTGAGCCAGCTGTAAAGCTTGAAATCACTCTCTCAGTAGGAAAGGGCCGTGGCTTCGTCCCAGCTGACGAGAACAGGGATATGGATGCTCCTATCGGAACTATTCCAGTGGACGCTATCTACACACCTATCAAGAATGTAAACTGGACAGTAGAGAACTGGCGTGTCGAGCAGAAGACCGACTATGAGAAGCTTAATCTGGAGATTGTAACCGACGGTTCCATCACTCCAAACATAGCTCTTCAGGAGGCTGCAAACATCCTTATCTACCACTTCAAGTTGTTCACTGACGACAGGAAGCTTTCACTTGAGAGCACAATCGAGTCAGAGTCTAAGGAACTTGACGAGGAGTCACTCCACATGAGGCATCTCCTTCTCACCAAACTTTCAGATATGGGTCTCTCAGTGAGAGCATATAACTGTCTGAAGGCTGCGGACATCGATACATTCGCTGATCTTGTATCCTACTCACGTGCCGAGCTCATGAAGTTCAGGAACTTCGGTAGGAAGTCACTCAACGAGATCGATCTCCTCGTGGAGAAGATGAAGCTTTCATTCGGAATGGATGTAACCAAGTATAATATTGAACCTAAGAAAAAGAACGTTTAAGTAATATGAGGCACAATAAAGCAATCAATCACCTTGGTCGCAAGAGCGGACACCGTAAGGCTCTCCTCGCAAACATGGCTACCTCACTCATTCTCCACAAGAGAATCCAGACTACAGTAGCTAAGGCTAAGGCTCTCAAGATGTATGTAGAACCTCTCATCACAAAGTGCAAGGAGGATACTACTCACTCACGCCGTGTTGTATTCAGCTACCTCAAGAACAAGGAGGCCGTTACTGAGCTCTTCCGCACAGTTGCTCCTAAGGTTGCAGACCGTCCAGGTGGATACACTCGCGTTCTCAAGACTGGTTTCCGTCTTGGTGACGGTGCCGATATGGCTCTCATCGAGCTCGTGGACTTCAATGAGGCAGCTCTTGCTTCAGCTCCTAAGAAGGCAGCTAAGAAGACCACACGTCGTAGCTCAAAGAAGGCTGTAGAGGCTGCACCGGCAGTTGAGGCTCCAGCAGCAGAGGTTGAAACTCCAGCAGCTGAGTAATCTCAGAACCAACGCAGCAATATCTGCACATGATAAAATCCGGATTCCGTCAGGTCTCCGGATTTTTTTATGTATTATGATTTGCTTTCCCTTTTCTGTTTCTTGTATTGGCTCGGGGTCATGCCTGTGAAGTTCTTGAAGGCAGTGCTGAAATAGCTCTGGCTTGTGAATCCTGTCATGTCTGAGATTTCAGCGATGCTCAGGTCCGTGTTCTCTATAAGAGATTTGGCCTTATCCAGCCTGATGCGTGTTATATATTCCTTGGTTCCGGCTCCGGTGATGGACTTCATCTTGTTGAAGAGAGAAGCACGGCTTACTCCGAGTTCCCTGCACAGGATCTGCTGGTCAAGGTCAGGATTGCTTATATGAGCGGAAATGATGGCATTCAGTTTCAGGATGAAGCCTTCTTCTTCTGACCCATATCCGGTGACTTTGGCCCCTTCGTTGTCGAAATATCTCTTACGTATGTTTTCCTTGCGTCTGAGCAGATTTCGTATGAGCTCCATGAGGGTCTCGATTTCAAATGGCTTTCCCATATAAGCATCCGCCCCCACTTTATACACTTCGCTTTGACTCTGCTCCTCTCCTCTTGCCGTGAGGAGTATGATAGGGATATGCATGAATCTTTCGTCGGATTTCAGTCTGTTGCAGAGGGTGTATCCGTCTCCCTCAGGCATATTGACATCACTGACTATCACATCCGGCATGAAGCCTTTAGAGAGAAGTTCCAGAGCCTTGTCGCCGCCTCCGACCGTCACGATCTCACTGAAATCCGTGTTCATCGCCTCGCGAAGGAAGTCGAGAAGGTCAGGATTGTCATCCACGAGCATCAGTTTCTTGTCCGAAGTGTTGATGGCTGCACTGTCGTCGATCATCATTCCGTCGGCCGGGTTGTATCCTATGAGTTCATTCAGGTAGGCCTTGGCAGGCACCTGTTCCTGGATTCCGCATACAGGGATCTCCCACCAGAAGGTGGCGCCTTTGTCTTCATTATTGAAGGCACCTATCCTTCCTCCGTGCAGTTCGACAAGAATCTTCGAGTATGACAGACCTATGCCGCTTCCGTATTGCTCGTTCCGGCTCTGGTAGAAGCGTGTGAACAGCATGGATGTATCTATGTCCTTAAGGCCCGGGCCCTGGTCGGAAATGCTTGTTCTGATCATTCCACCGTCGGTAAGCTCTGTGCTGATGGTGATGACATCTCCGGGACGGCTGTGTTTCACGGCATTCATGAGAATGTTGGTCAGAACCGTGTCGATGCGGATCTTGTCAAAGTCTGCCTGACCTACCTCTGGATCCAGTCTTGTCACGATCTCGATACCTTCCACATGTTCTTCATCCACGATATCTTCAATGCTGCTGAGAATCCACTGGTTGAATCCGTTGCGCTCCAGCTTCAGGTCGTTCTTGCCCACTTCCATCTTCCTCAGGTCCAGGACCATGTTCAGAAGATCTCTCATCCGCAGAGACTGTCTGTATATCCTGCTGAGTGTAGGGTGCTGCTTGTCCTCAGGCTTGAACTCGTTCAGAAGTCTTTTCAGCGGAGCCATGATCAGGGTGAGAGGGGTTCTGAGCTCATGACTGATGTTGATGAGCATCCGGACCTTTTCTTCGTATATCTTCTGCTCCTGTTCCTTCATGGCCATCTTCAGTTTGTTGTCCTTCCTTTTCATTGCAGTAATGAATACGGCGACTACAATCAGCAGAACGAATGCTGAAAGAGATGAAATGAACCACCATGTCTGATGCCATGGCTTGGGAATGTCTAAGGTCACCAGTCTTTCCGGTTCACTCCATTCACCGCTGCGCTTGGTGCAGCTTACGAGCACATCATGGCTGCCAGAAATGTTCAGTCTCTGAAGGGTCAGGACAGGAGACTTCGACTCATATGATGCCCCTATGTCGGGAATCATGAACCTGTATACCTTTTCTCGGAAGATATCCCTTTCCTGAGTGGTCACGACGATTTCAATCCGCTTGCTGTTACGCGGAATCCTGCATGTTTCACCGCTTGCAGCAGCGATATCCTCGTTGTCTGCCTTTATGCTGTATAGTCTTATGGATGGTGTGTCTGTAGTGTCTATCGCAAAATCCTTGTCGATGCAAAGCATGCCTTGTACACCACCCATATATACGTCTCCCTCCCTCGAAAGCAGGTGCGGCTTGCTCAGATATTCATTAGACCTGGCTCCGTCTGAACTTCCGAACAGGGTGAAGCTGCCGAAATCCTTCAGATATGCGTAAAGCCCGTTGTCTGTGCCGACCCATACCCTGGAGTGTCTGTCACAGACCACCGAAGTCGCCGTATTAAGGAGGGTGGTCTCCACATGGGAGAAGGTTCCGTCTGCGGTGTTGAAACGGCATAGACCGTGATCGGTGGCGAGCCATATTATCCCATCGCAGTCCAGATAGCCGCTTTTGATCACATGTCTGTTGGTGTGGCCCTTCCTTATGATCTGCGACCCTCCCTCAGGGATAAGATAGATGTTGTAGTAGTCATGCATCCACAGACCTTCTTCTGTGGACTGTATTGTCAGAAGGTTTCCGTTGGAGTTACTTCCGATATCGAAGTTCAGCCTGATGCATTTCCCGGATGACTTGTCATACCTGCTCACGGTGTTGCTGATCAGAAGCAGGTCCCCATTTGACTCGTTTGCGAGATTAATGCTCCTTCCTGCATATCGCAGAAGATAATTCATGTCGGAATCGTTGATCGGCAGAGGACGGATGTTTCCAGTGCCGGTGTTGAATATCCACATCCTGTCGGCATATGAGGAAAGTACCAGTTCGTTGTCGGAATATGAGGCTATGGAGACAATCTTTGTCTTGAGTGTCCCGGGATAATGGGTGAACTCTCCTGTTGCGGGATTGAAACGGTTGATTCCTTCACCGTCAGTCCCTATCCAGATATGCTCCGACCTGCTGTCCTGAAATAAGCACAGGACCGTCGGGTTGCTCAGACCCGTCTTCAGTCCTATATGACTGTCGGAGTAGGTCTTCATGCCGCTTTGACTTATCCTGATGAGACCGTCCCTTATGCTTCCTGCCCAGATATTGCCGTAGTTGTCGATATAGATGCTCTTTATCGAATGTGCGGGAAGAGAGGACTGGTCGCCGGCCACATGTGAAAGGACCCTTATGTCTCCGGTTTCAGGATCTATTATATTGATACCACCTCCATCGGTACCTACCCATATTGAAGAGTCCCTCTCGGTCATGCATAAGACGACGTCATTGCTCAAGGATGAATTGGCGGTGCTGAATCTTCTGATCAGCCTGTTGCCCTTGTCGAATACAGCTATGCCGTTGTTATAGAATGATATCCAGATGTTTCCTCTGCTGTCGACAAGAGTGGAAGTGACCTCTTTGAACAGTGAAAGAGGAGATTCCGATGTTTCTCCTGTCCTTATGTCGACGGACATGATTCCATTGTGTGAACTGCACAGCAAGGTGTTTTCGTCAAGCATGTCGATGTTCTGCACAAGGAAAGCCGGTCTGTCGCTCAGGTCCTTGAACAGATTGAGCGAAGAGTCGGAAAATGTGTATCGGAATATTTTCCGGTTGCTGCCGAACCATATTCCTTCGTCGTCCTGACACATGCACAGGAAAGGTGATCCCTTGTCCTCATCTCCCTCCGGTCTCACTATTTCAAAGTTCCTTCCGCGTTTACGTGCCGGCCACTGGTTCGTCAGGACCCATAAGTCGTCATTGCGGTCGACCCCGACCTGATATATCCTCTTTCCGACGAGGGCAGAGTCCTGGTGGTTATGCAGCATGTTTCCATTGAAACTGTAGAGCCCGTTAGGAGTACCGATCCAGACATCGCCGTCCTTCTCCTTGTATATGCAGTTTACTGTGGAGGTGAGTCCCTCCTTTTGAGAGATCTGTGTATATATGAACTGTTCCTTTGCTGTGCCTGGTAATATGACCGAAAGAAACAGTATGAGTGTGGTCAGAATAGTTTTCAGCATAATAGATGTGGGTCTCCTACAAATATACGAATATCCTCCGGTTTTTTCAAAAATGTATAGAATTCTTTTAAAAATCACTTTATGGGTGCAGGTGGTGACAAAATCTAAAACTTAATAGCTAAATTTGAATCTGAAGGCGGAAACGCCGGACTTAACTTTGCGACAGAATCAAAAATCATCGCGTTATGAAGAAACTGAATCACATCCTGTCCGTTTTCATTTTTATGGCTGTCACAGCAACGGCCATGAGCGGCCAGACTGCGGACACCCTGGTTCTGGAGGAGTCCATAGTGATAGGAATGGGCAGGCAGAAAAGGAACACCGTGACTGCGGCAGTCAGCACGATAGATTCCCGGGCAGTGTCCTCGCGTCCTGTCTCGGACCTGACCGGTGCGCTGCAGGGAAATGCGGCCGGCTTCAATATCGTCACGGATGCAGGCTCAGACGGAGTGGGAGGAGAGCCGGGAGCGCCCATCAGGTTCAATATCAGAGGGCAGGGAACCGTCAACGGAGGGGAACCTTACGTGCTGGTGGATGGCGTCGAGCAGAGCCTGAGCAATGTCAATACGGCTGACATTGAAAGCATAACTATTCTCAAGGACGCGTCGGCTTCGTCTGTCTATGGAGCGAGGGCTGCATATGGAGTGGTCCTTGTCACGACAAAGAGTGGATCCGAAGGCAGACCGACTGTGAACTACAATGGAAGCATAGGATTCAGCTCGCCCATCGGTATGCCGGAAATCATGGCTTCCGTCGACTTCGCCGGGTACATGAACGAGATGCGGGAAAACTCAGGTCAGACCCCTCTGTTCAGCCCGACTGCGATCAAGCGTCTGGAAGATTTTGCCTCTGACCCGTATTCCGAGTCCTTCCCCGGGATTTCGGTCAACGAAAACGGAGACAATTGGGCATCTTCCTACTATAATCAGTATGCTGACACCGATTGGTTCGATTATTATTTCAAGGACTTTGCGATGCGCCAGTCACATAACCTCAGTGTTTCGGGAGGGACAGCAAAGGTGAATTATTATGTGGGTGCAGGATATATGTCTCAGGACGGACTTCTTGACCAGGTTGAAGACGAACTTAACAAATACCACGTCAACATAAAACTGTCCGCTCAGGTCAAGCCTTGGCTGAAGGTGAACTTCAACAACAGCCTCACGGTCTCCGAACTGGCACGTCCCCTTGCCAACCAGACCATTTTCTATGCCTTGATCTCAGACAGGTATCCCACACAGACCACAGTCCTTCCCGTGGACGGAGAATACTCCCTTCCCTCCTGGAACGAGGTAATGTACCTCAAGGAAACAAGCTACACCAGCGTCTCCCTGTCTGATGCCATGGCTCTTTCCGTGACTGCGACACCTCTTGAAGGCTGGGATATAACGGCCGAGATGAAGGCACGCATGGATGTGCAGGACAACAGTTTTGCCATGGGATTCCCCAAGACGACACTTCCGGACGGCAGGATTGTGGTGACTTCCGGCAGCAGGCAGGGCTACCAATATCCCGGTATGCACTGGAAGAACACGAGCTTCGGTTCATATACGCGTGGAAATTCGTCAGGAGTCTACCTCTCTCCCAATGTGTTCTCGACATATGAAGCCTCATCCGGCAGGCACTATTTCAAGGCCATGATGGGTTTCCAGGCTGAATATCAAAGGAATTCGAGCAGCTATACCTACAAGGACGGAATGCTCAGCGAAGGCATCTTCTCCTTTTCGAATTCGGACGGAACCATCGTTTCGAACGAATCCCGTAACCACTGGGCGACAGCCGGCTTCTATGCAAGAGTGAACTGGAACTGGAGGGAAATATGCTTTGCGGAAATAAGCGGAAGGGCGGACGGCTCGTCACGCTTTGCTCCGGGACACCGATGGGGCTTCTTTCCGGCAGCATCAGTGGGCTTCGACATCGCAAGGACAGAAAGATTCAGAGCACTTTACACTCCGTTTTCCCAGATGAAGATCAGACTGTCCTACGGACGGCTCGGCAATCAGAACGGGGCAGGGCTTTACCAGTATCTTGCCATCATGCCTCTGAATCCCGCAGATCCCAATGCGTGGCTTCTTCCTGACGGATCTTCAGACATATCTCAAGGAACAGTGGCGACGGTTCCCCTGATGGTCAGCCCTTTCATCACATGGGAGAAGGTAGACAACGCGGACATAGGTCTGGACCTTTCTGTCTTCCGAGACCGTCTCAGCCTGACCTTTGACGCATACCAGCGTACCACCACCGACATGATCGGCCCTGCGGAGGCCCTGCCTTCGATAAGCGGAATCCCCTCAGGCAGCAGGGCAAAGGTGAACAATTCGACTCTCAGGAACAGGGGATGGGAACTCACCGTGAACTGGTCTGACATACTTCCCGGAGGCTTTTCCTACAGTGCAGGATTCAACATCTTTGACTACAAGGCAGTGGTGACCCGCTATAATAATCCGGAGGGTGTGATATCCAACAACCACACGGGTCTGGCGGCGAACAAAGGATACTATGAGGGTATGGATCTCGGAGAAATATGGGGATATGAGGCGGATGAGCTTTTCACTTCCGGCAAGGAGATCGAAGAATATCTTGAAGATGTCGACATGAGTTTCTTCAAGCCCCGGAGCCAATGGATGGTGGGCGACCTGAAGTTCGAGGATTCCAACACCGACGGCAAAGTGGATCCGGGCAAAGGGACAATTGATGACCATGGCGACCTGAAGGTGATAGGCAATGCCACTCCAAGGTTCTCGTTCGGAATAAATCTTTCAGTAGGATATAAGGGACTTGAAATATCCACCCTGCTTCAGGGCGTGGCAAAGAGGGATTTCCCGATGGCTGGAAGCACATATCTCTTCGGCGGACGCAACTACTTCACGGATCATCTTGACCATTTCAGTGATGATAACCCCTCAGGATGGCTCCCTCGTCTGACAGACGGCACCGGGAAGGCAGACACCGACTGGAGGGTCAACACTGGATACAACACATCCAGATATCTTCTCAATGCAGCTTACATGAGGATGAAGAATCTGACGGTCTCATATGACTTTGCCGCCACTCTCCTGAAGAACACCGGGATAAGCCGTCTGAGGATATATGCCACATGTGATAATGTATTCACGCTTGACGCGCTTCCGGATGCCTTTGACCCTGAGACACTGAACATCGTGAACACTTGGGCAGGAGGCAGTCTGGAAAGTGCTCCCGGACTCACCACGCCGATGGTGCAGAACGGCAACGGAAAGGTATATCCGCTTTCGAGGACATTTGTTTTTGGTCTTGACATAACATTCTGACAATCATGAAAATGAATAAATATATAATTCTTGTGCTGCTGGCGTTGGTGTCTTTGGTTTCATGTGAAGACTTTCTTGACAGAAAACCGCTTACCCAGCCGTCGAGCGATACATATCTCTCATCCGAGGACCAGATCCGGAGCTATGTCAACGGACTGTACATGGCCCTTCCGTGTCTTACTCAGTACGGAACAGGGGTGAGGTCTCAGGAGAAGGACAGCGACAACATTGTTTCCGAGAAGTACAATGCCAGGATCAATGGAGAACTCACCTCATTCAGCGGTGAGAAGGATTGGGCCGAAGCCTATTCGAATCTTCGCAGCGTCAACTGGTTCTTCGAGTATTACAGACTGCCGGAGTCAGATGAAAACGAAGTGACGGCATCCCTGCGCGGTGAGGTTCACTTCCTGAGGGCCTGGTGGCATTTCGACCTTCTGAAGAAGTTCGCGAACGTGCCGGTGATGGATGCCTTCTGGGACGGGAATGCCACTCTGGAGGGACTTCAGATACCGGCTTCCGGACGTAAGGATGTAGCCCTTTTCATCCTTTCCGACCTTGAAAAGGCGATCGGGCTCCTGCAGGGGCGCAGGGCGTCTTCGGGTCTGAGAATCAACAGGGAAGCAGCACTTGTAATGGCGATGAATGTGGCTCTTTACGAAGGGTCATGGGAGAAATATCATAAGGATGACGCATTTGCGGCAAAGCATCCTGACCCTCAGATGTTCTTCTCCAAGGTCATGGAATATGGAGACTCGCTCTTTGCCCTGATGCCTCCGGAAACGGGACTCAACACGGTGAAGACCGATCCCTTCGGTGCAGTCGACGGCGGCGAGGCCTTTGCACACCTTTTCAACCGGAAGGACTATTCGGGTGTTCAGGAAGCCCTTTTCTGGAAGAAGTATGACATGTCCCAGGGTGTGCAGCACAGTCTGACGAGTCTTCTCGCCTCCGGGGCTGTCGACAGTGATGCGGCTGCGGGACTGACAAAGTCTCTTGTGGACAACTACCTCAATGCCGACGGCTCGTTCATAGTCCCGTCAGACCCTCGGTTCAAGGATTTCAACAAGACATTTTCCGGGCGTGATCCCCGCCTGTATGAAACCGTCATGAGCACAGGCCATAAATTCCGTTCGACCACCATGACAAGGCCGATGAGGGTTGCTGAATATATGTATCCGGGGGATGCCTCCGACGAGGAGGTGACTGCACATAACGCTTCCATCAACCCTCCGCGTCTGGGTGGAGACGGCAACGGGCGCAACATTACCGGATATCACACTGCCCTTGGAGTCGACACGACCTATGTCAGCACCACCTTCTGGGATACAGGTCTGATCATCGTCAGATATGCAGAGGCGCTTCTGGCCTATGCGGAAGCGGCAGAAGAATTGGGAAAGTGCACGGACAAAGTGCTGGCAAAGACCATCAGGCCTCTGCGTGAAAGAGCTGGAGTGGCATGGCGGGCTCCTGAGGCAGACCCATCCTTCACCGACTATGGCTATCCGCTGACTCCCAACATGCAGGAGATACGTCGTGAAAGACGCAGCGAACTTGCCCTCCAGGGGTTCAGGCTCGATGACATCCTCAGGTGGCGCGGACATGAGGTGCTTGCAGGAAAAAGAGGACGAGGGGCATATTTCGGGAATGACGGGGTGCTGTACAGATCCTTCAACCGTAACGACGCTTCAGTCATGGAAATGGTGAGGAACATTCCGGTGGACGGTGACGGATGGATTGACCCCCTCAGGGACAAGCTGCCTGCTGGTTATGGCTTCCGTCCGGAAAGGGACTACCTGCTCCCGATTCCTCCAGACGAACTTTCGCTCGACCATGAGCTGAAACAGAACCCTGACTGGGAATGATCACCACCATCTTATTTGTGTATGAAGACATTGAATTATATGACGGCAGTCCTGCTCGTTGTCGCAGCATTATCGGAGACAGCGCAGGCCAGGAACTTCAAGCTTGTATGGAGGGATGATTTCAGGGGGCGTGAGCTTGACGATGAAAAATGGTCGAGGATACCCCGGGGAGATGCGGACTGGAGAAACTATATGTCCCTTCATGAGGACCTGTGTGAACTCAAAAGAGGAAAACTGGTCATCAAGGTAGTAGCGAATGACGGTATTGATCCTTCGGATACAGCGGCGTTTCTGACGGGAGGCATATATACGAAGGACAAGTTCTCGATATGCGAGGGCAAGGTGGAGGTAAGGGCCAGATTCGAATCCGGGACGAGTGTGTGGCCGGCGCTATGGATGCTCCCCCAGGACGGAAAGTGGCCGGATGACGGTGAAATAGACATTATGGAACATCTGAATCATGACTCGTTCGTGTATCAGACGATCCACACCCTGTATACCCGGGTCCCTGCAAACAGAAACAGCCCCGTGAGTCATGTCAAGGTGCATATTGATCCTTCCGTATACAACGTGTACGGAGTGGAGATACGGAAAGACTGCATAATCTTTCTTCTGAACGGAAAAGAGACTCTGAGATATCC
Organism: Bacteroidales bacterium; assembly: GCA_017502125.1. Lineage (GTDB taxonomy): Bacteria > Bacteroidota > Bacteroidia > Bacteroidales > UBA932 > Cryptobacteroides. Next base: position 2,911 of record JAFVVN010000022.1, on the reverse strand, counting down.
CCGTCTCGAGTCAGGCGAACATTCGGGAAATGTTCAGTTTCCTTTCGGCATCCCCTACTATATACTGATGGACATGCAGATAGGCGGCTCCTGGGTGGGTCCTGCCGTAGGTGCAGACCTTCCGGTCAGTATGTATATAGACTGGATAAAGGTGTATGAACGATTGTGAGGACCTTCCGTAGTCAATACGGTTGAGTAGTGTAGTAGAATATAAAACGAATTGAAATGAAAAAGAGAAATTCAGCTTCCATCGCGCTCCTCGTCATCATGGGAGTGATGATATGCGGATGCAGGTCGGCAGATGCCGAAGAGAAGAATGTAAGACGCACGGAATTCAGGATATCATCTGTTCCTGATTCACGACTCGGATATGGTGTCGGCATATCAGGACCTGAGAAGGATTCGGTAAATGAAAGAATCAGTGAAAACTGGCGTCGTGACCTTATTCTCGGGCGGGGTACGGTTCTGTGTACGGAACCCGGGAAATGACAGTTCGGCAGGCAAAATATCGTTTTTGCCTGCCGAACCATTTTCCGGAGTTTTGCAAATATAATGAAAAAGTCGGAAGAGGGAAAGGGTTAAATTAATATTTTTTAAAAAAGTTGCCCTGAGGCTTTTAAAATGTAGGTTTGGGGACTTGTTTTTCTTGAAATATTAAATAATTTTGTTGTCCCGTTCGTCCGAAAGGAGGGGCCACAGATGATTTGACACACTAAAAAACGACAATATGAATAACCTATTCTATCTTGTTCCGGCAGCAGCAGTGGTAGCCCTGTTGTTTGCCTGCCTGTTCTTCCGTCAGATGATGAAGGAAAGCGAAGGAAACGCGACAATGAAGCAGATTGCCCAGTTCGTCAGGGAAGGCGCAATGGCTTATCTGAAGCAGCAGTATAAGGTCGTGATCATCGTCTTTGTCATACTGGCTCTTCTTTTCACGGTTCTGGCATTCCTTGGAGTGCAGAACAGCTGGGTGCCGTTCGCATTCCTCACAGGTGGTTTCTTCTCCGGCCTTGCCGGTTTTGTGGGAATGAAGACTGCGACATATGCGTCGGCAAGAACAGCCAATGCAGCCCAGAAATCTCTCAATTCAGGACTTAAGGTGGCATTCCGAAGCGGTGCGGTCATGGGTCTCACAGTTGTCGGACTCGGACTCCTTGACATCGCCATCTGGTGGATCATCCTGAACCAGTTCGTGGACATCGAGGGAACTCAGAAGCTCGTCTTCATCACAACCACCATGCTGACCTTCGGAATGGGTGCTTCCACACAGGCTCTCTTTGCGCGTGTGGGCGGCGGTATCTACACCAAAGCAGCCGATGTCGGAGCTGACCTTGTGGGCAAGGTAGAGGCAGGAATCCCTGAGGACGACCCTCGTAACCCAGCAACAATCGCTGATAACGTGGGTGACAACGTGGGTGATGTGGCCGGAATGGGTGCTGACCTTTATGAGTCTTACTGCGGATCCATCCTCGCGACAATGGCTCTCGGAGCAGCAGCATATTCTGCAATCGGAACAGAGGCACAGATGAAGGCTATCCTCGCTCCTATGATCATCGCAGCTGTCGGTGTCGTTCTCTCGATCATCGGTATCTACGTCGTTCGCACAAAGGAAGGTGCCGGAATGGACCAGCTCCTGAAGTCCCTTGGACGCGGTACAAACCTCAGTTCTATCCTCATTGCAGGCGCCACATTCGGCATCATGTACCTTCTCGGTATGGAGAACTGGTGGGGCTTCTCGCTCTCAGTGGTTGTAGGTCTTGCTGCAGGTGTGATCATCGGCCAGGCTACAGAGTATTATACATCTCACTCTTATCGTCCTACCCAGAAGCTCGCGGAATCTGCAGAAACAGGTCCTGCAACAGTAATCATCTCCGGTGTAGGTCTCGGTATGCTCTCGACAGCAATTCCTGTCGTAACCATCGCCGTGGCTATCCTTCTCGCATATCTCTGTGCAAACGGATTCGACCTCTCATTCTCTGCCGACAGCCTCTCTACAGGTCTTTACGGTATCGGTATAGCAGCTGTGGGTATGCTCTCGACACTCGGCATCACCCTTGCAACTGACGCATACGGCCCTATAGCAGACAACGCCGGCGGTAATGCCCAGATGAGCGAACTCGACCCTGAGGTACGCAAGCGTACTGACGTCCTCGACGCTCTCGGAAACACGACTGCGGCAACAGGAAAGGGCTTTGCAATCGGTTCTGCAGCCCTCACAGGTCTCGCACTCCTTGCTTCATATATCGAGGAGATCAAGATAGGACTTACACATCTCGGAAAGCAGATCGTTGATGTTGCCGGCAATACCATTGATGCAGCTCAGGCTACTATTCCGGATATTATGGCATATTACCACGTTGACCTCATGAACCCAGTGGTCCTTGTGGGCGTGTTCATCGGTGCGATGATGTCGTTCCTCTTCTGCGGTCTCACAATGAATGCAGTGGGTCGTGCAGCCCAGAGCATGGTGACTGAGGTACGCCGTCAGTTCCGCGAGATCAAGGGTATCCTCACCCGTGAGGCAACTCCTGACTATGCACGTTGCGTGGAAATCTCCACAAAGGGTGCTCAGCGTGAGATGCTTCTTCCTTCACTCATAGCCATCATCGTTCCTGTTCTCGTAGGTCTGATCCTCGGTCCTGCAGGTGTGATGGGACTCCTCATCGGAGGTCTTGGTTCCGGCTTTGTGCTTGCAGTCTTCATGTCCAACTCAGGTGGAGCCTGGGACAATGCGAAGAAGTATGTCGAGGAAGGCCACCTCGGTGGAAAGAATTCCGAGGCTCACAAGGCAACCGTTACCGGTGATACAGTAGGTGATCCTTTCAAGGATACATCAGGACCGTCACTCAACATCCTCATCAAGCTTATGAGCATGGTATCTATCGTGATGGCAATGCTTACAGTGGCAATC
>JAFVVN010000021.1 GCA_017502125.1 Bacteroidales bacterium | reverse complement strand
CTGTGCTCTTCCGATCTCATTACAGCAAACTTCAGCAATGTGCCGCTGTCCAAGGCGATTGAAGTCATAGAAAGAGCGAGTTCCTATACCTTCTTCTATGATTCAGCTAAGATTGACCTGGCGGCAAGAGTTTCTCTGGATGCAGCGGATCTTTCTGTAGATGAGGCTATCGGACAGATGTTGTCATCGCTTGACCTGGGTTTTGAAGTAAAGGGAGACCAGATAGTTCTGATGCCGGTTTCTGCACAGACGCCACAGGTGCCATCCACGCTGACACTGACAATCCTTGACAGAAGCAATCTTCCTGTCATCGGTGCTGCTGTGATGAAGGCCGACGGTTCGGGAGAAATCACGGACATAGACGGAATCTGTGTCGTTCCCCTTTCCGCTTCAGACAAGAGTCTCACAATCACCTGTCTTGGCTATCAGACAAAGACTCTGAATGTAGGAACATCTTCTCAAATGACGGTTTATCTTGAAGAGGACACACAGCTTCTGACGGAATCCGTAGTAGTAGGTTACGGTGTCCAGAAGAAGGTGAATCTCACCGGTGCTGTGGCTGCGGTGGATTCTGATGAACTTCAGGACCGACCGGTAGCAAGTGTCGGACAGGCTCTGCAGGGAGTGGTGCCTAACCTGAACATCACCAACAGCTCAGGACGTCCGGGAGCCTCTTCCAATTTCAATATCCGAGGAAACACCTCTCCCAACGGAGGAAGTCCTCTGATTCTGGTCGATGGAGTGGAGACTGACCTCGGAAGAATCAATGCCAACGACATCGCGTCCATTTCCGTGTTGAAGGATGCATCTTCTGCAGCGATCTATGGTGCCAGAGGAGCATTCGGAGTCATTCTCGTCACCACAAAGAGCGGCGATTTTGACAAGGCGCCGACTGTTACGGCAGATGCGCGTTTCTCCGTTTCTGCTCCTACAACATCGACAGACTACGAGACGCGAGGCTACTATCATGCAAAGATTGCCGACCTGTTCATGGAAACCTATTCAGGTGTTCCTTATACGAATTACACAAGCTATGACTACCAGCGCATGTGGGAGCGCAGGAATGACGTCACTGAGCATCCTGACCGCCCTTGGGTGGTGACGGAGATGCGTAACGGACGTCTGGAATATGTGTATCTGGCCAACTTTGACTGGTATAACTACATGTATGACGACAGCCGTCCGACCCAGGACTATAATGTGTCCGTACGCGGAGGCTCGAAGAATGTCTCATATATGGTGAGCGGACGATACTATCATCAGGACGGTATATTCCGTATCGGACCGGATGATTTCGACTCGTTCAACACCCGTGCAAAGGTGGATGTGCAGATCTTTCCTTGGCTCAAGCTTTCGAGCAACACCAGATTCTTCCACAGCAAGTATCATTATGCCGGCAATGAATACCGTCGTCCGACACTTCATGCCCTTGCCAGCTTTGTTCCGGTGAATCCGGACGGCACTTTCGTTTCTCACACGACCTTGACCCAGAGTGCCGCACATTATATAATGGACGGATACAGCGCAATGCTGCACAAAGGTGTTCAGTTCGGAACTCAGAAAATTTCCGAACTCACCAGTTCGTGGATCCTCACGGCGGACATAACCGACAAGCTTAAGTTCAACGTGGATTTCTCCTATAAGTTCGGCTACCAGCGTTCCCCATACAGGGATGCTACAGTCCAGTATTCTCAGTATCCGGGTGAAATCGCGACAGAATCCACACTGTATATAGACAGATATTCTGATACCGTCAATGAGCGTAATGACTATGTCGCCAATGCCTTTATGTCCTATGCAGACACCTGGAATGAGGATCATGACTTCACAGGAACCGTCGGAGTCAACTACGAGGCCCGCAAGTACAACGACCTGTCAGTCCGTCGTCAGGATATGCTCACGGAGGAACTTAGTGACTTCAATCTTGCATTCGGAAACGTGGACAATCTTACTGGAGGTGTCAAGGAATATGCCCTTGCCGGTCTGTTCTACCGTTTCACTTATGCATGGAAATCACGTTACCTTTTCGAGACCAACGGACGTCTGGACGGCTCTTCCCGTTTCCCGAAAGGCAATCAGTGGGGATTCTTCCCGTCTGTTTCCGCAGCATGGCGTCTGAGCGAGGAACCGTGGATGGCTGATGTGAAGCCTGTAATGAACAATGCAAAGCTCAGGGTTTCATACGGATCTCTCGGAAATCAGAACATCGGTTACTACGATTACTATCAGACAGTAGACACCAACGGAACACTTTCATATACCTTCAACGGAAGCAACAAGAGCCAGTATGCCTACGTCAGCGATCCTGTATCGACCGGAACATGGGAGACTGTGACAACCTTCGACGTGGGAGCAGACCTGGGATTCCTCAAGGACAAGCTTACATTCTCGGCTGACTTCTATATAAGGAATACCAAAGGAATCCTCGCGGTAGGAAAACAGCTTCCTTCAATCTATGGAGCTGGCGAGCCTAAAGTGAATGCCAACGATATGAGGACCACAGGCTGGGAGATACAGTTTGAGTGGCGTGACAGCTTCAATATCGGCTCGGAGAGGTTTGACTACAGCATAGGAGGTTCACTTGCCGACTACACTGCGGTATATACGAAGGCCGATAACCCGGATGGTATCATCGGGGCTCCTTATGTGGGCATGAGGCTGGGTGAGATATGGGGATATCGTACCGGAGGTCTGTTTGCCACCGATGAGGAGGCTGCCCAGTACATCAGTGAAATAGACTGCAGCAAGATATACACCGAGTATATGAACTGTACTTCGGCATATGGAAAGGGTGTCAGGGCAGGAGACCTCAAGATCCTTGACATTGACGGTGACGGTGAACTCGCATGGGGAAACAATACCATCAACAATCACGGAGATGCAGAAATCATAGGTAACAGCCAGCCGCGTTTCTCATACGGCTTCAATGCAGGCTTCAACATTTCTGGCTTTGACTTCTCCATCTTCTTCCAGGGCATAGGGCATATGGACTGGTACCCGGGAGAAGACAACCAGAGGTTCTGGGGTGCGTATTCCCGCCCGTATTCTACATTCATCGGCCGTGACTTCATGGCTGATGTGTGGAGTGAGACCAACCCGGATGCATATTTCCCACGTCCTCGAGGCTATACCGCCAACTGGGGAATGCTCCGCGGAAAGAATGACCGGTACCTGCAGAACCTGGCCTATCTGCGACTGAAGAACCTTTCCATCGGCTACACATTCCCGGAAGCATGGATGTCAAAGGCTAAGATTTCCAGGTTGAGAGTGTATTTCAGCGGTGAAAACCTGTGGCATTGGACAGCCCTGCATTCCAAGTATCTGGATCCTGAGATGGCCATAGCCAACTCTCAGGCCAACACATATTCATTCTGCAAGACCTTCGCATTCGGTCTGACAGTGGAATTCTAGGAGGAAAGTGATATATGAAAAAGAACATTACTATGAAATTCAGCCATATAATGCTTGCGGTCATATTGTTTACGATGACTGCCTGCGAGGATTTCCTTGTCAGAAAACCTAAGGATGAACTCAGCCCTGACACATATTTCAGGACCGAGACTGAGTGCCAGCTGTTCACAAATAATTTCTATACTATACTGCCGGCAGCAAGCGACTTCTATCAGGAGGATGATGACTATGTGATCCCGAAGTCTCTCTCGGACAAGGTGAAGGGAACCAGAGTCGTGCCTGCTACAGCCGGTACATGGAACTGGAACATGCTCAGGCAGATAAACTTCTTCCTTGCCCATTCTCATCAATGTGAAGATAATGAGGTCAGGGAAAGATATGAGGCGCTGGCAAGATTCTTCCGTGCATATTTCTATTTCGAGAAGGTAAAGAGATACGGTGATGTCGCATGGGTGGACGAACCTATCGATGCCAATGACGAGACCCTTTATCGCGGACGCGATCCACGCGCCATGATTATGGAACATGTCCTTGAGGATATAGATTTCGCGATCGAGAACCTTCCGACGGGAAAGGACGTCTATCGTGCGACAAAATGGACTGCCCTGGCTCTGAAATCGAGAATTTTCCTTTTTGAAGGCACCTTCCGCAAGTATCACGGTCTTGAAGGATGGGAGACATGTCTTGAGGAGGCAGCTGATGCAGCCTCCAGGTTCATCAGTGAATCAGGATATGGCATATACAAGTCAACCACGACTCCATATCAGAGCCTTTTCACTCTGGGGGAGTCTGACAAGAGCGAGGTGATCCTGACAAGAGCATACAAGCAGTCACTTTCACTTGTACATAGTGCCAACGAAGCATTTACTTCCTCATCCTCGTCACATAGCGGTCTGGCCAAGGATGTAGTCGATATGTATCTTATGTCTGACGGCAGCCGCTTCACAGACAAGCCTCGATACAATTTAATGGATTTCTATGACGAGACTCAGGACCGTGACCCACGTCTGTCTCAGACCATCCGTACTCCGGGCTATACGAGAATCGGCGAAACCGACCTCCTTGCTCCGGACATGGCAGCGGTTACCACCGGTTATCAGCCGATCAAATATGTCTGTGAATCGAAATATGACTCCTTCCAGTCTTCGGAAAACGATATGCCGATATTCCGTACTGCTGAGGTCTATCTGAACTATGCCGAAGCAAAGGCCGAGCTTGACCAGCTCACTCAGGCGGATCTTGACATATCTGTGAACAAGGTCAGGGCCAGGGTGTCTATGCCGGCAATCAATATGGATGAAGCAAACGCCAATCCGGACCCTTATCTCCTGGATGCCGTCACAGGATATCCTAATGTGACCAAGAGCGCTTTCACTGGAGTCATTCTCGAAATACGTCGTGAAAGGACAGTGGAACTGATTCTCGAAGGCTTCAGATACTGGGACCTGATGAGATGGAAGGAAGGAAAGAGGTTTGAGAGACCTTTCAAGGGAATGCGTCTGGACGGAGTCGGCGAATATGACCTTGACAAGAACGGAAGTGTGGATCTGGTTGTATATGAAGGTGATACTCCGTCAACCAGTGAGGGAGTTGTCTACAAGAAACTGTCTGAACTGAATCTTACTGATGGAACTGAAGGAAATATCGTTCTTCATGAGGATATAGCCAGGACATTTGATGAATCTAAGGATTATCTCTACCCTATCCCGACAGAAGACATTGTCCTGACCCAGGGTGTAGTCAAGCAGAATCCGGGATGGGACGAAATGGACGGACTGGACTTCTAACACAGATTGATATGAAAAGAACAATTATATATGTATTGATGGCCTTGAGCCTGTCTCTTGTCAGCTGCGAGGTCGAGATATTCGCTCCGGTTCAGACTCTTGAGACGGATCAGGCAGAGCTTGTGGCTCCCGGAATAGGGGCAAGCTACTCGATATCTGTCAACAGCAACACCTCGTGGCAGACCGAACTGACGGCAGATGGATGGATCTCTTGTGATGTGGATGATTTTGTGGGGTCCGCAACAGTTAATATTGTCTTCAGCGCAAATGAAGGCGATGCCCGCAGCTGTGAACTGGTGCTGACTTCGGAAGACGGAAGTATTACACGCCGTGTGACCCTCCGTCAGGGAGCCATGACTGAAGATGGACAGATAAGCATAACAGAGCTGCGTTCTCTTGAAACGGAAACCGAATATGTGTTTACAGGGTCGTCCAGGATCAGGGGCTTCGTCACGACAGATCTTGAAGCGGATAATTTCTGGCCGAACTCATTTGCAGTTCAGGACGGATTCACGGACGGAGCGGCCGGTATTACGGTTTCCCTTGCGGAGCTTCAGCCTGACTTCCTTCGCGGAGAGGAGGTGGAGGTGGACCTTGACGGTGCCGTGCTCAAACGCAATGAGGACGGAATGCTCGTGCTTTTCCCGGCAAGAACCCCTGTGAGGACTCAGACAACAAGAATAAGCATAGAACCGATGGTGGCCAAGATGCATTATCTGGCAGCCGGTAAATACGAATCGATGTTCGTTTCCGTGTATAATCTCCAGCCTTCTGAGGAGTCTGTGGGAGCGACTCTCAATGATGGAGTCTTCATGGAAAACGGCAGAGGGGCACGTACCTTCGTGAAGATATTCGGGACATCCCTTCTTGCAGAAACCACATGTCCTGACGGAAGCGGAAGCGTCACCGGTATTGCGGGACCTGCTGCACCTGAGGATGGTCATTCCTTCATCATTCCGATGACAGTGTCTGACCTGGTCTTCGAAGGAGAACGCTTCAGTATTCTGACAGGCGGAGTGTCATCGTTCCCTTATGTCCTGTCACTGTACTCGGACAACGGAACTAATGAGGGTGATGATCCGAAATATATTGATTATGAGGTGATTCCATATAACAAGGCGACCAAGTACATAGAAGCATACTATTACGACAAGGATCGTTCGACCGATGTGTCCCTGCATCTTCGTGCGTCAGGAAGGACAGAAGAAGAAACCAGGGGCAGCCTCTACTGGGGAAACAATATGGGATTCGACTGTATCCCTGCCAAGTCTTTCGTGACAAGGCTGAGTGCGGCAGGTGAATATCCGGGAGAGACATATTACCTGCTTACAATGCCGTTGAAAGGTGATTTTGTGAAGGCCGGCGAGACATTCAGCGTGGCTTTCTATATCTGGAACACCAATTGGGCGATCAGGGACTGGAAACTCGAGTACTCTCTTGACAAGAACAACTGGTATGGGTATGATGAGGCTTCCGGAACAGGAGAAGGAGTGCTGGAATTCATGCCGGGAGGAAACTACACCCTGTACAATGTCAAGTTCACTGCCCAGACAGCCATAGAGGCGACAGATATACTCTATCTAAGGCTCTCGCCGTTCGGGAAAAGGGCCTGCATAAATCCTGGCTCCATTGCGACCGGATGGGGAAGTGATGTCAGACTTTCAGTGGGAATGATTGTGTGTCCTCATGTCGAAAGACCTTCAGAGGCTCCTCAGAACACTATATGGCACCACACCTTCGATTCCCTTACAGAAGGTTCGGATTATCTGATGGGAGACAGACTGGGTCTGTTTGACAATCTGAACGGACCTTTGATGGGGGCATGGAATGCCGGACAGAGAAACGGAATGTCAGGCAGCAATGTGGTCATGAGACCGGGATATGCCCAGGTGGGATATGTTGAATATTCGACCGACGGTCTCACAGCCAAGTCATATAAGGGAACCCTGCAGACTCCGGCCCTCGGCGTGGAAGGAGATGTCAACCTCAGTTTCAAGGCAATGGCGTTCAAGAGCTCCAGGACAGGAAGGAGCAATATGCACAACAATGTACCGGAAAAGGGACCTGATGCCACTGAAATAGAGATTGAGATCACTGGTGGGGGAAATATTGTGGAAATCGACTCGGAAGTGACTGCAGAAGTTTCGGAACTGACAGTGTCCGGACTGCCGGTGTCTGAGTTCAGAACCTATAATCTCAAGATCAAAGGTGTGACAGAACAGACGAAGATAGTATTCAAGAGTGCAGAGAATGAAGAGTTCGCACGTTGGTTTATTGATGATGTCATAGTAACAGAATGAATATGAAAAGAATTATATATATGTTATCATGCCTTCTGGCCGTTGCCTCATGTGCTCAGAAGCTGGATAATTCGGACTTCATTCCCGGGATGGACGAGGGAGACTTCGACCCGGACCAGAATGTGTCCGGACCTGCTCTTCCTGATGAGATTCTTGCAAATCAGGTGAAAGTCATATCGTTCAATGTCAGAGTGGGTACGGAGAACGGTACAGATCCTAATGACTGGCCTGCCCGTCGTAAATCGGTGAAGCCGTTGCTGACAAAGGAGAATCCTACTGTCATCGGACTTCAGGAGGCTCTCAAGCACCAGATGGACTATATAGCCCTTGAAATGGAAGGCTACTCCTCATATGGACTTGGCCGTGATGACGGAAAGTCTTCAGGAGAGATTATGGCCATTTTCTGGAACAGATCTCAGGTTTCATGCGACAACATGGGCACATTCTGGCTGTCTGCTACTCCTGATGAGGTCTCGAAAGGCTGGGATGCAGGATACATGAGAACCGCGACATGGGGTGAGTTCACGGTTCTGGCCACAAATCAGAAGTTCTTCTATCTGAATACGCATGTGGACAATGAAGGAAACCTGGCAAGAGTCCAGTCCATGCACCTCATAAAGGAAAAGGTGAAGGAACTCAATCCATATGGCTTCCCTGTCATCATCACGGGTGACTTCAATGCAGAACTTTCGCATGCCATGTTCGACCCTTTCAGCGAGTGGCTCTACGATGCGCGTTCGACTGCTCCTGTCAGTGATACCAGGGCCACATATCACGGATTCGGAAAGTACAGTACCAAGATTGACCATATATTCTACACGGGGCTCGAGCCTTTGGAATACAGGACCATCAACAAGACCTACGAAGGCGTGACCTACATCTCGGACCACTATCCGATTGCAGCTCTTTTTGAACTGACTGGCTCCGTCGATCCGGATGCTCCTCAGGCTCCCGGAAACTATGGTGATCTCACGGAAGACGACTTCCCATGCGATGACTATAACGAACCACCTTACTCAGATGGCGGATATGAGGATATGACTGAGGAGGACTACCCGCTACAGTAGCATTAATTCAGAAAAAAAATCAATGTATATGACACCTATAAAGAAATTATTTTACGCAGCAGTACTTCTGCTGGGAGTAGCATGCGTTAAGGAGGAAAACCAGCCGGTTCCTCCTATGACAGGAGATAACGATCTTCCTTCTTTTATGGCATCTGGCGGCCAGATCGAGAGTAAGGTATCCCTTTTGGAGAACGGAACCTCGGTCCGTTGGTCAGTTGGTGATCTTGTGGCGGTTGCAGACGGAAGCGGAGATATCTACAAGTTCGCTTCAGAAGGAGACGGCACCAGCGCCATCTTCCGCTATCAGTCGGAAGGTGAACAGGAGTGCATGTTCAACAAGTCAGCGGAGAAGTATCTGATGGCTTATCCTTGGACGGCGTCAGTGACCATGGATATGGAGAACAACACTGTGACCTCAAGCCTTCCGGCTGTTCAGAACGCCGTGAAGGGAAATTTTGAGGGATCGAATGCCGTTGCTGTCGCAGTCGGCAATGATATGGAAACTCCTTTCTCATTCAAATGCGCTGTTTCAATGCTTAAGGTGGAAATTCCTGAAGGCCTGAACGGCAAGATTGCTGAACTGGCGGTCAGAGGCAACCAGGGTGAGGACCTCGCAGGTGATCTTCTGATTTCATGCACGGAGTCCGGACCTGTGACTGCACTGGGAACTCAGAAATATTCAGAGGTGAGACTCGTTTCCGAAGGAGGCGTTCTCGAGCCTGGAACCTACTATATCGCAATAGCTCCTGTGACCGTGTCAAAAGGAATCAGCGTCGTGGCGGTTTCATCCGATAATTTCACAGAGTTTGAGATCAGCACAGCCAAGGCTGAGAAGACCTTCATGCCGGGATATATATATAATCTCGGAGCATTGAACGCAGAGAAGATAGAGTTCCCTGCGGGACTGGGAAGACTCCCTTATGTGTTCTCGTTGTATGCATCAGCCGGCACCGGCAATGACCCTAAATATGTTACCAAGAAGGTGATTACAGCTAAGACAGAGCTGCGGCTGACTGATGAGTCGACAGGAGCGGAGTTCACTGCAAGGTCGACCGGAGGCGGTGTCGATTACTGGTCCAACAAGTGGTATGGTCAGGACAATGTATACGGCTTCTATTTCACAAATGAGGATACATATTATATGCTCAGTGTGCCTCTTAAGATGTCCTTGCCTGAATCCTTCAAGGTCTCGTTCGGATTTTTCACCGATGGAGCCAAGAACGATATTATCAAGGACTGGAAGGTGCAGTATTCCAAGGACAAGGCGACCTGGTACGATGGTGCTGCTTTTGAACTCAAGAGAATCCTGAAATACTATTCGGTGGACATCACCACAGAGGTAGCTTTCAATGCCGATGATGTTCTGTATCTCAGATGGGTACCGTCTGGAAACGCAGGTTGGGATGGTGAGTCGATCGGACAGAATGGCCAGCTCCATTTCTCAAGCGGTGTTGTGATATCAGAGGTGTCAGGTCCTGATTCGGATGCGTCCGGTAACGTATATGCAGAGGACTTCGATCTTCTCTGTGGCGGAGTGGACTACCGTCTTGCAGGACAGGTTAACGGAATAGAGAAACTTGGTCTCCTTGGAGAGGTCTTCGGAGAAAAGATCGACAATTGGACAGAGGCTCAGAAGAACGGTCTGAGCGGATCGAATGTGGCGGAGCGTCCCGGTTATGCCCAGATCGGTTTTGCCACCTATAAAGATGATAACAGGAATGGTGCAGGAACCAACCAGGTCGGCTCGCTTGTGACACCGGTTCTTGAAAATGCATCCGGAACCATCAATCTTTCATTCAAGGCGATGTGCTACCGTTCTCCATTCATAGGAAGAGCCGGTATGTCAGCAAATCCTCAGTCAGATGTCACTGATATCGTGGTGAAGATCAAGGGAGCCGGTTCATTCACCCCTGCATCAAATGTTACATCAAAGACTCTCAGCGACATTTCCACAGACAGATTTAGTCTGCAGACGCTGACAATCTATAACACCGACGCGACCACTCAGATTGAGTTTACCAGCACTGCCGTCAACGGTAAGTTCACCCGTTGGTTCATCGATGATATCAACATTATCAAATAATTATAACAGTTTTATTAAAATTTAACACATGTCACACATGAAGACTTTAACCGAATTTTATGAGACTCCTGAAACTTGCGTTCAAGAGTTCATGACAGAAGGTATCTTATGCGCGAGTGTAAAGGATACCTCAGTAGATGATTATGCTTATAGAGAATTTGAATGGTAAGGGAGGAAAATTTATGAAGACAACAAAAGTATTTTTTGCAGCTCTTGCGCTGCTTGCAATGGTTTCTTGTATTAAGGAGGAGCCTGTAGTTCCTGAAACAATGGAAGGTGAAGGCGTGTCATTCACCGCATCACGCGAAGACTTTGGTGCAACCACCAAGACTGTTCTTGTGGATGGTCATAAGGTGGAGTGGAAGGCTGGAAACGAGGTATTGGTTTTTGGTAAGGGAGTCGGTTCCGATAAGGATGATAATGCAACAGGCTCAGAAACATTTGATGCCGAGGCTTGGAAAAGTGCAAAATGGTTCCAGACAAGTACTGGAGGAGCTTCTGTCAGATTTGTTTGTACAGAAGCCGACTATCAATTTGATCCGTCAAACGAATATATAATGCTTCATCCTGCAGGAGGAAATTACTATGGACTTTGCACTGATGATGGCATGTACATGCGTTTCTGGCTGGCTGATCAGACCGCAACACCTGGCACTTATCACGAGACATACGGCTATTGTGCAGCAAAGACATCTGATTTTTCAAAGCCGGTAGTGTTCAAGAACCTTCTTCCTCTGCTGAAGTTCACAGTTCCTGCTTCTCTTGACGGAAGAATCACCAAGATAACTGTCACTGGCAATAATAATGAGTTTGTCGCAGGAAATATGATCTGCGACTATACAGGTGACACTCCAGTTGTGAAGGTGTTCTCTGAGTTCAAGGAAGAATATAAATATAAGGGTGGTAAAACGAACGTTTCTTTGACCTCAACCGGCATGGCTGCAGGCGACTACTACCTTGCAATCGCTCCTAAGACCTATTCAAAGGGTCTCAAGGTGACTGTGACATACACAGACACAAAGACTTCAACCCGTTCATCTTCTGCTTCTGTGAATCTTGAGAGCGGTGTGATCTATGATATGGGTAATGTCGGTGCTGAGAATTATGATGGTCCTGGAGTGGCGCTTCCTTATGTGTTCTCTTTTTATGCAAAGCGAGGCGAATATAATGAACTTAAATATGCGACAGGAACAACTGTAACAGCCAAGACCCATTATCAGCTGAATGAATCAGCGACTGGATCTGTGTTCGATATGAAGACTAGTGGAACCGAATGTGGTTTCTGGTCTAACAAGTGGTATGGTCAGGATAACGTGAACGGTAAGTATTTCACAGGTGAAAATACATATTTCATGCTCACTGCTCCTCTGAGAACATCTTTACCTTCAACATTCAGGGTGTCTTTTAGCTTTTGGGTTGACGGTACTACGACTACTCTCATAAAAGACTGGAAGGTACAGTATTCAAAGGATAATGAGGCTTGGTATGATGGTGCGTCATTTGAGCTACAGACTGTTCTCAAACCTTATTCTGTTGAAATTACTCCGACAATGCCTTTCAGCGCAGGAGAAACACTTTATCTCAAGTGGGTTCCTGTTAAAAATGGAACGACAGATGGTAATGGTGCTCATGTTCATTTTGTAGGTGGTGTTGTAATAACAGATGTCACTTCACCGGATTCCAAGGCAACAGGCAATGTCTATGCAGAGGATTTCGATCGTATCAACGGTGGTGTTGACTATCGTCATGCAGGTCAGACCGATGGTATTGAAAAACTTGGACAGCTGGGTGAAATCTTCGGAGACAGCATAGAGAATTGGACTGCCGAGCAGAAAAACGGACTGAGCGGATCATACGTTGCCGAGCGTCCTGGCTATGTTCAGATAGGTTATGCAACATACCAGGACGATAATAGAAATGTAGGGGCAACAAGCGCTAATATTACAAAATATGTCGGCTCACTTGTGACACCAGCTCTTGCCAAGGCTTCCGGCACTATCACCCTTTCATTCAAGGCTATGTGCTACCGTTCTCCATTCACAGGAAGAGAGAAAATGTCTGCAGCTGCACAGGCAGACGTTACAGACATCGTAGTGAATATCAAGGGTGCAGGCTCATTCGATGCTTCATCAAATGTGACTTCAATGACCCTCAGCGGAATCTCTACGAGCAAGTTCGATAAGAAGACCTTGACAATCTACAACTCTGATGCAACCACACAGATCGAGTTCACCAGCAAGGCTGTTGACGGCAAGTTCACCCGTTGGTTCCTCGACGATATATGCGTGAGCAAATAGTTATGACGAATATTCATTACGAAACACCTGTTGCCGAAGTCGTAGCGTTCTTCGGCACACAGGTGTTGTGTTCCAGCCCTAATGCGTCTTGGGAAGACGTCAACAGGGAAGATGATGATAACTGGTAAAAAGGAGGAGATATGCTGAAAAAATACATGACATTTTGTGCAATCGCCATGATTGCATTCTCTTCCTGCCAGGATCAGATTTCAGCTCCAGCTGCTGATGATGAGGCGTCTTGCCTTGTCGAGAAGACCTTCTATAGTGTTGACGGGTTCACCAAAGTGCTCCTCAACAACACTCAGGTCCTTTGGGAGAAAGGAGATGAGATCGATGTCTTGTGGGACGGCGGAAAAGCAAGCGCCGTCGCAGATCCTTATAACTCAAGTCTGGAGGCCAGCTTCAAGACATATGTCTCTGAGGGTGCACAGACTTTCTATGCTGTGCATCCTTCTTCCGAGACATCTTCGCTTGTTGACGGAAAGGTCAATGTTGAGGTGCCTTCCGTCCAGGACGGAACATTCTCTTCTGCAAGCATAGCTGCCGCCAGGGCTGATGCTGATGATTTTCTTGTGTTCAGGCATCTGGTTTCCTTTGTGGAATTCACCATTGACAAATGCGGAACGCTCACATTCAGCTGCGGCTCTGACATAACGGGAGGGGTTACCGCCACTTTTGACGAGGATGGAGCCCTTCTGGATTACACTCAGAGCGGATCAGGTGACGTGATCACTGTTGATATCCCATGCAGTGGAACATACTACATCGCGCTGCTTCCTGAGGTGGAGATGGAATATCTTTCCTTCACTTTGACCAGCGGATCTGTCACCGAGTATATCCTCTCTACCAAGCCCAAGACGATGACTCGTGGAAAACTGATCGGCTTGGGTAATATTACAGACAGATTCAATGCTGAGCCTCCGTTGACGGGCGGCGTTGAGGATCTGGAAATTTCTGAATTTGATTGGTAAGAAGTTATGGTGGTGAGAATTAATAAATTAATTATTCTGTTAGTAGCGTTTTTTGCTTTTGCAACCTCATGTGTCAAGGAGGAGGTGCCTGCTGAAAATCCTGTAGGCATGGATAAAAAGGTAATTCTCAAGTCGCTTCTTGCCGACAGGGACACAAAGTGGACCGTCGATGATCTTGACATCCCGATCCTTAATGGCGAATGGTATGAGATCCGGTCTGTCAATGAACTTGCCTATCTGCTTGAATTCGGCTCTACAAAAGGAGAGAAGTTCCGTCTTATGGCAGATGTCGATGTGACATCTTCTTCCATAGCCGACAAGTTCTCCGGTGAGATCGGAGCAGAGTCATTTGAAAACTTCGAGTTTGACGGAAACGGCAAGACGATCTCCGGCTTGGACCTTCCGCTTGCGGCAGGTCTGTTCAGCCGTGTGAAGGATTCCAGGATATACAACTTCACCCTTGCTTCCAGCACTGTCGGATCGGCGGACAATGTGTCAAACCTTCTTGGAACTGGTGCAGTGGTCGGTTCGACTTCGGGAACGCTTGAAGTGAGCAATGTGACAGTGTCTGACTGTGATGTTTACGCTCCTTGCAGACTAGGCGGTTTTGTCGGAGCTGTCACCGATGGCTCGGCATCTTTCACCTCTTGCAAGGTAAATGATGCTAACGTGAACGGCATATATCTCAAGGGAGTTTCCGGATGGTGTGGCGGCTTTGTCGGGTTCATAGGCAGGACCCGTGAGGATGATACATCAATCAGTGTCGACGCTTCGTTTGCTGACTGTGATGTCGACGGTGGAACTGTCAGGCCTTATATGGAGTCCGACCTGCGCACCTGCGGTCAGTTCCTTGGCATGCTTGCCGGTTTCGATTCCAACGAGAAAGTCACTATGACCGGATGTGACATCGGGACTGAATACGCCGGCCAGGATGCTGCATCGCAGGCAAACCCTCACTACATCATCGGAGGACATAAGTACGGTAAAGGCATTATCCTCGTCGAGGGTGGTGTCTATAATGGACTTTCAGTGATTTCATTCAATGTCAGAGTGCCGGTATTGGCTGATTTGCTGAACCACTGGAATCGTAGAAAATCCGCTACTCCAGCGATGATAAATGATTACCGTCCTGACATCTTCGGAGTGCAGGAAGCTTTATCAGAACAGCTGAAGTATATGGGTGATAACCTTCCCACTTACTCTTATGTCGGAGTCGGCAGAGAAGATGGCACGGAAATCAGCGAAATCACAGATGGCGAGGAAAGTGGCGAGATCATGGCAATATTCTATAACACAAAGAGGGTCAATCTGCTTGATTGGGGTACATACTGGCTTTCAGAGACTCCGGATGTGCCATCAAAGGGCTGGGATGCGGCCTGCAACAGAACTATGACCTGGGCTTCGATGGAGATGAAAGACAGCGGCAGGAAGTTCTTCTATGTGAACACTCATCTTGACCATGAGAGTGCGACGGCAAGGAAGAACGGACTTAATCTTATCTTGGAAAAGATTGCTGCAAAGAATTCTGACAATCTTCCGGTAGTACTGACGGGCGACTTTAATATCTTACCTAGCGATTCTGTTTTTGAAGTACTTGACAATGCAGGGATGTCGGATGCAAGGGAAACCGCCGAGAAGACAGACGATCTTGCAACCTTCAATGGATGGGGAGAGTCTTCGCGTGTGATTGACTACATATACTACCGAGGATTTTCATCTTGTCCGGAATATGAAACAATCGTGAACAAGTATGAAAATGTTGAATACATTTCGGATCATTATCCGATTGTGGCCAGACTCGTGTTTTAACCCTCTCCTTTAATATTGCATCGTATGAAAAAAATATTTGCAATAATATTTTCAGCTCTGGCAGGACTTGCCCTGTATGCAGGTCCTGCTGGTGTTGATGCCAAGAAGAAGCATTGTGATGAACTTTCAGTGATTTCACACAATGTGAGACTGGTGACCCCTGATGACGGAGAAAACCAGTGGAAGTACAGGGCTCCAGCCACTCCTGCGATGATTAAGGATTATTGTCCTGACATCTTTGGAGTACAGGAAGCCGTGCTTGAACAGCTGGAGTACATGGACAAACACCTTCCGAATTATTCTTATGTCGGAGTCGGCAGAGAAAATGGTAAGCAAAGGGGCGAGACCATGGCGATATTCTATAACACCAAGAGGGTCAAGCTGCTTGATTGGGGCACATACTGGCTTTCAGAGACTCCGGAAGTGCCCTCAAAGGGTTGGGATGCGGCCTGCAGAAGAACCGTGACCTGGACTTTGATGGAGATGAAGGACAGCGGCAGGAAGTTCTTTTATGTGAACACGCATCTTGACCATGTCGGCACTCAGGCAAGGCAGAAAGGACTTGACCTTATCGTAAGCAAGATTGCTGCGATGAATCCGGACAATCTCCCTATGGTTCTGACCGGAGACTTCAATGTGCAGCCGGACAATCCTGCCTTGACAGAGCTCAATACAAAGATGTCTGACGCAAGGAAAACCGCCGCGAAGACTGATTATCGTGCAACCTATAACGGATGGGGACGTTTTGCGAGTGTGATTGACTATATTTATTATAACGGATTCACCTCTTGTCTGGAATATGAGACAATCGTACGACAGTACAAGGATATTCTGTATATTTCGGACCATTATCCGATCGTAGCCAGACTAGTATTTTAACTCTCTCCTTTAACATTACATCATATGAAGAAACTCCTGTTTTCGGCCATTGCCATCATGCTCGTCTTTGCGTGCAAGCCTTGTAGTGAGCATGTGAGAAATGAACTCAGGGCGCCGGCCTATCCATTGATTACAATCGACCCTTATACCAGCGCATGGTCTGCTGCTGATAGTCTTTATGATGCTCCTATAACCCATTGGACAGGGGCAGAACATCATCTGCTAGGTGTAGTGACCGTCGATGGCGTGCCTTATAGATTCCTCGGGCAGGTTCCTGTGGAAAAGAAGTTCATAGCGCGCATGTCAGACAAGACAGGTTGGCAGGCGTCATATACTCTGTCCAAGCCATCAGGAAATTGGACAAAGCTCGGATATGATGACTCAAAGTGGACAAAAGGTGAGGGCGCCTTTGGCTCGGTCAACAGAAAACCTATGGTCCACACCATCTGGGATGGTCCGGAACTATGGGTCAGAAGGACATTCAACATTGACAGGGATCTTGCCGGTAAGGATGTCGACCTTTTTGTCAAGATCAACGAATATGGTACCATTTACATCAATGGCAGGAAGGTCTGTGATTCTGACAAGACATCAGGCAGTTATATAAGGCTTTCTGATGAGATTACAGCCAGTCTTTCGGCAGGAGAGAATATTATTGCTGCTTATTGTGCCAACCCGACAGGAACAGCTCATCTGGACGTGTCTTTGGTTGAGAATATCTATCAGACAGAGCAGTATGAAATGACGGCTCAGCAGCTGTATGCTGACGTACAGGCAATGAATACCCATTATGGCTTTACCTGCGGTCCGGTCGAACTTTCTGTAAGCTTCCTCGCGCCATTGTTCCTTGACAATCTTGACCTTGTTTCGCGACCTGTGAACTATATGTCATACGAGGTGAAGTCCCTTGATGGAGCTAAACATGATGTAAAGGTCATGGTTGAGGCAACCCCTGCATGGGCTGTAAACATATTCGGCAACGAGGAGACCGTTTCCGAGACATATTCACAGAATGGACTTGTTTATCTGAAGACGGCCACTGTAAAGCAGGATGTTCTTGGTAAGGCGGGTGATGATGACCGTATCAATTGGGGCGCATTCTATATGGCTGCCTCCGAGAAGAAAACGGTTGCATCAGTAAGCGAAAACGGCTTCATGAGATTCACTCAGGACTTAGGAAGAGTAAAGGCTTCCGAGGGCAGATTCATGATAGGTTATGATGACCAGTATTCGGTGCAGTATTTCGGTGAAAACCTCCGTCCGTACTGGAATCGCACAGGAGATGTGACCATAGAAAGTCAGTTCGAACTTGCTGATAAGGAATATAGCAAATTGGCTAAGAAGGCCGAGGAGTTTGATTGTGCCCTCATGAAGGAGGCGACCCAGGTCGGTGGCAAGAAATATGCGGAGCTTTGTGCTCTTGCATATCGTCAGGCGATTACTGCTCACAAGCTGGTGCAGGCCAAAGAGGGATTCCTGATGTTTCTTTCAAAAGAGAACAACAGCAACGGATCTATCGGAACAGTAGATGTGACCTATCCGTCATTCCCTATTTTCTTCAAATACAATACAGAGCTTGCAAAGGCTCTTATGAACCATATTTTCCACTATAGCGAGAGCGGCAGATGGACAAAACCTTTCCCGGCTCACGACGTGGGAACATACCCATTGGCAAACGGTCAGACCTATCCGCATGATATGCCTGTTGAGGAGGCTGGTAATATGCTTATAGGTGCCGCAGCGGTATGTGCGTATGAGGGCAGCCCAGCCTATGCCAGGGAGCATTGGGATGTGATGACGACCTGGGTGAATTATCTCTGTGAGTTCGGTCTCGATCCTGAGAACCAGCTCTGTACGGACGATTTTGCCGGTCATTTCGCTCATAATGCAAACCTGTCTGTCAAGGCGATCGTAGGCATTGCGGCGTATGCACGTATGGCTGATATGCTCGGTCATGGCGAGAGTTCTCAGAAATATATGGATATTGCAAGAGACCTTGCTGCACAGTGGAAGGAAATGGCTGCTGACACCGACCATTATAAACTCACCTTTGACCGTGAGGGAACATGGAGTCAGAAGTACAATCTCGTATGGGACGAACTTCTTGACCTGAATGTGTTCGATGATGAGATTATGGATGTCGAGATTCCATATTATCTGACAAAGCAGGATATCTATGGTCTTCCTCTTGACAACCGCTCGACTTATTCCAAGTCGGACTGGATCATCTGGACAGCGACCATGGCGGACAGCCCAGAGCATTTCGAGGCGTTCATCGATCCGCTCTGGAAATTCTACAACGAGACCGTCGAGCGTGTGCCGATGTCAGACTGGTTCTATACGGACAAGCCTGAGTACTGCATGTTCATCGCGCGCTCGGTAGTAGGTGGCTACTTCATCAAGATGTTGCCGGAAATTGATTATCAGGATTAATCGGAATTTGAAGTATATGATGAGAAAGATTTTTGCTTGTGCATTTGCTGTGTTATGTGGCGTGATACTTTCCGCCCAGTCAAGAGTTACTCAGGAACATAAGGACAGGGCAGCGGAGATTGTCAGCCAGATGACTCTTGAAGAGAAGATCGACTATGTCGGCGGATATGAAAGCTGGTACATCAGAGCGATAGACCGCCTTGGCCTTCCTGCTGTGAGGATGGCTGATGGCCCGCAGGGTGTGCGGAACGATACGAAAAGCACGCTTTATCCGAGTGGTATTGCTGCGGCTGCTACATGGGATAAATCTTTGATCAGGCAGATGGGAGTGGCCTTGGGACAGGACTCCCGTGCACGTGGGGTGCACATCCTCCTTGGCCCGGGCGCCAATATCTACCGTTCACCGTTGTGCGGGCGTAACTTCGAGTACTTCGGTGAGGACCCGTATCTTGCAGGAGAGATTGCTGCAAGCTATATCATCGGTCTTCAGAGCCAGGGCGTAATGGCCAGCATCAAGCATTTTGCCGGCAATAATCAGGAGTATGAGCGTCATAATGTGTCTTCTGACATCGACGAGAGAACTCTGCATGAGATTTATTTTCCGGCATTTGAAAAGGCTGTGAAGAAGGCGGATGTGGCCACCATCATGACTTCCTACAATCTTCTGAACAGTGTGCATGCGTCGGAGAGCAAGTATCTGAACTATGATGTGCTCAGAGATATGTGGGGTTACAACGGTCTTGTGATGTCTGACTGGGTGTCCTGCTATTCTCCTTTGAATGTGGCGACCTGGGGCGTGGATCTCGAGATGCCTCAGCCACAGTGCATGACTCCGGAAATCCTGAAGAATCTGGTTGAGACCGGTGTGCTTGACGAGCGTTTCCTGGACAGGAAATGTCAGCATATCATTCAGACGATTCTTGCCTTCGAGTTCGACAAGAGGCCGCAGCTCGACAAGTCTATCCCGGAAAATAATCCTTACTCTGACTCAGTCGCACTCGAGCTTTCAAGATCTGCGGTCGTGATGCTTAAGAACGAGGATAATTTCCTTCCTGTCAGGAAGGGCAAGGTGCTTGTCTGCGGCCCTAATGCGACCAAGATCGTGACGGGAGGTGGCAGCGGATTCGTGACTCCGCTCATTTCGAGTTCCGTTGCTGATGCAATGTCTGTAATAGACAGGAAGATCAAGGCCAGTACATATACGGATGACACTTCGGATACCGTCGAGGGCATGTTTGCAGATAAGGATCTGACTGTTCCCGGTGTTGCCGTGCAGGTGTATCAGAACACTGAACTTGCAGGGACTCCGGTGAAGGAATACATCTCAAGGAATGTATTTATTTCCAACGAACCGACAGAAGCGCATGAGGATGTCATCCCGCAGAATCAATCTTCGCGCCATACATTCTGGTACAAGCCTGCTGAAGATGTCGCTTATACACTGAAGCTGGCCGCCAATGACGGCGGTCGCGTCCGGATCAATGGTGAGACTGTAATAGACCAGTGGGGAAAGACCAGCTGGAACAGAGGACAGATCTTCTATGAATTCAAGGCTGGCGCTCTGTATGAATGCGTAGTGGAACATTTCAATATCGGAGGAACGAATGCCCTTGAGTTTGAATTTGCTCATGAACTCTTCAGCAAGCCTGAGGACATGAAGGCCGTCAAGGAGGCTGATTGCGTGGTTGTATGTCTGGGTCATGACAGTGTGACCGAGAAGGAGAACAGCGACAGGACATTCGGACTGCCATACGGCCAGGTGGATTATCTTCGTACGGTGCTGAAATACAATAAGAACGTGGTTGTAGTGCTGAATGGTGGCGGTGGAATAGAGATGGCTTCATGGCTTCCTGAGGTCAAGGCTGTGCTCATGGCCTGGTATCCTGGCCAGCAGGGTGGAACTGCCATATCTGAAATCATTACAGGCAAGGTCAATCCGAGCGGTAAACTTCCGATTTCCATCGAGAAAAAGCTCGAGGATAATCCCACATCAGGAAACTATTATGAGAATGTGGACAGGATTCGCACGGGAGGTCTCAATCCGTATTCGCGTGTAGAGTACCGTGAGGGTATATTCATGGGATATCGCGGCTACGAGAAGAACAATGTCCAGCCGCTTTTCCCGTTCGGCTATGGTCTCAGCTATACATCATTCGAGTATTCGGACATTTCAGTCAGCGGTGAAGGCAATGAGTTTGTCGTTACATTCAATGTGAAGAATACCGGAAAAGTTGCCGGGGCAGAGGTCGCGCAGGTATATGTCACTGATGACCAGTGCTCCCTCGTGCGTCCTGTAAAGGAACTCAAGGGATTCGAGAAGGTGTTCCTCAAGCCGGGCGAAGAAAAGACCCTCTCCGTGACTCTTGATCAGGAGGCATTCAGATATTATGACTCCTACAAGCATGATTTCGTTGTCGAGCCGGGAACATTTACGGTTTCTGTCGGTTCGTCTTCTGCTGACATACGTCTTAAAACCTCATTAGTTGTCGAGTAACTCAATGTGCAGTTGAAGGTATGAAGAAAATATTATCTATGATCCTGTGGCTTGGATTCGGAGCCGCAGCCCTGGCCCAGAACCTTGACGAGGGACCGTGGTTCGACCATTATGTGAACGGCATCAACCGCCTGCCGGCCCGTGCCACATCCTATTCCTTCGATGACCAGGCGAAGGCTCTTGCCGGTGACCGTGAGGAGTCGAGGATGGTTTCGCTCAACGGCACATGGAAGTTCAGGTTTGCGGAGGATCTCCCTCAGGCACCTATGGATTTCCATGCAGAAGGATATGATGTGTCTTCATGGGATGATATCCCGGTACCTTCGTGCTGGGAGATGCAGGGGTATGGATACCCGATCTACACCAACACAAAATATCCGTTCCCATACAGGCCTCCATATATCTGCCGTGACAATCCGGTTGGTTCATATGTTCGTACTTTTACAGTCCCTCAGGACTGGAAGGACGGAAAGGTCATTCTGCATTTTGGTGGAGTGTATTCCGGACATCAGGTGTGGGTGAACGGCAAGGAAGTCGGCTATTCGGAAGATAGTTGCCTGCCTAGTGAGTTTGATATAACCGGTCTTGTCAAGGAAGGTGACAATACCTTGGCTGTCAGGGTGTTCAAGTGGACCGACGGAAGTTACCTCGAGGATGCGGACCATTGGAGGATGTCCGGCATTCATAGGGAAGTCCTTCTTCTGTATCAGCCTGATGTGGCTATTTACGACTTCGGTGTCCGTACAGAAATGGATTCCGATTATAAGAATGCTTCCCTTTGGGTCAGACCTGTCATTGCGATGGATCCTGATGCTGATGTCAGAGCCTGGAATGTGGTCGGAAGGCTCTATGACCCGTCAGGCAACAAGGTCGGAGATGATATGAAGATTACGGCGGCAGAGATATACCATGAGAAATATCCTCAGCGTGACAATCTACACTATCCTCTCATGGAGCAGAGGGTGGAGGCTCCGCTTCTGTGGACGGCTGAAACTCCCCATCTTTACACTCTTGTCCTGTCGCTTTATGATGCCGAGGGAGCGCTTGTTGAGGCCAGGAGCACAAAGGTCGGCTTCCGTGAAGTGAAGATAAGCGGGCAGCAGTTCCTTGTGAACGGAGTGCCTGTGAAGCTCTACGGTGTCAACCGTCATGACCATAGCGAATATGGCGGAAAGAGCGTGACACGTCAGGAGATGGAGGCGGACATCCGTCTGATGAAGCAGTTCAACTTCAATTCCATAAGGACAAGTCACTATCCTAACGATCCTTATATCTATGAGCTTTGTGACAGATATGGTCTTTATGTCATGGATGAGGCCAATCTGGAGACTCATGCGGTCGGAGGTCAGATATCCAACGATCCTTCATGGGTGTCTTCATTCCTTGAGAGGGGGACAAGAATGGTCATCCGAGACAGGAACCACCCTTCTGTAGTCTTCTGGTCTCTTGGAAACGAATCCGGAGTGGGACCGAATCATGCTGCGATGGCAGGCTGGATAGAGCAGTACGACCCGACAAGACCGATTCATTATGAAGGGGCTCAGGGACAGCCTGGTCATGAACTGTATGCTCCTCTGTCACGCATGGCCAGAATCGTGTTCACCAGCGAGAAACAGGAGGTGGAGGTGACCGAGGAGGAACCCAAGGCTCTTCCGCCGGCAAATCGTAATGACAAGAGCGGTAATCCGACCGACCCGGAATTCGTCGACCTGATCAGCAGGATGTATCCGAGAATCGAGCTTCTCGAGAGAATGGCGAATGATCCCGAGCATGACCGTCCTATATATATGTGCGAATATGCCCACTCGATGGGTAATTCCACCGGTGCGATGAAGGACTACTGGGACCTTATCCGTAAATATGACAATCTTCTTGGCGGTCATATCTGGGACTGGAAGGACCAGGGGCTTGCCCGCATCGATGCCAATGGAGTGAAGAACTGGGGATATGGCGGAGATTATGAGAAACCGTCAGACATAAACTCAGGAAACTTCTGCATCAACGGAGTGGTTGCGCCTGACTGCACGCCTAAGCCGGCGATGTGGACATGTAAATATGTATATCAGCCGATAGAGTTCACTGCTGTCGATCTGAATTCATTCAGGATTGCATTGAAGAACCGCAATTTCCATATGTCCACGGAGAACTATGCCTATACATGGGAACTCAAGGATGAGAAGGCGGTGCTTCAGAAGGGAAGTCTTAAGGTTCCCGTAATGGCTCCGGGCGAGAGCGTGGAAACAGCGGTCCCTGTGAAGAAGTTCACGCCTAAGCCTGGTGTTACATATATGCTCAATGTGTATGCACATGAGGCGGTCGCTCTTCCGTATGCAGACGCTGGTCATGTCAATTCAAGCGAGCAGTTTGTCATAAAGAATGATGGCGCTCCGGACACTGCGCCCGCAAAGGGCAGGACTCCGCTTGTGGAGGATGGTGATGCCGCAGTGGTGATCAAGGCAGGCAGAGTGACCGTGAAGGTAGATAAGACCACCGGATATCTGGCTGGCTATCATGACGGAGCACGTCAGGTGCTCAAGACACCTCTTGTGCCGAATTTCTGGAGAGCGGAAACCGATAATGACTGGAGAGGCTGGAAGCCGTCGTATTATCTGAAAGTCTGGAAAAATACGGAAGAAAGATTCTCTCAGCCGGAGATAGAGACCGCAATGGAAGGGGCCGTGGCTGTGGTGACTGCGAGGCGGACTCTCGGCGGGAACAAGGCTCATCTGACCTTGAAGTATTCCGTCTATCCTGACGGCCGTCTTAATGTGGCTTATGACATAAGTATTGCTGAAGGTGTCCTTGAGCCACTCAGAGTCGGCCTTCAGGGCCAGATTTCCGGCGAACTGGATAATCTTGCATATTTCGGCCGTGGCCCTCAGGAGAATTATTCCGACAGGAACGATGGCATTTTCCTCGGTCTTTGGAAAACCTCGCCTGCGGATATGATGTATCAGTATGTCTATCCTCAGGAGAACGGAAACAGGACAGATGTGAGGTGGATATCATGTGCGGATGACAAGGGCAGGGGAGTCTCCTTTGTGGGAAGCCAGCCTCTGAGTGTTTCTGCATGGAATACTACGCAGGATCAGCTGCAGGAGGCCAAGCATGTCGGAGAGCCGGCTGTTCTTGCTGATTCGTTTGTCCTGAATGTGGATCTCGTGCAGACAGGTGTGGGTGGAACAGATTCGTGGAGCCAGCGGGCACGCCCATATGACTGGCACCGTCTGCTGGACAAGAACTATTCATATGACTTCTGGATGGTTCCGGTCAGGAGCCTGGATGAGTCAGTGGATGCCGGAAGGAAGTACTGCAGATAAACTTTATACATCAGACGATAATGCAGACAGAAAAAAGATTCAGATATTGGCAATGGCGTGTCATCATATGTTCGATGATAGGCTATGCCATGTTTTATTTTGTCCGGAAGAACTTTTCCTTTGCCATCCCGCTGTTGAATGAGGAATATGGCATTTCTAATGCCAGTTTCGGAATAATCATGACTCTCGGAGGACTTGTTTACGGCCTTTCCAAGTTTGTGAATGGTATTCTTGCGGACCGGACAAATGCCAGATGGCATCTTGCGATCGGTCTGTCCTTCTGTGTCCTCACCAGTGTGCTCTTCGGATTTGCAGATAAGATCAGTGCCCTGTTTGTGGGATCAGAATCGGGTGGGGCAGTCATACGTGGAATGGTGATAGTGATGGGAATCCTGTACATCGTGAATCAGATCTTTCAAGGCTGCGGATTTGCTCCATGTAACCACCTCATGGTGAGCTGGGTGCCTCCTAAGGAACTTGCAACCAAGATGAGCATATGGAATACATCTCATTCGGTGGGGGCTTTTATTGTTGCTGTAATTTGCGGATATATCACCAGGTGGCAGATGTGTTTCTGGATCCCGGCTGCAATCGCTTTTGTGGGCATATTCTTCATTGTCATAACCCTGAGGGATACTCCCAAGTCAGTAGGACTGCCGGAACTTCCGAAGGTGGAAGGTGAACTGGATGAGGAGCAGCAGAAGGAACCGAAGGTGTTCAGACAGTTCCTGATGAAAAAAGTGTTCCTGAATCCTGTCATATGGATTCTGGCCATTACAGACCTTGTCGTCTATATAGTCCGCTTTGCCATTCTCGACTGGGGTCCGTCGATGCTTTCGGATATGGGGCTCAGCAAGGAGATGACCGGATGGACGGTTGCGCTCTTTGAAGTTGCCGGATGTCTGGGAATGTTGTGCGCGGGGTATATCTCGGATAAGTTCTTCATGAGCCGTTCCCAGAGAGTCTGTGCGATTGAACTTGGACTGGTCGCTGTCTGTCTTTTTGTCCTCCATCTCATCCAGGATGCAGGTATGCCTGTGCTGTTTCTGATCATTCTGGCGATATCAGGCTTCCTTATTTATGGTCCTCAAGCCCTTCTGGGTGTGACGGCAGCGAATATTGCAACAAAAAAGGCCGCATCATCAGCAGTCGGCCTGATCGGTTTTATGAGTTATCTGAGCACGATTATCACAGGCGTGGGCTTCGGCTTCCTGGCAGACAAGTTCGGCGGGTGGAGCTGGATCTTTATCACAATGGGAGGCCTTGCAGTGGTCGGCACTGTGCTTATTCTTTCCATCTGGGGAATCAAGGAAGGCAACGGAAATATAGAAACCAAATAGATTTTATATGAGACTGATTATTGAAGACACAAACAAACATGCAGGCCAATGGACTGCTCGCTACATTGTCGACCGCATTCTTGCTCATCAGGCCAAGACCGACAAACCATTTGTCCTTGGACTTCCGACAGGATCGACACCACTGTCTACTTATGCTGAACTTATCGAGTTGTATAAGTCAGGAGCTGTTTCTTTTAAGAATGTCATTACGTTCAATATGGACGAGTATGTCGGACTGCCGGAGAAACACCCTGAAAGCTATCATTCCTTTATGTGGAATAATTTCTTCAATCATGTGGACATTGACCCCAAGAATGTTAATATCCTGAATGGCAATGCAGCAGACCCTGAGGCAGAATGTGCTGAATATGAGGAGAGAATCCAGAAGGCGGGAGGTATAGACCTTTTCCTCGGAGGTGTGGGCGAAAACGGACATCTCGCTTTCAATGAGCCATTTACCTCACCACAGTCACGCACGCATGTGCAGACTCTTACAGATGAGACCATCATGGTCAACAGCCGCTTCTTTGATTATGATGTCAATAAGGTTCCCAAGCAGGCCATGTCAGTGGGTATAGCCACAGTATTGGATGCAAGAGAGGTGGTGATTCTGGCTCTCGGACCAAAGAAAGCTGCCGCAGTAAAGCAGTGCATAGAGGGATCCGTGACTCATATGTGGCCAATATCCAACTTGCAGTCACATAAGAAAGGAATAATGGTATGTGATGAACTTGCGGCATCTGAACTCACAGTTTCCACCTACAGATATTTCAAGGATATAGAGAGGGCGTCTTTGCTATAGGATAAATTTCTTTACTCCGGTCTTTTTCGAAGTTACAATCAAAAAATGACATGAACCCCGAAAGTTTTTTTGTCTGACTTTCGGGGTTCATGTCATTCTCTACTTCTTAGATGCACGTTTGCGGTTAATCAGGGCTATATCCTGAAGTTCTTTGCCAAGTTTGTCTTCCTCCATCATGCTCCATGATCATTTTCACGCCAAGCTCGACGAGGCATCCCTTTCCGCCAGTACGCAAAACAGAACTATCGCTCGGAAGTAAGATAATGATGTGTCCATGTTGGCACATTGAAGAGGTAAATTTGAACCGAAAACCGACGGCCATAGAGATACTATACTAGTATATATTATAAATATATATATAATATTATAGTGTAGTGTAATTAGTTTATATGTTAATTTATATCGCGAAAAACTTGTTGAAAGTCAATATTTTACATTTGCTTTTTGTTCTTTAGATTTGCCGGAAATTAAGTCGGATCTAAAGAACTTTCTTATGGAGAATAATGTAGTGATTTATCAGTCCAATGATGGACTCGTGAAAATGGAGGCGATAGTTGATGCTTCCAATGAAACCATATGGGCTACGCAGAAGGCGATGGCTGAGTTGTTCGGGGTGACTGTGCCGAATATCTCTTATCATTTTAAAAGGATATTCGCAAGCGGAGAATTAGATGCTCAGACGGTAATTAAAGAAATTTTAATTACCGCTCAGAGTGGCGTCAGAGGCGTTTCTGAGGAGAAAATAAGGTAC
>JAFVVN010000069.1 GCA_017502125.1 Bacteroidales bacterium | reverse complement strand
CTGCCTTCCTGCAGGAACTCGACAGGTATTACAGCACCGTGGTTTCTCATGAGATTCCATATTATGATGAAATGCAGATAGCATATCGTCAAAGAAAGAAATAAAACAATCAGAATCCCAAGATGAAAAGATTTTTGATATCCATCGTTCTTTTGCTTGGATCCGCCATCATGACCTTTTCACAGGTGCTTGACAGGGACAGGTCCAAGTATGCTGTGAACAATTTCGCGGAAGATGACAAGTATACGATGCTTCAGCCGTATGAGACGGTTTCTGTCCAGGAGCCGAAGGGCAGAAAGGTAAAGAACATCATCTTCATGATCGGTGACGGAATGGGTCTTGAACAGATCAGTGCCGCCTGGGTGTGCAACGGCGGTAAGCTGAATCTGGACAATTTCACGAACGTCGGTATTCAGAGGACTTATTCTGCAAACAAGCTCGTGACGGATTCGGCTGCCGCAGGAACAGCACTGGCGACAGGTCATAAGACCGATAACGGAATGATTTCCATGACTCCCGACACCGTGGCCGTGAAGTCACTGGCGGAAGAGGCCATGGAAAAGGGCAAGAGGACAGGAGCGGCAGTGACATGCCGTGTAAATGATGCAACTCCTGCAGTCTTCTTCAGCCATTCTGCAAGTCGCAAGAATCAGGAGGACATCGTGGAACAGATGGCCGGCAGCGGAGTCTATTTCCTGGCAGGAGGAGGTACCAAGTTCTGGCGTGACAGAGAAGACGGCAAGGACATCTCTGAGGATGTGAAGGCGAGAGGATATTCTTATGTCGAGACTAAGGAAGATCTCATGGCTGTGGAGAACGGTCCTGTGATCGCCCTTATGGACAGTTATGAACTCAAGCCATCCCTTGACCGTGGTGATATTCTTCCGGCTTCCGTGACAAAGGCGTTGGAACTGCTTGATAACAGGAAGGGTTTTTTCCTGATGATTGAAGGTTCCATGATCGATGATGGCGGCCACGACAATAAGGCCGGCCACACAATGGAAGAGATATTCGATTTTGACCGCACTCTCGGAATTGTCCTTGAGTGGGCGGCAAAAGATGGTCAGACCCTCGTGATTGTAACGGCAGACCATGCTACGGGAGGAATGACCCTGCTTAGCGGAAGCATTGATGAAAAAAGAATCCGAGTAAATTATTCTACCACCGGACATAATGGCATCGCTCTTCCAGTGTTTGCGTGGGGACCTCACTCTGAGGACTTCGTGGGAATTTATGAGAATACAGAACTTTCCGACAGGATCAGGGCACTGATCAGATAGGATCAAACATATGCTAAAACCAACCAGAAAATGATTTTAGGAATAGATTTAGGCGGAACAAATCTTTGCATGGGGCTTGTAGACAACGGCATCGTTGTCAGAACGATATCTGTACCGTCATTTTCTCCTTCTTCATGCGTGGAGGAAACACTTGAATATATGTCAGGACATATTTCCTCTGTCATGTCTTCTGATATCCGGAGAATCGGTATAGGGGTGCCGTCTGTTGTCGACATCAATCAAGGAATAGTTTACAATGCCGCCAACATTCCGTCATGGGAGGAAGTCCATCTTAAGGAGTTTCTCGAAGATCGCTTCCGCATCCCGGTGAGTGTGAACAACGATGCCAACTGCTATGCCATGGGTGCATATGGGACTTATCCGGCAGAATCTAAGCCGGAAGTCCTTGTTACGGTGACTTTAGGCACGGGTATCGGCATCGGTGTCGTTGATCACGGCCGCCTTGTCTGCGGCGCCAATTGCGGTGCAGGGGAATTGGGGTATCTTCCGTATAAAGACAGTTGTCTGGAGGATTACTGCAGCCGGCAGTTCTTTGACCGTCATGGAGTAAAGCCTCATGAGGCGTATGCTGCCGCACAGGCCGGAGATATTGGATCTCTTCGACTTTTTGAAGAGTTCGGCAGGAATCTCGGTCATGCGCTGATGGTTCTGATGTATGCCTATGATCCGAGTCATGTGGTCTTTGGCGGCGGAATAGCAAATGCCCTGCCTCTTTTCTCCGGTCCGATGAAAGAGTATATAAGAGAAAGATATCCGTTCCCGGGCAACTTCGCGAAGCTTCAGATTGATGTCAGGACAGAAAATAAAATACCTATAATAGGTGCATCCTTAATTTAAACCATATGATGAAAAGAACAATAACCATGATAATGACTGCGGGACTTCTTTGCGCCTGCGCTCAGACCGTTGTACTGGACAATGGTGGCGAGTATCTGCTTGACAGATGGACTTTGAATCAGGAGGGGACCTCGATATCTTATGATGTGGAGGTGCCGTCGACCGTTGCCGGAGCTCTTTGTGACCAGGGTGTACTTGGAGAAGACCTTCTGAACGGGCTGAATTATTTCGATGTTGACAAGAGCATCTTCGACAAGGTCTGGACATATAAGACCTCGTTCAATCTCGACAAGGTAGAAGGCCAGCGTTATGAACTGGTGTTCAATGGATTGAATTATTATGCCGACATCTTTGTAAACGACAGGTGCATAGCATCTTCTGACACTCTTTACGGCGTTTTCCTCAAGAGGGCTTTCGATGTCACTGACATCCTGGAGCGCAAGAATGACATTGAGGTGAAAGTCCGCCGTGCACAGCCGGGAGATCTCAATATCGGTTTCGTAGACTGGAACCCGAGACCGCTGGATGAGAGCATGGGTATAATCCAGACAGTGAAGCTTTGTGCATCAGGAGCAGTATCCGTTGAGGATGTATATGTGATTCCGGACCTTGATGTGGAAACTTTTGCAGAGGCTGACCTCGAGGTGCGTGTAGATCTCAAAAACAGGACATCTGTGCCGGTGTGCGCAGATATTGCTGTCGCAATTCAAGGCGGTGAGACCTGCTTGATTCCGGTGGAACTTGCCGCTGACGAGAGAAAGACTGTCGTACTTACTCCTGAGCAGGCGGCTATTCTCCATATCGAGAACCCAAGGGTGTGGTGGAGTTACGACCTAGGCACCCCGGAGCTGTATGATCTCAATGTAAAGGTTTCATCAGAAGGTGAGGTGTCTGACAGCAAGGATGTGACTTTTGGCATAAGAAAGATAGAGAGCTGGCTTAACGGGCATGGTTACAGACAGTTTGCCCTCAATGGCAAGGAAATCCTTCTCAAGGGTGCAGGCTGGACTGATGACATCTTCCTCAGAGACACTCCTGAAAGTCTTGAAAGGCAGATCCGTTATGTGAAGGATATGAACATGAATCTTGTCCGCTTCGAGAACATCTGGGGTAAGGATGACACTGTTTACGACCTTTGCGACAGGCATGGTGTGCTTGCACTCGTGGGATGGAGCTGTCAGTGGGAGTGGGAGAACTACTGCGGCATTCCGGAGATTCATCATGTGGGATGCATCTATGAACCGGAGACGATAGATCTTGCGGCAAGATATTTCGAGGATCAGGTCATAAGACTTCACAATCATGCGTCGGTGATCGCGTGGATGACAGGCAGCGACTGCGTTCCTATAGCGGAGCTTGAGAGGCGTTACCTCGACACATATGCAAAATATGACTATCGTCCTTACATCAGTTCGGCAAAGAGCCTCAAGAGCGGGCTTACAGGCTGGTCAGGCAGCAAGATGGCAGGTCCGTATGAATATGTAGGACCGGACTATTGGTATCTGGATACTCAGAACGGAGGAGCTTTCGGCTTCAATACGGAAACAGGAATTGGTGCGAACATCCCTCAGGTAGAGTCCCTCAGGAAGATGATACCAGAAGACAAGATATGGCCTGTCAACGAGTACTGGGACCTCCATTGTACGACTTCCGGTACTGCGATGAACTCCATGAGTGAACTTACCAGAGTGATCAACGGCATCTATGGTGAGGCGGAAAGTCTGGATGACTATGTCAGAAAGGGACATGCCGTGGACTATGATGCAACCCGCGCGATGTTCGAGGCATTCCGCGTAAACACACCTGTCTCTACTGGTATTGTGCAGTGGATGCTCAACTCCGCATGGCCTTCCATCTATTGGCAGCTGTATGATTACTATGGAGTTCCGGTGGCGGCATACTATGCCACCAAGAAAGCCTGTGAACCGCTGCAGCTG
>JAFVVN010000020.1 GCA_017502125.1 Bacteroidales bacterium | reverse complement strand
GGTGCTCGGTCTTTACTACATCACCAAGGCTCGTCCAGGTGTGAAGGGTGAAGGCATGAGCTTCTACGGACCGGAAGAAGTGATCATCGCCCTCAACGAGAAGGCAATCGACATCCATGCGTCAATCAATGTGAGACTTCCGAAGAACAAGCTCAACCTTGAGGAAGGAACAGAGATGGTAAAGACCACTCCAGGCCGCATCATCGTCAACCAGCTTGCTCCACAGGAAGTACCATATATCAATGAAGTCCTCGGTAAGAAGTCACTCCGTAAGATCATCTCAAATGTGATCAAGCATACAGGCGTGGCTCGTACAGCCCTCTTCCTTGACGATATCAAGGATCTTGGATACACAATGGCATTCAAGGGAGGTCTTTCATTCAACCTCGGAGACGTTATTATCCCTGAGGAGAAGAAGTCACTCATCGAAAACGGTTACAACACCGTGGAGTCGATCAAGGCCAACTTCTCAATGGGATTCATCACAAACAACGAGCGTTACAACAAGGTTATCGACCTCTGGTCTTCAATCGACAACCAGATCACAGGTATCGTCGAGAAGCAGATTTCGAGCGACCAGCAGGGATTCAACCCTGTATATATGATGCTCGACTCCGGAGCCCGTGGTTCGACTGCACAGATCAAGCAGCTCTGCGGTATGCGAGGCCTGATGGCGAAGCCACAGAAGGCCGGTGGACAGGGAGCGGAAATCATCGAGAACCCGATCATCTCGAACCTCAAGGAGGGTATGTCGGTGCTCGAGTACTTCATCTCCACCCACGGTGCGCGTAAGGGTCTTGCCGATACAGCGTTGAAGACAGCCGATGCCGGATACCTTACCCGTCGTCTCGTGGACGTGTCACATGACGTGATCATCAATGAGGAGGATTGTGGTACACTCCGTGGTCTTGTTGCGACAGCAATCAAGAGCAAGGACGAGATCGTGGAATCACTCGGCGAGCGTATTCTCGGTCGTACCTCTGTACATGACATCTTCAATCCGCTCACAGGCGAGCTCATCATCCCTGCAGGTGAGGAGATTACTGAAGATGTCGCAAACCTCATCGAGTCTCTTCCTATTGAGCAGGTGGAAATCCGCTCGGTGCTCACATGTGAGTCACGCAAGGGTGTCTGCGCCAAGTGTTACGGACGTAACCTCGCATCAGGCCGCATGGTCGAGAAGGGAGAGGTTGTCGGAGTCATCGCTGCACAGTCCATCGGTGAGCCTGGTACCCAGCTTACACTCCGTACATTCCACGTCGGAGGTACAGCATCAAGTACAGCTGCCGATAATGCGATCACATCGAAGTACAACGGTAAGCTCGAATTTGAGGAGCTCAGAACCATCGAGAGAATCACAGAGGACGGTGTTCAGGACGTTGTTGTCAGCCGTACTACTGAGGTCCGCATCGTGGATGAGAACACCGGCATAACATATTCACAGTATGATGTCCCTTATGGATCAATCCTTTACAAGAAGGACGGTGCATCAGTCAAGAAGGGTGACCTCATCTGTGAGTGGGATGCATATAACGCGATCACCATCATCGAAGCTGCCGGTAAGGTTCGTTTCGACCATATGGTTGACGGTGTCACATTCCGCGAAGAGATGGCAGACGAGTACTCTCTCAACAGAGACAAGGTCATCATCGAGTCACGTGACAAGTCGAAGAACCCTACCATCATCATCACGGATGAGCATGGCGAGAGCCTCAAGCAATACAACCTCCCTGTTGGAGCACACGTAATGGTTGAAGACGGTCAGGATGTGAAGGTCGGAGACATCATCATCAAGATCCCACGTGCCATCGGTAAGGCAAACGATATCACCGGAGGTCTCCCACGAGTTACTGAGCTCTTCGAGGCACGTAACCCATCCAACCCTGCGATCGTTTCAGAGATCAACGGTGAGGTCATCATGGGCAAGATCAAGAGGGGTAACCGTGAGATCATCATCAAGAACAGGACAGGTGCAGAGAAGCATTATCTGGTTCCACTCACCAAGCAGATCCTTGTTCAGGAGAACGACTATGTGAAGGCCGGTACAAGACTTTCAGACGGTGCTGTCTCTCCAACTGATATTCTCGGTATCCTCGGTCCTATCAAGGTTCAGGAGTACATCGTGAACGAGATTCAGGAGGTTTACCGCCTCCAGGGTGTGAAGATCAACGACAAGCACTTCGAGATCATCGTTCGTCAGATGATGAGAAAGGTTCAGATCAACGATCCGGGCGACACGGAATTCCTTCCTGAGGAACTCGTGGACAAGTGGCTGTTCATGGATACGAATGATGCTATCTACGGTAAGTTCTATGTGCTCGATGCAGGAGACTCAGAACTTTATGAGGAAGGTGACATCATCACAGCACGCGAGATGAGAGGTGAAAACTCATCACTTGAGCGTCAGGGACGTAAGATGATGGTTCTGCGCGAGGCTAAGCCTGCAACTGCCAGCCAGGTACTTCAGGGTATCACAAGGGCTGCGTTGAAGACCAACAGCTTCATCTCCGCAGCATCATTCCAGGAGACTACCAAGGTGCTCAGCGAGGCTGCGATCCGTGGCCGTGTCGACACCCTCGAAGGTCTTAAGGAGAACGTCATCTGCGGACATCCTATCCCTGCAGGTACAGGTCAGAAGGAATTCCAGGAAATCCTGGTTGCTCCAGCTGCCGACATGCAGAAGAACCTCGCAGATCTCTAACAGATTAGAAAGTAGCACAGAAGTTGCCATGTTCCAGGACATGGCAACTTTTTTTTATAATATGGTAGGAAGGACAGCACGGCTGAGGGTCGTGCGGAATGTTCTTCTGCTTCTTCCCGGAATTGCCGGGGAACTGTTGCTGCATTCGGACCTGCTTGCGGACAGTGGCCTGCATGACATTCTGGGCAGATTGAATATGGTCTATATTACCATTATCGCTGTCCTTATATTCAATTCCATATTGACAGCCTTGCTTTCGGCATATGAGAAGAGTGAGAAAAGCCGATATCATCCTATGAAGGGACTTGTCCAGGGATTGCAGGTGGTGTCATCCTTTGTAGGTGGTATAGTCATGGTGGGAATACTTATAAACAGGTCTCCCAAGTCTCTGCTTACCGGTCTTGGTGCCTCAGCCGCAGTGCTCATGCTTGTGTTCAAGGACAGCATCCTGGGATTTGTGGCCGGTGTGCAGCTGTCGCGTAACAATATGATCAGGATAGGGGATTGGATCCAGATGCCTGACGGGAGTGCGAACGGAACTGTCGAGGAGATAACCCTGAATACCGTGAAGGTGAGGAACTGGGACAACTCCCTTACGATGATTCCTCCGTATACTCTTGTGAGCGTCCCGTTCAAGAACTGGAGAGGAATGACTGAAAGCGACGGCAGGCGTGTGGACAAGATGATAAGTCTGGACATCACTTCGCTGGAAATGCTCTCGTCCAAGGCGGTAGATGACATCCGCAGGTCCATCCCACTGATGGCTGACTATGAGTCGTCTCCCGATGAGCCCCCGACCAACTCCAAGTTATATAGGATCTATATTGAACGATATCTTCGTGCCCATCCTCTTGTTGCACAGAATCTGGATCTTATAGTGGCCCAGCGTGAGCCTTCGGAGTTCGGACTGCCAATAGAAGTGTATTTTTTCCTGACAGACAAGGTGTGGAACGAATATGAAAGAATTCAGTCCGATATCTTCGACCATCTTCTGTCAATGGCTTCCGAATTCGGACTGAAACTTTATCAACTAAATATGTGAGTCTTATCTCATGATGGTCGCCTCTCGGTCAGGACCCACTGAAATGATCTTGATCGGAACCTCGAGGAAGCTCTCCATGAAGGCGATGTAGTCACGGAATTCCTGCGGCAGCTCCTCCTCTGTGCGGCAGTGGGTGAGGTCAGTGTTCCAACCCTTGAACTCGGTGTATACAGGCTGGATGTCAGCATATGTGTCAAACGGCCACTGGTCGCTTGGCTTGCCGTCCACTATGTATGAAGTGCAGACCTTGATGGTCTCGAAGGTGTCGAGGCAGTCAGACTTCATCATGATGAGGTCGGTCACTCCGCTGACCATTACGGCATATTTCAGGGCTACAAGGTCAAGCCATCCGCAACGGCGTGGGCGACCTGTCACAGCTCCGAATTCATGACCTATGGCACGGATCTTCTCGCCTGTCTCGTCGAAAAGCTCGGTAGGGAACGGACCGCTTCCTACACGTGTACAATAGGCCTTGAAGATACCGTATACATGACCTATCTGATGAGGATTCACTCCCAGACCTACACAGGCTCCGGCGCATGATGTTGTCGAAGAGGTGACGAAAGGATATGAACCGTAGTCGATGTCGAGCATCGATCCCTGAGCTCCTTCAGCAAGCACCCCCTTTGTCTTGAGGATGTCGTTGATATAGTATTCGCAGTTCACGAATTCAAATGTCTTCAGGAATTCGCATGCTTCCATGAATTCTGCATCCTCGGCATGTGGATCACACTCGAAGCCCATCTGGTTGAGGAGTGTGATGTGCCTGTTCTGAAGCTTTGCATATCTGTCAGCAAAGTCAGGAGCAAGAATGTCGCCTACGCGAAGTCCGTGACGGCTTATCTTGTCGGTGTATGTAGGTCCGATGCCCTTGAGGGTCGAACCTATCTTGCCCTTGCCCATGGCAGCCTCGTTGGCAGCGTCGAGGAGACGATGTGTAGGGAGAATGAGGTGTGCCTTCTTGGCAATTACAATCCTCCTGTTCACCGGGATTCCGGTCTTCGCAGCTATGTTGTCGCATTCGCCCTTGAAGGTTATAGGGTCAAGAACGACGCCGTTTCCGACAATGTTCATGGCATCCTCTCTGAAGATGCCGGATGGAACTGACCTGAGTACGAAGCTCTTGCCGTCAAAATGCAGGGAGTGTCCGGCGTTAGGACCGCCCTGGAATCTGGCCACTACAGGATAGTTTCCTGCGAGTACGTCAACGATTTTACCTTTTCCTTCGTCGCCCCATTGGAGGCCGAGTACTACATCTAGTTTCATGACTTTTATGTAAGTTCTTTGTTATATGCTTGGTTGGACTTTCCTGTCTTAGTCTTAGAATGGGAGATCGTCGTCAGGAAGGTCTGTTGAGATGTTCTGAGATGCTGCAGGCTGGGCTGCCGGTGCATATGCCTGAGGCTGTACGCCTGGCTGCTGGTATGCAGGCTGCTGATATCCACTCATCTGCTGTGCAGGTGCTCCCTGAGGTTGATAGCTTCCCTGACCTCCCGGATTGTCTGATTTCTTTCCAAGAAGCTGTAGGGTGTCAGCCATAATCTCTGTAGTATATCTCTTGTTTCCGCTCTGGTCGTCCCATGATCTGGTGCGGATACGGCCTTCGATATACACCTGAGTGCCTTTCCTTACATATCTTTCCACGACATCTGCGGTGTTCCTCCATGCCACGATATTGTGCCATTCCGTGTTTTCACGAGTCTCACCGTTGCGGTCCTTGTACCTTTCTGTTGTGGCCAATGTGAATGTAGCCACCTTTGCATTTCCGTTCTGTCCGTCAAGGTAACGTACTTCAGGGTCTCTACCAACGTTACCGATCAGCATTGCTTTATTTAATGACATAATATATGATGTATTAGATTATTTCTTTCTGTCTGGGACCTTTCGCAGAGGGCCCCAAAAACTCTGCAAGATAGTGATTATTTCTCATATCTGAGCAGACATTCTGGATAAATCCGGCTTTTCTCCTGTAAATAACTCGTAGCCAGTTACGGCCTGCAGCAGGAGCCAGGTCGTCCCGTCTGTATATCGCAATCCTGGGAATATTGACTCCATGACATTCATCAGGTCCGTGTCAAATGAAGGGTTCCTGTAATTTGCTTCAAGAAGATGCCTTGTCTTGCACCGGGAGGATTCCGAGATGTCGGATATCTCAGGATGATTCTTTGTAAGAGCATCCAGAACAGGAAGCCGTACAGGAAGATTATATATGATGATATCGGCTTCATCAAAACACGTCAGGAAGTCCTCCAGTGGTCTGACCTCTATCCTGTCTCTGTTTCCTCTACCCACCTTGTCCAGATGTGCAGCCATATCTTCCGCCTTGGCCATGTCCCTGTTCATCAGCGTAAGCCTGCATCCAGTGCTCCATGCCGCCGCTGCCGCCGCCTTGCCGGCTCCTCCCAATCCGACAACCAGAGTTTTTAGCTGACCGCCAGGGTATACAGATGGGGAAAAGTGTGTTTCATTCATGGTTGCAGGGTGAGGTCTGCACGAAGTGGGAGGGATCCTGTTCGAACCTGTCATATTCCCGGACAGCTCTCCAATTATCTCTTCAAGCCACAGGCGGACGCCGAGGAAGTCGGAATTGAAAGCCTTTATTCCTTCCGGAGTCTTTACCAGCAGGTTAGCGGCCTTGATGACCTTGCATTCCTCCGACAGAATATCCGCCTTGCCGAATGCAAGCTCCTTGAAAGGAGCAGTGACGTTGATTCCGTCATACCCTTCCAGAAACAGTTTATATGCCTCTTCAAAGTCCTCGGTCTCAATCAGTTCATACGGATATCTGCCGTCATACCC
Source organism: Bacteroidales bacterium (assembly GCA_017502125.1). Lineage (GTDB taxonomy): Bacteria > Bacteroidota > Bacteroidia > Bacteroidales > UBA932 > Cryptobacteroides. The sequence continues at coordinate 26,622 of JAFVVN010000020.1, read as the reverse complement.
TGCCTTGAACAGCGCTGGCGATAAAGAATGGGCTATGGGATACCCTATGAGTCCGAATCGACGGTGTTTCATAACTGCTTGATGTACAATGTTTTGCAGTAAGTCGCCTGCGCCATATGCCGCAGGCGATTTGCTGTAAGTTGTTGGTTTATAGTGCTTTCTGTGTATCGGTGTTGCGCTGGCGTACTGCTTCAAACATGAGGATTGCTGCGGAAACGGAAACGTTCAGGGAGTCCAGGCGGCCGAGCATAGGTATCTTGATATGGGCGTCTGCAGCCTTTCTCCAGACATCAGTCAGTCCGGTCGCTTCCGTACCCATCACTATGGCTGTGCCTCCCGTCATGTCAGTGTCATAATACCACTCAGAGTCCTGAAGTTGTGCCGTGTATATCCTTATACCCTGTGATTTCAGCCAGCTGATGGCCTCTTCTGACGAGGCTGTTGCCACCGGAACCGTGAATATGGCTCCGATGCTGGAGCGGATCAGGTTCGGATTGTACATATCTGTGAGAGGGTCGCACACGATGACGGCATCCGCTCCTGAAGCATCAGCGCTGCGGAGAACGGCTCCAAGATTGCCCGGCTTCTCGACAGATTCAAGGACGACCACAAGCGGATTCTCCTTCAGACTGAGAGTCTCAAGTGTCATCTCCTTGCAATGCATCTCGGCAATCACCCCCTCAGTGCCTCCTCTGTATGCAACCTTGTCATAGAGCTGCCGGGGTATCTCCACCCACCCGCATTGGTTTCGGCTGCCGGTTGCGCTTACAGCTGATTCAATCTCCTTGAGATCCTTCTCCTCAAGAAGCTCGGGGCAGAAGAATATGGTATATGGTTCATACCCCGCCTCCATACAGTGCAGCAGTTCCCGTCTGCCCTCGACCACAAACAGGCCTTTGCGGCGTCTTTCCTTGGATTTTTCCTGAAGAGCCAGCAGATCCTTGATCTTCGGATTCTGTGCGGATGTTATTGCTTCACTTCTCATCGTGTTGTCTAAGGTGTTGATTTACTGCAATTTGTGCTTTTGCCTCGCTGTCCCAGCCATGCGAGCAGTTTGGCTTATGTTATTGATTGTCAGGGTGGTGCACGTCACGCTATTCATACCATGTCTTGTAGTGCAGATAGTGTTCGGCGTTTGCATGGGCCTTTGCCAGGACCGCCTCCGATCCATCATTGATCTTGCGGGCAGGAATGCCAGCCCAGATCCCCGGCTCCAGCGTCAGGTTTGCCGGAACTACCGCTCCGGCTGCAATGATAGTCCCGTCCGGAACGACAGTGTTGTCCATCACGATGGCTCCCATGCCTATGATGACATCGTTTCCGATTATGCATCCGTGCACATTCGCGCCATGCCCGATAGACACATCATCTCCGATTACGCATTCTGACTGCTCGTATGTCGCATGCAGCACAGCATTGTCCTGTATGTTCACGCGGTCTCCGATATGGATCGCGCCCACATCACCACGCAGTACCGCACCATACCATATGCTGCAGTCTTCGCCTATCTCCACTGTTCCTATGATTGTCGCAGTCTCCGCCAGAAACGTACGCTCTCCTATGACGGGCCTGTCACCCCTGAGTTCCTTGATTATTGCCATGAAATAAGGTCTGACAAATTATGTCAGACCTTACAAATATAGTTATTTTTATTTGCTTCTAGTTATTCTTTGGTCTCATCTGAGGGAAGAAGAGCACATCCTGAATGGTAGGGGAGTTGGTCATGAACATTGTCAGACGGTCGATTCCCATACCGAGTCCTGATGTCGGAGGCATACCGTACTCGAGTGCGCGTACGAAGTCCATGTCGATGAACATAGCCTCATCGTCTCCCTTGTCCTTCAGCTTGAGCTGATCCTGGAAGCGCTCGTACTGGTCGATCGGGTCGTTCAGCTCGCTGTATGCGTTTGCAAGCTCCTTGCCGCATACGAAGAGCTCGAAACGCTCAGTAAGTTCAGGATTTGTGCGGTGGCGCTTTGTGAGCGGCGACATTTCCACAGGATAGTCTGTGATGAATGTAGGCTGCACGAGGTGCTTTTCGCAGTATTCTCCGAAGATGGCGTCGATGAGCTTGCCCTTTCCGAATGAAGGGTCGGTCTCCACGTGGAGCTTCTTGCAGGTCTCGCGGAGCTCGTCCTCAGACATGCCGGCAACATCAACTCCTGCATATTCCTTGATCGCCTCGAGGATAGGGAGGCGGCGGAACGGTGGTTTGAAGTCCACCTGATTATCTCCGATAGTAACCTCAGTCTTTCCGTGGAGCTTGAGGGCGATCTTCTCGAGAAGCTTCTCCACGAACTCCATCATCCAGATGTAGTCCTTGTATGCCACATAGATCTCCATGCAGGTGAACTCAGGATTGTGGGTCTTGTCCATACCCTCGTTACGGAAGTCCTTTGCGAACTCGTATACTCCGTGATATCCTCCGACGATGAGTCTCTTGAGATAGAGCTCGTTGGCGATTCTCAGATAGAGTGGGATGTCGAGTGCGTTGTGGTGAGTGATGAAAGGACGTGCAGTCGCACCGCCTGGGATGCTCTGGAGGATAGGGGTCTCCACCTCAAGGCATCCTGCCTCGTTGAAGTACTCGCGCATTGTAGCCACTATCTGGCTCCTCTTGATGAAGGTGTCACGCACCTGAGGATTCACGATAAGGTCCACGTATCTCTGTCTGTACTTGAGCTCAGGATCAGAGAATGCGTCGAACACCTCGCCGTCCTTCTCCTTCACGATAGGAAGGACGCGGAGCGACTTGCTCAGGAGGGTGAGCTCCTTTGCATGGATGGAAAGCTGTCCGGTCTTGGTGATGAATGCGAATCCCTTGATTCCCACGATGTCACCGATGTCGAGAAGTTTCTTCCACACTGTGTTGTACATGGTCTTGTCTTCGCCCGGACAGATCTCATCGCGGTTGATATAGATCTGGATACGTCCTGTCTCGTCCTGAAGCTCTCCGAATGAAGCCGCTCCCATGATACGCCTTGACATGATTCGACCGGCGATCACCACATCCTGGAAATTGCCTTTCTCCTCGTCATACTCAGCCTTCACCTGCGCTGCAGATGTGTTGATAGGGTAGAGGGCTGCCGGGTATGGCTCGATTCCAAGTTCTCTGAGCTTAGCGAGCGATTCTCTTCTGAAAAGCTCCTGCTCGTTGAGGTCCATAATGCTCATTTTCTATATTCTTTTATTGTTAATAATCGATTTACGCAAAACATGCAAATTTAGCATAAATTATCGTAACTCCGCCCGGCTGTATCAAAATATTGATGATAGCATTATTATTCCTTTATATTTTCAAACATTTTCCATATCTTTGTATGCTATGCCGATGGAAAAGGAGTGGAAATATAGGGAAAGCGGTGATCCTGCGACAGTAAGGCAGCTTTCATCAGAACTGGGAGTGGACCCCGTGCTTGCGGAACTTCTGGTTCAGAGGGGTGTGTGCACCTTTGCCCAGGCGCGCTCGTTCTTCCGTCCTGATCTCGCAGACCTTCATGATCCGTTTCTTATGGCAGATATGGACAAGGCTGTAGAGAGGGTTCATCGTGCAGTGGCTTCTCAGGAAAAGATTCTTGTATATGGAGATTATGACGTGGATGGAACGACGGCAGTGTCTCTGGTATATTCCTTCCTTCACCGTCTGACCCGTCAGGTTGACTTCTATATTCCTGAAAGGTATGACGAAGGATATGGTGTCTCCTACAAGGGAATTGACTGGGCCGCCGAGAACGGCTTCGGTCTCATAATCACCCTGGACTGCGGTATCAAGGCAAACGAGAAGGTGGAGTACGCGCGCGAACGTGGCATAGACGTGATAATCTGTGACCACCATCTTCCTGAAAACGAACTTCCAAGGGCTGTCGCCGTGCTTGACCCGAAGAGGGAGGACTGTAACTATCCGTTCGACGACCTTTCCGGCTGCGGAGTGGGCTTCAAGCTTGTACAGGCATATTCGCAGAGGTTCAATATTCCATTCGAGACCTTGATCCCTCTGCTTGACCTTCTTGTGGTCAGCATCGCCTCCGACCTGGTATCGGTGACTGACGAGAACCGTATCCTCGCACATTATGGACTCAAGCAGCTGAACTCACGGCCACGTGAGGGACTTCTTGCCATGATCCATCTTTCAGGACTTGAGCCTAATCATCTGACCATAGATGACATCGTGTTCAAGATCGGCCCTCGAATCAATGCTGCAGGACGAATGGAATCCGGCAGGATTGCTGTGGAACTTCTCACAGCGTCCAATGAAGCGGAAGCATTCAGGATCGGAACTGAAATCAACGAACATAATAACGAGAGAAAGAATATTGACCGACGCATCACCCAGGAGGCGTTGGATATGGTCCGCAGCGGTAACTGTCTCAGCAGTGCGAACGCCACTATAGTCTATAACCCTCTGTGGCATAAGGGAGTGGTGGGAATCGTGGCTTCACGTCTGGTGGAGGCTTTCTATAAGCCTACGATCGTATTCACCAAGTCTCAGGGAGGTCTTGTGACAGGTTCTGCAAGGAGCGTCCACGGATTTGACCTCTATGACGCAATCGAAAGCTGTTCGGATCTGCTCGAGAACTTCGGAGGTCATCTCTATGCGGCGGGACTGACTCTCAAGGAGGAAAACATACCTGCGTTCTGCGAGAGAATAGAGAAGGCCATATCCGGAACCATCATTCCTGAGATGCAGACTCCCGTTGTGGATGTGGATGCGAGCCTGAACTTCTCTCAGATCACCCCTAAGTTCCTCAGGATCCTCAAGCAGTTCCAACCGTTCGGTCCTGGTAATCATGCTCCTGTCTTCCGTACTGACAATGTCTATGATAATGGAATGGGACGCAAGGTAGGTGCCGAGGGCGGGCATCTCAAGCTGGAACTCATTCAGGAGTCCCACCCATATCATCATATCTCAGCCATAGCATTCAATATGGCTGACTTCTACGATAACATCAAGGCTGGCAACCCAATAGATGTGTGCTACTCCATCGTGGAGAACTACTATCGAGGCACCGCCAACACCCAGCTCCGCGTGAAGGACATTCACGAGCGTGAAGAACTGGTGTAGTCACTTGTTTTCCTCTGGATACTGTGAGCAAGATCATCGACGGAGAGCCAGTCGGTGTCTATAGTGATGTGCGCGGTAGCCTCGTATGTGGATGTGCGTCCGGATATCAGGGATTCTATGCGTGTGCGGAGGTCAGTGTCTGACTTGTTCTGAGAGTTATTGCTGTCTTCAGCTTCCGGATGAGATTCAGGGTTCAGCAGCGGACGACCTTCAGTCTCGCTGGAGAGCCTGTCCACCAATGTCTCGACTCCTGTGCGGAGATATATGCACAGCGTCTTTTCCCGAACCAGTTCAGCACACTCCGCCGTCATGACAGTTCCTCCTCCAAGTGATAGAATTATTTGCTTTCCAACCTCCTCCAGGATGTTCTGCAACGTTTCCAGCTCCATCTGCCTGAATGCAGCCTCACCGTCAGAGGCGAATATATCAGGAATGCTGCGGCCGGTGCGCTCCTCAATTACGGCATCCAGGTCCATATAAGGGCAGCAGAGCAGCTCCGAGAGTCTTCTCCCGACACTGCTCTTGCCGCATCCCATAAATCCTGTCAATGCTATTATCTTCATATTTAATATTGCGGGGTCGAGGGTAGGGTCTGTTGATAGGATATTACTAGAACAGACTGAGCTGTACATCTTCACCTGGGAAGTCGATGTCGATAGGATCCTCCACATCTGTGTTGTCTATTTCGCCAGCCTGGTTTTCAGCCTCCGAGGCAGCTTCGACAACGTCATCCTCCGGCTTATGCAATGGTTCTGTGAATGAAACCGACTTCACATCCAGTGCGCTGACCTTCTTTCCCTTTGCCTGCAGTCCCTTCTTGGCGATATATTCCTCTGCATCCACCGTCTCAGGATCACGGTTCACATTCTTGCCTCCGAATATGATCTCGAACTGAGGATGGAGATCGTCGGAGATTGCCACAAGGTACGATCCTTTAGATTCTGAGATGAAACTTACCGGCGTATTGTCGCTTATGTCGAATGAGAACCTCTTCACATAGAATGAGGTCACGGACTTGTCGTAGTACAGGACGGTATATACCTTGTTCGCATCCAGCTTCTCGATCTTGAGGATCTCTCCCTGATATCTGTTGCTGAGGTCGAATGAAGTGGTGTAGTAGGTTCCGTCCTTGAAGATTGCAAGGATATGGTCTTCCCCTGTGAACTGTCCAAGGTGCAGACCGCGTCCATCCTCGTTGAGCCTCTGGATGTCCTCGTCGAACCATACGTCCTTTCCTCCGATTGTGGAAATTCCCTTGGATTTGAGGGTTATCTTCTGGATCGGATTCTTGGAAACGAGGTTGCCTCGTGCAGCACGTCCCTTTATGGCAAGCTGAGAGAAGTCATATTCGTCAGTTGTCTTCTTCAGTTTTGGACGCGGACGATAGTTTATGCGGACAGTCTCGGCTTCTCCGTTGTGGTTCACAGTGAACCAGAGGATGGTCGATCCAGGTGTGCCCTGAGTGATGTCATATTCCTTGTCGCGGGTTATGCTTGTGACAGCGAACCTCTTGGCATAGCTGACTGATGTCTTTCCCTCGCGGTAGATTACGTTGTATATGGTCCGCTGGTCGTTCCTGTCGAAGAGTCCCACATAGAGGATGTCCTTTCCGAAGAAGGCCTTCTCGGAAACCTTTGTTACTACATATTTTCCGTCCTTATGTATGACTATGATTTCGGAGAGGTCGGAACAGTCGCAGATGAACTCAGCGTTGTCCTCCTTCTTGAGCGCGATTCCCACGAATCCTTCCGCCTTGTTAGCATAGAGCTTGGCATTGTTGCTCACCACGCGTGTAGTCTCGATATTCTCGAACTCCACAAGTTCAGTCAGACGAGGATAGGCCTTGCCATATTTCTTCTTGAGGTTCTTGAAGTAGTTGATCGTGAATTCGGTAAGATGGTCAAGATGGTTCTGCACCTCCTCCATCTCATCCTCTATTCCGCGCAGCTTCTCCTCCACGGCCTTCACATCGAACTTTGAAATCTTACGTACCGGCTTCTCGACGAGGCGGTTGATGTCTTCCATGACGATAGGCCTCTTGAGAAGTCCCTGATATTTCAGCATCTCTTCCAACACTTCCTGCAGCTGGTCTTCCCAGGTTCTGGCATCTCCCTCGAGAATCTTATAGACCTTGTTCTCAAAGAATATCTTCTCAAGGGAATTGTAGTGCCAGTCGTTCTCCAGTTCGCTGAGTCTTATGGAAAGTTCCTGGCCCAGAAGGTCGCGGGTGTGTTCCGTGCTGTAGCGAAGCATATCGTTGACACTCAACACCTGAGGCTTGTTGTCGAGAATCACGCAGGTGTTAGGAGTGATGGACACCTCGCAGGCAGTGAACGCATAGAGAGCATCTATGGTCTTGTCCGGTGACACATCGTTAGGCAGGGTGATGATGATGTTCACCTTGTCTGTAGTGAGGTCGTCGATCTTCTTGATCTTTATCTTGCCGGTTTCCTTGGCCTTGAGTATGGTCTCGATCACCACAGGGGTCGTCTTGCTGAAAGGGACTTCAGTGATGGCGAGGGTATTCTTGTCAATCTTCTCGATCCTTGCACGTATCTTTATCTTGCCTCCCTTGCGCTTGCTGCTGTATTTCGAGCAGTCAGCTGCACCTCCTGTGAGGAAGTCCGGGTATATCTCGAAATCCTTTCCCTGAAGTATTGCGATGGATGCATCAATGAGTTCATTGAAGTTGTGAGGAAGAATCTTGGATGCAAAGCCGGCACCGATGCCCTCCGTACCCTGGGCGAGCAGGATAGGGAATTTCACAGGGAGTTCCACTGGTTCCTGGTTTCGTCCGTCGTATGAGGTCATCCAGTTGGTGGTCTTAGGGTTGAACACCACCTCCTTTCCGAACTTGCTCAGGCGCGCCTCGATATATCGTGGAGCAGCATTGGAGTCTCCGGTAAGGATGTTACCCCAGTTTCCCTGGCAGTCCACAAGGTAGTTCCTCTGGCCGAGCCATACGAGGGCTCCCAGAATGGACTGGTCACCATGAGGGTGGAACTGCATGGCCTGTCCGACAATATTGGCCACCTTGGTGTAGCTGCCGTCATCCATGCGCCACATAGCGTGCAGCACACGTCTCTGCACAGGCTTGAGACCGTCGATGAGATGCGGTACCGCCCTATATAGAACGGTGTATGAGGAATAGTCTATATACCATTCCCTGAACATCTTGGACAGCTTGTACTTTCTGCTGTTCTCTCCGAAAAGTTTGTCGAACTTTCCCGATGGAGCGGCCTCTACAGCCTCTTCCTGCTCTTCAGCTCCTTCTCCGATACCTTCGTTGATATCCTCCTCCGGGAGTTCAATGTCTTCAAAACTCATTTTTACCTCACTTATTCAAAATAAATTTCCACTTCTTATCCTGAATCCTAGTATTCGTATCCGAATCTCCTAAGTTCCTTTTTGCTTTCTCTCCAGTCGGGATCCACCTTCACAAAAAGCTTCAGGAACACCTTCTTCTGGAAGAAATCCTCCATCTCGATGCGTGCCTGTGTGCCGACCTTCTTGAGTGACTGGCCACCCTTTCCGATTATGATACCCTTCTGAGTGTCCCTCATTACATATATCACCGCACCGATGTCATATCTTTCCTCTCCCTCCTTGAACTCCTCAATCTCTACCTCGCAGCTGTATGGGATCTCCTCCTTGTAGTTGAGGAATATCTTTTCTCGTACGATTTCTGAAGCAAAGAATCTCAGGTTCTTGTCGGTGAACACATCCTTGTCATACCAGGCCGGTGCGACAGGAAGATTCTCCACAATCGCGTCGAAAATATTGTCGAGATTGAACCTTTCCTGAGCTGATGCCGGGAATATGATGGCCTGAGGCAACTGCTCCTTCCACCATTTCATCAGTTGAAGCACCTGTTCCTGACTGCTGATGTCTATCTTGTTGATGACCAGCACTACAGGACACTGAATCTTCTGGAGTTTGGAGATATATTCCTCGTTCTTGTCACCCTTCTCCACAGTGTCGGTCACATACAGGATTATATCTGCGTCTCCGATGGCCGTGTCCACGAAGTTCATCATGCTCTGCTGCAGACGGTAGTTGGGCTTGAGGATGCCTGGAGTGTCGGAATATACGATCTGATAGTCGTCGCCGTTCACTATACCCATGATCCTGTGTCTGGTCGTCTGAGCCTTTGCAGTCACTATGGAAAGCTTCTCGCCCACGAGGGCGTTCATAAGCGTGGATTTGCCCACATTCGGATTACCGATGATGTTGACAAATCCTGCGCGATGCCTCTTGTTCTGTTCAGTCATATTATCGTGTTGTCAAGTCGAGCCGGTCGAGACCTATATATATTAAAGGTATGCACCCATCCTGAGAAGGTTGGTCTCACCCTCTGTGAGGTAGCGCCATTCTCCTCTCTTGAGTCCCTTCTTGGTGAGTCCTGCGAAATATACCCTGTCAAGAGCCTTCACCTCATATCCGAGAGATTCGAATATTCTTCTTACGATGCGGTTCTTGCCCGAGTGAATCTCTATTCCAAGCTTGCGGTGGTCGTCAGCTTCGATGTACTCGAGTTCGTCAGCTGCAATGATTCCGTCATTAAGTTCCACTCCGCTGAGTATCTTGTCGTAGTCCTCCTTCTTGAGCTTGCTGTCCAGGGAAACCTGATATATCTTCTTCTTGTCATATGAAGGGTGGGTCAGCTTCTCAGCAATCTCTCCGTCGTTGGTGAACATGAGCACTCCTGTAGTGTTCTTGTCAAGTCTTCCCACAGGGAACACCCTTGAAGGACAGCCCTTGAGGAGATCCATCACTGTCTTGTCCGCATGAGGGTCGCTTGCTGTGGTCACATAGCCCTTAGGCTTGTTCATCACTATGTAAATCTTGGTCTCTCCCTTGAGTCTCTCTCCGTTGAAACGGATATCGTCGGTGTTTATGTTCACCTTGGTTCCGAGTTCAGTCACGACCTCTCCGTTGACCGTAACCACACCTGCAAGAATGAGGTTGTCAGCCTCTCTTCTTGAGCATACTCCTGAGTTTGCGATATATTTGTTGAGACGGATTTCCTCCTTGATAGGAGCCATCACCATATCGTTGTCAGATGCGTAGTCAGAGTCGAGCTGAGGTCTTCTGTTTATCATTCTGCTGATTCCGCTCTGCTCCTCATCACGGAAGTAGTTGAGGTCCTTCTTGTTGAAGCTCTTGCGACCTGAGTTGAATCTTGGTCCGGCAGGTTTTCTGTCACCGAAGCTTCTCCTCTCGCCAAATGGCCTTCTTTCAGGGCGTTCGCCGAATGACCTTCTTTCCGCTCTGTCTGAGGACTGTCTTCTTTCTCCTCCTTCTGAGAATGACCTGCGTGGTCTGTCAGACTGTGGCCTGTCGCCAAAGCTCCTCCTTTCGGAACGCTCTCCATATGGTCTTCTTTCTGAGCGCTCGCCAAATGATCTCCTTTCAGAGTTCTCTCCGAATGATCTTCTTTCAGGTCTGTCAGAGAACTGTCTTCTTTCTCCCCCTTCTGAGAATGACCTGCGCGGTCTGTCACCGAATGTTCTTCTTTCGGAATTCTCTCCGAATGATCTTGATGATCTGGAGATACGTGGCCTCTTCTGTGAGGCATCTCTGTTTCCGTACTCTCTACGGCCTTCTGTCCTGCGGCCATTGCCGCCTCTTTTGTTGTCTTCCATTGTATTACGCCTTCTCGGCATTTAAGTTTGTTAATATATTTGGCTCACGCCAATCTTTTTCAGTATGATGTCATGTCGAGCCTGTCGAGACATCTGTACATAATCTTTAGTCTAATTTGAATATATATGTTATCGTTCCCTTCTGCAGCGGAGGAGCATCTGCACTCATGTTGAAGTGTGCTCCAAGTGCTGCCTTTCTTGCAGCCTGCCAGAGGACCTTGTCCGAAACCGTGGTTCCCTCTGCTCCGGCAACAGCCTTCTGTACGTTGCCATAATTGTCCACCCATATATCCACAACCACCTTTCCTGCAGCTTGTACTCCATAATTCGGTTTAGGCAAGGTGCCGTTCACGCTTCTTCCGGCAAGTTTCGCATTCGGTTCCCCGGCAGTCTCTCCGACCCTGGTGTTGCCCTGTGCGTGGCCTGCCTTGAGAGCGTCGCTCACCTTGTCGGCGGTCTGCATCGCCAGAGTGTCCTTCTGCGTCTTGTTGTCGGCGGTGCGGAACAGAGCCCTGCGGTCTATCGGTTTCTCCGGCTCTGGGGCCGGTGTCTCCACGTCACCGAAATCGTCCACCTTGGACTCTGGTGCCTCATTTGTCTTTGTCCCTTCGTGCTGGGCCTCGGACTTCTGCACCAGGTTTATAGGTTCGTTCGGCTTCGGTTCCACGGCCTTAGGCTGAGTGCCGTTCCATATCTGACGAGGCTTTTCGATTTCCACATCTTCAAATTCTATCAGAATCTGTTCCTGCTCCGGTGGCGGAGGGTCAAGATAGGTGAAACCTGTGAGAAAACATGATGCAACAAGGATCACGTGCAGGACCACGGTACACGAGATGCCTGTCACTTTTGACATCATCGCCCGTTTCTCACGTTCCCTTATGTATCTGTAATCTTCCATGTCAGTTACTTGTTTATCATGTGACCGGCCCTGCAAGTTCCCTGCCTTTTCCTATTCCGGTGAAGTCGCCATTATCACCTTATAGTGGTTTCTCTTGGCGATATTCATCACCTGAACCACTTCCCTGATCGGCACTGTCTCGTCTGCATATATCGAGAATGTCGGGTCTTCCTCTGTCTGGAGCAGCTCGATAAGTTCATCCTCGATCTTGTCGAACCTGACCGGATTCTCGTTCCCGTTGATGTGGTACGAGAAGTCGTCAGTGTCCCTCCAATGCTTTATGGATACGCTCACCGTCGCCTTGGCTGAAACCTGACCTGTACTCTTGGGAAGGAGAAGCTTCAGGGCGTTAGGGTTGATGAGGGTTGAGGTGACGAGAAAGAAGATGAGCAGCAGGAATACGATGTCGGTCATTGACGACATCGAGAAGCCTGAATCCACCTTTGTTGTTCTTTTGATTGCCATTTCCCTTATGCGTTATTTGCCAGATGGTTCGTGAAGCATGTCGATGAACTCGATGGTGGTGTTCTCCATCTTGAACACGAGGTTGGAGATCTGTGATGTGAGGAAGTTGTATCCGAAGTATGCGATGATACCTACGAAAAGACCTCCCACAGTAGTCACCATTGCCTCATATATACCTCCGGAGAGGAGAGTGATGTCGATGTTGTTACCTGCGGTGGACATCTTGAAGAATGCCTGGATCATACCTGTGACTGTGCCGAGGAATCCGATCATCGGAGCACCTCCGGCTATGGTTGCAAGCATCGGAAGACCCTTCTCAAGTCTTGCGACCTCCACGTTGCCCATGTTCTCCACTGCTGTCTGGATGTCCTGAAGAGGACGGCCGATTCTCTCGATTCCCTTCTCGACAAGACGTGCGACAGGTGAATCATACTTCTGACAGAGATCGATGGCGGACTTGATCTTTCCGTCGTGGATCATGTCGCGGATATCGTTCATGAAGTTCCTGTCGATCTTTCCTGCCTTGTAGATCAGCCACCACTTGTTTCCGAAGATATAGATGGCCATAATCGAAAGAATGAGAAGCACGATCATCAGCCAGCCTCCCTTTGACGCAAGCTCGATGAGCGACAGCTTCATCTCCTGCTGCAGCGGTGCAGCTACGGCCTCCATGGCCTCGGTTGCCTGTAACAAATTAAAAATCATAGCTATAATATTTTATCCTTATTCCAAAATCTTGTTCGGGCTCTCCTGGCTCCGTCTTTTCTCCCTTCCCGTTTTCCTCGCGCCCATACGCATGCGCGCAGAATCGTGCAAAGATAGTCAATTTTTCGGGAATACTTAAATTTAATTTCAAACACGGACATGCTGGCCGGATTCTTAGAAAACTGGCTGAATGGGGGCCTTCTTCCATTTCGCCGGAGGAATAGTGGTGATTGTGGAGGATTCCGTTCGCTTTGCTCACTCCGGTCCCTCCTCATTATGCGATTCCTGTATGATATGGTTTCAATCAAAAAACAGCGTCATTTTTTGATTGAAACTTCGGAAAAGCTCGGTTTTGCCAGATATATGACTCATTTTGGCAGTTTGGATCAAAAAATACCGGACTTTTTTGATCCAAACTACATCCCCCCCTTGGTCCAGACTGTATCCTCCCCGCTTCTGTAACATAAGCCATGTAGATCAAAGGGTTATGCTGCCGCCCTTCACACGGCGCCTTAATATTCAGCTCCTGAGAAGAAGAGGGCCTTGCCGGGAACTGACTGGCCGGCATCGGAACGGTTGCCGGAGGCGATGAGCTCGGCAATCCAGGACGGTTCCTTCTTTCCACGGCCGACTTCGATCAGGGAACCGACTATCGCGCGGACCATATTACGCAGGAAGCGGTTCGCACGGATTCTGAACACGATATAGTCGCCTTCTGAGTATGGGAAACCCATCATCTCGACATGGGTTGGGCGATATGTGCTCCAGGCTGCCTCTGTGACTGTGCATATGGAAGTCGTGTTGTTCCCTCCGACCTTTTCGAAACAGCTGAAATCGTGTTCTCCCAGAAGATGTCCGGCAGCTTCGTTCATGGCCTCGATGTCCAGCGGATAACGCATTCTGTATGAGAATTTCTCGCTGAACGGGTCCTTGCAGAAATGCACGAAGTAGTGATATTCCCGGGACCTGGCGTCGTAGCGGGCATGAAATCCATCAGAGACCTCACATACTTCATGAACGGTGATGAACTTTGGCAGGATGGCATTTAATTTGTAGCAAAGTTGCTCCGCTTCGACCCTGGCTTCGTCAGGAATATCGATGTGGGCGATATAATTTATGGCGTTCACGCCGGTGTCTGTCCGGCCGGCTCCTGTGACCGGGATATGCAGTCCGAGGAATGTCTGAAGTGCTTTTTCGAGTTCACCTTGTACGGAATCGGCATTGTTCTGTATCTGCCAGCCGCAGAAAGCGCTACCGTCGTATGAGAGCTTGATTTTATATCGCATATCACAAAAAATGAGTAACTTTGCAGGTTTTAAAATGCAAAAATATTAAAAACATATTTATGGATAGCATAAACATCAAAGAATTGAACGAACGTATCCAGAAGGAGAGCTCATTCGTTGACATCCTGACGATGGAGATGAACAAGGTTATCGTCGGTCAGAAACAGCTCGTGGAGAACCTCCTGATCGGACTTCTTGCCAACGGACACATTCTTCTTGAAGGTGTGCCCGGTCTTGCCAAGACTCTGGCGATCAATACATTGTCCCAGGCCGTTGACTCAAAGTTCAGCCGTATTCAGTTTACCCCTGACCTTCTCCCAGCCGATGTGCTCGGTACTCTGATCTACTCCCAGAAGACAGAGCAGTTCCAGATCAAGAAGGGACCGGTCTTCGCGAATTTCGTGCTTGCAGATGAGATCAACCGTTCTCCGGCAAAGGTGCAGTCGGCACTTCTCGAGGCTATGCAGGAGCGTCAGGTGACCATCGGAGACGAGACCTTCAAGCTTCCTGAGCCTTTCCTGGTGATGGCTACTCAGAACCCGATCGAGCAGGAGGGAACCTATCCGCTTCCGGAAGCACAGCTCGACCGTTTCATGCTCAAGGTGGTCGTTACATATCCCAAGAGGGAGGAAGAACGTCAGATAATCCGTATGAACAATACCGGAGAGTTTCCTAAGGCGTCTCCTGTACTCAAGCCAGAGGATATCGTAAGGGCCCGTGAGGTCGTGAGGGATGTGTATATGGACGAGAAGATCGAGAGATATATAGTGGATATAGTGTATGCGACCCGTAAGCCTGAGGACTACAACCTCGGCAAGATCGCCAATTTCATCTCTTATGGAGCTTCACCACGTGCCAGCATCTCGCTTGCAATGGCTTCCAAGGCCTATGCCTTCATCAAGAGGAGGGGATATGTGATTCCTGAGGATGTGCGTGCTGTCTGCTATGAGGTGCTTCGCCATCGTATTGGCCTGACTTACGAGGCTGAGGCAGAGAACATGACCACTGACCAGATCATTTCTGAAATCATCAACGCGGTAGAAGTTCCATAGTAGAAAGATTCTTCACTTCGTTCAGAATGACATTTCTACTCTGTTCAGAATGACGTTTTTACCCAGTTCCGAATGATAATTTTTACCCTGTCATCCTGAGCGTCAGCGAGGGATCTTTATAGTGATTATGAATACGAGTTTGTCAGCAAACGACCTTCTCAAGAAGGTCAGGAAGATAGAGATCAAGACCCGTGCTCTTTCGCACCAGATCTTTGCCGGTGAATACCATTCGGCCTTCAAGGGTCGTGGTATGGCATTCAGTGAAGTGCGTGAGTATCAGTATGGTGACGATGTGCGTAACATGGATTGGAATGTGACCGCCCGTCTCCGTTCGCCATATGTCAAGGTCTTTGAGGAGGAGAGGGAACTGACAGTTGTCCTGTTGGTGGATGTCAGCCGTTCGCGTCTTTTCGGTACTGCCGGCAGCAGCAGAAAGGATGTGCTGGCCGAGATAGCCGCCGTTCTGTCGTTCTCAGCCATAATCAATAATGACAAGGTGGGTGCCCTTTTCTTCAGCGACAAGGTGGAGAAGTTCATCCCGCCTAAAAAGGGACGCAGCCATCTCCTTCACATTATCCGCGAAATCATTGAATTTGAACCGACTACTGACGGAACGGATATTTCTGAGGCTTTGCGCTATCTGACCAATGCGATCAAGAAGAAATGCACGGCTTTCCTTCTGTCTGACATGATTGACGTGAATGAGGACGGCAGTCCGAGGTATGAAGAAGCGCTTAAAGTGGCTGTGGGCAGACATGACCTCTCTGTGATTGAGGTATATGATCCTCGCGAGAGGAACATTCCTGATGTCGGACTCATCCACATCAAGGATTCCGAAACCGGAAAGGCCGCCTGGGTGAATACCTCTGACAGAAAGATGAGGCTTGCATATGAGGAGTGGTTCAGAAATGTGGAACAGACCTCATCCAGGCTTTTCATGAAATATAATGTGGACAAGGTCAGCATAGCTGTGGATGACGACTATGTGAAAGGACTTATGACTTTGTTTAAAAACAGGTGATTGTATATGCGTAAAGCAATTATATACATAATTTTATGTCTCTGTACGGTTGTCTCTCTCAGTGCTCGGGAGGTGTCTGTGGAACCTATGCCCGGCAAGGTGGTGGAGATGCAGGGGTCTTTCCTGCAGCCGCTTCAGGAAAGGGATTCCGTGCTCATCGCGGATCAGGTGTTCTACGGAGTGGAACTGAAGCAGGTGGAAGAGGGAACGGTGCTTGCCTTCCCTCAGTTCAAGGACACCCTGATGACGAACATAAGGGTTGTCCGGCCGTGGACGATGGATACGGTGAGGGTGAAGAAGCAGAAGAAGGGGCAGCCGGGACTTATGGATCTCAGGGGAGGTGTCACCATCACTTCTTTTGACGAAGGCATATATTACCTTCCTCCTCTCGGGGTGCTGCGTATGTCCAAGGAAGGTGTGGTGGATACCTTGGTCTTTGACCCTCAGAAACTTGAGGTAAAGACAATGCCGGTGGATACTGCCACTTTCACTCCTCATGACATCAAAGGACAGATCCGCTACCCGGTGACGTTCCGTGAAGTCGTCCCTTGGGCTGCGGGAGGACTTGCTCTGGCAGGTCTTGTGGCGCTTGCCATCTGGCTGATAATGAGATATCGTCGCAAGAATGATCCCGAGTATCAGCATAAGGATCCGCCTCATATCATCGCATTGAGGGAACTTGACAAATATAGAGGCAACGCCATGTGGGTGCCTGAGAAGCAGAAGCTCTTCTATTCAGGAATCACGGATGCGCTCAGGGAATATATCGCCGCCAGATACGGGGTGTGTGCTATGGAGATGACCACAGCGGAGATTTTTGCCGATATGAAGGATACAGATGCTCCGGCAGACCTTCTCAAGGAACTGCAGGAACTGTTCGAGAGGGCGGACTTCGTGAAGTTTGCGAAGTTTGTTGCCTCTGATGAGGATAATGCGGCTTCGCTCCCGGTTGCCGTCAGGTTTGTCACAGCGACTTATCAGACGGATCTGGAGGAGGGAACGTCCGCTGATGCCCGTGATGCAGGGGCTCAGGATGATACTAAAGAGGGAGGTGAGTGATGTATTTTGAATATCCGAAATTATTATGGCTTCTGGTGGTGCCGGCCCTGCTGGTACTGCATTACATATGGCAGGAAGTTGCTCAGAGGCATCCTCATATGAGGGTGTCGACTTCAGTTCCGTGGACACTCAGGGGCACGTCGTTCATGGCGGTCTTCCGTCATGTCCCCTTCCTTCTGAGGGTTTTTGCACTGACTATGATTGTTGTGGCTATTGCCCGTCCACGTTCATCCGAGCAGATGGAGAAGATAGATACTGAAGGTATCGATATCGTTCTGGCCATGGACGTTTCCACTTCAATGCTGGCCCGCGACCTCACTCCTGACCGTCTGAATGCTTCAAAGGACATTGCCATAGAATTCATATCCCAGCGCCCTTCCGACAGGATGGGAATCGTGGTCTTTGCGGGCGAAAGCTTCACGCAGTGTCCGTTGACCACCGACAGGGCCACACTGATCAACCTCATGAAAGAGGTCCAGACTGACCTTATAGAGGATGGAACTGCCATTGGAAACGGTCTGGCGACTGCTGTTGCGCGGATGAAGGACTCGGATGCGAAGAGCCGGGTCATAATCCTTCTTACCGACGGAGTCAACAACAGGGGAGAGATATCCCCTCAGATGGCAGCTGAGATTGCAAAGACCTATGGTGTCCGTGTATATACCATCGGAGTCGGCAAGGAAGGGATGGCTCCGTATCCGGTGATGACCCCTTGGGGAGTGGAGATCCAGCAGGTGAAGGTGGAAATTGACGAGAAACTGCTTTCGGAGATTGCGGAGTCCACGGGAGGACGCTATTTCAGGGCTACGGACAATACGAAGCTGGCGGAGATATATAGTGAGATCAACAGGATGGAGAAGGCAAGAGTCACTGTGGACAGTTTCCCAATCTACAAGGAACTGTTCGGGAAATATGCTCTTATGGCCTTGCTGGCCCTTCTTCTTGAATTGGTACTCAACTGGTTTGTAATCAGGCGTCTGCCTTAAAAGAGGAGGAAGGATTATGATACATTTTGCACAGGCCCAATATTTATTCCTGCTTCTTCTGATTCCTTTCTTCTTCCTTGTCTTTGCACTTGTGTTGAAGTTGAGGCAGAAGAGGATAAGAAGATTCGGAGATGAGAATCTGGTCCGTCAGCTCATGCCGTCCTATGCCAAGGGTAAGGCTTGGGTGCGCCTGACTTTGTTTGCACTGGGCTTCTTCTTTTTCGTAATCGGACTTTCACGTCCGCAGATAGGTGCAAAGCTTAAGGAGCATGAGACCAAGGGAGCTGAGATAATGATAGTTCTCGATGTTTCCAATTCCATGCTGGCGGAGGACTATTCGCCCAACCGCCTGGATCGTGCCAAGCTGGCGATAGCCCGTCTTGTGGACAAGTTGAGGGATGACCGCATAGGACTCATAATGTTTGCGGGAAATTCGTTTGTCCAGCTTCCGATCACAACTGATTATGTTTCGGCGAAGATGTTCCTTAACTCCATATCGACTGAGTCGGTTCCGGTGCAGGGAACGGCCATCGGTGAGGCTATCAACACTGCGATGAGAAGTTTCAGCGCTCAGAGTGAGAAGAGCCGTGCCATCATCGTCATCACTGACGGCGAGAATCATGAGGATGATCCGGTTGCAGCTGCGGGACAGGCTGCCGAGATGGGTGTGAGGGTGTTCACCATAGGTGTGGGTTCTCCGGAAGGAAAGCCGATCCCGATGGATGGGGAACTTCTGAAGGATAAGGAGGGAAATATTGTTGTGACCCGTCTGGACGAGGGAGTTCTTAAGGAGGTCGCTAATGCAGGAAAGGGTGTGTACGTGCGTGCCGGTAACAGTGAATTCGGTCTCAATCCCATCATTGATGACATCAGGAGGATGGAGGATGAGAAGTACAGTTCCATTGTCTTTGAGGAATATGACGAGCAGTTCATGTATTTCCTGGCGATGGCGCTGTTCTTCCTTGTGATCGAGATGCTTGTCGGTGACAGGCGCTCAAAAAGACATTTATTTAACAGATGATATGAAGATATACAGATATATATTGTCAGTATCGCTGCTCTGCATGTCTGTTCTGTGCTCAATGGCCCAGGAGGATGTGCGTGATGTACGCAGGGGCAACAGGGATTTCAGGAAGGAGAATTACCGTGAGGCCGATATAGATTACCGTAAGGCTCTGGTGAAGGATTCCACTTCTGTGGCTGCGAACTACAATCTTGCCAATACGCTGTATCGTCAGGGTGATATGGAGCAGGCACGCAAGATGCTGGACCGTGTGAAGGAGACTGCCCCGGAAACGGAGGCAGCCTCCGACTACTACTATAATCTGGGTGATGTTGCCATCGCGCTGCAGGACTGGCAGGCGGCAGTGGATGCGCTGGAACAGTCTCTGCTGAAGAATCCGGGTGATCTGAATGCAAAGGAGAACTATATCTATGCGAAGAAGAAGCTGCAGGAACAGCAGAACCAGCAACAGAACCAGGATCAGAACCAGGACCAGAATCAGGATCAGAACCAGGACCAGAACCAGAATCAGGACCAGAATCAGGATCAGAATCAGGATAAGAAGGACGATCAGGACGATAAGAAGGATGACCAGAATCAGGACCGGCCTGAAGATCAGCAGAAACCTCAGCAGTCTCAGGGAGAACAGCCTAAGATAACACCTCAGGCGGCTCAGCAGATGCTGCAGGCGATCCAGGCAAAGGAAAAGGAGACTCAGGACAAGGTGAACAAGGAGAAGGCAGAGGCTCTTAAGGCAAGACAGAAAGATAAGAATTGGTAATATATATATAAGGTAGAGGAGTGTGTCAGAAATGAAGAAACTGTTTTTGATGGCATTGGCGCTTTTTGCGGCCGTAGTGGCATTTGCCCAGACTGGTATCAGGGTGGAGGCTCCGAATGTTGTGGCTGCAGACGAGCAGTTCAATGTGACATTCATCATAGAAGGGGAGGATTCACCTTCAGACTTTTCGTGGGCATCGAGCGATGATTTTCAGGTGCAGTGGGGACCTCAGCAGGGTAAGTCCACCAGTATCCAGATCGTCAACGGCAAGCGGAGCAAGACCGTTCAGAGCACATATACCTATGTCCTGAGGCCGGTCAAGGCAGGAAAGTTCGTGCTTCCGACAGCGACGGCCAAGGTGAAGGGCAAGCAGATATCTTCGACCCAGAAAGTCATAGAAGTGGCTGCGGCAGGGGCTGCATCCGCTCAACGCCCGCAGCAGCAGTCAGGACAGCAGGCACAACGTCAGCAGACCGGTCTGAATGATTCGGACCTGTTCATGACATTGAGCCTGGACCGCACGGATGTGGTGGTGGGAGAGCCGGTGATAGCCACCCTCAAACTGTACCAGAGGGTCAATATAGCCGGATTCGAAAACGTCTCTTTCCCATCTTTCAACGGTTTCTGGAGCCAGGAGATTGAAGCTCCTACCAATATAGAGTTTTCACGCGAGGTCTATGACGGACAGATATATAATGCTGCTCTTTTGAGAAAATTCGTTCTTATTCCTCAGCAGCAGGGCAGGGTGAAGATCGAGCCGGCGGAGATGACCTGTCTTGTCAATATCCGTGTTTCTTCCGGAGGGACCAGTATATTTGACGGTTTCTTCGACGATTACAGGACAGTCAGAAAGAGGGTGGCCACTCAGCCTGTCATCATGAATGTGTCACCTCTTCCTGCAGGTGCGCCGGCATCCTTTGCAGGTGGAGTAGGACAGTTCCGGATATCAGCCAAGGTCAGCAGGGATACTCTAAAGACCCATGAGGCTGCATCTTTGCTCGTGACTGTGAGCGGAACCGGAAACGTCTCTCTTCTTGAGGCTCCGAAGATTGTCTTCCCACCTGATATGGAGGTATATGACACCAAGGTGTCAGAGAAGATCGACAGGAACGGTCTTTCAGGAAGCAAGTTCTATGAGTTCCCTTTCATTCCGAGGAGTCATGGAGATTTCATCATCGAGCCGGTCAGATATTCATATTATGATGTGAATCAGAAGAAATATGTGACCCTTGAGACCTCACCGATTCCTCTGACCGTGCTTAGGGGAAGTGAGACGGAGTCTTCCGGAATCGTTATTTCCGGTTCGACCCCAAAGGATGTGAAGAACCTGGCGAGTGATATCCGTTTTATAAACATGAAGGATTCATCTCTTGTGACCAAGGGGCATTTCTTTGTCGGGTCAGCCGGATTCTGGGTGATTCTTTCAGTCCTTTTGGTCCTGGCTGCCGTATGCTGGGCAGCGCTTCGCCGTTTTGCTGCAAGACGTGCTGATGTCGTGGGAATGAAGAACCGCAAGGCTACCAAGATGGCCCTCAAACGCCTGCAGCTTGCAAATACCTTCCTGAAGCAGAACCTCTATACGGCTTTTTATGAGGAATTGCACAAAGCCCTTCTTGGCTTCGTTTCAGATAAGCTCAACATCCCTGTTGCAGAACTCTCCCGCGACCGGATCTCCGAGGCATTGTCAGAAAATGGAACTGACAGTCAGAGGGTGGATTCATTCATCGGCCTCCTGGATGCCTGTGAGTTTGCCAGATATGCTCCGTCTGCCGGAAACGAGGCCATGACTGCCCACTATAACACTGCCCTGGAAGTGATATCATCAATAGATTCGTCAATGAAGTCAAAGAAGACCGCACCTAAATCTTCGGTGCTCGCAGTGATGCTGATGCTTGCCGTTCCGTTTGCTGCGGACGCTCAGCAGACCGGATATGTGGATTCACTATGGAATGCGGCAAATCAGGCATATGTGGAAGGAAGATGGGCTGATGCCGTGGCAGACTATGAATTGATTTCCGGAATGGGACTTGAGTCTGCTGCTCTGTACTACAATACAGGAGATGCATGGTTCAAGGATGGTAACATCCCTATGGCAATCCTCTTTTATGAAAGAGCCCTCAAGCTTGACCCGTCATATTCTGACGCCCGCTATAATCTGGAACTGCTCAACAGCACCATACAGGACAGGATAGACATAGTTCCTGAGTTCATTCTGAAAGTGTGGGCAAAAGACATATGCTACATCATGGATTCAGACGCGTGGGCTGTCTGGTTCCTTGTCTTTGTAGCTCTGACACTGGGACTTGTGCTCCTGTTCCTGCTTGCACCCACGGCGGCAGGGCGTCGTACCGGTTTCTTCACCGGCATCGTGACACTTCTGCTCGCCGTGTCATCTCTGAGCTTCTCCATCTGGCAGAGGAATGACTATATGGATGCGGATTCTGCGATAGTGATGCGCCCGGTGACCTCTGTCAAGAGTTCGCCATCAGCAGAAGCGTCAAAGGACCTGTTCATCCTTCATGAGGGAACAAAGGTCCGCATTCTGGACACCGTTGGCAAGTGGAACAATATATCCCTCGCTGACGGCCGTCAGGGCTGGCTTCCATCCGACGATTTAGCTGTCATATAGCGTTATCTCGTCCATTGTCCTCAAGACCGTTCCGGCTGACTTGTCGACAGAAAATGTATGAAAATAAATCATCCTGCCATCAGATGACGGCAGGATGATTGTTTTATGCGTTGTAGATCTGTTGCCCAGGGTTGCCGGCGGACCGTGCAGCCCCTGAAGGTTTTTGGTCTTAGTATCTGTTGAGCGGCATTCCGTTGGTCTTCATGCGGACCTGCTTTCTGACTGATGCAAGGACCTCCTCATATGCTTCGCGTCCTTCCTCGGTCTTGCCGGCGATGAGGTCAAGGTTCTGGGATGCAGCTGCGAGTACGGTGTCAATTAGGTTCACGATGAACTCCATGTCCTTTTCAACAAAGCCGCGGGAAGTGATTGCAGGGGTTCCTACTCGGATTCCTGAAGTCTGGAACGGCGAGCGTGAGTCGAACGGAACCATGTTCTTGTTCACGGTGATGTCTGCCTTGCCGAGTTCCTTTTCTGCCACCTTGCCTGTGAGTTCAGGGAATTTAGCACGGAGGTCGATGAGCATGAGGTGATTGTCGGTACCGCCGGAAACGATCTTATATCCTCTGGATGCGAATGCCTCTGCCATTGCCTGTGCATTGGCGATCACCTGCTTCTGATATTCCTTGTACTCTGGCTGAAGTGCTTCATAGAATGAAACGGCCTTTGCTGCGATACAGTGCTCAAGCGGACCACCCTGCACTCCTGGGAATACGCTTGAGTTGAGGATCTGTGACATCTTCTTGACCACACCCTTAGGAGTTGTGAGTCCCCATGGATTGTCGAAGTCCTTGCCCATGAGGATGATGCCACCACGAGGACCACGGAGGGTCTTGTGGGTGGTCGATGTCACGATATGTGCATATTTTACAGGATTGCTGAGCAGACCGGCTGCAATGAGTCCGGCTGTATGAGCCATGTCAACCCAGAGGATGGCACCCACCTTGTCGGCAATCTCGCGCATTCTTGCGTAGTCCCACTCGCGGGAATATGCGGAAGCTCCACCGATGATCAGCTTTGGCTTGTACTCCAGGGCCGTCTGTTCCATCTGGTCATAATCTATCATGCCGGTGGACTCCTTAAGTCTGTAAGCAACAGCATTATAGAGGATTCCTGACATGTTTACAGGTGAACCATGTGTAAGATGTCCGCCATGTGCAAGGTCAAGTCCCATGAATGTGTCACCCGGCTTCAGGCATGACATGATGACTGCCATGTTTGCCTGTGCTCCCGAGTGAGGCTGCACGTTGGCATATTCTGCCTCGAAAAGTTCGCAGAGACGGTCGATTGCAAGCTGCTCGATCTGGTCCACGATCTCGCATCCTCCGTAATACCTGGCTCCTGGATAGCCCTCTGCATATTTGTTCGTGCAGATCGAGCCCAGAGCCTCAAGCACCTGCTCGCTCACATAGTTTTCCGAAGCAATAAGTTCGATACCTGTTGTCTGTCTTTCTTCTTCCTTCTTGATCAGATTGAAAATCTGGAGATCCTGTTTCATAGATTATATTTTTTAGCAGCCACAAAATTACACATTTTTTGTTTTTATCTTACCTTTGTGTCCAGAACTTTTGAAGATTTATGTCAAATAGGAAATTACTGAATATTGAACTGGGCAGGGTGACGGCTTCTGAATACAAGGAATTGCCTGAATCAGGCATAGTTGTCGTCCTGGATAACATCCGAAGTGCCCACAACGTGGGGTCGGCATTCCGCACGGCCGACTCGTTCAAGATAGACAAGGTGTGGTTATGCGGAATATGTGCTGTCCCACCTTCTGCCGAGATCCACAAATCAGCCCTCGGGGCAGAGGACAGTGTGGATTGGGAATATACACCAGATACGATGGAGGCTGTCCGCAGGCTGAAGGATGACGGATACACGATAGTGAGTGCCGAGCAGACGGTCGGCTCTGTCATGCTGGATACATTCATTCCGGAAAAAGGTAAGAAATATGCGGTCGTATTCGGAAACGAAGTGTCAGGTGTCTCGCAGGAGGTTGTCGATGCATCAGACTTCTCTCTCGAGATTCCTCAGTATGGAACTAAGCACTCTCTCAACGTTTCGGTTTCCATCGGCGTGATGCTGTGGCATTTCAGGCTGATGATGAACAGATAATTCCTATATTTGCAATATTAAAAACTAAAACCGGTATATGATGAAAAGATTTTTCAGTGCTATTGCGGCTTGTGCCGTAATGATTTCATGCTCTCAGAATTGCGGAGTCAAGCTTCTTCCTGTGTCTGATTTCGAGACGACAGTTGACGGCAAGGAGGTCTCCCTCTACACTCTCAAGAACGGCGACCTCACCATGCAGGTGACGAATTTCGGCGCGCGCGTGGTGACTCTCTGGACTCCTGATAAGGATGGAAACATGGAAGACATAGTCTTGGGATACAATAATATAAATGATTATATCAACAATCCGGGAGAACGCTTCCTTGGAGCGGTTGTGGGACCTTATGCCAACCGCATAGCCAATGGAACATACACCATCGGTGAGGAGACATACAACTTCCCTCAGAACAATAACGGTCAGACCCTTCATGGGGGACTCAAAGGACTTGATATGGTGGTGTGGGATGTCTTTGCTGCAGATGACAGCACTCTCGTACTGACATATACCCATGCGGACGGTCAGGAAGGCATGCCAGGAAATCTGGAGATATTCATGACTTATGCTCTCACTTCGGACAACGAGTTCAGGGTGGATTATATGGCTCAGACCGACAAAACCACCCATGTCAATATTTCACATCACTCCTTCTTCAACCTCAAGGGTGAGGGTAACGGAACCATCAATGACCATATATTACATATAAATGCGTCCCGAACCACTCCTGTGAACGAGGTGCTCATTCCTTCCGGTGAGATAGCTGATGTGACTGGAACTCCTTTCGACTTCCGTCAGCCTAAAGCAATCGGAACTGACCTGGATGTGGAAAACGACCAGCTCAGGAATGGTGGCGGATATGACCACAACTGGGTGCTGGACCGAAAGACTCATGACCAGCTGGAGCTTGCTGCAAGTGTTCTTGAACCTGCTTCAGGACGCTATATGGAGGTGTGGACAGATCAGCCTGCCCTTCAGTTCTATGGCGGAAACTTCTTCGACGGCTCCACTTTCGGGAAGTATGGAAGGACTCTCAACTATCGTGAGTCTATCGCACTTGAGACTCAGCTGTATCCTGACACTCCTAATCACAGCAATTTCCCGTCTACTCTCCTGAACCCGGGCGAGGAATATACTCATACCTGCATATATCGATTCGGCGTGAAATAGCCTCTCCCTGTCATGTCAAGCGAAGTCGAGACATCAATAATATGACAATATGTCAGTCAATCCCGACTGGCATTTTGTTTGTCTATAGCCGGACCGTCGAAAACTCAATAAAAACTATAAATATGATCAGACCATTAGCAGACAGGGTCGTAGTCGAGCCAAAGGCAGCGGAGACCCAGACAGCATCAGGACTTTATATTCCTGACACAGCAAAAGAAAAACCTCAGCAGGGAACAGTCGTTGCAGCCGGTCCCGGAAAGAAGGACGAGCCTATGGAAGTGAAGGTGGGCGATGTCGTCATATATGGAAAATATGCAGGCACAGAGGTGTCTGTAGAGGGAAAGGACTACCTCATCATGAAACAGTCCGATATACTCGCAATACTTTAAGAAGCTGTTTTGGATATTCAGCTTCCTGATATTTTCATAGAAAAATTTTAACGGTTTCCAAGATTATGGCAAAGGATATCAAATTCAATATGGATGCGCGCGCCAAGATGAAGGAAGGCGCGGATGCACTCGCGGATGCAGTGAAGGTGACCCTTGGACCAAAGGGTCGTAATGTGGTGATCGCCAAGAAGTTCGGTGCGCCTCAGGTGACTAAGGACGGTGTGACTGTGGCAAAGGAGATCCAGCTTGAGGATCAGTTTGCGGACATGGGTGCCCAGATGGTGAAGGAGGTGGCTTCAAAGACCAATGACCAGGCTGGTGACGGTACTACGACAGCGACAGTTCTTGCTCAGGCCATCAT
>JAFVVN010000068.1 GCA_017502125.1 Bacteroidales bacterium | reverse complement strand
CTGTGCTGTCATCAAGCATTCCTGCATATTCCACATCCGGGAAATGGATTCTTTCACGGATCACAGGAATGTCAAGCGTATCTCCGGTGCGGAGTTTCCTGACAGTGAACACGACCTTGCTGCCAGGCTTCCCCTTCATCCTTTCGCTACACTCCGAAGACTCCAGTCCTATTGTCGGAACACCGTCTATAGCCAAAATCTCATCACCACATACCAATCCGTACTTCTGAGCCGGAGAATTGGCGTAAGGCTCGCTGATAATTACATTATCTTCCTTACGCTTGGTAATGATGGCCCCGATTCCGCCGTATGTCTTCGACATCAGCATTTGCATATCCTCATTCTCCTCTTGAGGAACATATATCGTATAAGGATCCAGTTCGGCAAGCATAGCATCAACTCTTGCTCTCATCACTCTGTCAACAGGCAATGAATCTACATACGAACGATTCAGTTCCATTATTATCGAATTCTGGAGTTCGGTCCATTGCCTCATATCCTTTGTTTGCGATTGGGCGAAAGAAGATACAATGGCAACAGTGATTGACAGAAGTATAGTAAGAAGTCGTTTCATATTATGCATTATGCATTAAGTGTCATCTGCGAAGGTAGTGATTATAATTGAAAAGCGGTATCGCCCAACCCCTCTTTCTCCGAATCCCCAGGTGAACTTGTATATGTTTGTTGAAAGTTATAACTTTATGCACTAAAATAGGGGCATGATCATATGAAACGTACATTATCCTTTTTATTTCTGTTGCTCTTCTTGATGACTGGCTGTGGTATCAAGGCAAGAGAATTTAATGTGAGTGCCTTGACTGCGAATTTCTACGATTCCGAATGGTTGGTAAATAACCCTGAATCGTATATGGATTCTTCAATAATATTCAAAGACGCCCCTTCGCGATACCTGTCAGGTTATTATTCTTCGGTATCACTGACCCAAAACAGCATCGGTCCGACTGATTCGCTCCTGTCGATAACTGGACATGTCCGTATTGACTCCCTTGCCGGTGATGTTGATATTGCTGTCAGATGTTGGGATGGATCTTCGAGAAAACGTATCAATCATATTGGAGAGTTTCACAAGATAATATCATTCGCCAAGCCACAGGAATGGCAGGAATTCAGGCTGGATATACCTGTCTGCCAACAGATGAAGGAGTATGATTTTGAGATCACAATCAGAGGGGCAGGGAATGTGTGGATCAGTGACTTGAATGCTGAATGTATAAAATACGCTTCCGGTGCTCAAAATCCTTTCTCAGCAAAGACTAAACACCAGCATACTGACCGTTATCGTCCATTCGATAACCAAGTCAGGGAATTGTCATCACTCCAGATAGAAAACCTTGCATTGTTGGGAAAGATCTGGGGATTCCTCAAGTATTTTCATCCTAATGTACGCAATGGGGCCAAAGACTGGGATGCAGAACTGTTCCGAATGATACCTTTGATGATGGATGCTGATGTTGTCAGACGAAATGAACTGCTGCTGGAATGGTGTAATGGCCTCGGACAATTCCGAACATCTCAGGACACATCAATATTTGAAATCAATGACGCCGTTGAATGGACTAAGGAAGTATCCGTATTAGGGCCGGAACTCTCACGGAAACTTAAGGAAATACTTTTGGCCGACAGAACCATCCATCACAGAAATCTGTATCAGGTGCCGTATGTTATGAGCATTGTGGATAAAAATGAAAAGACATATCCCCGTATGTCCTTTTCTGACATAAACCTGAAACTGTTGGCTGTATTCCGTATATGGAACTATGTGCAGTATTTTTACCCGTACAGGAATCTGTTTGATCTATCCTGGGACGAGGCACTGAAAACGGCCGTTCCTGCCATGTTCGAAGCGGATACCAGAGAAGAATACGCAAACGTGCTGAGTGCTATAGGAGTATTTACTAATGATTCTCATACTAATTCGGCATATATGCCAAAGAGTATATTCAAACGGTTGATAAGGATGGCAAAAGTTCCTTCAAATATGCAGTATGCGGCATCATTCATCACGGATAAATATTACGATGGGAAATACTATGTGACTTGGGCATTAGGGGAGTCCGAGCAGGACCTTGTCAGAGGAGATGCCATTATCGCTATAAATGGAGAATCTGTTGACGATTATGTTGCCAGGAAAGGATGCCATTTGGCAGCTTCCAATGAATTGACAAGGCCAAGAGATCTTGCTCTATCTGTTTCAATGTCTGGAGACGATCGCCAGACTTATACTGTAATCAGGAACAGAGACACGCTGACACTTGCTCCACAGATGAAGCCTGTCAAGGAATTTCGTCGTGAATTGTATAAAAGCGGTATCAGGGAATCGACTATGACGTGGTTCAACGGAAGAGAACTCCACGCATTTGACACCATTAATGACACTGTAGCATATTTGCATGCCGAAGATATGACTGTTACTGATTTCCGTAAGGCTCTGGATTATAATAGGATCATAGTGGATATGCGAAATTATCCAAGGAATATGTATCAATCTTGGCTGAAATCCTTGCTACCGGCGATAAGACCTATTGCGACGGCTTTATATCCTGACTTGCTTAACCCTGGAATATTCCATACTATGACAAGCGATATGACTGGTGTAGGCCGATTCTATGATCCGGAACGCAAGATTGTTATCCTTGTTGATGAGCAGACCCAAAGCGCCGCTGAATATACCGTAATGATGATGCAGTCTTCACCACAAGTTATGGTAGTCGGCACCACGACAGCCGGAGCAGACGGTAATATCGTCAAACTATCTCTCCCCGGAGATTATGTGTTTCAAGTTGGAGGTATAGGGGTTAAGTATCCGGATGGAGGACAGTCTCAGCGTTGCGGAGTGAGGATTGATTTTCCAGTCAACGAGGAACCTGACATAATATCAGACAATTTTATAGATTATGCACTGGCATTTTTTGAGTAAGATCCAATTAGAAGACAATATGTTCACTGAAAATCATAACTTTATGCACATAAATCGGGATTTGACTATGAAACGACTGCTGTCTTCAGTTGCATTACTGATCATTTCAAGCTTTGTATGTCTTGCCCAGACTGATGAATCAAGACATGAGATTTCTGTAAGCTATGGCTACATCACTCTACCTCAAGCTGTTGACCTCATTGGCGCAGGTGGAGGAACAGTGCTGGGCGGATTATTAGTAGGAATAGTAGATGTAATTGCTCCAGGAGATCAGGAGTCTCCCAAAAGAATCGATAATGGTGGTACCGGTGGTTTCAGTTTTCAGTATCTTTATTCTCTTAACAGGACAATAAAACTGGGAGGAACAGTTTGCTATGAAAGCACTTGGGGCGAATGGAATAACGGAAGTGACTACATTGTGCATTATCCTGCAATAATGGCAACGTCAAAGTTCATATGGTTCAATCGTGAGCATTTCGGAATGTACTCTAAACTTTCTTTAGGTATGATGCTTATTCTTGACGGCAAGAATGAAGACAAGCCGATTCCGATGCTTGCAGCTCAGGCGTCATCTGTATGTATGGAGTTCGGAGGAAAGGCAATACGTGGATTCCTTGAAACTGGTTGGGGCAATCAAGGCCTATTTAATTTTGGAGTGAAGTTCAGTTTCTGAATGTAAAGTACCTATAACAATATGAAACATATCTTGACCATCTTTGCTGTTATACTGCTATTCGCATTTCAAGCAAACGCACAGACCGGTACTTGGTCCGGCAAACTTGATGTGCAAGGCACTAAACTCTCTCTTGTATTTCATCTTGACGGTGATAATCCTACAATGGATTCTCCGGATCAAGGAGCGAAAGGGATTCCGATTCAGATTGAAAAGAAGAGTTTTGGAGGAATCATAGTCAAGATACCATCATTAGGAGCAAGCTATGAGGGAATGTATCTGATGCAGCAGATTGCAGGTACATTCAATCAATCCGGTTTATCGTTGCCATTGACTCTTATGCCAGGCGAAGATAAACCGAAGCGTCCCCAGACACCTCAGGGCCCGTTCCCATATGCTACAGAGGAAGTCGCATTCATAAATGGAGATGTTACCCTCAATGGTACTCTCGTGATCCCTGAAGGATATAGCCGCACTACTCCAGTTCTCATTATGGTAACAGGCAGCGGACAGCAGAACCGTGATGAAGAAATCTTTGAGCATAAGCCATTCGCTGTGATTGCTGATGCTCTTGCAAGAGCTGGAATCGCAACCTTGAGATATGACGATAGAGGTTTCAGCGGATATAAAGGAAATATCAACGACTGCACG
>JAFVVN010000019.1 GCA_017502125.1 Bacteroidales bacterium | reverse complement strand
AGTATTTCATAGGAGATTTCAATGGGGAGACCTTCGTGTGCGATACAGAGCCGGAAGTCACCAAGTGGCTTGATTACGGCAAGGACCACTATGCTGCTGTGACGTTCAGCAACACAGGGGACAGGACCATCGCAATCGCATGGATGAGTGCATGGCCTTATGCAGACAGGACTCCTACGGAACAGTTCCGAAGCGTGAATTCTCTTCCAAGAGACATAAGCCTGTTTACAGTAGGTGAGGATATTTATGCATCTGCAACACCATCTGAAGAGGTGTCTTCTCTCCGTACATCCACGGCAGAAATAGAGACCTTCCTCGTAGATAATGCTGCTTCGAAAGACGTGGCTGTAGGAGGCTACGATGCATATGAAGTCAGCTTCACGCTGAAGCCTCAGTTTGAAGGCAAGACAAAGGTTACGCTTTGCAATGCGTGCGGGGAGAAGTTCTCTCTGGAGTTTGACACCGAGAATATGACAGTTCTGGCAGACCGTTCTGAAAGCGGAAAGATGACCCGAATCAAGTCTTTTGTCCTTATGCCAGCTGCTCCTCTGGGACTGTGCAATTCATCTGACGGATATGATGTGGATGTGTTTGTAGACAAATGCTCTGTCGAAGTGTTCGTTGACGGCGGACGCATCGCCATGACCAACCTCGTATTCCCTTCTGAGTCATTTGACAACATTGTCTTTGAAAGCACCGGGGAATCAGAAATCAGTAACATGTTTATTCATAAAATAGGAAAGTGATATTATGAAGAAAAAGCTCATACCTGTAATGCTCTGCTTCTTCGCCATGGGTTTTGTGGATCTTGTGGGTATTGCATCCAATTATGTCAAGGCTGACCTTGGCCTTACGGATGCCCAGGCCAACATTTTCCCGTCTCTGGTATTCTTTTGGTTCCTGATCTTTTCCGTTCCTACAGGGATGTTGATGAACAGGATAGGAAGGCGCAAGACAGTGCTCATCAGTCTTATCATTACATTCGTTTCGCTGCTTCTCCCGCTTTTCGGAGAGACTTTCTTGCTGATGCTTTTATCGTTTTCACTGCTCGGAATAGGAAATGCACTGATGCAGACATCTCTCAATCCGCTGTTGAGCAATATCGTCAGCGGAGATAAGTTGGCGAGCAATCTCACTTTCGGGCAGTTTGTCAAGGCGATAGCCTCATTCATGGCTCCATATATCGCCATGTGGGGTGCCATGCATGCGATTCCGGAATTCGGCCTCGGGTGGAGAGTGCTGTTCCCTGTCTATATGATAATTGCAATTGTGGCTGTGTTATGGCTCGGCTCTGTCAAGATAGAGGAGGAGCCTCAGGACAAGCCTTCGGGATTCTTTGATTGCATACGTCTGCTGGCAAAGCCGTTTGTGCTTATGTCTTTCCTTGGTATCATGTGCCATGTGGGAATAGATGTAGGAACAAACGCCACGGCCCCTAAGATTCTCATGGAAAGGCTTGGGATGACTCTTGAGACTGCAGGTTTTGCTACAAGTCTCTACTTCATCTTCAGGACTGCAGGATGTTTCACCGGAACATTCATCCTCAGAAAGATTTCGTCAAAGACCTTCTTCCTTATAGGAGTTCTCTGCATGTTGACTGCAATGGCAGGCCTTTTCTTTGTTGAATCCAAGACTTTGATATATGTTTGTATAGCTTTGATAGGTTTTGGCAATTCCAACATATTCCCTATCATTTTTGCTCAGGCTCTCCAGAATATGCCTGACAAAAAGAACGAGATGTCGGGCCTGATGATAATGGGCCTCTTCGGAGGAACCATATTCCCTCTCGCCATGGGATTTGCCAGTGACGCAGTCGGCCAGATTGGCGCCGTTGCAGTGATGACCATAGGAGTTATATATCTATGTTTCTATACTTTGAAGATTAAAGGATGAAAAGGATAGTTGGATTTGGAGAGGCTCTCTGGGACGTGTTCCCGGAGGGCCGAAAAATAGGAGGGGCTCCTGCAAATTTTGCATATCATGTAGCACAATGGGGTCTTGATTCATGCGCAGTAAGTGCGATAGGAAATGATGAGCTTGGAGACGATATCGTCAGGAAGTTTGATGAGAACGGCTTGAATTATCGTCTTGAAAGAGTGGATTTTCCAACAGGTACAGTGCAGGTTACCCTTGATGAGAATAAGGTGCCTTCCTACAACATAATGGAAGGTGTGGCATGGGACAATATCCCTATGACGCCAGAGCTTGAGGCATTGGCAAGGGACTGCCGCGCAGTATGCTTCGGCTCTCTTGCCCAGCGTTCAGCCGTGTCAAGGGCTACGATCAATGCATTCATTGACATGATGCCTGAGGATTCACTCAAGATATTCGACATCAATCTCCGTCAGCATTATTATACAGAGGAAATCATCTGCGATTCCATGAAAAAGGCAGATATCCTGAAGATAAATGATGAAGAGATACTTGTCGTGGCTCATCTGCTGGATGTTACAGAGAAGTCCGAAAGGGAGATATGCAAGGTCCTTCTGGATAAGTTTGACCTCAGGATGGTAATCCTGACGTGTGGAGATAGAGGAAGTTATGTCCTCACAAGGGACGAGTCCTCTTGGGTTGACACCCCTAAGGTAAGTGTGGTCAGCACAGTGGGAGCAGGAGATTCCTTTACAGGAACATTCATAGCCTCAATCCTTCTTGGAAAGACACTCAGACAGGCACATGAAGCCGCTGTGAAGGTGTCGGCTTATGTCTGCACCTGTCAGGGGGCGATGCCTGCTGTCCCCAAGGATCTTCTTGTCTGACTTAGATGTTGTAAACAAGAAAGATGCGCTGTCCGGAAGGGCAGCGCATTATTTAGAATATTTGCGTCAAACACGCAATGACTATGACCGCAATCGAAAATAAGACTTCTGCAGAGCTCCTTGCCTCAAAAGGACTCGCTGCCTGAATACCTCGAGATGGCCCTCAAGGCAAAGGAGAAAGACGGCTATTTCGACGCGTTCACCCGTACATGGACCCTATTGAGGACATGCGCCTGAGTGAGAAGGATGCCAACGAGAGCAAGACCATGAACACGCATCTGCATGTGCCTCGAAATCATCGAGCGTACATCCCGATTTATCTGATGAAGTTGGTCATGTTCGCCTTTTCCAGGATGGGGTTTTTAGTATTTGATGAGGAGCTGGGTTATGTGATTTCTGTACTCTATCGGGGTCATGTTTTTTCTTTTGGTGAAGAGTCTGATGAAGTTGGATTTGTTGTTGAATCCGCAGTCGTAGCAGATCTCGGATGCGCTGAGGTTTGTGTTTGCCAGCAGCTCGCATGCTTTCGCCACTCTGATGTTGTTGACATAGGTTATGAAGGATATGCCTGTCTGTTTCTTGAAGAAGTGGCTGAATGCGGAATCAGACATGTTCACGAGCTTGGCTACATCCGCCAGGGTGATTTTCTGGGATATGTTCTCCTCAATGTATCTGCATACTTTGCTGATGCGTCTTGATTTGGACTGATGTATCAGGTTTTCTGTCTCATACATGTTGCTGACCAGCTTGCGTCTTGGGGTGTGAGTCAGAGAGTTGAGTATGTTCAGGAACATTGTCGCAGTCTGGAACCCCTGTATCCTGGTGAGCTCGACGATCTCGTCCTTGATCCTTTCAGCATCTGGACCATAGAACTGGAGTCCCTGCATGGAGTCTGCAAGCAGCTGCTTGATCGGCAGGAAGAGACGCTTGTTCATGATGGGGTAATTCAGGAGGTCTGGAGAGAACTGAATGGTTATCACGCGGTTGTCGTATTTTGTCGACCTCCACACATGAGGAATGTATGGCCCGATCATCACAAAGTCCAGTCCTAAGAAGGATTCCTCGGAATCTCCGATCACCCTGGTGCCGTTCGTATTGATCACTACGTTGATTTCATACTCCGGATGGCAATGTATGGCATACTCAAACCGTTCATTCTTACGGTCCAGGATTATGAATAGGTCATCCCCTGATATAGGGCATATTTCCTGCTGGATTTCGGTCATGTCTGCTGTATTTTAACTAATGCAAACATACGAATAATTCAATTCAATAGAACTGCTTGTTCAAAATAATATAATTTTTTCGTCTATTTGACCGTCGTCTTTTCAGCATGTTCAGATTGTTTGTCCTGCATTCTGTTATTTCATTGCTGATTTCAGTCCTGACCTTTTATTTTTAATACATATTTTGTATCGAATTCAAAATTGTATAATATTTTGACTGAATACAATTCCGAATACAACTTATCTCAAATTACCTTTGTGTGATTTATTATGCCCTTATCGGGCAAAGACCGCAAATAATTAATTATAAACTAAATAACCAAGTTATGAAGAAGATTTTCAGAAATCTGTTTCTGGCAGCAGTTGCAGCCGTTGTCTTCGTTTCATGCGAAAACAAGGAGCGCAACACTGAAGAACTCATTGACCCTTGGCTTCGCGAACGCACACCTGTAAATGTCAGGCTTGAGTCTCAGATCGGTCCTGCGCTCATCACTCAGGACTGGCGCCACGATGAGGCTGGATCTGTATCCGTGAGCCTCATTACAAACGGACTGGACATGTCTGCAGTAAAGGTTGTTGCATTGGACTTCAAGTATCCTGAAAGCGAATTCTGCCCTACGGCCAGCATCAAACCGGGTGATACGGTGGACCTTAGCGACGGCTCTGCAGAGTTTGTGGTGACTTCCAAGAACGGAGAGACGCGTACCTATACGCTCACTTACACCGTCTTCACCGACACGCTCGAGGGAAGCTACAGTTTCACTAAGGTAGGAGGCCTCCTGGATACCAGCGGAGCGGTTCCGCCTGCAAGTCTTGTGATGATCGGAGGATTCGAGGGCTGGATCACATATTGCCAGGTGATGGACAAATACTGGATCTGGACCGGTGATTACAATCCAAGGGATGAGGATGACAATACATTGAGCTTCCGC
>JAFVVN010000067.1 GCA_017502125.1 Bacteroidales bacterium | reverse complement strand
GAGACAAGGCTCCCGCTAAGAATATGTATGATATTCTCTTCATATTGATATTTATCTGGGGGATATGAAACCGGAGGTGCCGTCTCCGGAATCACATAACAACATCTTTTATTAACCTTTATTCTTTATGAAAACTTTATTTGTTGCTTGGGTGCTGCCGCTCCCGGCACTAGAGCGCTATGTTTGTAGTACCAGACTGGTTTGATTTTCCGTTCAATGTCATCGCTCCGATCTCATTCTTGACCCTCAAGGTTACTCCGGAAACCTTCTCGCCGGAGATATCCACCTTGAGCGTCTCTTCGACGATGTGGTAATATGCACGCTCCTTCTTGAACGACTGCCACCATATCTGATCGGAGTTCTCTCCGTCACCGGGATTACAACAATATTCCATGACGTTGCTCATCTCGTATGAGCTGGTCATCTTGGCGGCAAGTGCATCCCTGTCAATAAGTGTGACAGCATTGCCGCCATAGATTCCGGAGGCTGTGTTACTGTCACTCATGGTCTTGCTCTTGGTGACGTATGTGATATCCGATTCATAATACTCGTATGTTGACGTACACACGGTTGCCTTTCCCTTGATAGTCAGCGATGTCACTAGCTTTAGCTCCAGATCATATGGATTGTCACCTATCTCGGCGTAATGCTTTCCGTTAGCCTCATTATGTTTAAGAGCGATGTCAAGATACGGATGCCTTACCGGTTCGGAGAAGCTCACGCTTGTCTTCTCTACCGTATAGCCGTCAGTCAGCTGCACTGAGACGGAATGCTTGCCCGGCCTTGTTATCGGCAGGGTATATTTGAATATCGGATTCTTCGAGAAGTTCACTTTCGGCGATGCTATGGTCTTGCCGTCAATGCTGATTGAAGCATTGTATTCGGTAGATGGGTCTCCCTCCTTGAGAGTCAGCATCATCACCGAACCGCTTCCGCCGGTATCCATCTCTGCATGGATGGAGAATGGGAGAGCGTCAACCGCGTATGGGATCTCCAGAACCTGGGAGTAGTCCTTCGTGCTGACTATCATCTTCATGGTATGCTTGCCCTTCTCGGCCCTGGAAAGGTCATAGGATTTCACGGTGGCATCCTTGAAGCTCTCAGAGAATGATGCTCCGAGTTCTTTCCCGAACTCATCGATCAGCTTGACGGTATGACCTCCGTCCACGGTATATGATACCGTATAAGTCTCATCACGTGATCCTTCAAGAAGAGTGAGGAAGAGCAGATGTGATAGATTGTCGGAATCATACTCGATGTCAGCCTGCACCTTGAACGAGTAGTCATTGACCTTGTATGGCAGGTCTTTCTTCTGGGAGTGTCTTGCAGTACTTATCTGCACGTTCACCGTGTGCTCTCCAGGCTCCTGTGACGACAGTTCGTAGGTCTTCACCACCTCATCGGAGAAGGTCTCCTGATAGGTCTTCCTAGGCTCCTTGTTGTCGATGGTGAAAGCGATGGTATAGGTATCGGTAGGGCTTCCGTCCTTGAGTGTCACTTCAAGCGAGTGGGTCTTGCTGCCCTCATCGAAGATGA
This sequence comes from Bacteroidales bacterium, assembly GCA_017502125.1. Lineage (GTDB taxonomy): Bacteria > Bacteroidota > Bacteroidia > Bacteroidales > UBA932 > Cryptobacteroides. The sequence continues at coordinate 17,488 of JAFVVN010000067.1, read as the reverse complement.
CCTCGGTATCGAAGTCAAATGAGAAGTCCTCGACAAGATATGTCACGGCAAGTGACTGCGAGTACTCCTGTGTGGAGATATCAAGGCTCAAGGTATGCTCTCCGGGAGCGACCTTCGACAGGACATATGTCTTGGCGGACACATCAGTGAATGTGTCCGTGAATGAGCCTTCGTGAGTCGTTCCGTTCATGTCGGTGAGTGACACGTTGGCTTCGCCGTCAAGTGTGAATGCGATCTTATACTGATTGTCTTCAGCACCGCCCTTGCGGGTCAGAGTCAGCCTGTGTTCGTCAGCCTGGCTGTCATATGTGATAGCTGCCGAGAACTCGAAGGAGTTGTCGGTCACAGCGAACTCATGCACGCATGAGCATGCCAGCAGTGTGGCAAGAGCTAGGAATATTTTATTTACTGTCTTCATCGTCTGGTGGATTATAGTTCTTGATTCGTTCTTTCACCTCATTCCTGAAAGGAACGACGTATAGTGTACCTGGTATGGCAGTGATATATGATAGATCAGCCAAAGGACTGCCGCTATATATTGCCTCGATAAGCTCATGCATGAACTGCAGTGCTTTCTCTGTAGAACTGAAATAGAACTCCTCTACGAATCCTCCAAGAAAGAATCGGATCATCGCCTTGTCATAATCGAAGCCGATCTCCTGACATTCTTCCAGGTCCAGGGTCTTGCAGTATGTCACGATCTTCATGATGATGTGAGGATTGAATTAAACACTGATCGGTCTGTCGAAATCGAACATATGCTGTGCATACTGCTCGACCTTCTGTGCCAGTTCCATCGGCCAGCTGCAGTCGAACTCGCTGATGCTGACGGTCGTGGCGAAGTTGTTCCTGCCTTGCAGGATCCGCTTGTATGCCTCTCGGGCGTCGTTCCCGTTCCTGAAGCAGAGAGGAATCTGCAGACATCTGTCGTCTATATCGTCCTTGACGCAGAAGCTGATCACGGAAAACGTCTCGTGAAGGACTGCTGCGTGGAAGAGGCTGAAGTCGATGCTGGTGTGCTTGAGGAGTATCTTCATGGCTTGTGTAATTTGCTGTTCCTGTCTCTGAGTCTGGTGTAGAGTTCGAGGCTGAACCAGGCCTCTCCCTCGAATTCATATACGGGTTCGTTGTTGTACTGAGCCGTGCAGTACTCGTCGAAGAACCGTCTCGTATTATGCACGTTCTCGAAGAGGACCGGAAGGCTGATCTCTCCCTGCTGTCCCTGCGGACGATGGATGAAGTAAACCAGCATGAGATGCTCGTTGATGCAGCATGACCTGAATAGGGGAGTGTCAAGCGGATACTTGTCGATTATCACTATCATGGCCGGACACTCTAGAAGATGAACTGAAGGGCGACGCGCACCTCGTTCGGCATCACGAACCACCTGCTTCCCTTGTCGATGATCTTTCCGCATGACGGACAGGCGTATGTGACGTATGTCTTCTGTCCGGTCCACAGGTAAAGGCCGAAGTCGATGTTGATGTTCTCGTGGACGATCAGCGAGTATCCTCCTCCAGCCGACAGTCCGAAGGCATCTCCTTCCTCTGTCCTGTCAGAGATGATACCGCCCCTGTTGTATTCCTGGTATTGAGCCATACCGGAGATCCACCATCCGGAGTAGATGTGCCACGGCCAGTAGCGGAGACCGGCGGCATATGTCTGGTGGCGGTTCTGCATCTGCTTCTTCGGGTCTCCCTTATGGAATGTCCAGGGGTTGACCCGGACCGATGCATCGACGGTCAGTCTTCTGGCAATGCCAGCCGAGCCCTGCACGTTGATGGTGCCGAGGCTCGCATAGTCCACGACATTGGTGGAAACGGCCCAGTTCTGCGCCGAGGCACCGATGCCGATGCCCATTGCGATGGTCAGTGTAGTGATGATTCTCTTCATGTTCATGTCCTGTTTTTCTGTATCTGGTTCTTGTCTTCTGTCTAGAGAAGGCAGATGCACCTCACAGCGGATCTGCCTGATGAATACTGTGTGAATGCCCACTTGAATAGCGGGTTTGTGTTTGAGATGTAAACACCCGAAAAATTACCTTGCTATATGTTGATTCTGATTCCTGCCTTGATGTGCGCCTTGATGATCTTCGCCTGTGATGAGAAGCTCACCGGCATCCGGGCACTGAGCGTGAGTGCCACCGCTCTCGTCATGAAGAATTCCGAGACGAGTCCGGGCGACAATCCGTAGATGAAAGCACCGCCCTCCCTTCCTGTCTCCATGTAGGGCGGAACCGTCTTCCAAGGATCATAGAACTCATACCCCAGGAAGACTCCCGCTCCGATGTACAGATTCATGCTGCGCGATCTTGTCGCCGCAATCCTGTGCATGTAGTCAGCCCCTACGGTTAGAGGTATATATCTCATCATGACAGTCGAGTCGAGTGGGATGTAGTCCGGGCTGACATTGATCCATGCGTTCCAGTATGAGCAAAGCAGATACTGGCCGAATGACAGTTCCCCTCCGATCTGGACTCCTTTGTCGGCTGTCGTTACCACCTCTGCAGACGCATGATACAGTCCTCTCATCGTCCTCTGTGCATTTGCACGAAAAGAGCAAGAAAGGAGCAATGTGCTCGCGGCCAAAAGAAGCATCAGAAAGCCTCTCATTTCAGTCTTATTTGACATAATTTTCAAACCTTGCTGACGGCAAAGTTAAAAGAAACTAATTTTAATGCAAAACAAAACTGAAATAATTTTAATCGGGAAAGGGTTTTATAGAATTAATTCTATAACTTTTTTTTCGAGATGTCGGACAGTTTTCCGACAAGGGAATTGATGCACCACCCGCACGGGTTCCGCTTGCCTCTGGACTTGGCCTTGATCATGGCAAGTTCATAGAGGAAATCGAGCTGTTTCTGGCATTCCACGAAGAGAGCCAGATTGTTCTTAATACCTGAATCGGTGAACCCTATGTCTGTGAGGATCTGCCGTTCTTCCCTTGACAACGCAGCGGACGGATATTTCCTGAGTGCCGACCTGTAGAAGGCATCAGGAGCCTCCTTCCCGCTCTGACGCACCGGGAAGAACATTATGCGGTCTATCCTTCGTCCCTCCTTCACGGGCGTGTACTCGAACGTGACGGGGGATTTCCTGTCAAGCTCTCCCTTGGCAGCCTCGACGACGTACTTGATGAAGTCCTTGGTCAGGGCGTACTTGTCTTCCAGGTTGAATATCTTTCTCAAGGTGTCGATGGAATACGTGATCGGTTCGGTCTGTGATGCCAGCATCTCATAGAAGCGCATCGAATAGGCGCTCTCGAGAGTGAAGGCGACATTGATGTCATATCTGGCAAACCCTCTGGAGAAATCCAGAAGCACATCCCACACCTTTGAGTTCACGATGAAAGAGACCTTCGATGATCGGAGCTGGATCTTGGGATTGGCGATGATCGAGAAGCACTCCCAGACCTCCTCATCCTTGTAGGTGAAGGTCTTCTGATGAAGTGACTTCAAGGCTTCCTTGATGCGCACATGGTTCTTGTCCTCACTGTCCGTAAGGAAGTAGGATATAGGGAGTTCTATCAGAACGAACCCCTTCAGGGAATGGTCGATCCTGAAAAGATTCTCTGAGAGCCTGACCCCTTCCAGCTGACTCTGTGCCAGCTTGACGAGGTTGTACAGAACACGTTTCTCATAGACATTGAAGTCGTACATCGCTGTGGTGGCAATGTATGACTGGACGACTTCGCGGGAAGCCCTTTCCCTTTCCTCTACGCTGATCTTATGATGACTGTTTCTTGCCATGTGGTTCTGCTCGAATGCGCAAATGTATGTAATATTTTTAACAAAATAATCAGTATTATTTAACTACCGATTTATTTATGTTTGAATATCCGTATTCAAAAACTCCTTTTTGAGTTGCGCGGAACCCACCTTCCGTATTCGATAACTCCCATTTGGGAGTTAAATCAACGTCAGGCAGTCCTGGAATGTGGAGAAACCATAATATGTTAATGTATTCAAGAACTCCTATTTGGCGAATTGGGAATGATTTCAGGATTTTTCCCATTTCGGTGATGACGTATTCAAAAACTCCCATTAAGACATTACGGATGTATTCAAGAACTCCCATTTACGTATTCAATAACTCATAGTTGGAGTCTTTGTCGCGATTATAGTCTTATGCCAATCAAGCAATTAGCCATGAGAATGCAGAGACTGATAGCATAATGATAAGCTATGCTGAATAGCAAGAAGCATAATAGACATGCAGCAGGTGAAGAGGAAAAGGATCAGGCCCGATGGGCCTTGGGTCCTGATTATTTCCCGGGTAGTAATTCCTCTAATTGGGAGAACGTGAATACAATAGGAAAGATATTACCGAAATAGATGTGTCTCTGATGAGGTTGCTGCAGAATTTTAAGCGAAGGTATATCACCCTCGCATTCGTGTCAAGAGTCACTCCGTTCACTGCAGAGAATCTCCAGGCTTCGCTAGTATTCTCCTTGTGCTCCTGCCACTGAATGTCGGATGACCTTCTGGGGGCTCAAAATTCATTCACAACCTTATAAATCAGAGACACAATGAAAGCATTGGCACAATTAGGCCTCAAGCTCAATGAGCAGATAGGACTCGGTGAACTGCTGAGTGAGAACTTCAACCCTCAGCTGTACGGGATGACGAAAGCACAGGTAGAAAAGGTGAACGCACTCAGGGATATAGTGGCTACCTATATGAGTATCCGGAACGATATCACAGGAAAGAGTATCAGACAACCACAGGATGCGGTAGAAGTGGCAGCTGCCAGACTGCGTGCTCTTGACCACGAGGAACTCTGGGTGGCATACCTGAATAAGGATAATGTAGTTCTCTCCTTTGAGATGCTCTTCAAGGGTAGTCTTGACGCTGTCAACATCAGTCACAAGCATATCATTGCACGGGCACTCAGCAAGAATGCATCGAACATAATCCTGTTTCATAATCATCCTTCAGGAAATCCTACACCGAGTATCTCGGACATCAACCAGACACGGATGGTCACGAATGCCTGCAAGACAATGGAGATGCAGATGCTCGACCATATCATCATCGGAGCAGGAAGCTATTACAGCTTCGCAGACGAATGCACCTGCAGGTTCAAGAAATGACATCATGGCAAGACAGGCATTCATAAGGATGAATACTCCGGAGATCAGGAAAACTCTGGAGTCCAAGGGATACGTCAACAGGAACCGCGGACTGGATTGCGAGTTCAGCGGAGATACCATCTGTACGATTCATGAGGAGTGGATACCAGGTAATGTGGAAATGCAGTACATGCCTTTCTGGATAGACGATGACTTCGAGCAGATCGTTGCTACAAGCCTCGGATATGTGGACTGCGGGACCGATAAGGAAAAGTTTTACTCAAACATATAAACCATTTACAATTAGAGATATGAATAAGTTCAATTCAATCAATCGTGTCGAACTTCAGGGAAGGGCAGGCACAGTACGGATAAGTCCGGCAATCGGATCGATCGCAGCAAACTTCAGTCTGATGACGGAGCATACGGTCATCTCCGTGGAAGGCAAGATGCTCGTTGAAACCACGTGGCATAATGTTCTGGCAGTGGAAGGCGACGATGTGCATCTTGAAGGGATTACAAGAGGATCTCTCGTTCATCTGACTGGTAGGCTGCGAACAGTCAGATATACGGCGGCGGACGGAGGGGAAAGGACGTTCACTGAAGTGGTCGCAGATTCACTCAAGGTATTGGAAATGTAGAACCGGGCGGGACATCCCGCCCATAACAGATAACGCGATGAAACATTATAGGATTGATGAACAGATAAAGGAATGCTGGCGAGACAGCATAAGGGATATCGTCGAACAATCGAGTGCCGTAAAGGAACGGGCCCATGACCTGATAGCGGATATGCTGAAAGAGACAGGATCGGAATTGGAACTTGTTGAAGATGCATTCTGTTATGTCTTTGACGATAGGATGGAAGCCCATGAAAAGCGTATCCATTCTGTCAAGTATGCCGGAGGAAGCCTTTCAATCGTCTATGAGGAAGACTACGACGAACTCCTTGAACTTGACGAGAAGTCCGGGCTGGTGGAGTTTGATGAGGTCGAGCTTGCAGAGGCGGTAAGTTACGTTTTGGCTGGCAGCACAGAGTAAGGGACAAAGCACTCATATATGATAGGGAACGGATCTCATCAAATGAGTATTGATTTGCACTCATTGCAGGAGGCGATGACTTGAACAGGAGAGAATTATAATTGCTGTCTTATGTTTGGTGAAAATTTTGTTCTGAACGAAATAATTCATAACTTTGTAAACAAATTTGATGACACATTATGAGATATTCAATTGAGAACATAAAGGGAATGCATCCTGGCGCCCTTATAAAGCATGAGCTTATCAAGATGAAGATGAGCCAGAGGCAGTTTGCGGCGAAAATCGGCGAGCACTGGCAGATCCTCAATGCTGTCATCAACCAGAAGAGAGGTATCAGCCTTACAACGGCGTTGAAGATCGAGAGGGAGTTCGGATATGACGAAGGTTTCCTTCTTATCATGCAGGTTTACTATGATATCGAGAAAGATAAGCAGAAAGATATAGGCAAGTCTCTGTCCGGTATTCCTGATGTAAGGCGCATCCTTTTCTGGGATACGGATTTTGATAAAATAGATTGGGCTGCTTCGAGGGAATCGGTTATTACACGAATACTTGAGAGAGGCAGCGATGCGGAAAAGGCTGAGATTGCCAGATACTATGGCGTACCTGTTGGTTCGCTTAAGGATTATGCTTTCAAGTCATCTTACAAGTATAATGGAAAACAAAACTGACATGCTTCATTACAACACTGTGCTTCCGATTCTTAAAGAGGTTCTCCACCGTTTGTCTTCAAAGCCAGAATTGAAAGACTTCAGGCTTGTTGGAGGGACGAACCTAAGTCTTCGCTTTGGCCATCGAATGTCAGACGACATAGATTACTTTACCCCTCAGGAGTATGGCACCGTGGATTTTGAAGCAATGTTCCGGATGCTCCGCGAAGAATTCGATTACATAGATGGACATGGGTCGAACATTGGCTTCGGTAACTCATACTACGTCGGCAACACCTCCAATGATGGAGATAAGGTCAAGCTCGATCTCATGTATACTGATCCTTTTCTCAATGAACCGGATGAGTTGGACGGTGTGCGTTTCGCAAGCGTGCAGGATATTGTCGCGATGAAGCTGAATGCTGTTACAGACGGTGACGGGCGCAAGAAGGACTTCTGGGACATCCATTTCCTGCTTACAGCCTTTACTCTGAAGGAGATGCTGGATCTGCATGAGAAAAGGCATCCTTGGGAACATGACAGAACAAAGCTCCTTAAGGATATCATCGACTTCCGCAAGGCGGACAAGGATCCGGATCCAAGGTGCCTGCTTGGCAAGGACTGGCAGCAGATAAAGCTGGACCTTATGGATGCCGTCTTCGCCTATAGCGAAGAATAATCACATATCAACAAGCTATCGAATAGCCCATTCTGAATCTTTTATTCTGAATGGGCTATTCATATACTGTGGCGACAATGGCTCTTGATCCTCCGTAATTGCGGAACTCGCAGAGATAGATTCCCTGCCATGTTCCGAGATTCAGCTTGCCGTTTGTTATCGGAATGGTGAGGCTGACTCCGAATAGAGAGCACTTCGCATGTGCCGGCATGTCATCAGAGCCCTCCATGGTATGCTCGTAGTAGGGTTCTCTTTCTTTCACCATATGATTCAATATTGCCTCCATATCCGTGCGCACATCCGGATCGTAGTTCTCATTGATTGATAGTGCATATGAAGTATGCTGAACGAAGAGATTGAGCATGCCGGTCTGCGGTAGAGGTTTCGGAAGGTGCTCAAGAATCTCCTGAGTCACCAAGTGGAAACCTCTGCGTTTTGCAGAAAGATGGAATGTAGTCTGTCGGATCATAGTTGCATGGACGAAACGGCTTTCGTCCGCTATTAAATAATTATACTACTGATTTAGAAATATACCGGAGGCAAGTTCCTATAAGAAAGGGTGTACAGAGGTGACGGAAGGGAAAATCATACTACTGATTTTTCAAATAATGATACTACCGATTTCTCGATACGTGGAATGACAGGGGAGTTGTGTCCGCCCTCTGTCATCTCGAAGGCTACCTCTGCTCCTTTAAGCATCAGGGTCTCAACCACCTTCATTGTGTCCTCCTCGATGTTTGCAAACCTCTTCACTTTTGTTTCCTTCTCCTTCTCGCCGAGACAGATATGGAAGCGCATGCACCTGAGTTCCTCCTGCTTCATGAGCCATTCGGTGAATCCATCATACCAGAATGATCCAGAGATGGATGAAACACCTTCAAACAGCGGCTTCCTGACGGCTGCCCATACTGTAAAGAGTCCTGCAAGGGATAAACCAATAAGATACCTCTTTGGCTTTCTGATCTGAAGTGAGTTCTCGAGATTGAAGAAAAGGTCTTCCTTGAGGCGGTCCAGGAATTGACTTGCATGACCTCCGAATTCTCCTTCCTTTACTGCAGGAGCCTTCCAAGGCGTAAGATCGGAATTCCAGTCCATTTCTGATATGACGACGATTGTCGATTCAAATCTTGATGACATTTCTTCGACGGAAGCACGGTCTTCTTCCGGAAGGCGATGAGGAAGAAGCACATAAATGATGTTACTTGAATCGAAAGGAGCGATATCAAGATTAAGGGAATGGTATGTTCTGGATGTTATCATATCAATACAAAGATACACATTTTTGCTGACTTTGGAAACTGCCCTTCAGGTTCGTATGCCTTTCTGTATCATTTCTTATCGTTGGTTATCTTTTTAATAATCAGACTGTTGATTATGTTAAAAATAATTGATTGTTTGGTTAAGAGTTCCTAATTTTGTTTGTAGCAAGGGGTATAAAATGTCTCATTTTCACAATAAGCAAGATGGGCAATTGTAATACAAATACAGATGGGCAGCAGGGAAAGTAATCCTAAAATGATCACCAAATCATTCCGGCTGACATCCAGTGAAGCTAGCCGGCTGGAAGAGAAGATGAGGGCGGACGACTACACGAATCTGTCCAGGTACATCAGCTCGAAGGTCATCGGAGAGAAGGTCACCGTAAGGAAACCGAAGGAACTCACGACAGAAGAAGTGAGAGGGATCCTCAATTCCATAAGGGAACGTATCGCAGGATTCGGAGCCGATTACAACCGCATTGCCGGAGAGCTGGTTAGCCGGATGGATTCACCTGGACAGAAGAACATGTCTCAGGTGAACAGGCTATTTGCACAAATGAACAGGCTGGCCAAGGAGATCCGAGACTCAATGAATTCTTTAATTGATCTCTTCCACAGAGTTGAAGTCAAGGCTTATGAAGGACAATCAACCATTAAAACAGATAAGAATATGGCACAAGTAATTACTATCGTAGGCAACATCGTGAATGATGCCGAAATGAAGCAGGGCAGGGACGGCAGCAGCCAGTTCATCGCCTTCAGGGTAGCGGTAAACGAATCTCATGGTGACGACCGTAAGACAACCTATTACGATGTCACCTATCCGAGCAGCGGACTGGTACATTTCCTTAAGAAGGGAAGGTCGGTATGCGTTGTCGGCAATCTGTCCATCTGGGTGTCATCCTCACAGGACGGAAAGAGCTATCTGAATGCCAACATCTCAGCCAAGATAATCGACCTTCTGGGGCCGAAGGAGAACTGAGATATGTCAGTGGACTTCAATCTCAAGCCATTGTGACATGGTGGTTAAGATAATGAAATCCAGTCCTACCATGAAGAGTGCGCTGGATTATAACGAAAGGAAGGTCGCAAACGGTGAGGCCGAGTTGATCCAGACTGTCAATGTGGATCCCGACCTCGGCTCATTCATCAAGACCGTCAGGCGTTATGAAAAGCGCAATTTCAGCTCCAAGGAACTCTCCTTTCACATGTCAGTGAATCCTGCAGCAACTGAAGGACTGAGTGACCAGAAGGTAAAGGAACTGATCTCTGACATCATGGAAGGGCTGGGTTTTGCCAAACAGCCTTATGCCGTGTACAGACATGATGACATAGAACGCAGGCATTACCATGTGGTGTCTATCCGTACAGACATCAACGGACGCAAGATATCCAGCCGTCAGGAGAACCGCAGATGCCTGCTCCTTCAGGAGACCCTGTGCATGAAGTACGGCTTCGTTGTGGGATGCGTTACGGACAGGGAGCTGGACAGGGGGCTTGAAAATGTAGTGCGGTTTACTCCTGGAAGAGGGGATACGGCAGTTCAGATAGACTCCATCGTGCGCTTCTGCTGCACATACAGATTCACCTCATACGGCCAGTTCCGCTTTCTTTTGAGCACTTACGGTGTCTCTGTGAGGGAGATGTCATCCGTTCCTATGAAGCTGGCCTTCAGAGGTCTTGATGCTTCCGGGAAGCCGTGCACCATCGCCATATCGAAGAACGATCTCTCGTTTGACCCGGTCAAGATGTTTGAAAGCAGGGCGAGGGAGTGCATGAAGACGCGTAGCTATCACGGCACGGCTGACCTCTCACTGCTGAGTTCGCAGTGTCTGAAGGAATCAGTCAGTCAGAAGCATTTCAGGGCTATGATGGCAGCCGAGAATGTCGATGTGAAGATGATGCGTAACGATGACGGACAGATCTCCCGTGTACTGTTCGTCGATCATGAGACCAGAAGCATCCATACGCTCTCGGACCTTAAGGATGTGTCACTTTCGGATTTCCGGAATGCGGAATCGCAGGGACAGTGGGAGAAGAGTTCAAGAGAGGTGAAGCAGGAGCCTCTGGTGGGAATGGCCACGCTCGGAGACCTCCTTTCCAGCCTCGGCGGAGGCCGTTCGCTCTCGAGGGATATATATGGCCGCAGCAGGAAGAAGTCACGCGGCGTGAAGATGTAGCAGGATTGATATGCTCAACAAGAACCAATATGAGAAGTACTTCTATTTCGGCATCCTCTTCGGGGTGCTGATGCTCTTGTTGAACCTGTATTACTTTGCTCATCCTCTGTGGAAGCGGATGGATATGTCGTGGGTGATGCTGGACAATCTGTGCCTGCGGTTTGCAAGGAGCCCGATGTTCGTGCATTCCTTTAAGACAAAGATCATGGCTATGATCCTCATGGGGCTTGGAATGCTCACCAGATCCAGCAAGGCGCGTGAGGCTGACATCAGGAGTGTCGCTGCCGTCGGCGTTGTGTCTTCGCTTGCATACTTCTATCCGTTCTCATCGCCGGGTCTATATGCACTGTTCACAGCAATGGGTGCAGTCGGTCTCCTGTGGGTCATCAGCATGATATCACGCAGGGACACCAAGGCAATCATCAATGACGACAATGAGACCTTCCGTCAGTGCACGGTGAAGATAGAGAACGACAACTCCGTGAACCTGCCGATGGTGTTCCAGTATCAGCAGCGCATTCACAGGGGCTGGATAAACGTCGTGAATCCCTTCAGGGCGACATTCGTACTGGGTAGCCCGGGTTCCGGTAAGTCATACTCCATCTATGAGCCGTTCATCGATCAGATGCTCTACAAGGGATACGCAATGTGCGTGTATGACTACAAGTATCCAACCCTGTCCGTCAATGTGTATAACAAGCTGCTTCAGCACCAGGATAGGTTCGCTGTAAGACCTGAGTTCTGCGTCCTCAATTTCGATGATCCGCTGCACTCCCTGAGAGCCAATCCGACTCATCCCTCATATATAGTCGATCAGTCGGACTGTGCGGAGATTGCCGAACTCATAATGCTCAACGTGAACAAGGTGGCCAGGGAGAAGAGCGACTTCTTCACTGAGTCGTCGAAGATTCTCCTTGACGCCATCTTCTGGTTCCTGAGGACTCATGAGAACGGACGTTACTGCACCTTTCCTCATGCCATAGAACTCCTTAATCAGGACTACAGGAAGCTTATCGGTGTCCTTGTGTCGGACCCGGACATAAAGGCCAAGATTTCGTCCTTTGCAGACGCTTTCGAGGCCGGTGCGAACGACCAGCTTCAGGGTATGCTCTCCAGTACCAAGAACCCTCTGTCCAAGTTCGTGTCCAGGAACCTTTACTGGATCCTGACCGGGGACGACTTCAATCTTGACATCAATGATCCTCTGCATCCCAAGGTCCTGTGCATAGGCAACAATCCTACACGAGAGATCGTTTACGGCACCTCGATAGCTCTCTACACCTCGAGGATGTTCAAGAGGATAAACCAGCAGGGCAGGATGAAGTCCGCCGTGCTTCTCGACGAGCTGCCTACCATGTTCCTCAAGGATCTCGACAAGATCATCAACACCTGCCGCTCCAACGGCGTCGCCTTTGTGATGGGCGCACAGGACTACTCGCAGATGGTCAGGGATTACGGCCAGAAGGATGCCGACGTCCTCATCAACACCCCCGGAAACGTCTTCGTGGGACAGGTCAGCGGAAAGACCGCCAGGGACTTCTGCGCCGCATTCGGAAAGGAGGACAGGGTGCGTGAAAGCGAATCCATAGGAAGGAGCACGGACTCGGTCAGCATCTCCATGCAGAAGGACGAGATCCTCCCGGCAAGGAAGATCGAGACGCTCTCGACCGGTACTTTCTTCGGAAGGGTGGCGGACACTCACAGCCAGAAGATAGAGAGGAAGATCTTCTGTGGGGAGATCGTCATGGACAATGAGGCTGTAGCCAAGGAGAAGAAGAAATGGGTGGACATACCGGTCATGACTGACTTCGGCGAGGAATACATACGCAACTCCGTTCTTGCCGACCCAGCGGGATTTGTCATGGATCAGATCAGATATGAGATTCAGGTATCTGGTGTGATATGTCATCCTGACGACATGGACAAGGAGGTTCAGAGACGTTATGACGCTTTGACGGACAAGGAATATACAAAAGCTGTCAATGATATTATCGATTTCAAGCTTCATCTTATGATGGACAGTGTCCTTGAGGCCAACTACAGGAGGATTCAGAAGGAAGCCGCCGATCTGATAAATAAGGCTTGGGACAGTTGCGACCTAGCGGACAAGACAGATGGGAATGACACTACCGATTCGGAGCTGCCACAGGAGCCGATTGACGATCCTGTTTTCACTGATCCTTGGCACGATCTCGACTGAGATAGTGAAATTAGAGCGAAAATAGAGTTAAGCATTTCTGAATATCACGTAAAACATATTTGAAATCGGTAATATCAAAAGTACCTTTGCCATATGAATATCGGTAGTAATGTACCGAATGTAAATATGATGAATACTATGAATGCCGATAATACTGAATTGACTCCGGTCATGACTGACGGACCGACCGGAACGCTTGCGAGGAGGGAGTGCGAGGAAAACTGGGAGATACTTCTTGCAGCCTTTCTTGATTCCCAGGATCTAAGACAGAAGAGCAGGGAGACATACTACTGGGGGATGGTCCAGTATTTCAGGTGGATGCAGGAAAGCGGTCATGCGATGAAGAGCATGACTCCAGCTGATGTGATGTCGTTCAAGAACTTCATGGTGAAGAAGAGACTGTCACCGCTGACCATCGGCTCATATCTGACTGCCGTGAGGCAGTTCTACAAATGGACGGAAAACACTATGCTCTATCCGAACATCGCAAGATCCGTGAAGCCACCGAGGGGAAAGAAAGGGTTCAGGAAGATGCACCTGAATGAGACAGAAGCATCAGACATGCTGGCATATCTTAAATCCAAGTCACTGAGAGACTATGCGATAGTCAATCTTATATTAAGGACAGGATTAAGGACTATCGAGGTTGTCAGAGCTGATGTGGAAGACATCAGGCACAAGAGGGGAAGAAGGATCCTCAAGGTCTGGGGAAAGGGTTATGACGACAAGGACAACTTCGTGATACTCGGTGATGCTGTATGGAATCCCATTCAGGAATACCTGAATACTCGTTGCATGCAGAGTAAGAAGGAACCGCTCTTTGTAACGGACGGAAAAGGACATAGGGGAGCGAGGATGTCGACAAGGTCGGTACAGTATGTATGCAAGGAGTCGATGAAGGCGATAGGACTGGAAGGTCATGAGTATTCGGCCCACTCGTTACGCCACACTACTGCTGTGTTGATATTGAAGAACGGAGGTGACTGGCAGGATGTTCAGAGGGTCCTGAGGCACTCCTCTCCGGCGACTTCGCAGATCTATACAGCAAGTATAGAGGAGGAAGTGAGACTGGACAGGAATCCGGAAAGCATATTGGATAACGTAATCTAATTTATAGTAGCATGATTGAGATCCCTAAAGGTACAGAAAAGGAGGATATCGCCATCCGCAAGCGCATTATCTTCGAGTTTTATCAGAAATGGAAACAGGAACATCCTGAGATGAGAATGTACAACCAGTCTCTTAAGGAATACATCAACATCAGGTACGTCTCTATAGACGAGACATGTGCACATGCTTCCAAGAATTACCTCTCAACTCTGGCTGTGTTACAGCTTGATGCGATTCTTACATTGGCTGTGAAGAAATCCGTTTCATTGGCAAAGAGCAACAGCAGGAATCAGAAGCCCTTTGAGAAGATGATAACCATGATTTATGATTGTCTCGGCATTGGCGCTGTAAAGCTGACAGTCGGCGTAAGAAAGGTAACTCACGAAAAGGTTCAGTACTGTATAACGGCATTGGACGTAAAAAAAAGCATCCCGAAGGATGCTTAGACTGTTGCCCCAGAATGCGTGGAGAAGTTTTACCAAAATGGTGAGACCTCGCGGGCGGGGACTTTCGCGCAAAACGATTATCTCTTTCTTGCCACGGCTTAAATCTGATGCAAAGATATTAATTTTTAGATAAATACAACATGGAAAAGACAAAAATCATTGCCATTGCCAGTCATAAAGGCGGTGTAGGCAAGACGACGACAGCGGCAACCATAGGCTCTTTGCTTTCTTCTCAAGGGAAGAAGACTCTGCTGGTTGACCTGGATGCGCAGAGGAATCTGACCAGTACCTTCCTTGGAACCAGGTTTTCTCCGGATATGACCCTGTATGAAGCCTTCTGCGGCCATTGTGCGATTCCGATATGCCATGTAAGAGATAACCTGGACATCGTTCCCTCCTCGCTTGACATGGGAGCTCTGGACACTGTCATCGCATCCAGAATACAGAGAGAGACTATCTTGAGACAGCTGCTGAAATCAGTAAAGGACGAGTATGACTGGATACTTCTTGATTGCCCTTCCCAGATGGGAATCATAACAGTGAATGCATTTACTGCAGCTACTTCCATCATCGTTCCTATCTCCTGCGATGCCTATGCTGCGGAAGGACTTCTCCAGCTCATCAAGATGGCCGAGATCGTGAGCACCGGACTGAATCCCGTATTGGATATAGACGGAATCATCATCACGAGATTCCATACAAGGAGGAGTCTTGACAGGATGGTTGAACAGGATCTCAGAGGCCACTATGGAGAACTGGTGTTTCCAACGAAAATCAGAGAAAACGCTACCATCGTACACGCTCCTATCATGAGTCTGGATATCATATCCTATGATCCGAAATGCAATGGAGCAAGGGATTATGCGGGACTGTTGAAGGAAATTGAGGAAAGGCTGAAATAATAAGATTAATAAACGTATCATATTGACAATATTCACAATTAACATTATTGTTAATGTAGTTTAATTGAATCAAATAATATCAATAATACCTATTTTGACAATGAAAAAGGAGCAGTTGAAAGAAGGAATATCAGCAATGTTCGGAGAAGGAACACAATCACCTCCGAAGCCTTTGAAGATAACAGATGAAGAGTACGAGATACTCGAGGAGAGACAATCACAGAGAAGGGCGTTTCTTACCGGCCGCAGAAGAAAGGATGATCCACGAGAACTGGCATCAAAAGATGACGTCAGGACATCGTTGCTGCTGAACAAGCAGCAATATGATATAGTCCGGGAGATAGCCTTACGGGAAGGGATGACCATCAAGGATATAATCTACGCCATGTTCCAGCTTGGGATAGACAGGTATGAGGAGAAGCACGGAAAGGTAGAGGTGAGAAAATGCCGGTCAGAGAAAAAAGAGCTTTTCTGACAGTGAAGTAATAATTTGCTGTTTATCCTAATTTTAGTTAGTTTTGTTTCAATTTAGATTTCAGATGAAAAAGAATAAAGAAATTACCATAAGGAGTTCTGCAGCTGAATATCTTACGTACGTCGCGGCAGTGGGTGACCAGCCCGATGCGATAGAAATCAGATATGAGGATGAGAATGTCTGGCTCACTCAGAAGATGATGGCCCAGTTGTATGATGTTACAGTAGCTAATATCAATCAACATATCAAGTCTATTTTCGATGATCAGGAACTCAGTCCTGACTCAACTATTAAGAAATACTTAATAGTTCAAAATGAGGGGACTAGAGTTGTTTCCAGAAATGTGGACCATTACAACTTGCAGATGATCATCGCCGTAGGTTTCAAGGTAAACAACGAAAGGGCTGTACAGTTCAGGAAATGGGCTAATTCTATCGTAAAGGATTATACCATTCAAGGATGGGTGATGGACGAGGAGCGTCTGAAGAAAGGCGGAAGCATACTGACAAAGGAATATTTTGAGAAACAACTCGAGAAGATCCGGGAGATACGAATGTCTGAAAGGCGTTTCTATCAAAAGATTACAGACATCTATGCCACGGCTCTGGACTATGATCCAACTGCACCTGCAACCAAGAGGTTCTTTGCTGCTGTTCAGAATAAGATGCATTTTAGCGTACACGGACAGACAGCGGCGGAACTCATTTATACCAGAGCTGATTCTTCGAAGCAAAATATGGGACTGACATCATGGGATGGCTCTCCTGAAGGCAAGATACACAAGTATGATGTCTCAGTGGCAAAGAATTATCTATCAGAAGATGAGTTGCAGCAACTTCAACGTATTGTCTCCGCGTATCTGGATATGGCTGAAATGCAAGCTATCAGACGAATTCCAATGACAATGTCGGATTGGGAAGAAAGATTGAACCGTTTCCTTTCACTGATGGACCATGAAATACTCATGGATGCAGGGCGCGTTACTGCTGAACTCGCGAAGCAGCATGCAGAATCAGAATTTGAAAAATATCGAATCATCCAGGATCAGCTATACATAAGTGATTTTGATAGATTCCTACTTCTTGAAGAAGAGATTAATAAGAGATAAACTGATTGAGAATTGAAATAGGGCAGTCAAATGTACATGGCTGCCCTTTTATTCGATTCTAGCATTTCGCTTATTAGCAAATAGGCGAAATGTAAACTATTAAAACAGTGTCTCAGCGCTACACAGCCCGGCCTTTGGTCAGGATCAAAAAATCTTTTTGATTCATAATGATTTAAAAATTAAAGGTTCATCAATCCCGCCAGCGGTCTTACTATAATGTATATACGGTCTGCAATATACTCAAATCGTCTGGAACATCCACATAAAATTGTCTTACACACACCAAAAATAATCTTTCAATCCGGCCCCTTAAACGATTGATAATCAATAGTGATAATTTTTGCAGTCTTTCACTGCCTGATATGAAT
>JAFVVN010000018.1 GCA_017502125.1 Bacteroidales bacterium | reverse complement strand
GATCAGCCAGGAGGCTACAGAGCAGATCAAGGCAATGTACAAGATCATCGGCGAGATGGAGTCCCTCGGAGACTCAGGAGAGTCTATCGGACGTATCCTCAAGAGAAAGGAGGCTCACGGAAAGGTATTCGACAAGACTATCCTCGACCGTCTGAACAAGATGATGGACCTCGTCCTGAAGGCTTACGACGCTATGATCGAAAACCTCAAGGCAGAAAATCTCAAGGACATTTCAAATGCAGAGAACTGCGAATACAATATCAACGAGTGCCGCAACCACCTCAGGGAAGAGCATATCGTCAACATCGAGAGCGACAGCTACAACTACCTCACCGGTGTATACTACATGGACGTGCTTGCTGAGCTTGAGAAGATCGGCGACTTCCTGATCAACATTTCGCAGGCTGTCGTAGGAAAATATGAATACGAGAAATAATATAACACTCATAATTGCAGTCCTGCTCATTGCGGCAGGCTGCAGGGAAAAGAAGGCAGAGCAGTTCCAGGCTCTGCCTTTTCCTGCTGTACAGCTGCCGACAATGATCAGCGGACAGCAGGAAGCGCTGGAATTCATGGCTGTGAACTACTGGAACGGCATTACGGATGCTTCCAGGACATATCCATCAGACTCCCTGCTTGTGAGCGGAGTCAGGAAGGATGAACTCGAGCAGAAGTATGCAGACTGGACGGCCATCATGGAGCATGCAGGCCCGTCTGTGTGGGGAAAGGCCATGGCCAATCTCTATGACAGGGCTCTTGCATGTGAGAAGAAGGACTCTTCTTCGAACGTTTTCGAGACTTTCGCAGACCTTCATCAGAAGTATTACTATGATCCGAATTCCCCGATGAGGAACGAGGAGATATATCTGCATTTCGTAAGCAGGTATGCCGGCTATGAAGGACTTTCTGAAGTCATGAAGAGCAAGTATGCCCGCGAAGCGACGATGTGTTCGCTCAACCGAATAGGCCGCAAGGCAGCGGACTTCAGGTTTGCGGACAGGAACGGCAGAATGCGTAATCTTTATGATATAAAGGCTGAGACCATCCTGCTTTTCTTCAGTAATCCGGGATGTGATGCGTGCATGAATATCATAAACATGCTCAACGGCACTCCAGAGGTGTCTGAACTGATAGATGAAGGCCGTCTGGCAGTTCTGAACATATATATAGATGAAGATATACAGGCTTGGCGTTCTTATATGCCGATTTATCCTGAAAACTGGTATAACGGCTTCGATCCTGACTTTGTTCTGCGCAATAATTACATATATTGCGTACGCGCCATACCTTCTTTATATGTGCTTGATGCACAAAAAAAGGTGATCCTGAAGGATGCACCGGAACAAAAGGTTCTTGACTTTATAATATCACTGCAATACTAGCTGTTCTGCCTTCTGTATTGGTATGGAGTCATATCTGTGATTACTCTGAACCATCTGGAGAAATTGTAGTTCTGGGAGAATCCCACCTTGATACCTACTTCCTCTATAGAAAGATCTTCACCTGATGTGAGGATCTTTTTGCTTTCCTCGACTCTCAGTGTGTTGAGCCATACCTGGAAGGTCATGTTCAGGTGCTTGTTGAGATATGTGGACAGATAATTATGGTTTGTACCCATCTGCATTGCTACATCCTTTATGGTCATTTCAGGAGTGCAGAATCCTTTCCTGCTCACCCATTCATCCACTTTAGGTGCAATCTTTTCGACGATATCTTTTGTCTTTTCTTCCTTTGCATCACTATCCTTTCTCTCCTGTTCTGCATTTGCATTCCTTGCCCTGTCCAAGGTTGCCGGCATGAAGTTTATCACCTTTATCACCACATATGTATATATGACAGGTATCATTATGTAGAATATCAGATGAATGGCCTTTACATAAAATGACAGGAGTGTGAGGAACGACAGCAGCAGTGCTGAATAGAGTGCGGTACGTATCCACTTGATGTCAGGTCTTGAACCAAAGTAGTTGTCCACATCCTTCTTGCATATATTATATTCCTTGTCACAAACATAGAACATCCTGATGCACTTAGCGGCAAAGATGACTCCGAAACATATTTTGGTAATCATCCGTACAGGCTCGTACATCCAGCCTATGGCTCCGGTGACGGCCATTATGATGATAGGTATGACAATATCTATGAACAGGTTTCTGGTGAGATACCGCGGTGTCTCTATCAGGAAGAGGATAGAGACATATGTCATATATGAAAATATCAGGGTGAAGATGCAAAGTACCCAGAATTCTTCAAAATAATAACGGTATTGCATCAGAATAAGCCTTGCGACGCAGTAAATGGCCATCATTATCTGCGACCATCCGAGAGTCTTTCTTGCTTTTATATAATATTCCATTCCCGACTCCTTCGGTATCTTGACAAGCAGACATGCAACTCCAAGAATAGCGAAGATGAAGATATATCCGAAATTTATCAATATGAATATCTGTCTTTCCACTTCTTTTGGGCTATTTTTATACGGGAAGGGGACACAAAATTAGTAAAAATCATTAATAATTTTTGTGGATGTTCCATTTTTTTTGCTCCTGCAATTCCTGATATTTTGTGTCTGCGTCAAAAAATGCATTTCCGTCAAATTGTTTTGTGTCTGTATGTAAAACGATATGCAAAATTTTCATGCACTATGCCCTCTATATATTTTTGCATTCGCTGAACGATAAGAAATAGGACCATCTTTCTGGTCCGCGTTGTTCGGCATTTGGAAAAGTTCAAAACTAAGAAGATCTGCCGATGAGACGCTATCTTACACTTGCAGTCATCTTATTTTTAGCCTTTGCCGGAACTGTATCCGCGCAGAAGGTTGCCGTAAAGACCAACTCTCTTTACTGGCTGACTGCAACCCCTAACGTGGGATTCGAATTCGCAATGGCACCTCGATGGACATTCGAGATCGCCGGCGGCTATAATCCATGGACTCTTGACAAGGACGCCAATGTGAAGGCGAAGCATTTCCTCGTGACTCCTGAAGTCAGATACTGGTTCTGCGAGAGCTTCCAGGGGCATTTCCTCGGCATCAATGCCAAT
>JAFVVN010000066.1 GCA_017502125.1 Bacteroidales bacterium | reverse complement strand
CCGCCGACATTCTCCCTCACATCATTGCTGAGGTCATATATAGTGTGGCGCTGATTCGCATTCATTACGAGAGCGTGAAGGTTAGGGAAGTTTTCCGGAGTCAATATGTCAGGAACAGACTCGAAGCAGTTGGAACTGAGGTCCAGATATTCGAGATTCTTGAGATTGACGAAATCAGGATGGAGCGATGTCAGTCCATATGCTCCGATTGTAAGCCTCTTGAGACCTGTGAGTTTCGTGATATGTTCGCCGGTGTCAAGGCTGCGGAGGAAGTGGTTGGCATTTGAATATATGGCAATCTCCTCTGCGGCAGTAAGGTACTGGATTTCATAAGGTATCGCCTCCTGGGTCTTGAACATGAAGAACTGAACATATCTGACACGTCCCTTGTTCGGTCCGTCCTTCCACACCGCCACATTGTTCCAATGCTCCAGCCTCTCCGAAGTCTCCCACTCGGTGAACATTCCAAGCGCACGGCTCACTGCAAGAATGGCGAGAGAGTCTCCTGCCGGTGTTCCGACCTCTATAGGCAGGGCTGCCTTCTGTATCACTTTGAGGCCGTCATGACGAGCCATCTGCACATCTTCCTTCGGTTGAAAGACCACATCTGCTATTCTTTCCACGTCACGGGAATTGACCTTCCAGTCAAACCTCACCACTGTCTCACGCGGCCTTGATCCCCTGTCAAGTACAAGGTCTGATTTCTTGAACGAAAGCCATGATGCAGCACCTTCAGGAAGCCTGACATCAAAGTCTACATTCGACCTGACCCTGACCTCGAAATGTCTGTCGTCATAACCAGCATAGTCCTCAACGTTCTTCTCGGTCTCCTTCAGAGTCAGCTGGTAGTCGTAACCACTCTGGATGATCTCAAAATCCTTCTTGTCATCCGCGTCATCCAGGCTCTGGATCCTGACAGCACCTGTGCGCTGTCCGAATACAAGAGTAGTATCTATGCTTATGGTGCACTCCTGAGAGCCACGTCCGTTGGCCGGAGAAATCGTTATCCACGGTGACTCGGTCATAGCAACCCAGCTGCCAGGTGCTGTAACCTGCACAGTCCTTCTGCCACCTTCTGCTCCGATCTGGATGCTTGTCTGATCGACACCGAGTTCCACCTGCGATGCCGGCACGCATGCCGCTGAGATCAAAGCCGCGGCAGCAGCAAATATTATTCTTCGTATGAGTTTCATATGTTTTCCTCCGGCATTAGTTGATCAGTATGTCACAGTTCCTGATATCCTGCGTCTTGTCATAAATCAATATGTATGCACCTGTCTGTATGGCATAGCAGACATCCGATGCGTCAAAAATGATCTCAGGGTTGTCACTGATGTCAAGATAATAGCATATGGTTGAAATAGTGTCTTCTATCTTTCCGAGGTTATTCGAACCTATATAGAATCCGCGCAGTCCCCTGTGCTGGTATATGCCCTCCGGCCAGTCTGACAGACACCTTTCACCATTCTCGTCGCGCTGCGACCTGATGGCGAAGACAGTCAGATACTGGCTGTCAAGCGGCTCCCAAGGGAACTCCTTGAATCTGTTGTGAGATAGTTCGACACCATAGAGGTACGGGAGATTTCCTGCATGCATATCTTTCGGAAGGTCTGAAAGATCGTTGTACGAAAGATCAAGAGAAGACAGGTATATGGCATTCTCATATTCGAACGATCCTTCCGGAATGATTTCCACGTTGCATCCTCTCAGATTGACATACATCACAATCGAATTCGACTTTGCCAGTTCAATCGGATAAGCCTTGATTCCCGGATTGTTGGCCAGTGTGAGGGTCTCCACATTGACACCCTTGAAAGCGTCACCATTCTGGAATCGGGTTATCCTGTTATATGAAAAGTCAATCGACACAATAGTATATATGGACTTCGCCGAGAAAATGTCAGGGAACTCAGTGAAAAGGTTATTGCGGACAGAGAATGTCTCAGTATCCTCGGTAAAGCAGAATACTCCCTGCTCATTTACAGGGAAAGAAGACAGACGGTTGTTGTCAAGGAACAGCTGAACCGGCTTGATCTCATTGCCCCAGGCCTCTTCTATCGTATGAATCCTGTTGGAAGAGAAATCCAGCAGTCCCATCTTCTTCATCTTCTTGATCTCCTTAGGGATCACCTCAAGACTGTTTTCATTGAAATACAGGATCTGGATCTTTTCAGCAGAAGGTCCCTCAGCCAGAGCCTTGATACCCTTCAATGCCTCCTCGGCACTCCACTGGGAATTGTTGGCAAGGTTGAGCGACACCAGTTCCGGCATCCTGGCCAGAGCCATAGGGAACTCTGTCATCTTTGGACAGTTATAAACCTCAATGTCTGTGCAGGATACCAGACCGGACATTTCCTTAGGAAGAGTGGTCAGTTCGCCGTTTGCAATGAAAAGCTGCTCAAGCTTGGCAAGCTTTCCGATTTCCGGCGGGAGACTAAGAAGACCGTTGGTAAGCTTTCCGTGATTCATGTCCATAGGCTTGATCCTCATGCGGCCGGTAGTCTCATCGATTATGTCAGACTCCTGCATGTACCCGTACATTGCCGTCTCCGGAATCACTATGTCGTGCTCGGCCAACGCTCTGGCTACAGGCTCGGACATCTGCTCTGCAGGATGAAGAGCCCTCATATGCTCCTTATGTCTCTCGAAACGGTTTCTGGTTCCCTTGCCCGGCTGCACCGTAGGGTCATATGCAGACTGGTTGCTGTCATTGTGAGAACCGAGATACAGCTCCACCAGCTCAGTAAGCTGGCCCAGTGCCGCAGGCATATGACCATGGAAGCCGAAGCCGCTGAGATTTATCATGGCAACTCGTCCGTTCGAGTGGAGAGAGACACCAGGCTGGTCACCCCAGAGGTCAGGGTCCTTGTTGAAATCCCAGTTGATTCCGACAGGATAGTCCTCTCCATTATAATACCACTCATCACCGTTCAGAGCCTTCCATATCTCGTAAAGGGCATAATAGTCCTTTATGTACTCATCTGTATGATAGAGCCTTACGGGAACATCCACCTCAGTGGTACTGTTGTCCTCTATGACAAAACCGGCCACATTCCTGTTGCTCGTCTCAAGGAGACTGCGTCCTGAGTCATAAGCCTCATATGACTCGACCACATACTCTCCGGCAACCAGAGACAGCAGCGTATCGCACTGAAGGCTCGATGTACGGTATCCGTCCTCTACATCATCCGTCTCGTCAAAATGCAGTGAGAACTTTGCCGGAAGCTTTTCAAACTTTGTCTTGACTCCCTCCTTGGATCTCACTGACAATGTGATGAACTTGATTTCATCAAAAGTGTAAGGACGGGCAGGAGCCTTTGTAACCTGCTCAAAGTCAGACATATCCTTGACTATGGTAAACCTCACCTTGCCCCTTTCTACCACATTGGCCAGAAGATCATGGACACAAAGACCGCCGGGAATCACCTCAAAAGACATCTGAGATGAAGCCGGAGTGCCTTCATAAACCACTTCGTCCAGCTTGTTGAAGAGGGAGAAGTTCAGGACATCATATTTTCCGGCCAGAAGCTTGAGCTTGTCACTTCTCAGGCCGAACTCGGCCGCATTGTCGTCCGACGCATTGACCGGAAGTGTCTGTGATATCCTGTTGCCTTCATAATCCAGGGCCACCTTTATCTTGGTGACATCCCTCAGATAGTCCAGCTGCTCAAGCACAGCCTTGGTCTGAGTGTCATCATATGAGGCGGCCTTATACAGCTTGAACTGTACATGACCATACTGGTGATCGCGGTAATCCGGCTCCGCCTGAGTACAGGCGGCCGCCGTCAGTACCGCTGACAGCCAGATGACAATATTCTTAATATATCTCATGGTTTATTGTTATTCTGCAGTTTCACGAAGATCAAGAGTGCATACGAGAACCAGTATCGTCTCGTCGGCAGAGTTGGAGAATATGATGTTGCCACGAAGGTAATCCATTCCTTCCGGCATCTCCATATATATGGTCACACCACCATCTACAAGAGCCACGCCTCCGAGAACTCCATTCACGAAGTCCTCGTCATACTTAAGGTCATTCACCCTGATATTATGCCTGAACGTATACGGATTGACCGTATGCTTCTTGATTGAAGACGGGATGGATATCGTCATCGGCATCGCAGGCATCGTATAACGGAGATGATATACAAGCGCTTGTCCTTCACGATATTGGCTGAACGACGGATCCTCACTTACATCTTCGAGGGTCGCGCCGACCATCGGAGCATACATGACGCTCTCTCCTATGAAGGCAACATCTGCAACTTCGCCGATAATCTCTTCCGGATCAAAGCGGCACTCGATGACAGCAAGCACATTGCCTGTAGCTCCATACAGCACAACATGACCGGTCTGAGCGGTTTCTGAAACCATATCCACGACTCCTCCCTTCATATCCTCATCAAGTGTCATTGAAAGGAAGCCGTTCTCGTCGAACACCTTATATGATGTCACTGCCGATGTGAAGATCATTCTTGCGTTGTCTCTTGCATACTGATTGGTATAGACAAGCTCATAGGCATATCTTGTCTGTCCGAACCTGTTATAGAGGTCCTCATTTTCCGAAACCGCGAATGTCGCTCCGCCGGCCGCCATATCAGATGGATTGGCAAGCATGGAAATGAATTCCTGATCGCTTGAAAGCTGAGTCACAGGGACGGCATACTGCTGATATTCTTCCTTGATCTCCGTTCCCTCGAACAGGTCTGAAGCCGCCGCTGTAAGTGTCGGAGGCAGGAACAGGAGAGCCGCATGGCGGTTGTCTCCCTCATTCAGTGCAACCGATACTGTAAAGTTCCTCTGCTGAAGGACATCAGCACCTTCAGTCCGGTCATATTCCGCCACGTTCACCTCCAGCCATGAAGGAGCATCGGTCAAGAAACCTGACTCATTCCTGCTGAGAGCAATGACTCTGATTCCGTCCGCACCGGAAACATAACCTGATGCAGGACCGTCAATGAAGCCTGTAGCCACCTTGATCTGACCCTGATAATTGAACTCCAGCTCAGTGATGCTCATATCCATTTTGTAAGAGAAAATATCCTTGCATCCCGGAATGTTGACTGTATATTCCTTAACAACCTTCTCTCCTGACATGAACTGAAGTTTGCCTGAAGCGGCATCCAGAGGATATGCAGAAGGCACTCCATAGACAATGAGGCTCTTCTCACCCACTCCGTCCGAAGGGACATCGACCCTCGCCCACTCAGGGGTCTTGATTGACCAGTTATAATTTGACTCGACCTTAATCGGAAGCCTGAATTCGGCGCCTGTCCATATCATGTCGACAGACTCCGCCTCCTCTGTTTCATATAGATATGAGTCTCCTGTCTCGTTGAACTGGACCTCTCCGTCCACAACGACTGCCGCATATACGGTCAGATGCTTTTCCTTGGAAGGACGGACAAGCCTTGCGATCACCTTGGATTCGCCACCCATTTTCATCGTAACTTCGCATACACGGTCATTGTCGAATTCCTCCGTTGAGGAAACCCCTATCACGACCTCTGCCTCACCGGCCTTTCCGCTGAGTCTGTACAGCTGAAACGCCCCGTCCTGGATCCAGAACCACTGAAGGCCGTTCTCCGGAACTGAGATTTCCCAATCCATATTTGCCTGAACAGGTAT
>JAFVVN010000017.1 GCA_017502125.1 Bacteroidales bacterium | reverse complement strand
TTGTCTATTATGTGTCTTTTCGGCATATTTTCCCTCTTTTCCTCGTCAGATAGCACCGCTATCCTCCTCTGAAAACAGAAAAAATCTACTCGAAAATACATCATAATATTTCAAATGATAAAATTTTAAACAGTTTCTAAAATAATTTCTGAAGTCATGCTTATAAACATTCATTGTGCAAAATGTATAGGGATCGAGGCTGTTCCGGTCACTGTGGAGGTTGATATCGCAACCGGAATCGGGATCCATCTTGTGGGTCTGGCTGACACGGCCATCAAGGAAAGCCTGCTCAGGACTATCACAGCCCTGCAGTCCATGGGATTCAGGATTCCCGGAAGGAAGATAGTCATCAATCTGGCTCCTGCAGACATGCATAAGAAGGGGAGCGGATATGATGTGCCCATCGCACTTGGCATCATAGCCGCATCCGGACAGAGGCCGATGCCTGAACTGGAAAACTACCTTATCATGGGGGAACTCGGGCTGGACGGAACGATAAGGGAGATACCTGGAGCGTTGCCTATCGTGGAACTGGCTGCCAAGGAAGGCCTGAAAGGGTGCATCCTGCCGCATGTCTCCGCGATGGAGACAGTGGAGTTCACGGACACGGCGGTCTACGGAGTGGACACTCTTGAGGATGTGCTGAGAATAGTGGAGGGAGGAATATGCGAAGACCTTACTGTCAGACACAGGTTTCACCACATATCCATTGACGGGTCTGGAGGAAGGGCCGTCAACGAAACGGAATCCGCGCAGGACTACAACACCATGGACTTCTCGGAGATAATCGGCCAGGAAGGGGCCAAACGGGGACTCGAAATTGCAGCTGCGGGAGGTCATAATGCCATTCTTATAGGCAGTCCGGGCAGCGGAAAAAGTTCTCTGGCGAGAGCCATGGCCGGAATCCTGCCGCCGATGTCGCTGGAGGAATCACTTCAGACATCGAAGATATATTCCGTGGCAGGAAAGGGAAATCACACTGGGGAGCTGATAAGGACAAGACCGTTCAGGGCACCGCACTACAGCATCTCGATAGCGGCTCTCATCGGAGGTGGGTCGGAAAGCATCATGCCCGGAGAGATATCCCTTGCACATAACGGAGTGCTGTTCGCCGACGAATTCTGTGAAGCCCCCAAGAGAGTTCTTGAGGTGCTGCGCGGCCCGATGGAGGACAGGAAGGTGACAATATCCCGTCTGAAATCCAAGGTCGAGTATCCGGCAGACTTCATGCTCGTTGCCGCCACCAATCCGTGTCCATGCGGTTACTATGGCGAAGGAGACCGGTGTACCTGCACACCGTCGAAACGGATGGCATATATGGATAAGTTGTCCGGTCCGATCATGGACAGGATTGACCTTCAGCTTTTTCTTCGCCCCATCGATCCCCTGAAACTGGTCGAGAGGAAGAAGACCGAGCCAAGCGCAACAGTGGCGGCAAGGGTGACGGCTGCGAGGGATATCCAGAAAAGGAGATTCGAAGGAGAGGGCATATTCTGCAATGCTGCCATGAACAGCAGACTGATCGACAAATACTGCCCGCTCACTACCGAATGCCGGAATCTTCTGGGAAAGATCATAGAACGGATGGGACTGTCCGCGCGTGCATGTTCACGAATAATAAAGCTGGCCCGCACCATAGCTGACCTCGCAGGAGCAGCCGATATTCTCCCCGAACACATCTCCGAGGCTGCCAGCTACCGTTTTCTGGACAAACAGAATATATTTTGATGAAAAAGCTTACCTTTGCATCATGAGACACGAAGTTACAATAAGGGATACGGCAGACCTTGAAAGGGCTGCAAGGGAGTTCCTCGAAAAGATAGGGGAAAGGACACTGGTGGCATTCTTTGCTCCCATGGGATCGGGAAAGACCACATTCACCACTGCCATATGCAAGGTTCTGGGCGTGACAGACCCAGTCGGTTCTCCCACATTCGCCATCGTGAACGAATATATGAGGGCTGACGGAGATCCGATGTATCACTTCGACTTCTACCGCATCAACAAGCTCTCGGAAGCCATCGAGATAGGACTTTACGACTATCTCGACAGCGGCTGCCTCTGCATCATGGAGTGGCCGGAAAACATCGAGGAACTTCTCCCGGAGGAAACCCTGAAAGTCAGCATAGTCATCAATCCTGATCAGTCCCGCACACTGACCTGGGAAGAATGACCGTCTCCGCCTTTGGTGAAGGAGATCGATGACACACACCCGTTGAATCTCAATGTGTCCATCTGGCCGTCATGCCAGATCACAGGCCGCTTCCCCTCACTGGAAGACATAGCCACATAAAACGAGCCGTCCAGGACGGCTATTGCCCGTTCATCCATGCAGAAATATCCTTCCGGCATACGGGTCATCTCCCCGTCACGGAATATCATGCCGGCATCTTCTTCCGGATTAAGGATGCAATAGAGTTTCCCGTCCGAATACCTCAAGGCCTGAATGGAGCGTCCTGCCTCAAAACGGATGTACTCGCTCCCCTCCACCCAGACTCCGCTTCCGCATGTTCCGTCAGGATATGAATACATGCATTCCACCCCTGTCAGGCCGTCAGCATGGAAAAACTCGCAGGACAGCATGCGCGCCAGCATGGGAATGTCTATCCACCTCTTTATTTCGTCGCCCACCATGAAGGTATCACCGAATCCCTCAAAATAAACAAGGGCAGATACAGAGCCGTCACGTGAAGTGATATCCCAGATCCGCCCCACTCCTGCCTCTTCCTGATACCTGACCGGCCTTGCATCATAGACGACATAATGCATCTGTTGAATTCCTGCAGGCAGGACCACGGGCTGGGTGAATGCAAAGCAAAGGCGGTCTCCGTCCTCCCACAGCTTGCCGAATGTCTCCCCGGACAGGCGTTCAAGCATTATCTGACCGTTTTTCCTATAGGAGAAGCCCCCTCCGGAACGTCTGCGTGAAAGAGTAAACACGTCTTCACCCTTCACAGACATATCTTCCAGCACCTCATCTCCATCATACCTGAAGAGTGGGAGTCCGTTGCATTTCATCACGGTCCTGCCTTCCTTTGAATAGAATGTGTAGAGATTTCCATCGATCACCCTGTGCATATCCGGCTCGCGACTGATTTCATAGCCATCCCCTACTGGAAGCTTTATCCTTGGGACCCCATCCGCAAACAGCACCAAAGAACATCTGACCTCTTCTACCTGAGAGTCTTCCTTCCAGTCATACCCTGGAGGATATTCAAAGCCACTGACACAGCATACCGGTCTGGAAGGCAAGGCTACTCCCTCATGCACTTCATCCCCGAGGTTCCCCACCTCCCCGATCTCAGATATTCCGCACGCCACAACAAGGACGGCCATGGCTGCCGCCAAGGTCACGGGTCCGCATCCGCTGTTCTGCATTCTTTCTCTCATACCTCGCTTTTTTGAGTCAAAAGAACACAAAATGGGAAAAGTGCCCAAATCCGTTCACCACAGATAGGGCACTTTCACCACATTTTTCTTTTTTTTATAACTTTTTCTTTTTTTTATGATCTAACGCGGATATATAGCAAAAAGTGCAGAGCCTGATCCTGACATGCTTGCATAGACTGCTCCGCTGTCATAAAGGGACCTCTTTATGGCCGCAAGTTCCGGGAATTTTGCAAACACTGTTTCCTCAAAGTCATTTACGAGAATGCCGTCCCATTCCTCCACAGGACGCTTCAGGGCATCCCTCAACGGCACTTCAGGAAGGTGCGGACATATTCCGCCATACGCATCCCTGGTCGACACGGCTATTCCGGCCGGAGTAACCACCTCTATATGATATGCCCCGTCCTGTGTCGTAAGGAAGGATAATGATCCGGCTGCCTCCTGAGGGGTTTCCGAGAGGATTTCTCCCCTGCCTTCACCGATCATCGGACGGTTATATATGAAAAATGCACAATCGCTCCCAAGGCGTGAGGCATATCCGGCAAGCTGACTTTCATCAAGCCC
Organism: Bacteroidales bacterium; assembly: GCA_017502125.1. Classification (GTDB taxonomy): domain Bacteria; phylum Bacteroidota; class Bacteroidia; order Bacteroidales; family UBA932; genus Cryptobacteroides. Next base: position 7,317 of record JAFVVN010000017.1, on the reverse strand, counting down.
AAGGCCGCATAGCTCATTCATCATCTTAAGTGCAAAGGCCGCATCTGCCGACCCGCCACCAAGACCGGCTCCCACTGGAGATGTCTTTTCAAGGAATATCTTCACGGTAGGGAGATCGAAGTCTTCAGACAGAATATGATAGGCCTTCGCAGTCAGGTCCTTCAACGGGTCCCAGTCCACCCCTTCTTCCCGTGCTATGGTGATCATCAGGCGTCCGTCCTCGGATATGCCCTGCACAAGTTTCGGTGCAGCACTTTCTTCAGTTTCCACTCCGAACACGCCCTCGAGCTTGACACTGCCCTGCGAAGGGGCCACCTGCGAGCCATATCGGGCAAAAAGTGAAGCGGAGGTGCGGCTGTAGTCGTCTCCGACTATGATTTCAAGTGTGTCGCTGATGCCGAAATACGGCACGAACAGGGTCTCCAGATCATGGAAGCCGTCCTCCCTCTTGCGAAGAACGTTCAGTCCAAGATTGATCTTTACATTCGGATTTGTTATCATAATGACTTGTCCTTGACTATCCGGGCACATGCACTCCGTGACCCCCGCCCTCACCGAGGGCACCCCCTAGCCGTGGGTGGCATGCCACTTCATGCATATGCCCAGACAGTCAGATATTACGGATGATGTTTCTGATGTGTGATTCGAATTCTGCGGCTACTGCGACGCGTTCGGTCTCGGCCGTGATATTTTCCAGAACCGGCGAGATGAACGATATCATCTGGAGCACCTTTGCATCCTCGAGAGTGATTCCGCGCGAACGCATATAGAACTGTTCCTCCTCGTTCAGACGACCTATGGTCGCTCCGTGGGAGCACTTTACGTCGTCCGCATATATCTCCAGCTGCGGCTTTGTGTCCACTTTCGCCTTCTCCGACAGCAGCAGGTTGTGGTTTTCCTGATATGCTTCCGTCTTCTGTGCATCCTTGGCGACTATGATCTTTCCATAGAAATCCACACGTGACTCCCCTCCCGCAATTCCTTTGAAAAGCTGACGTGAATTGCAGTGATGGACATTGTGGCACATATCCACGGAAATCTTCACCCTCTCAGCTCCTCCGCAGACATACGCTCCATATATATTTGCCTCCGCGCCTTCACCCGCCAGACGCACATCCAGCTTCACATCGCAAGACACTCCTGGAAACACTATTATAATTATGTTTACATTTGCGCCTTTTTCCACAACGATAGTCTGTTGACGTCCGTTAATCATATCTTCTACCGATAGGTCTTGGAAACCTGATTGTGGAGAAGACATGCCACCCACGGCTAGGGGGTGCCTGCCATTTGGCAGGCGGGGGTCTTCGGAACAACAGGTTCCAAGACCGTTATGCAGAATAATAACCTTCTCCATTCTCCTACAGATTATCATAACCCTTCTCCTCAATCTCCGCCACAAGTTCCTTGCCTGCGGTCTTGACGATCCTTCCGTCCTTGAGCACGTGCACCACATCAGGAACGATATAGTCCAGAAGTCTCTGGTAATGGGTGATGACGATGGCTGCCTTCTCAGGGGTGTGAAGGGCATTGACTCCGTTTGCCACGATGCGGAGGGCATCCACATCAAGACCGCTGTCGGTTTCATCAAGGATGGCAAGTGTAGGATCCAGCATAGCCATCTGGAATATCTCGTTACGCTTCTTCTCACCACCGGAGAATCCGACATTCACCTCTCGCTTTGCAAACTCAGGCTTCATCTGCACGAATGCCATCTTCTCACGCATCAGTTTCAGGAAGTCTCCCGCCTTGAGAGGCTCAAGTCCCTTTCCTGCACGATGCGCGTTCACTGCAGTCTTCATGAAATTGGTAATGGTCACGCCTGGTATCTCCACAGGATACTGGAATGACAGGAATATGCCCGCCCATGCACGCTCCTCGGGAGACATTGCCAGAAGGTCCTGTCCAAGGAACTCAATGCTTCCTGCAGTCACCGTGAACTGAGGTTTACCTGCAAGAACAGCAGAAAGCGTACTCTTTCCGGCTCCATTCGGTCCCATCACCGCATGAATCTCACCTTTGCGGATGGTGAGGTCAACACCCTTGAGGATCTCCTTATCCTCAACCGAGGCTCTCAGGCCTTCTATCTTCAATAAGATATCGTTTGCCATATATATAAATTTATCTTTTTCGAACAGCTGTGACACTTTTTGACATACATATGACACAGCGGTCTCTCATTTCATCGTTTTTTCTACAGTTCTGCTACAACTGTTACATTTTCGCACCAAAACATTACACAGCTGCATGTCAATCAGCCATTGTTTCTGTATAATCTGTACCAGGTAAACAGGGACCAGATGCCGTTCACCAGATACAGGCAGCTGACAATCGGCATGAAGACCAGCCCGGCCTTCAGGTAGAGTGTCAGATTGGCGATGTTCACGAAAAGCCATGCAATCCAGCAGTCCCATTTCTTCAATGCGGACAGTGTCTGAGCCGTGAGGATGAGCACCGTCACGCAGCAATCCAGATACGGAAGAGGATTGGCAGGGAAATATCCCACGAACCACTTGGTTCCCATCATGCTCATCAGCCATCCCCATACCAGGGCCAGCACCAGAACCAAGGCCACTATCATACATCTCTGAGGCCATGAGAGCATCGACACCTTCAGCTCACCCTCCTTCTGCGAACTCTCCTCGCTCTTCTTCGGATGGCTCCAGCGATACTGCCCCATTATATTGATACCCAGTGATATAGGCTGTAATATAAGATTGGCGTACAGGTTCTTCTGCCAGAACATGAAGAAGAGCAAGGCCGTATAAATATAGCCGACATAGAAGTTGCTCTTCCGGTTTCTTCCGGCAAGGAAAACCGTAGTCAGACCGAACACCGCCGACAGAAGATCTATCAGCAGTACCGGCTTTCCGCCCATCTCAAACAATATCGTATTCCAAAATTCCATTTAACCTAAAAATCTACGTGGCAGCTAAACGATTATCACTCAGCCACTTAACCCACTTTGCTCGCATGGCGGGGACAGCGAGCAGTTCCTATTAAAACTCTGAAAATCAGACTGTTGCATGCCACGCCCCGACGACACGCACTCCCAAAAGCTCGTCCGCAGACAGTCAACATCATCCTACAGAGCCCTCCAAAGACACTTGAAGAAGTTTCTGGGCCTCGACGGCAAACTCCATAGGCAGTTTTGACAGCACCTCGCGTGCATATCCGTTCACGATAAGTCCCACAGCCTCCTCCGGACCGATTCCCCTCTGATTGCAGTAGAAAAGCTGGTCCTCACTGATCTTGGAAGTGGTCGCCTCATGTTCCACCACCGCTGTCTTGTTCGCATTCTCGATGTATGGGAAGGTGTGGGCACCGCACTGGGAGCCGATCAGAAGACTGTCGCACTGAGAGAAGTTACGTGCATTGTCCGCTCCGGGGAGCATCTTGACCAGACCACGGTAGCTGTTCTGGCTACGTCCCGCTGATATACCCTTGCTGACTATGCGGCTGCGGGTGTTGCGCCCGATGTGTATCATCTTGGTTCCTGTGTCAGCCTGCTGGAAATTATTCGTCACAGCCACTGAGTAAAACTCCGATGAAGAATTGTCTCCCTTCAGTATGGTCGACGGATACTTCCACGTGATCGCGGATCCCGTTTCCACCTGAGTCCATGACAGATGGCTTCCGGAGCCCTTGCATATTCCTCTCTTGGTCACGAAGTTGAAGATTCCTCCCCGACCTTCGGAGTCTCCCGGATACCAGTTCTGGACTGTCGAATATTTCACCTCGGCATCCTTCTCCACGATGATCTCCACCACTGCCGCATGGAGCTGGTTCTCGTCACGCATAGGTGCGGTACAGCCTTCCATATAGCTGACATACGATCCCTCGTCCGCCACTATCAGAGTCCTTTCGAACTGACCGGTTCCGGCAGCATTTATACGGAAGTAGCTTGACAGTTCCATAGGACAGCGGACACCCTTGGGAATATATACGAATGATCCGTCGCTGAAGACAGCCGAGTTGAGGGCTGCGTAGAAGTTGTCACCCACCGGCACCACTGATGCCAGATATCTACGGACCAGGTCGGGGTGTTCACGCACCGCCTCCGAGAAAGAGCAGAATAAGATTCCCTTTTCGGCCAGTGCCGCACGGAATGTGGTGGTCACTGACACCGAGTCGAACACGGCATCCACAGCCACACCGGCAAGGGCAGCACGCTCATGAAGAGGAATGCCCAGCTTGTCAAAGGTCTTCTCCAGTTCCGGGTCTATCTCCTTGGGCCTGTCCTCGTCCTTCTTCGGAGCTGCATAGTATATTATGTCCTGAAAATCGATTTCCGGAATGTCCAGATGGGCCCATGTCGGAAGCGTCATCTTCTGCCATCGGCGGAACGCATCAAGACGGAACTCAAGCATCCACTCGGGTTCGTCCTTCTTGGCGGAAATCATGCGTATTATGTCTTCATTGAGGCCTTTGGGAATGAACTCCTGCTCGACATCAGTGACGAAGCCGTGCTCGTATTCCTTGTCCGCAATGCTGTCTAATATTTCTTTGTCCTTGCTCATATCGTTTAAAAGATCCTTTGCCTTGCCCAGGATGACATTAAAGAGTCATTGTCACAACAAAAATGCTACCTCTGCAAAGCTCGAACCACAAAGGTCCGACCTGCAAAGATAGCACTTTTAGAGTTCTATCAAAAGCGTATTTCGCGTCAAGTCTACCTCTCTTCCACAAATACTCCCTCCACGAATACATTTCCCTTCATTGCCTCTGCCGGTATCAGGCAGATGCCGTCCTCTCTGACATCCAGACACACCTGTCCGCCAGCGGAACGTACGACAACCCCACTGCAGAAAAAGCCGGGAGCAGGGACAGCCCTGACCTCGAACGGAGTCCCTTCCGGAACCTGATGATTATCCAGCGTCACCCCGTCTGACGAAAGCACCTCACCGTTCCTGTTTGCAGTGTTGACGACACACTGGCCCGGTGCATGGCCCAGTGCTGCCGCCTTTTTCATGACTTCACCCATGGGAACATCTGTAACTGAGATATTATCGATATAACAGACAGCATCTTCTGCATACCCATGTGGGGACTCGCAGTCGGGAACCACGACAAGACTGTATATATCAATACCGCCGTTGCCTTTGACCGGGAGTGACAGCCACTGCCAGCTGTCGGCCGGAATATCTGTCCGAGACATAGCCCAGAACTGCTCCGTAGTTTCAGGCTGGGTCTTTCTGTCGCGTCGCTTACCAAGTCCGATGACCATAACCCTGCCGCCATAAGGACGATGGACCATCAGATTCACATACTTCACCTGCGGAGTCAGCTCAAAGGTCTCTTTCAACCCCACACAGACCCCGAAAGTGTTGCTTCCATACCTTGACCGCTGCACAGCCAGAATTCCTGACGAAGGATTGATTTCATCACAAAGGAAATTGGAAATCACTGCTGCATTGCCTGCAAGGACCCCGGTTCGGAAAGGAGACTCTTCCCACGAATCATACACTCCTATGCCCGTAAAGTCCTCAACATCAAACGACACTGATGTCTGGGCGGACAGAAGAGCCGGGACGGACACAAGGACAGATGCTATAATATATCTAAGATCCATATCAATACACGCTTAGTTTACTTATAAGAGGACAGGCCTTCGAATCCACGATCACCACCCTCAGCTTTCTGACATCATAGCCCTTTCCATAACTGTCAGAAGTGCTCCCGTTCAAAGGGATTATACGTTTGTAACCGATCGTGGAAGTTTCCACATTTTCGGCTACCCGCTCCCATGTCCTGCCGTCAGCAGACACTTCGATCCTGAATTTCTTCACCCTTTGTCCTTTTGGAATATATTCCATCAGTTCCACATAGTGCACCTTCTGAGTCTGCCTCCAGCTCAGGGTCAGAACGGCCTTTTCAATACTGTCATCAGTCGCCCAATAAGTGTCTTTGCTGCCATCTGTCACATTCCCTGCCTTATAGTTTCTATGTCTGCCCGGCTTTCTTTCCGAATCAGCACAGACACGAGCCTTCAAGGCCAGATCGTTTCCGAATCTCGATTTCAGGAGGTCTCCTAAGGCAGCCAAAGAGTCGGCTGTCGCTTCCGGAAGCCTGCCGGACCTGTCGGGAGGCAGATTCAGAATCAGGGTCGAATTCCTGCCTACCGTCTCAAGATACATCCTGAAAAGACGTTCTGGCGACAGCACTCTCTCACCGTCATGGTAAAACCATCCTCTGTCGGTAGCCTTGGCATCACTTTCTCCCGGAAACCATATCCAGCCGTCCTCAGACCCATACATGCCGTTGCCTTCCGGTGCACAGCCTCTGTTCTCCGTAGACCAGTTGCTCTGCCCGGCCCAGCCGGCTTCGTTGCCAATCCATCTTGACTCCCCTCCGAGGCCCCACATCACGCAGTCCGGACACACGCGATGGATACTGTCCCTCAGGTTCGGAATATCATAATATGTGTTCCTGTCCACACTCACGACATCGTTCCTGCCGCCATAGAATCCATTCCCTCCGTTTGCTCCGTCGAACCACATTTCAAACTGGTCGTCACCATATTCCGCAAGTTCGGCACATTGTCTGAGAAAGACTTCGCGGACATATCGGTCCGAGCCATAGTACTCACTGTTTCTGTCCCACGGTGAGACATAGAACCCGTATTTCATTCCCAAGTCGCCGGCTGCTGCCGCAAAATCAGCAGGGATATTGACGGCGCGGCCATATTCGTTGCCGGAAGCTGTTATATTGTGTTCCGTCGTTCCTGTAGGCCACAGGCAGAATCCGTCATGATGCTTGACGACAGCTATCCCCCCTCTCATTCCTGCTCTGGCTGCCACCTCCAGCCACTGACGCGGATCCGGCTGTGCAGTAGGAGCAAAAAGGCGCGGGTCTTCATTTCCGTATCCCCATTCCCTGCCGGTGTAGGTATTCATACCATAATGGAAAAACGCATAGAACTCCGTCTCCTGCCACTTCAGCTGACGGGGATGAGGCACAGGGTGTACCGGCGCCGGTTCATTGTCAGGATTCGGTAGATTCTGCTCTCGGAGCTTCAGCTGCGCATCCGCCACGACGGGAGCGACGAGCGTGAGCGAGAGGATGAGTATGAAAGACTTCATCTTATTTAATTTACAAAGGGTTCTCGCCGAAACGGGAACCCTGATATCTGATTCAGACGGATATAAACAAACTGTCTGTGGAAAGCTCTTAATGGATTGCGACGGTAAGCATAGCCATGACGATGGACACCATGCTCATGAGCTTGATGAGGATGTTCAGGGAGGGACCGGAAGTGTCCTTGAAGGGGTCACCCACCGTGTCACCCACAACGGAGGCATCATGAATGGGGGTGTG
>JAFVVN010000016.1 GCA_017502125.1 Bacteroidales bacterium | reverse complement strand
TCTTCTTGTCGAATGAGATAGGAATGCCGGTGGTATCGTCACCTTCGATCAGAGAGAGCAGGTTGCCGTTGACCGAGTATTCGAATGTATTCGTTTCGCTCTTTCCGCCGGCTTCCACAAGCATGCTTCCTGTTCCGTCTGCATTGAATGTGAATTCCATGTTCATTTCCTTTTCATCCATGTCAATGGTCATGTTGATTCCGGCTACGGTCGCCTCCATCTTCATTGCCTTCCATGTGCCTACGATTGCCTTAGACGGCTCTTTCTCACAAGAAGTGAGTCCGAAGACGGCCAGAATCGCCGTCAGGACAAAAAATCTTTTCATGATAGTATAGTTTTAAAGTCGACTGTTACGGTAGATGCATCATGGAGCGAAAACGTTGCAGGAACGTATGGTGCGAAGATATAAAAGAATACGCGTCATGAATTGCACGCATTGACCATCAGGCAGAGTTTCGGCCAAAACTCTGCCTGTCGGTCCCCAAAACCATGCAAATTGAAGCATTTTCGGTACCATCAGGCGCTAAATCGGCCAAAACTCTGCCTGTCGCTGTCAGAAATTGAATCCGACGCAAATGTCCAGAGCGACCGTGCGGAATGCTGTTGTCGAGACTCCAAGGCCCAGAGTCAAGAATCTCCAGGAGCCCATGATTCCGGCCTCGACAGCGACTCCTCTGAACGAGAGGTCATCGACCTGGGCCCAGGCTTCTTCGATATCTTCCCACAGAAGGATGGATTGTCCATATCCCAGGCCACCGTAGACGCAGAGCCATTCCGATAATCCGTATAAGGCACCGGCTGTAGCCGTCAAGGTCTTCCTGCATGCATTTCCGCCTGGCCAGAATGCCATTCCCGAGTCTGCAAGACTTCCGTCACTCAGACATGAATAGGAAGGAGATGCAGAGTTGAAACGTCCTTTGAACCGGAGATATCCTCCCCAGTCCCTGTATTGAAGACCCGCCATCCCTCCAAAAGCAGTTTCCGGGACTGAAATCACGGCTGTCAGATATGTTCTGAAACGGTTTTTGACGGACTTTTCAGCAGGAATATATGAACTTCGAAAGTCTGCCAGAGAGTCGGTCTCATGTATTCTCGGTATATCTGTCGTGCAGAGAATGATTCGGGGTAATGATTCATGGTCAAGCACCAGAGGTCTGACCCCGGAGGAAAACCATAGGTTGATGGCCTCAAAGCGCGTCAGCTGACCTGAGGTAAGGGACTCTGACTTGATCCGGGAATTCAGGGCTACGAACAGGTCCAGACGCTCTGTCGCCTCCTTTCTGGCCACCTTTTCTCCAGCTTCCACCCTTTTCTTGAGTTCAAGACACTCGCGGCAGGCAAGTTCATATTGGTTCAGAACATCGTCTTTGTCCGCTGTTCCCTGTCCGAAGAGGCTGCATGAGAGCAGAAAAGCGGAAATAATGCATATAAGATGTCTGGATGTCCTTTTCATACAATGCAAATTTAGCAAAAAAGCGTATCTTTGAGTAACCTATCTGTCAGTTATGTTCGGACCCTCCGGTTTTTTCCAAAATATAGGAGAAGTTGATTCTCCCATGAATATGGCCGACCTTGAAGTCATCTACGATTCCGAGGATGGGTTCAATGTCCTCTATCGGGTCTGCAAGAACGGCCGTTTTTTCGTATATAAGGCACTGAAACCGGAATATAGAGGCAATCAGCTTTATGAGGAACTCCTCAAGAAGGATTTCAATATAGGTTTCTCTCTCAACCATCCGAACATATGTCAGTACTACGGACTGGTGGATATTCCTTCCATAGGAAACTGTATAGTCATGGAATGGGTGGATGGCTGCAGCCTTGAGACTCTTCTGTCGCAGGGAAGCATTTCCCGACCATTGGCAAGAAAGATTGTCTGTGAAATCTGTGAGGCCTTGGGATATATGCACAGGAAGCAGGTCGTGCATCGGGATCTTAAGCCTCATAATATCCTGGTGACATATAACGGCCAGAATGTGAAGATCATAGACTTCGGGCTCTCCGACGCCGATTCCTACAACGTCTTCAAGGCTCCGGCTGGCACCAGGCTTTATGCCTCTCCAGAACTTCTGACAGGCGGGCAGGTGGATGGCAGGTCTGATATCTGGTCGCTCGGCATAATACTTAATGAGATGGGTGTCTTCTCCCATGTGGCATCAGGCTGTCTTCGCAGGAACAAGGAAAGACGTTTCTCCTGTGCGGAAGACGTAGGTAAGGCTGTTCTTCACTCCGGGAGGAGAAGATATCTCCTTTGGTCTTTATGTCTTGTATGCATCCTTCTGGCTGCTTTTGTCGGACTGTGGATATATGAAAGAGGTGTATTCGATGACGACGAACTGCATGATGAATATCCGATTCCGGAAGTTGCAGATACTTTGCACTCAGCCCGACCTGAGTCCGAAATGCCTGTTGTACCGAAAAAGGAAGAGTCAACGCCGTCCTCAGACGATATTGACTCTGAAATGCTTGACGATCTCTTTCAGGAAGCAGTCAAAAAGATCAACTGATCACTCGATATTGATTCTGTTTATACCTCCCCGTTTTCCGGCGATATAGGACGGGGTATATTCTCCGTCTCTTAATATCCTGGAAATCACCAGCGGATAGCCGATGATCACATTCGACAGTTCCATCCTGTCTCCTGTCCGAAGCTGGGAATTGACCGATGAACGCACCTCAAACATGAAGTCTCCCATGTATTCCAGAGTCACCAATCTGTTTGGCGCCCAACCGATTGTGACAAGTTGTCCTTTGTCCAGAGTGTTGACATCCAGACACTTTGATGTGAAGAATGTCGAAGCGTAAATGTTTGACTTCTTGAGATTGTCACAGAATGCCTTGAAACTGGCATGTCCCGCAAATCTGGACAGGATGTCAAGGGTGGAAAGACGCGGAGTAGGATTAAGATTGACATATCCCCAAAGCCTCTTCAAAGTAGATGCGGAAAGAAGTTCCCCAGTATAGTGTTCGATTACTACGGACAGCGACTCAAAGTCATTAGTAGTCGCTATCCGTCTGTTATATTTTCTCTCAACCTCAGAAAGGAGGTATGTCAGTTCCGGTATATTACTGTTGCTCATCACCTGCAAATATAATCTTTAAAATGCTTTTGAAAAAAGACCTTCTCTTATAAATTCTCTCCTTAATACAACTGGAAGATGATAGGGAATGTGTAGGTTACAGGAACTACGTGACCTTCATGCTTTCCCGGCTCCCACTTCGGAGACATGGATACCACTCTGACAGCCTCCTCGTCAAGTGATGGGTCAACACCACGGACCACTCTTACCTTTGTCACGCTACCGTCCTTCTCTACTGTGAACTGGAGAGTTACACGACCCTGAACACCGTTTGCCTTAGCAATTTCTGGATATACAAGTCTTGAATTAACCCAATTTGTGAAGTGGTTTATGTCGCCACCCTGAAATGAAGGCTTCACATCTACAAGTTGATATGGGATAGCCTCTTCTTTCACTTGTTCTATGCTTGTGATTGGAATGATTTCTTCTTCTACGACAATCGGAATAATTTCTTCTTCTACAACAACAAATTCATTTATTAAATCTTCCCAATAGGTTATGTCACGATATTCTTCCGTATGATATTCTGAATGCCAATAATCAGTAATTCTTTTAGTCCAATTATTATGTTCATCATATTCATATTCAATCGCGCATTCCCTGGTGCCTTCAAGATTGCCAAATTTGTCAAATGCAACATAGTCTGTAGAATATGAGCCATCTCTATTATAGTAGTATTCTTCAGTGTATGTATACGTCCATGGATTTATTAATGGATTATCACTTTCATCAGGATCATTAAAAGTGTAGTTGTCGATAGATGTAATTTGATTTGCATCATTATAGTTTGTTATGGACCTTAGATATGGTTTGTCCATATAATGATACTCTTCAATCCATTTACCTTCATACGCACTATTCAGCATATACTTCTTCTCGAAGATGACCTTACCATTCCGACTATAAGAAGTCAGACGTCCTTCATTGTCATGGTTCCAGTTTTCCGTACCGCCGTTTGACTCGCGTAGCATCGGAAGTCCGTTTCTGTAATATGTCTTATCCTCATGGATCTTCGATCCGTTTTTTAGAATTGTCCTATAGAGAATATCATCTTTGTACTTATAATTATACTTGATCTTATCAATCTTATTCTGTTTTGATTCGGCATCAAAAACATCGGTTGAGATCTCATCTATCAAACCGTTCCTATGGAATGTATAGGTTTCAGTTCCTCCGTTCTCAATGTGATTTACTACTTGCTTTACTTCACCTTTTAGTCCATCAAAAGGAGGTTGCTCGATCATACCATACTTGCCATCATATTCATAAATCTGATAGACCTTGATGTTGTCCGGTAAGACTGTCTCCTTTGCTCCGCAACCTACAAATCCGATCAGGATAAGTGCATAAAATAACTTCTTCATATTCTGTTAGTTGTTAGTGTTTATAAATAATAGATAAGACCGTCACTAATCGAACATACCGCAAATAACATCTACGATTTCTCCGAGTCTATTATATCTATATTCATATATGTTATCGCTACTGTTATAAGACCAGTAAACAAGATGTATAACCTGACCGAATAAACCTATTGCGACCAGATCATCATACAATTTTGCTGTGCTGAATACAAAATACTTATCATATTTAATATTTGCATCCACAAGCGATCGTGCATTATTTAATTCATATTGATATGTCGCATCTCTGACTTCGAGTAGCTCTCCATAAATTGAATCTGTAAAGTCCGACCTGTTTGGACAGGTTACAGATGCTAGAATGCAGACCAGTAGTATCGCTGCAATAAAAATTAAAAAATTTTTCATATAAGAGATGTTAATTCTAGTTCTCGTTATACGTAATTTCTGTAAGCTTTCCGTTTCTGAATCTCATGTATTTTGGGTATTTCTTTAAATAATAGGAGGAAGCTATTAGACCTAAGTCATCAAATAGCATTGTAGCCATTCCTATGCTATCATAATTGATCCTCCAGGTTTCTGTTGTCCCAGACCAGGAATCTTCAGATTTGTTTATATTGTATACGCTTAAATCCTCTACGATATCCACACACATTTCACGTGTCATTCCCAGTGTGAATTCTTTAGAATACACAAGAGCTCCCCAGTATGCACCATATTTTTCAATCAACAGTTGTTTTTTTTCTTCCTCCTTGATTAAGGATGATACTTCCTGAGCCCTGCGGTTCATCTCCTCTGTATTCTTATACTTTCCAGCCTCCTCGAATAGATTCATGGCCTTTTGATATTCCCTTTTTTCTAAGGCATACTCTGCAGCAACGTAATGTGCATTGTAATACCTTTCATTGACTAATGCTGTTGCCGTTTCATGCTGAGCTGTTGGAGTAGTGTGTCCTTTGACATATTCCCTTTCCTCCTCGGTCAATTCGTATTCCTCGATCCAATTGTCTCTGAGTTTCTGACCATTGCATAACGTGTATGTTCCCTTAACGGGAATTATATTCATTATGTTATTGTCCGATATAACTATCTCATAGGTTCCGTCAAATACGTCAGATGATGAAAGATATGTAAGTTTTCCAACTTTAGACTGCAGGAATAATTGTATTAATGACTTAACATCATAGATCTTCTCTTCAGATGCTAAGGCAAATTTAACCTGTTCTATATCTAAATTCTTAAGATTAACATCAATAGTTATGAGGTTTGTAGTTGCTGATGGTTTGGAGGTGTGGATGCTCTTTATCCATCGATCATGAAGACTCCATGTTCCATCCTTGAATTCTAGATATATATCATTGTTGGAATTCTCAGCTATAGATAAATTGCCGTTAAAATATGCATTATCTTTCGTCGATACTTTATGATTAGTGGATTTTTTGAGCAATTCTGATATGTTGTCATACCCGTATTTCTCGACATACCCTCTTCTTACCTCCCCCTTAATTCTAGCTATAGTATTGTCAGAAAATCCCGTATAATCAATACTGTATTTATCACTGTCTATCTTTTTGAGGTGAAAAGTTTCGCTTGTGTATTCGTTGATATTCTTAACAGCTATTTTTAACTTACCTGAATTATTCTTTGCAGAAAGGAATCCATCAGGGGTATTGCTGATAAAAAAAGTACCCTCGAGCTCTGCATTTGGGGCGACATTCCATGTTCCAGATATCAAAGCTCTTCCCTTGTCATCATATTTAATCGTTCCTTCAATTATCTTATCCTTCGTTTGAGAAAGGAAGGTTGCTTCACGATTATCATAAAATTCCCGTTTCTTAATTGACCCTTGTCCGATGTATCCCTCTTTAAATATGATTTCCTTGTCTTTCGGTCCAGTATCAATCATTGAAGAAACCAGTAATGCAGTTATACAAGATTGGCAAAGAGTGACGCAAATCACCAGTGTCATTAGTTTGGATAGTAATTTCAGCGGTTTCATTGTTAATTTACGAAGAGTTAAAGTTCCCACAAAAATAAAATTGTGAACCTGAGCAATCAAGTTCACAATGGTTCATGTTGGAAGAGGGGATGGAGGGGCTGGGCAGGGTGGAGGGTGGTCAGAAGCCCACTATACGGTCTGCGTGAATAGACCAGTCCGGGGCTGTCCTGTAGGCCTCCACTGCGTCTTCCGGGACGTGGAAGGTTATATTGGACGAGAATGTATTGGGACTTATGGCAGGAGGGTATTTGCCTGTCAGGGTGACTTTTCGCAGACCGTAGCACTCTTCAAAGGAGTTATATCCTATCATTGTGACATTCTCTTGAATGGTGACCTCCTCCAGACTGCTGCATCTGGCGAACATTGCTTCCGGGATCTCATACATTGCCTTCGGAAGAACGATTTCCTTGAGACTGGTGCATTCCCAGAATATACAGATATCGAATGAAGATATATTATCGTGAAAATGGACTTTCTCAAGGGCAGAGCAGCTGTCAAAGGCTTGTTTCCCGACATTCTTTATTCCGCCGTGAAGGCTGACAGATTGCAGGTTCTTGCAACATAAGAAGGCGAAATCCTTTATTTCTGTGATGGATTCGGGGATGACTATGTCAGTCAGTTTCGAGCCGGAAAGATATAGTGATGCTCCATTCTTCAGCGGGTGACTTTGTGTAGGCTCGTCATTTCCGTAGTCAAGGCTAAGGAAGGTTTCGAGTGAAGACAGATCCACTCTTGTCAAAGAACGGCATCCCTCAAATGCAAGTCGGAGAATGTTCTTCAGGTCCTTTGGAATATTGATTCTGCTCAGGGATGTACAGTTCTTGAATGCCTCCTCAGATATGCACGTGATTGATTCTGGAAGCGTGATTGAGGAGAGCCTGGTGCAGCTTCTGAAGTACTTTTCAGGAATGATGGTGAGAGAAGTGAAGTATTTCAGTTCATTGAAGGATGTGAACATCCTGTTTGTGATCTTCATGTGCGACAGATCCATGACAGATGCAGCCTCTTCATATGAAAGGGCACCGTCATTGTCGGCATCAAATGCTGCAATGCACTGTTCTTCTATGATCTTATCAGTGAACCTTATGAAATTCGGGTCTGCAGGTGTTTCTTCTTCCGGTTCTTCAGGGACATCCGGAAGAGGATTCTCAGGCGTATCCGGATTTCCCGGGTTTTCTGCTCCAGGGGTATCGCCACTTCCTGGTGTTTCCGGGCCTTCAGGTTCTTCGGGGTCTTCAGGATCTTCGGGTTCTTCCGACTCCTGATCAGGTTTTAATATTGAGAAATTTTTCAGTTCTGAAAATATGTCATTCCTTCCATTGCTTATGAAGGCTATGAGAAAGTAGGTCGTGGAATCTTTCAGCTTGCATATGGTGCTCTCGAATGCGGTGCTGTCCATTATTTCAGAATGAACGGTCTGCATGTCGGTGGTGTCAGTTCCAAGCATGAACCCGCATGAAAATTCTCCAATCGGTTTACGGTTCAGTTCTGCCCTGAGTCTGACAGAATCTGCTGAGACGGTATATGTGACGGAGGAAAATTCCGGCACAGTCTGATCTGGTGCCTCAGGCAGGTCAGAGCACGAAAAGGCAAGTGGAAGAAATGCCATAAACGCCAGCCGGACTAATTTCCTTATCTCCATATATACTGATGATTGACTTCGCGAAGTTAGTCATTTCCGTTTTAATAATACCAAGCCACCAATAAAAAACGGCATCCCGGATGGGACGCCGTTCTTACATGCTATACAAAGGAATTACTTATTAGCCTTCTTTGCTGCCTTAGCCTCAGCCTTCTTGGTTACATCGAACATGATAGGTGTTGCGATGAAGATTGAAGCGTAGGTACCGATCACGATACCAAGGATGAGGGCAACTGCGAGACCTCTGATCACCTCTCCACCGAAGATTGCGATTGCAAGCATGGTCACGAGAGTTGTGAGTGAGGTGTTCATTGTACGTGAGAGAGTGCTGTTGAGGGCCTCGTTCACGTTCTGACGGAAGTCTGCCTTCGGATGAAGCTCCTTGTACTCACGGATACGGTCGAAGATCACCACGGTGTCGTTGATTGCGTAACCGATGATAGTCAGGATTGCAGCGATGAATGTCTGGTCGATATCAAGGCTGAATGGAAGGATTCCTGAGAAGAGTGAGAAGAAGCCGATCACGATGAGGGCTGTGTGTGCAAGACCTGTCACACCGCCAAGACCCCATGTCCATCCCTTGAAACGTATTGCGATGTATCCGAAGATCACGAAGAGGGCGATGATCACAGCGATGATTGCGTCTCTTGTGATGTCGTTTGCAATGGTAGGACCCACCTTGTCAGAGCTGATGATACCGTTAGGGTTCTCGAGAGTAGATGTGAAATCTTCGAATGCAAGATCGGTTGCGAAGAATCCGTTCAGTGCGTTGTAGAGCTTGTTCTCAACCTCAGCGTCTGCATCGGTAGACTCATCCTCCACAAGATACTGTGTAGTGATCTTCATCTGGCTCTCGCCACCGAACTGCTTGACCTCGACTGCTCCGTCGAACTCAGCGATTGCAGCAGCGCGAACTTCCTCGGCACTTACCGGCTGATCGAATCTTACCACATATGTACGTCCACCGGTGAAGTCAACACCGTATGTGAAGCCCTTTGTGAAGATTGAAACGAGTGAGATCAGGATGAGTGTTCCGGAAACGATATATGCGATCTTCTTCTTTCCGAGGAAGTCCACACGGGTGTTCTGGAGGAAGTTTCTTGTGAGCTTGTTGTCGAATGTCACGTTCTTGCCCTTTGACACTCTGTCATCAAAGATGATTCTTGTGATGAAGATAGAAGTGAGGACTGAAGTGATGATACCGATGATCAGAGTCGTAGCGAAGCCCTGTACAGGACCGGAACCGAACACGAAGAGAACGAATCCGGTGAGGAGGGTAGTGATCTGACCGTCGATGATAGCTGAATATGCATTTGAATATCCGTCAGCGATTGCCTTGCTCAGACCCTTGCCTGCGCGAAGTTCTTCCTTCACGCGCTCATAGATGATCACGTTTGCGTCCACTGCCATACCGAGGGTGAGGACGAGACCGGCGATACCAGGGAGTGTGAGGACAGCACCGAATGAAACGAGGGTACCGAAAAGGAGAACCACGTTGCAGAGGAGTGCTACGTCAGCAACAAGACCTGCACCCTGATAGAAGAGGATCATGTAAATGAGGACGAGAACGAACGCAATCACAAATGAGATGAGACCTGCGTTGATAGACTCTGCTCCGAGTGATGGTCCCACAACCTGCTCCTGGATGATGGTTGCAGGTGCAGGGAGCTTACCTGACTTGAGGACGTTTGCAAGGTCCTCAGCCTCCTCGAGGGTGAAGTTACCTGTGATCTGTGAGCTACCGCCTTCGATCTTGCTGTTCACCATAGGATATGAGTAAACCATTCCGTCGAGAACGATTGCGATCTGCTTTCCGATGTTGTCACCGGTCATTCTTGCCCATACGCTTGCGCCTTCGCCGTTCATTGACATTGAAACCTCAGGGTTACCGCCTGTGTTTCCGTACTGAACGCGTGCGTCAGTCACAACGCCACCGTCGAGCGGAGCCTTGCCGTCGCGTGAAGTGGCCTTGATGGCTACGAGCTCGAATGTATTGCCTCCTGGGATGTATGGAGAAGCCTTCACAGCCCACATTGGCTTGAACTCAGGTGGGAAGAGGCCCTTGATCTGAGGCATTGCGAAATATTTGTTGATCTTCGCTGTGTCTGCATAGTGTGCATAACCGATGCATGCGTTTCCTCTTGCTCCGGATGGCTGGAGAACTGAGAAGAGAGGATTCTGCTTTCTGTATGCAGCCTCTGCAGCCGCGTCAGCCTCATTCTGCTGAAGCTCCTCAGCAAGGATGTCACCCTCTGTCTTGGTCTCCTCAACCACAGTCTCCTCGTCACCGAGAAGCTGTGCGAGAGTTGCATTTGCCTCTGCGAGGTATGCCTCGATCTCTGCGTTGTCATAAGTTGCCCAGAACTCAAGTGATGCAGTTCCCTGGAGGAGCTTTCTCACACGCTCAGGCTCCTTTACACCTGGGAGCTCGACGAGGATACGTCCGCTGTTGCCGAGCTTCTGGATGTTCGGCTGAGTCACACCGAAACGGTCGATACGGTTTCTGAGGACATTGAATGAGTTTGACACTGCACTCTCAGCCTCGGCACGGATAACCTCGATTACCTGCTCGTCAGTAGACTCAGGGCCGATCTTGTCGCGGAGCTCGAAAGTTCCGAAGATCTGGGCAAGAGGCATTCCGTTGGAAGTCTCCTTCCATGCGTCTGCGAAAAGAGTGATGTAGTCAAGGCGTGAGTTTACGCTGCGCTCCTGTGCAAGTGCAAGAGCCTTGGTGAACTCTGGGGCGGTGTTGTTGCCTGCAAGAGCCTTCACGAGGTCTTTGAGCTGCACCTGAAGCATCACGTTCATACCACCCTTAAGGTCGAGACCAAGGTTGATGGACTTAGACTTCACGTCCTTGAATGTGTATCCGAAATAGATCTTTTCGGATGAAATTGAATCGAGATACCATCTGCTCTCGTCCTTCCTGATGGAGTCGAGGTAGAAGGCCTGGTCCGCTTCAGCAACTTTGCTGAACTCGGCTGACTGCATTGCGGCAACTGCCTTGTTCTCTGCGTATTTCTCAGCTCTATTCTCCTGAACATTTGTCACAAGAGTGAAAGAGAGCTGCCAGAGAGACGCGAGCAGAAGCAGGATCGCCACAAATCTGATTGCACCTTTACTTTGCATAATAATTTATTGTTTTAATGATATTTGTTTCAGGTTTTTGATGCCTCAACTTTGTTGCATGGCATACCGACCGCAAAATAGGGCACAAATTTACGACTTTTTTCCAATAAATAAAGAAATGGGGCTGTTTTATCATGTGTTTGGGTTGATTTTCTTAGAAATATCAAAACAGTTTTTTAAATTTGTGGGTTGTAAAATGCATTTTGAGATGAAGATCGGGCGTAACAGCTTCGCATATTTGATATTGACTGTTCTTGGTTTCGGTGTTTCCTTTGCATCTTCTGCACAGGATGACGGACGTCTTTCAAAGGCGTCTGCCATGGTCGCTTCCGGGGATTCCCTTCGCATGGAATATCGCTTCGATGAGTCACTTGCGCTTTACGAACAGGCTCTCGGACTGACTCAGGACATCATCCTTCAGACTGCTGTGGATTCGGCTTTCAGAATGGACCTGGAGGACAAGGTGCTCATGTCCGAGAACGGAAGGAACATGATGAACTTTGTGGACGTGCCGGATGTCGTGGCAAGAGAGAAATTCTCCATCGGGGACTTCTTCCTCCATTACCCTCTTGCCGACAGTTCGTGGAGATCTATTCCAAATCAGCTGGATTCGGCTGATAATCATAGGATTGTCCGTGCCTCTTTCGTCAGGGATGATGACAAGGTCGTCTACTGGTCATCCAGGGACGGCGAGGGGATAAGGAACATATATTCCTCCACTCTTCGTGATTCGATATGGACACAGCCTGCGCTGCTGAACGAGCAGATGATGTCGGCTTCCGACGAGATATATCCGATGCTCTCTCCTGACGGAAAGTCGCTTTTCTTCGCTTCGGAAGGACTGCATGGGGTGGGGGGTTATGATATATATGTTTCTCATTGGAATGAAGATGACAATGACTGGGACGCTCCTGTGAACATGGGATTCCCGTACTCTTCTCCCGCTGATGATTTTCTCTACATGGACACCGAGGACGGCAGATATTCCATATTCGCATCGAACAGGGGATGTTCAGCTGACAGTGTCTGGGTGTATGTGCTGGAATTTGACAATGTACCGGTCAGAAGGGCGGTGGATGATCCGTCCGAGCTTGTGAAGATTGCTGAACTCGAACCGGTTGCGGAGGTGGAAGGCGCCACGGGTGTAAGAGTGAGCCATGAAGATGCTGATACTCAGAGATATATACAGAAGATGAAGGAGGTCCGCATATTGAAGGATTCCTTGTCTGTATATGCCGCCATGGTGGCTGAAGGAAAGGATGTTCCGAGACTTTCCACGATTCAGGAGAATCTTTCCCAGGCGATGTCGAAGCTCCAGCAGATGGAGATGGAGTTCCTGCTCAAGGGGGTGGTTCTTGATCCGGAGAAGCTTATGGCTGAGGCAGAAAGGGATATGACAGGAGATGAATCCGGGTATTCATTCGTGAAGAGGACCCAGGGTGGGCCTCTGAATATGGTCTTTGAGATTCCGGAAGTCAAGTTTGACTACTCGTTCAAGGTGCTGGATGAAGCCCAGTTTGCCGAGGATCAGTCCATTCCGTCCGGAATCGTATATCAGATCCAGATGTTTGCATCCAAGAGAAAGGCTTCCATGAAGTCTCTCAAGGGTCTGAGTCCGGTCTATGAGGTGCCGGGGGCCAATGGCCATACAGTCTATCGTGTAGGTCTTTTCCGAACATATTCCGATGTTCTCGCAAATCTGAATACAGTCAAGAAACTGGGATTCCGCGGCGCGTTCATCGTCGCATTCGTGGATGGAAAATCAGTGACCGTGGCAAAGGCCAGGGCCAAGGAGAAGGAAAAGCCGAAGGTGCAGGAACTGTATGAGGTGCGTATGGTACCTTCCGGAGGGGAACTGGATGCGGGAGTTGCGGCCGGAGTAAGGCAGCAGGCCTCCGGAAAGGATATAGCAAGGGTGGTCAGAGGTGATGGAACGGTGGTGTATGTGGTGGGACCGTTTACCGACAGGTCCAAGGCTGAGGAACTGGCTCTGTTCGTGAAGGCCATGGGTGTCAATGAGGCTACCTGCAATGTGATTGGAAAATAAATCAAGTGTATTTCATATGGGACTTCTTATTACTTTGATTCTGGTCGGTTTCGTACTGATTCTTGCCGAGATCCTCATCATTCCGGGTGTGGGGGTGGCTGGGATTCTCGGACTTCTGTCGCTCGGCGGTTCATGCTATTATGCGTTCTATGAATTCGGTTCGCTCACCGGTGGAATCGTGACAGGTGTGACGGCTCTTATCCTGCTTCTCCTTACTATTTACGTGCTTCGTGCCAAGACATGGAAGAGATTCGCACTTGAGACCAACATAGACTCCAAGGCAGTTTCTGCAGAAAGGGTGATTGAGGTGGGCGATCGTGGAAAGACCGTGACGAGACTTGCTCCGATGGGTGCTGTAAGAGTTGGAGACAATGTCGTGGAGGTGAAGGCTCTCGAGGGCATGATAGACACAGATGTCGAAGTGGAGGTGGTTCTCATAGAGGACAATAAGATCTATGTGTCTCCATTGAGGGAAATGTAGGTCTTTGTACATGTGACAATGATGAAAACCAATAAATACAAAAGAATATGGACATAATGATTTTCGTATGGGCCGCTGTGGCGATTGTCGGCCTTGTGATCTTCCTCTGGTTCTTCCCTGTGACCCTCTGGTTCCAGGCTTTGATTTCCGGAGTACGCATTTCACTTATCCAGCTTGTCCTTATGCGCTGGAGAGGTGTTTCTCCCAACACCATCGTAATGGCTATGGTGACCGGAACCAAGGCAGGCCTTACTCTTTATGCCAACGAGCTTGAGGCTCACTACCTTGCAAAGGGTGACGTTCCTAAGGTTGTGAATGCCCTTATCTCAGCAGACAAGGCGAATATCTCTCTTGACTTCAAGATGGCGGCAGCCATTGACCTTGCAGGTCGTGACGTGTTCGAGGCAGTGCAGATGTCAGTTAATCCTAAGGTCATCAACACTCCTCCTGTGACAGCCGTTGCAAAAGACGGTATCCAGCTCATTGCGAAGGCTCGTGTGACAGTCCGTGCAAACATCAAGCAGCTCGTCGGAGGTGCCGGTGAGGAGACAGTCCTTGCACGAGTTGGTGAAGGTATCGTGTCATCGATCGGATCGGCCGAGAGCCATAAGCTTGTGCTTGAAAATCCGGACAGCATCTCCAAGGTGGTTCTTCATAAGGGACTTGATGCAGGCACCGCATTCGAGATTCTCTCTATTGACATTGCTGACATCGACATAGGAAAGAACATCGGTGCAGTCCTCCAGATGGATCAGGCTCAGGCTGACAAGAACATCGCCCAGGCCCGTGCTGAGGAGCGTCGTGCAATGGCGGTAGCTCTCGAACAGGAGATGAAGGCTAAGGCTCAGGAGGCTCGTGCACGCGTTATCGAAGCTGAGGCAGAAGTTCCTCTTGCTATGGCAGAGGCATTCCGCACCGGTAATCTCGGCATCATGGACTATTACAAGATGAAGAACATCCAGGCCGATACAGAAATGCGCGAGAACATCGCAAAGCAGTAATGGTGTCAAGTTTTTTTGGTGAATCACCAAATTTATTTATATCTTTGCAGTCCCGTTGAAGAAAACGGGTCAGCTTGGTGAGATGGGTGAGTGGCTGAAACCACCAGTTTGCTAAACTGACGTACGGGTAACCGTACCGCGGGTTCGAATCCCGCTCTCACCGCAAAAAGGTAGACCGGATGTCGCAAGACATCCGGTTTTTTGTACACAAAAGGGCGCGAGAGCTTGCTCTCAAGCGTCCTTTTGTGTACAAAAAACGAAGCTTCAGCTTCGGTCTACCTTCTTGCAAGGGCCCCCACGGCAGTGGAAAGGGATGTGCGCCCTTAGGGAGCAAATCCCGCATGAGCGCAGTGCCGAAATCCCGGAGAGAGCGGGATGCTCTCAAGCGTCCTTTTGTGTACAAAAACGAAGCTTCAGCTTCGGTCTACCTTCTTGCAAGGGCCCCCACGGCAGTGGAGAGGGATGTGCGCCCTTAGGGAGCAAATCCCGCATGATCGCAGCGCCGAAATCCCGGAGAGAGCGGGATACTCTCTCACCAATTTGACATTTCTCGCGGGTGCGACATAAAATTGAGCAGTTCGTGTAGCACCCGTGTCATTTTGGGTTCAAAATACCCCTTTTGAGATGCGGGTGGTACATGAATCCAGCCTTTTTATGTACCACCCAGCGACAAAGCCTTTGCATATGAGGTGTGCCCCACTCAAAATTCTGCCTTCTTCCTCTTGAATATGAGCAGGTTGCTGATTGCAAAATTGAGAATGCCGGAGAAACACATCGCCGCCAGGTTGCACAGGACCACATCCCATCCGGTGAAGCGTTCAATCAGAAGCAGCACCCCGAGCCTGACGATGAAGACGGCCGAACTGGACAGATTGTACCTTGCATACAGCTTGAAGAATCTTTTTACTGAGGCATCCGACCGGCCTCGTGTCCTGTCCTTCCACACATAGAAATAGGAGATGGTGTAGTTTACGGCTACTGCACATTGGAAGGAAATGACAGGCGAGATGATGTATTCACCCCAATAGCCTTTGGAGAAGACCAGATCGGACAGGAGCCAGAGTACAAGAGTGTCGACTATGCTTCCGACCACTCCTGTACCCATGAACTTCACATATCTTGTCAGTATCTTCCACATCCGTCAGTCCTTTTTCGGCATCGGGTCCATTTCTGCGTAATCCTTGATATCCTTGCGGACCGTGGACAGATACATGAGAACCAGGATAAGTATTATCACCACTCCTATGTAGTCCAGAGCCTTGAAGGTGAATAAGTTACCGCAGATCATAAAGCTATGCGAAAACTCCCGAAGAGGACGTATCAGGACAAACAGCGTGTTTATGATGATCATTATGATCCTGAATTCGGTCGGTCCCATGCTGGCATATGTCAGCTTGAACTCCTTCTTCAGATGAGCGTTGATGCTGACGTTTATGGTCATCAGGAGGTACATCACCAGTGCCATCATGGCAATCTCCAGGTGCATGAGTCCGGACAGGCCGACCCCGACGAAGATCATCACCTCGTTTATGGCATCTATCGTGTGGTCCAGGTAATATCCATATATTGGGCGCTGTGTTTTACGCACCCTTGCCAGAGTTCCGTCCAGCGAATCGCCATACCAGTTGATGATGAAGCCCAGGGAACTGAGCCACAGGAAGTTGATGTTCCAGGATGCCAGAATGTATCCGGCGGCTATCACCACCGCTCCGAATGTTCCAAGATATGTCAGAATATCTGATGTCATCCATTTGGGCTGACGTTCTGCAAGCCACACCAATACCTTCTTTTCAAGCACGTTAAGGACCGAAGTCTGTATCCTTACCGCATCTGCCTTGTTCTGTTCCATGTCAATGCTGATTATAAACCTTATTCCTTAAAAAATTCCTCAACATGTCAATATCGTTGAACTCCTGCATCTGTTCAGGAGGGATGATTTCTCCCAACGCGATTCTTATGACCTTTCCACGCTTGTTGAAGACTTCGCTCGGGAGCCTCAGCAGCCTCACCCTCCAGTCGATCAGCCCCAAGGAATAGTAGAAGTTCGAGTTCCTGTCAAGAAAATGGACCGGAACAACCGGAACGTTCAGTTTCCTTATAAGCCTTATCACCGCCTCCTGCCATTCCCTGTCTCTGATGCATCTGTCTTTCAGACTCAGGTCAGACACTGCACCTGACGGGAAAATCCCCAAGCAACAACCGTTCCTGACATGGGCGACGGCGTCCTTTATGCCCTGTATGCTTTCCTTTGTCGGGGTCGTCCTGTCTGTTCCTGTGGGGGTTACTCTGATGAAGTTTTCTCCCAGTGCCTCGATCCGGCCGAGGAAATTGTTGACCATGACCTTGTAGTCCGGCCTTATATGCCCGAAAAGATCTATGAGCATTATGCCGTCAATATGTCCGTACGGATGGTTGCTTATCGTGATGAACGGCCCTTCCGGCAGTCTGGAGAGCACATCGGAGTTCAGCACCTCATATCCGACCCCGATGTCCTTCAGGACTGCTCGGGCAAAGTCAGGACCTCTGCTGCCGGAGCATCTGTCGTACAGGTCGTTGACCTTGTTCACGGAAAGCATCCGCATGAGACTCATGCATAAAGCGTTGCCTGCACGACCTCGGAATAAAGGGGTCGCGTTTTCCATTTCGTTCAATGTGATAAGTGCCATTCTGTAGTCTTTATTTCTGCCGCTGAACGGCAAGATGGATTCTGAGAAACCGGTGTATATGCAAAAATCTCTCCTTTTTTGCCTGTAAAGGATGTTATGTGCCAATTTTGCGGCGGCATGCATTTCGCTTGATTTGCCTTGTTCTGGAATATTGAGGAAAATTGACTGTATAAATCAAAAAATGCATATATTTGCTCACGCTTATGAAAACCGTGCTGAAATATCTCCTTCCGTTTGTCGTGGCAGCTGCCTTCATAAGGGGCGGGGATGCTCCTTCAACATCGACCACAGCCGGTTATCTCGAAAATCTGGTTGAAAACACTGCTGCCTTCTTTCTGGATGATTCATCTTCCGATTCTCACCTATGGATCCCGCGTCAGGTCTCTTATTCCGGTCCTGCACGCTTGCAGAGCGGAGTCAGAAGGACGAATACCATACAGAGGAACAATCTTGAAGTGGCAAAGACCGGCAGAATAATCAATGTCGGTGTGAAATATTTCATTCAGAAAATATCCATCATAACCCAATCATCCTTGACCGAGCCTGCACATATGCTTCTCAGTCTCGGGAAACTCATCATTTAGTAGACAAGAAACCTGAGTGACTCTTACTGAGTCTCGTAGGCTGGCGTGTGGGAATCCTCATCACGGGTTCTTATGCGTGTCTTCAATCAATCTGTATCATGGCCCGAAGTGGGCCAGCCCAACTATAACTACTAAATGATAAATAACATGGAAAAGGAATTCATCAGAATACGCTCTGTAAAAGACATAGTAATATTCTCTACACTCATCATCGCGGGAGCCATCCTTATCGCGCTGCCCACCGGCACAGCTGTGAACATCACCGGCTTTTTCCTCATCTTCGCAGGACTCATCCTCATCCTTGTGATGAAATCGGCTTACAAGGACACAGAAACAGGTGTCAGATATCAGAAGAAGGAGCGCTTCTTCCAGCAGGCTATGAATGCACCCATTTCATCAGCTCTGGCATCGAAGCCGGATTCAGTGGACCTGTCCGAGGAGGACAAGGGCAACGCAGTGCGCCTGGACATATATTTCAGCAAGACCTCAGGGAAGGCCTATCTCCAGCTTTTTGAATATGTCCCTTACAAATATGAGCCATGCTCGAAGATATATGAGTATGGTATTGAGAATGTTCAGAAACTCATAAAGTAATATGGAATATATAATTCTTGCGGTAGCCCTGGTGGGTATAGTCTTCGGTGCGGACTATCTCGTGGCCGGAGCTGTTTCCATTGCCAGAAGACTGAAGGTGTCGGATTTTGTCATAGGTGCGGCTATTGTCGGTGTGGGAACCTCCATGCCTGAGCTTGTGGTCAGCTTCATCGGAGCGCTTCAGGGGAATGCAGATGTCGCGATAGGTAATGTCGTGGGGTCCAATATATTCAATGTACTGGGAATCCTCGGACTGACAGCGATGTTCTTTCCCATTACCGTGAACAGAAGCAATATGAAGTTTGAACTTCCGGTGTGCATAGCGGTATCATTGCTTCTCACAGTGCTCGTGTTCAATTTCTTTACGGGTGGCACTCCGGTCGTCAGCCGTCCTGATGGTCTGATTCTTCTTGTCTGCTTCTTCGGTTTCATGTGGTATTCGTTCCACAGGGACCGCAAGGCTGGAGGACAGGTTTCTGAGCAGACAGCCTTAGAAGAGGAGAAAACACCGCTCTGGCTTGCTGTTGTGAAGGTTGTAGGAGGTCTTACAGTGCTGATTGTCAGCTGTGACCTCTTCGTGGACAATGCTGTCAGGATTGCAAGGTCTTTCGGAGTCAATGACGCGTTCATATCCCTCACACTCATCGCCTGCGGAACCTCGCTTCCTGAGCTTGCGGCCTCGGTTGCTGCGGCACTTAAGAAAAACACCCAGCTGGCACTTGGAAACATCATCGGTTCCAACATATTCAATATCACCTGGATTCTTGGATTAAGCTCTCAGGTGATGCCGCTCAACTCGTCGGGAATCACTGCTGTGGACTACTGCGTGATGATTGTGGCTGCGGTCATTCCGATTATTCTGGGAATAAAAGGCAGGATAGGCAGGGCCTCAGGAACCTTCATGTTCATTGGTTTCATTGCCTACACATGGTACCTCTTAAGCACACAGATAGGATAATAAACATATATTTATGGTACTTCAACTTTTCACTCTGCTCGGAGCCCTCGGTATGTTCCTCTATGGAATGAACCTTATGAGTTCCGGCTTGCAGAAAGCGGCAGGCGACAGACTTCGCAACTTCCTTTCTGCCATGACATCAAATCCGTTCAAGGGAGTTCTGACGGGTCTCGGAATAACTTCGGTCATCCAGTCTTCAAGTGCTACGACAGTGATGGTCGTGAGTTTCGTGAATGCCGGGCTTCTGACCCTTGCCCAGGCCATAAGCGTCATCATGGGAGCAAATATAGGAACGACAGTGACAGCGTGGCTGGTGTCTTGGCTCGGATTCAAGGCCGATATCTCCATTCTGGCAGTTCCGTTGATGGCTCTCGGCTTTGTGTTCTCCATATCGAAAAAAGATCACAGAAGGAATATTTCAGAGCTTATAGTGGGCTTCTCTCTGCTCTTCCTCGGACTTTCCCTCATGAAGAACTCGGTTCCTGACCTTCAGAAGACCCCGGAGGTGCTTTCGTTCATCCAGGGATGGCAGGGATACGGATTCGGCTCCGTGCTGATATTCCTTGTCTTCGGAACCATCCTCACGCTCGTTCTCCAGTCATCAAGCGCGACTATGGCCCTGACTCTCATCATGTTGAATATGGGCTGGGTCAGGTTTGACATGGCCTGTGCCATGGTGCTGGGAGAGAACATCGGAACCACCATCACCGCCAACATAGCGGCAGCAGTGGGTAATACATCCGCCAAGAGGGCTGCTCTCGCACACACTGTCTTCAATGTGTTCGGAGTGATCTGGGCTCTGATTGCATATCCGGTGTTCCTTAAGCTCATAGGCTGGATAACTGCTGGAATCTTCGGAGTTCCTGATCCGGCGGCACCGGATTTTACAGTGGATGTGACCTATGATGCCAACGGTCTGCCTGTACAGACGGAATCCCAGACAGCCGCCCTCTACGGACTTTCCATGCTCCACACTCTCTTCAACACCATAAACACCTTCATCCTCATATGGTTTGTTGCAGCCATAGAGAAACTGGTATGCTCCATAATCAAGCCTTCCAAGGATTCAGGTGATGAGGTCTATAGGCTTAAATATATTGAGGCCGGACCACTTGCCACCCCTGAACTCGCTACAGAACAGGCGTTTGACGAAATCATCCATTTTGCTCAGATTTCAAGGAATGGTCTCGGTTATGCCGGTCAGGCCATCAGGGAGACGGATCCTGACAGATTTGAGGAGCTCCGAGGTAAGCTGGTTAAGTATGAGGAGATATCAGACCGCATGGAATATGAGATTGCAGCCTTCCTGAATGCTGTTTCCGAAGGCGATATAAGCGAGGATACCTCCCGAAAGATCAAGGCTATGTACAAGATCATAGGTGAAATCGAATCTCTCGGAGATTCGGGAGAATCCATTAGCCGTATCCTTTCCAGAAGGAATATCCACAAGAAGACCTTCGACCAGGATACTGTCAGGAAGCTGGAAGATATGGTTGCTCTGGTGGATGGAGCCTATGAGGCCATGATAGCCAATCTGAATGCCGCATACAAGGGTGAGCTTGTGGAGGTTTCCAATGCCTGCAATGCCGAGGACCGGATAAATAATCTCAGGAACTATCTCAGGGATTCGGAAATCGAGGAGATCGAGACCAATCAGAAGAACTATCATACCAGTGTATATTATATGGATATAGTGAACGAGCTTGAGAAGATGGGTGATTTCATCATCAACATTTCCCAGGCTCTGGAAAGGGCATTTCTTCACAGGTAGGATGTCCCCTTCGAATCTGACGCATGCGGCAAATCAGAGCATCTTGCCGCATGCGTTTTTTTTTAATACCTTTGCCGACTCGAAACCGGTTATGGGATATGTAAGAAAATATTCAGCCCTGATTCTTCTCGTGCTGTTCGGCTGTTACTACTCAGGTATCAGCATGTTTTCACATGTCCATATAGTGAATGGGTCGTCTGTGGTGCACTCCCATCTAGGAGGAACTTCTGAACACAGCCACAGTGACTCGCAATATGCCGTAATCGACATCCTCTCTCATTTTCAGACAGAGGCGACGGCTTTCTTCCTTGGTGCAGATGCGCCATTCTTTCTGTTATCTGAATCCGGCACAAAGTATATCCAGCCATCGCACTCCTGCGATGTGGCTTTTGTGCATTCGCTTCGCGGACCGCCTCAGGCTTAATTCTCCCGGTCATAAGATTCAGTAACAAATTAAATCAAACAGAAAAATGAAACGGATTTTTTCTGCTTTGGCGGTGGTGCTGTGTGTGGCACTGTCCGCTGAAGCAGCCAATACAATAGAGGTAGACAAAAACAATACGGACGCACATATACATGGACATGTGATAGACAGAAACACCGGAGAACATCTTCCGTATATAGTCGTCATGCTCAAGGGAACCACTATCGGCGTGTCCACCGAGAGCACAGGTCATTATATCATAAGGAATGTGCCGGAAGGAAGCTTCACTGTGGAGGTCTCGGCAATAGGATACAAGACTCAGACCCATGATGTGGAAGTGAGGAGGGGAAGGTCGTATGAGATAAACTTTGTTCTTGATGAGGATCTCGTTCAGATAGACGGTGTCATAGTGTCGGCAACACGAAGCGAGACCACCAGACGGATGTCTCCGACCCTCGTCAATGTGCTGGGTATGGACATATACGAAAGGACAAACAGCACTACAGTGGCTCAGGGACTCTCTTTTCAGCCTGGAGTGAGGGTCGAAAACAACTGTCAGAACTGCGGTTTCCAGCAGGTGAGGATAAATGGTCTGGACGGACAGTATACTCAGATACTTATTGATTCCCGCCCTATCTTCAGCGCTCTGGCCGGTGTGTACGGAATCGAGCAGCTTCCTGCAAACATGGTGGACAGGGTTGAGGTCATGAGAGGCGGAGGATCTGCCCTGTTCGGCTCTTCTGCCGTCGCGGGAACCATAAATATAATAACCAAGGAGCCGGTGAGGAATTCTTCCAGCATCTCTCACACGACCACTTACATAGGCTCCTCAGCCTTCCATAACACCACTGACATCAATGCTTCCATCGTTTCTGAAGACAACAAGCTCGGACTCGCTGTCTTTGGTCAGAATACGGCAAAGGATGCCTGGGATGCCAATGGAGACGGATTCACGGAGCTTTCGAGGATTTCTGGTCAGACAGTGGGCTTCAGAGGCTATGTCAAGACTGGACTTTATTCCAAGATAACAGCTGAATATCACCATCTTCAGGAATTCCGTCGCGGAGGAGACAATCTTGACCTTCCTCCTCACGAGGCGATGATTGCCGAGCAGACCAAGCACGGAATCAATACCGGTGGCCTCAAGTACGATCAGTTTTCCAGGAATCAGAAGCATAGATTCAATGCATTCGTTTCTCTCCAGCACATCAACAGGGATAGTTATTACGGAGCAGGAATGGACCCTGATGCATATGGAAATACCACTGACCTCACATGGGTGGGAGGAATGCAGTATGTCCATAAGTTCGACAGATTCCTGTTCATGCCATCCGATCTCACGGCAGGCCTTGAATATAACGAGGATTATCTCAGGGATAATATGTGGGGCTACGGAAGGACCACTGCTCAGACTGTGAGAATCATCAGCGCCTACGCCCAGAACGAATGGAAGAATGAAAAATGGGGAATCCTCATCGGAGGCCGTCTGGACAAGCATAATCTGATTGAAAAGGTTATTTTCAGCCCCCGGGCCAACCTCAGATACAATCCTACGGAAAATATCAATCTCAGAGCGAGTTATTCTTATGGATTCCGCGCTCCTCAGGCCTTTGACGAAGACCTGCACATAGACAATGTGGGAGGAACTGTGTCCATGATCAGACTCGCTGATGATCTCAGCGTGGAAAAATCCCAAAGTGTCAGCGTTTCTGCCGACATATATCACAGATGGGGAGACTGGCAGGGCAACTTCCTTGTCGAAGGATTCTTCACGGATCTTGACGATATTTTTGCCTTGAAGGAAATCGGCTTCGAAAACGGGATTCTCATCAAGGAACGCCACAACGAATCAGGCGCCCGCGTCTTTGGCGGAAATCTTGAAGGAAAGGTGGCCTGGAGGAACATATTTCAGCTTCAGCTGGGCCTCACAGCACAGAGCTCAAAGTATAAGGAAGCACGTTCGTGGAGCGATGATAATGATGTTCCACGGACTAAGACAATGTTCCGTACCCCGAACCTTTACGGGTACTTTACGGCATCATATAATCCTCTGAAACAGTTGACTTTAGCCCTCTCCGGCACCTACACTGGAAAGATGCTTGTCGAGCACCATGCAGGCATGATTGAAAAGAACACGACTGTGGAGACTCCGGACTTCATGGACATGGGGTTCAAGGCATCATACGATCTGATGTTCCACGGAAGCTTCAGTCTGCAGCTGAATGCCGGAATTCAGAACATTTTTAACTCATTTCAGCGCGATTTTGACTCGGGAGCAGACCGTGATTCAGGCTATATTTATGGTCCGACCCTCCCTCGTGCCTTCTTCTTGGGAGTAAAATTAGTCTATTAGGCTGCTGAACTTTTCAGACTGCTTCAATCGGTGGGATTTTCTCTTCTTTTTGAGAGGTGAGTCCCACTTTTTTCTTTTGTTTTCCTTCATCTGGAGCAATGTGAATATTTCGTAAATTTTATGAATTTTTTGAATTGATTTCTAAAAAAATGTAAAATTTTTGACGTTATCTTATATTTTGTAAAAATTATCTTATATTTGCATAGTGTAATTAAACGTTTTCCTATGTCATCTTACATCCTTGGCGGCATGGAGCTGCTGACAAAAAGTGCTGAAACACAGAAAACTAATGTCTATTGGACAGTTGTTTATATCAAAAAAGGGATAGGAATGTACATCCTTGATTCTGATTTGAGATGCCTCAATGAGGGCGACATGATCATTATGCCTCCAAGGATGTCCTATAGCTTTGCTGCAGCAGAATTAGGTGATGAATATAATGCAAGTGTAGATGCAGTGATTTTGCGCTTTGATGATGCCTGGCTGACCTCCCTTTTGGGAGTTTTCAAGACCCTTAACGGGGTCGTTCTCGGGGTGCGTGAAATCGACGTTCCATATGCTGTTTATGGCCCGAAATGGATGAAGATGTGCAATATTTTGAGGGAACTTTCTTCTTGTGAATCCTCCAATGAACCCCAAAACATGCTTGGTCTGCTTGATCTGCTTGCTACAAGGAAGGACATGACAAGGATTCTCCAGCCCTCAGCATATGAGGCCCAGACCATCCAGGAGAAGTTGGAAGTTATTGATAGATATATAGTTAGTAATATTTATAGCAAGATTTCCCTTGAAGAAATCGCAAGGTATGTCGGCATGAATAGAACATATTTCTGTATGTTCTTCAAAAGACATTACGGTAAAGGTTTTGCAGATTATCTCAACGATATGAGGATTGACAAGGCGGTCACCCTTCTCTCTGTTCATGGAAAACCTATCTCCGACATTGCAAAGGAATGTGGATTCAAGACTGCTCCATATTTCACAAGGGCCTTTCGAAAATCAAAGGGCATGACCCCGCAGGAATTCCGCAAGAAACTCATATAATCAGAAATTCTTTCTACCTTTACCCAAGTTAATACTATTGATATGAACCAACACAAGATTCTCAAGGCAATGGTCGCTGTAGTCATGGCTGCAGTTCTGGTCGTTCTTATAATGCTGACCGTCAATCATGTAAAGGCCGGTCTGCTGACTTCAAACTCGAAGCTTATGCTTGCTGCCTACATAGCCATGATCCTATATGCTTCTTACCGCATCTTCGTAAACATCCGTGAAATCTTCAGGGGATAGGTCTTTTGTCGTGCCTTTCCGGCTGCGGCTGAGATGCTGACCTTCCTTACGCCATTCCGTTCGAATCCTGGTCTCCGGCCTTCATTTTCCTCATGAATTCCTGAGCTTCGTCGTGCAGTCCGTAAGGCAGCAAATTGCCTCAAAATCTGCCTCGCTGTCGCGGCGCTGCTTCAAGGGGCTATGTATATATAAAGAAAGGAGATGACCGATTCTGAGGTCATCTCCTTCTGTTTCATATGGTATTATGAATTATCTGTACTGAGCGAACTCAACGTCCTTCTCAGCTCTTGCAGCGAGCTTCTCGCACTTCTTTGCAACCTCAAGGTTAGCCTTTACACCGGCAGCGTCACCCTGACGTGCAGCAGCAACTGCGCGGAGGTAAGCAGCCTCAGGGCACTCACACTTGAGAGCGGCAGCTGGAGCGTTGTTTCCGTTGAGGAGAGCTACGAGAGCAGCGTTGAAGCACTTGCAGTCACCGAGCTTAGCGGCAGCAGCCTTGTAGTCGCCGTTGAGAACGTCAACAACTGCGAGGTTAGCCTTTGCAGACTTGTTTGCAGCAGCGTTGAAGTACTTTGTAGCCTCAGCGAGGTTGTTCTCCTGAAGAGCAACAACACCCATTGCGTTGTTCCAGTCAGCGTCCTTAGCGCACTTAGCGAGAGTAGCCTTAGCCTCTGCAAGCTTGCCGTCCCTGATGTAAGTCACAGCGAGGTTGTACTGACCGTTTGCGCTGTTGAACTTCTCAACAGCCTTCTTGTAGAGAGCGATCTTCTGGCTGTTCTCCTTCACGAGGGTAGCAGCGCGGAGAAGAGCAGTCTCGTCGAGAACGTCGATGTTCTCCTCGATAAGCTTGAGGAGCTCCTCGCTGGTGTAGTTCTTGTACTCTACGTTAGCGATGAATCTTGCACGACGAAGCTCAGGAAGAACCTCCTTAGCGAGAGTTGAGTAAACGGCTGACATGTTCTTGATCTCCTTCTCACGAACAGCTGGATCGCTGTACATAGAAAGAACGCGGATGATGAGATCCTTGTCCTCGAGGTCAGAAGCAGCAACGAGCTCCTGGAATCCTTCCCAGTCCTCACCTACGCTTGTAACGTTTACAGGAGCGTCAGCAGGATGCTTCTTTGTAACCTTTGCAAATGCCTTCTCAGCAGACTTTGAACGGTTGTCAGAAAGCTTGGCGTTCTGGTCTTCCTTTCCGTCTGGTGAAGCGTATGCTACAACGTCAGTACCAACGAGAGTCTTGCGCTCGTTAGCCTTGATCTCGTCGAGAGCAGCCTGGAAGTCCTTGATTGACTGTGACTTGTACTGGTTGTTTCTTACAGATGAGCTGTTGATTGTGTAAAGGATCTGGCCTTCAGCTGTCTGCTTGATGATCTCCTGATAGTTGTCTGCCTTAAGGTCAAGAGCACCCTTCTTGCATACGAGCATGTAAGTGGTGTTTGCACCGTCAGCAACCTTCTTTGAAGGAACGTCAGTGTTCTTGTTCTTGTACTTTACAACGCCGCGGAGCTCGAGGTAGCACTTCTCCATGCCTGGAGCGTAAGTGAAGTTTACCTTCTTGGTTACTGTTGCACCATCTGAAGGAACCACCTCGTAGTTGTCCTTAACCTTCTCACCCTGGAACATGAAAGGCTCCATCTTAGCCTCACCACCCTCGTAAACGATTACTGGAGTAACCTCAAGGATAGCCTTGGCGTGGAAGTACTTCTCCGGATAAGTTACAGAAACTGTAGCGTCGATCTCGCCGCCTACAACTTCGAGAACTGCAGGCTCGCACTTAACGGTTACGTTCTCTGACATCTCAGCCATCTTCTCTGGTGAGCTACATGCTACTGCAGCAAGGCCGAGGATGGCAGCAGAAAATAATTTGATACCTTTTTTCATTTGTTTATTAGATTTGATTGGTTTGTTTGTCTTGTTTTCGGTGCCTGCGCGCTCGCGCATAGGCATACCAAAGCGCAAAGATAATCATATTTTTATATTTTATGAGTGTCGTGGGTGTAAATTTCAAGCGATTTTGTAACTTTGTGCCGTTATGACAAATCAGGAACTACAGACTTTAAAGAATAAATTCGATATAATCGGCAATGATCCGGCGCTCAACAGGGCGCTGGAGATTGCTGTCGCTGTTGCTCCGACCGACATAACCGTGCTTGTCACAGGAGAGAGTGGAGTCGGAAAGGAGAACATTCCCCGCATCATCCACCAGAACAGCTCCCGCAGGCGTGGAAAGTACTTTGCAATCAACTGTGGAGCCATTCCTGAGGGCACTGTGGATTCGGAGCTCTTCGGTCATGAGAAGGGTTCGTTCACCGGTGCAAACGAGATGCGGAAGGGATATTTTGAAGAGGCTGACGGAGGTACCCTCTTCCTTGATGAGGTGGGAGAGCTTCCTCTTGCATCCCAGGCCAAGCTCCTGAGGGTCCTTCAGTCCGGAGAATTCATCCGCGTGGGATCGTCCAAGGTGCTTAAGACGGATGTGCGTGTGGTGGCGGCCACAAACGTCAACCTCATGCATGCCGTGTCCAAGGGAAAGTTCAGGGAAGACCTCTATTACAGACTGAATGCCGTGTCCATCTCGATGCCGGCACTCCGTGAGCGTCCGACCGACATAAACCTGCTGTTCCGTAAGTTTGCCTCTGACTTCTCGGACAAATACGGAATGTGCAAGGCCACTCTGACAGAAGATGCGTCCATCATGCTGAGAAAGTACCGTTGGCCGGGCAATATCAGACAGCTCAAGAATGTGGCAGAGACCATATCTGCCCTGGAATCTGCGCGCATGTCAGGTTATACGGACAAGTGTGTGATAGACACGGAGATACTTTCGAAATATATTCCGAAGGAAGAACCTAATCTTCTTCCCGCCACAACACCTTCCGGCAAGGATTTTTCAGATAATCCAGGCGAGAGGGAGGCTATAATCAGGATGCTTCTCCAGCTGAAGCAGGATGTGGACTACCTTAAGGACGTTGTAGCCAAGGCGGGGCTTGCGCGTCCATCAGCTACAGCCATAGCTCCGCCGGAGATGAATGTGCATGAGGATATTCCTCAGAATGAAGATCCGGAAGAGCAGGAACTTGAGGAGAACATCCCGGAGGATCTTTCCATCAGGACAGCAAACCAGGATCTGATCGAGAGGGTGCTCCGCAAGCATGGGGGCAACAGAAAGGCTGCGGCAGCGGAATTGGGGATATCGGAAAGGACGCTTTATCGTAAGATCAAGAATATCAAGTGATGACAGGAAAAAGAACATTCATAGCTACACTATGTGTGGTGGCGGCTCTGGCTGCCACTGCATTTATCGTACAGTCATGTGGAATATATTCATTTACAGGAACTTCCATCCAGCCGGATGTCAAGACCGTGACTGTCAACTACTTCGAGTATACTGCCCTGAAGGTGAACCCTTCGCTGAGCAACCAGATGACAGAGGCTCTGCAGGAAAAGTTCCGCAAGCTCACCAAGCTTGAGCAGGTGGATATGGATGGAGACCTTGAGATTCTGGGAGCAGTGACCGGCTATGATGTGAAGGCCACGGCCATCGGTGCGAACGAACAGGCAGCGCAGAACCGTCTGACAGTGAATGTGAAAGTTACATTTGTGAACAGAAAATATCCGGAGGATAATTTTGAGGACAAGGGATTCTCGGCCTATGCCGACTTTGATGCCATGCAGTCGCTTGATGCTGTGGAATCCAGTCTTTGTGAGGAGATTGTGGAGAAGCTCTGTGAGGATATCTTCAACGCCACTGTGGCAAACTGGTAGGACATATGGGATACATGGACCTGAAAAAACTCAATCTTGACGAACTCATGGGAGTCGTCAACCTCTGCCCTTGGTTCGGAGGGGCCAGGGTTGAGCTGTGCCGCAGGATGAGCCGTATGGGCGGTGACCTTGCACAGTATGATGATGTCGCAATGTATGTGGTATCCCGCGAAAAGGTTGCTGAAATCATGTGTTCTACATCCCAAAGCGACTGGAGCGACGGTGACATAGAGCAGATAATCAAATCATATATCACTGATCGTGAGCCTGTTGTCGTTGAAGATGGCCATGTGGAGAAAAGAAAGGTCTATGTGGTGGGAGGTGATTATTTCAGCCAGTCCGACTACGACAAGGTGAGGGATTCTTCTGACAACGTGTTCTCCAGGTATGCCGCCAAGGCTCAGCAGGAAAAGTCTTATGAGGGTGTGGCTGACAGTGAGGAATTCGATCTGTATACAGAAACACTTGCCCAGATATACGCAGAACAGGGTTATTATGAGCAGGCAAAACAGATTTATTCCAAACTTATTTTGGCATATCCGGAAAAAAGTGCTTACTTTGCAACCCTTATTGAAAAATTAAACGGATTAAATTAGTTTTTAGATAACCATGAACGTATTATTCACAGTTTTGACAGTGCTTGTGCTTATCGCCAGCGTGCTCATCACGCTCATCGTGTTGCTTCAGAATGGAAAGGGCGGCGGACTTGCAAGCAATTTCGTGGCAGGTAACCAGACTTTCGGTGTTCGCCAGACAGCTGATATCCTTGAGAAGATCACTTGGGGACTTGTAGGATTCATCTTCCTCGTTTCGATAGTGACTTCCTTCACCATGAGCAACAAGGTTGATGATGTAGATCTCACCGAGAAGATCGAGCTGGAGACTCCTGCACCTGAGTTCCCTGCGGCGCTTCCTGCAACTGAGGCTCCTTCAGAAGAAGTTGCTGAGTAATCAAGCCTGTTCAGCCTGACTGACATTTTGTCAGAAAAGGCGCTTTGGAATATATTTTGACTTATAGCCGTTCGGTTCAATAACCGGACGGCTTATTCTGCGTATTTCCATGTCGGTACGAAATGGCGATACCAAGGGAACATGCAGTTAGGCCTCCATAGTACAGGAGGAAATGAAAATGGCAGAAAACAAGTTTGAAAATCTGAGCAGGTTCGCTGTCAATCTCAATGAGAGGGCAGCGCAAGGAAAGCTCGATCCCGTCATCGGTAGAGACGAGGAGATAAGGAGGGTCCTGCAGATCCTCAGCCGCAGAACGAAGAACAATCCCATTCTGGTCGGTGAGCCGGGCGTGGGAAAGACCGCAATATCCGAGGGCATAGCCCAGAAGATCGTGGATGGAGATGTTCCGGAGAATCTTAAGAGCAGAAAGATATATTCCCTGGATCTCGGAGCCCTCATCGCCGGTGCAAAGTATCAGGGTGAATTTGAGGAGCGTCTGAAGGGGGTTGTGAAGGAGGTCGTGGACAGTGACGGAGAAGTCATCCTTTTCATAGACGAGATCCACACCCTTGTCGGAGCAGGAAGGAGTTCGGGTGCGATGGATGCATCAAATATCCTTAAGCCGGCCTTGGCACGTGGCGAACTTCGTACAATAGGTTCCACGACCCTTGACGAGTATCAGAAATACTTCGAGGCGGACAAGGCTCTTGAGCGTCGTTTCCAGATGGTTACGGTGGACGAGCCTTCCCCTGCGGCTTCAATATCGATAATGCGAGGTCTGAAGGAACGTTACGAAAACCATCATAAGGTCCGTATAGAGGATGATGCACTCATTGCAGCCGTGGAACTTTCGCACAGATATATCACCAGCCGATTCCTTCCGGACAAGGCGATAGACCTTGTGGATGAGGCTGCTTCAAAGCTCAGGCTGGAGATGAATTCCGTACCTGAACCCATTGCGGAACTTGATAGCAGGATACGTCAGCTGGAAATCGAGCGCGAGGCCATAAAGCGTGAAGGCGTGTCCCTCAAGATGGACAAGATCAAGGAAGAACTGAAGACGCTCAACTCTGAGAGAGATGACTTACGCAGGCGTTGGGATGAGGAAAAGGGCATATTGTCGGAGCTCCAGAAAAGTCGTCAGCAGATGGAGGACTACAAGATTCAGGCGCATAATGCGGAAAGAGCCGGAGATTATGGCAAGGTGGCGGAGATCCGTTATGGAAAGATGACGGAGGCGCAGTCCAGGATTGATGAGCTGACGGCTCGTCAGGCTGCCATCAAGGACCCTATAATCACGGAAGCCGTCACTCCTGAGGACATAGCCGAAGTCGTTGCAAAATGGACAGGAATCCCGGTCAAGAGGATGCTGGAAAGCGAGAGGGAGAAACTCCTGAGGATGGAGGCGGAGCTGCATAAGAGGGTTGTGGGGCAGAATGCGGCGATCGAGGCTGTTGCAGATGCTGTCCGCCGTTCACGTGCCGGACTCCAGAACGAAAAGCGTCCTATAGGCTCCTTCCTGTTCATGGGTACCACAGGTGTGGGAAAGACCGAGCTTGCAAAGGCTCTTGCCGAGTTCCTTTTCAACGACGAGAATATGATGACGAGGATCGATATGAGCGAATATCAGGAGCGTCACTCAGTGAGTCGTCTTGTGGGTGCGCCTCCGGGATATGTCGGCTATGACGAAGGAGGACAGCTTACTGAGGCTGTGCGCCGCAAACCATATTCGGTCGTGCTTCTTGACGAGATAGAAAAAGCTCATCCGGATGTGTTCAATATACTTCTTCAGGTGCTTGATGACGGACGTCTGACAGACAATAAAGGCCGTACTGTGGATTTCAAGAACACCATCCTCATAATGACTTCGAATGTGGGTGCCGACATCATCCAGTCATATATGGAACGTCTCCCGATGATTACGAATGCTTCTCAGTCAGACCGGATCGTGCCTGAAGAGAACCGCCTCTCGGATACAATCCGCTCCGCGGCTCAACGTTCGGCTCATCCTCTTCCGGCTCAGTCCACCTCCACTGGGGAGAATGGATTGGATGGCATTCCGAGCGAGGCCGAAGGTCGAGTCGATGAATCTGCAAGGGAAGCCCTCCTGGCAGAATGCCGCACTGAGGTCCTGGAGGTCCTCAAACGCACAGTCCGTCCGGAATTTCTCAACAGGATCGATGAGGTGATAATGTTCGAACCTCTGTCGCAGACAGACATCAGGGATATCCTGAGGATGCAGATGAGTGATCTCCGGTCTAAGCTTGCCGAGAATGGAGTGAATATTTCCTTCACGGAGGCCTTCGAGGAATATATGAGCACAAAAGGCTACGAACCTGCTTACGGCGCGCGCCCTATCAAGCGTCTGATGCAGAAGGAACTGGTGAATCTCCTTGCCAAGTCCATCCTCGACGGCCATGTCCGTCGCGACAGCGTCATCACAATCGATGTGCAGGGCGGTCAGATAGTCGTCAGATAAAGCCGTGACGCATAACCCGCTGTGATTCAGCCACATACGAAAAAACGCCTGCTCCATTGGGAGCAGGCGTTTTTTCGTATAGTGTTAATATTCAGCAATTTTAAAGATGCAGTTCTTCGATGATGCGGGTCATTCCGGCATATCGGTCCAGGGTCCAGAGGATGAAGCGGATGTCCACGCATACGCACTTGTTGTAGTGCGGGGTGTAGAGCATGTCGCTGGCCAGTGACTCCTTGTTTCCGTCGAATGCGAGTCCGATGAGTTCTCCCCGGGAATTCATGACCGGACTGCCGGAGTTTCCTCCCGTGATGTCATTGTCAGTAAGGAAATTGACATACATGTCAGGTCCCTGACCCGGAGTACCGTCTGCATTGAATCCCCATTTTCCCCAGTCTCCCTTCCTGTACAGAAGATACTGACGGTCACTCAGGTTGAAGTCATAGTCCGAAGGGTCATATTTTTCAAGTATTCCCGCAGGAGTGGTCTTCCAGTCGCATATGACCGCATCGCGGGGCTCAAGAGACCCCACGGTTCCATAGGTTATCCTCATTGTCGAGTTTGCATCAGGGTACTGAGCCACGCCCTTGTCCATATACATCTGATAAAGGGCCTGGGTGAATTCCTTCCTTAAAGCGGAACGCTTGGGTTCGCCCTCCGCCTCGGCGATGACATCATTGAAGGTCTTGACCTTGACATCCTGGAAGAAGCGGTATAGAGGGTCAGCCTTATATTCCTCAATCGAAGGAGTCCTCGCAGTGAAGGCATCCCTGCGTCCCTCATCAGTGAGTACGCTTCCGTTCCACACTTCGGAGGCTGTCTTCTGTATGTCTCCTTCGCAGGCGGCATACAGTTCCCTGTGGTATGGTCCCCACATCGTTGAGTCCACATTGGTATAGTATTGGCGGACGGCATATCCGAACAGGTCTTTCTCCACCCTGAGGTCCATCTTGTCATATTCCTTCTTCATGATTCCGGGAAGAGCTCTGGTGTCGTCTGCGCGGTATGAAGTGATCCTATGCATGACCCTGCTGATGCGGGTGCCCCTCACAAGGCTCTCACGCAGATAGTTTACGTCCCATTCACCCTTCTGAGTTGCGGAATATTTGGCCTTGAGGTCGTTCAGAAGAGTGCCCCAGCGTGCTTTCCGTTCCGGGTCGGCTGAAATCCATTCCTGAAGTTCCTTCTCAAGAGCCTCCTTGCTCTCCACCACGTCAAACCTTCCGAAGCACTCCACCTCGCCGCTGCAGTATTCCTGGACATTGCTCAGGCTGAAGTAATAGTCGGAATATTTGAGTCTCACCTGAGGGTCAGAGTCCATCCACTCCTTGATGATTGCCATCTGGTCGCCACGTAATCTGTTGGCTATAGGGAGTTTGAGAGTCTCGTTAAAGTCGGTTTCGAAAGAACTGCTGTAACGGTTGGTGCTTCCCGGATACCCGATGACCATGGTGTAGTCTCCTGGCTTGTATCCATCGAGGGATATCTTCAGTCTGGCAGCCGGCTTCATAGGCACATTGTCTTCTGAATATTCTGCAGGAGATCCGTCAGGAGCGGTGTATACACGATACATTGCAAAGTCGCATTTGTGCTGAGGCCACTCCCAGTTGTCTATATCTCCTCCAAAGGCTGCTGATGATACTGGTGGAGCCGCCACAAGACGGACGTCTGCATACATCTGATACAGAGCCATATAGTATCTGGATCCTTTCCACATCGAAGACAACCATGCCTCAAGGCCGGTGCTCTCCTTATAGCGTTTTTCCATCAGATGACTCAGACGACGCATTCCGAACGGTCTGCCCTCGGCTTTGAGCTGTGCCTCAAGTTCCATGACCTCATCTGTTACATCCACTACCTTCTTGAGAAAATACACCTTCTTGTCCGGGATGTTCTTCTCCTCGTCCGAGCGCATGGCCCAGAATCCCTCTTCAAGGTAGTTGTGTTCAGGGGTGCTCAGTCTATGCACATCGGAATATGCACAATGATGGTTGGTGATCAGGAGTCCCCGGTCGGATATGATGCTTCCGGTGCAGCCGAATTCCAGTGACACCACAGCGTCGGCAATCGAACTTCCCGGAGCGTCAGAATCATATATCTCCCTTGCCGAAAGCTCCAGCCCTCTTTCCTGCATCTTCTTCTCCAGGGCTGCGTCGATGGCATGGATCATCCACATGCCCTCGTCAGCCCGTGCCACCCCGGCACTCAGCACCACCCCGATAATAAACGATATATATACGCGATATTTCATATTAATACTTATATTCGGTTCCCGGAGTCTTGAATGTCAGCTTGGCCGGTACCTCCCTGACATCCTCCTTGGAGTAGGTGATGGTCCAGGTTTCCATGTTCAGCAGCTCCCAGATCCTGTCAGCTGTCATAGGCTCTGC
Source organism: Bacteroidales bacterium (assembly GCA_017502125.1). Taxonomy (GTDB): domain Bacteria; phylum Bacteroidota; class Bacteroidia; order Bacteroidales; family UBA932; genus Cryptobacteroides. The sequence goes on along the minus strand of JAFVVN010000016.1, from coordinate 164,120 downwards.
ATATCTCACCTGAATTGCCGGAACCAGGTCCTTGTTGAGGTTGAGATATATGCCGATCACACCGTCATGCTTTGAAAGGTGGTTGCTGACAAACGGCATGTTGCGAAGGATGATAGGCTTCTCGTAGTTCCTGTCAGGAATTTCATATATATACTGCTTCTTGCCGGCATTTTCCTCAATCCTTGACCTGAACTCAGCCTTGAACGGATTGAACATCTTCCTGATGAAGTCCTCTGTGCTGATTGCCGTCACCTCGTCTTCCATCTCCACAAATTCATAGTCCACCTCAATCTCCTTTGTGCCGCCGCCGTGAACAGGCATGACAAGTTTGTCCATCTCCACTATCTCTTCGAACCAGTCCTCGTCAAGTTCTTCATCCTGAGCAGCATACACGCGTACGATCAGAGGACAGGCCCACTCGGTCTCGAGTCCGTATATCCTCTTTCCGGTCAGGCGCATCTGAAGGCCGAGGTAGTTGATATCCATCTTGTCATACATGCCTTCTGTCCTGATGGTGATGACTTTGAGCGAATCAAGTTCATTGTGGTCAGGGGTCTGTACTCTGAATTTTGAAGGTACATATATCGCTTCCTGAATCTTTTCAGGAGTGATGACAGCAGGATTGTAAAGGATATCAGCTGTCTTGTGGGTCACAAAGGTCTTGACGCCATGGATGCCCTGAATCTTCTGGAGCTTGGCCTTGAATGCCATGGAACTGCCGTAGCACTTGATCGACTTGAGTCCTTCCATCTTCACTGTCTTGAGTGAATCCGGGTTCACAAGCTGTGTCACTGTACCGTCCTCGGCCACATTCTCTATTCCCCATTCCACATCGATGGTAGGAAGCTCGAACTTGCCCCCTGCCCACATTCCGAAAGCTATGAGAACCACTGTCAGGACTGCCGGAGCATAGTTCCATATCTTGCTCCTGCCGTTTCGGCGCATTCCGATTCTCAGGCTTCCGTTGGCACATGATGCCACGCATTCTCCGCACAAGGTGCAGTCCACTGAATCCACCTTTCCGTTGCGGCATCCCTTTACATCGATATTATAAGGGCAGGCCCTGTTGCAAAGTCCGCAGTTCGTGCATGAGCCCTCATTCTTCATCACATGGAGAATCTGAAGCTTAGGCTTTGCATGGAAGATCTCCAGCAGGTAGCCCAGAATGCAGAATGCTCCGAGCAGGACAGCCCATGGGATGTCTGCACCGACTACATCAGCCACATAATAAGCCCCGAAAAGCACACCGATCCACATCCAGAACTTCAGAGAGTTGGAAATGGCTCCGAGCGGACAGAGATAGCGGCACCAGAACATGTCGATGAAGAAGCTTCCCAGAACCACCAGGCAGATGGTCGTGATGGACATCCAGAGGGTGATTTCGCCCTTGAATCCGGTTGCAATCGCATAATACGGGTCCAGATTCTTGCAGAAAAGTTCGCTGGAGTTCACGGTCATGTAGAATATCCAGAATACGAGAGCATATTTCACGATTCGGAGAATCTTGTCGGTCACTGAGCCGTTGCGGACCTTGAGTCCCTTGATCCGGAGGGCTTTGCGCGCCTTTCCGAGAAGGTCCTGGACTGTGCCCACAGGGCATATGTATGCACAGAACAGCTTGCTGAACAGCACGATGGCTGCAACAAGAGCTATTCCCATCATCACCTGGACCGACGACATGCTGCATGGCAGAGATCCTCGTGAGAGATAGGTTGCCAGTGCCTGAAGGCCTCCCATCGGGCAGTATGCCTCGGGATCCACAGGATTCTTGGAAGGAATGAGTCCGGTGATGAAGACTATAAGCGCCGCCAGCACTCCCCACTGCAGGAGATACTTCGGCCAGTTCTTGACTATTGTTGATTTTCTTGACATGCTGTGGAACCTTTTAATTATGTTCTACGATTGTATCTCCGTGGTCTTTTGCAACGCACTCTTTCCACTTCTGAGTGTATCCTGGCTGGGTTATCTTGGCCGGAATGCAGTCTGTATGCCCGTTTGTCACGAAGCTGCCGTCTTCGTTCTGAGCCTTCACGTTTCCGTCGATGAACTTCACGAGAAGGAGCTGCTCGAGAGCCGCCCACTTTTCGAATATCTTCTGTGCGTTGTCCACAGAAAAGGCGGTGAGATATTCGCGTACAGAAGTGTAAGGATCCACCACCTTGCGGCATTTGTCGTTGCGACGGATCTGCTTGCGAGGTCTTGCCTCGGCTTCCTTATAGAGTCTCAATGCCTCCTCGTCTGCCTTCACCACGGCCTCCATCATGGCATTTTCCCAGGCGTCGATCTCAGCGTCCACTGTCGGGAACATGATGTTATATGCCTTGTAGCATGCGTTGGCCACACGGTTGGTCATCCAGAATGCTGATGTAGGAGAGTAGGTGATCATGTTGCCGTTGCCCACCCTGAAGCATTCAGGAACTTCGTATGTGCTTGTGTAGATAGGGGTCAGGTATGATGTCGCGGCATCATCGCAGCCGAACCAGTTCACTCCTCCGATTTCGTCAGGAAGCCATCCTCGTGACTGTCCCACGAACCAGAATCCTGTCTGCTGGGTGGCGATTGCCCTCTCGTTGACATATTTCTTGCCTTCGTGCTCGAATCCCATAGGTCTCCAGCGATACGGAAGGGCGTTTCCTCCGGCTCCTATATCCTTTGTCATGTCCATAGGGGTTCCCTCGTAGTGGTCACGCATTACGTCTGCCACATTCTTCACGCTGATCTTGCGCGAAGGCTTCACGAAAAGCGGGAATCTCTTCGATTTGTCCCATCCCATCGCATATTCTATGTAGTCATATGCATCCTTGGTCACAATGTTGCCGTTCTCGTCCTCGAAGGTGAACTTGCCGTCGCAGAGGATGTTGAAGGCTGCCCAGGCGCGCGCCTCGCAACCTCTCATTCCGCTGAAATCGAGCGGAGCATATGCGTCGCAGAAGTTGAAGTCCTTGTCCTCGCCGCTGAAGTATCCCTTCTCGCGTGCGAAGGAGATGACATCCGGTGCATACATGCAGTTCTCAGGGTCATTGAGGGGGAAGGTACTGATGCGGGCCTGGTTCGCATGAGCGCAGATATATCCGTCCGGAACCCTGCGTGCCACCCATACGATTCCTTTGTTGTCCGGACCCTTTCCGATAAGGTCCATCACCCACACTTCCTCTGTATCGGCAATAGAGAAGGATTCTCCGCTGGAGTAGTAGCCGTAGGTGTTGGCAAGGTCGACGATGACCTGTATCGCCTCACGTGCCGTCTTTGCTCTCTCCAGAGCCACATAGATCAGCGAGCCATAGTCCATGATGCCCTTAGGGTCTTCCAGTTCAGGTCGTCCGCCATAGGTGGTTTCTGCTATGATGAGCTGGTGCTCGTTCATGTTGCCGACCCTCTGATATGTCCTGGCAACCTGTGGGATGTGGCCGAGGAACTTGCCTGTGTCCCATTCGTTGATCTGTCTCATGTCTCCGGGATTCCACACTCCGGCTGGAGAGAAATAGAGCTCGCCATAGAGCTGGTGTGAGTCTGCTGCATACGAAACCATGTTCGATCCGTCTGTACTTGCTCCCTTTGTCACGAGGACATTGGTGCATGCATGGCTCTCGATGTTTCCGAATCCGATTGCCGCTGCAATAAGTAGGATTGCTGTTGAAAGTCGTCTCATTTTGTACTTTTATTATTATTAATTACTTTTGTCTCACTTTTGCCGTCCTGTTTCAGGATGGTGCACAATCTGCAAAACTAACAAAAAAATCGATAGTTATGAAATTGAACCCATATGTCATCTTCCTGGTCGTTTCTGCGGTTATGACCTTGGTTTGCGGGAACATGGCTTCAGCCCAGAATCAGGGAGGCCAGCCGGACATATACGAACAGGCAGAACAGGAAGCCGACAGACTTCAGAGGCTCCTCGATCTTGAGGACTGGCAGGTATTCTATGTGGATTCCACCCTCAAGCATGATTTTCCGGCCATGATGGCGGAGTATGACGAACTGCGTAAGGCAAAGGTTGCAAATCAGTCGATGTATCAGTCTGTGCATGACAAGTGGATGGAGCAGATTGACAATTCATATAAGAAATTCTTCACTCAGGAGCAATGGACAGCCTACCTTAAAAGTGGCGCTGCAAGAGCTCAGAAGGCTCGTGAAAAACGTAAAGCAAAGAAATAGGATATGGACTTTTTGGAAGTAATTGAAAAGAGGAAGAGTGTCAGGAAATATTCTGACCGCCCGGTGGAAAGGGAAGTTCTCGATGCCATCGTGAGGGTGGCACAGACCGCACCATCTTCAAGGAACAGCAAGAGTTCCGCATTCATGATAATCGAGGACAGGGACACACTTGATGCTCTTGCACAGATGCGTGATTATGGTTCTGCTCTTCTGTCCGGTGCACAGGCAGCCATCGTGGTCATGGGTGACGAGTCCAGGACCGACCTCTGGGTGGACAACTGCGCCATATCTGCCACCTTTGTCCAGCTGGCTGTCACTGCCATGGATCTTGTAAGCTGCTGGGTACACTGCAACGGACGTCCTCGACTGAAGGATGTTCCGGAAGGAGCCAAGGCGGAGGACTATGTACGCGAACTTCTCGGGATCAAGGAAGAACTTCGCCCATATTGCGTGATTGCCATAGGATATCCTCTTGAAGAGGAATAAGATATCCGAAAAATCATTACCTTTGCCCTCCTGTCCACCAAAATCGCCCTTTTCGTGGATGACCCCACAAAAATGGCTTTTGTCCACGGAACCACGCGTTTCAGTGGAGGCTCGTTATTAGGACTTGGAATAAAGATATAAAGTTAGATATATGAAGGAGAAAATAGAGGCCTTGATGGCCGAAGTAGAGTCTCTGTCATGCAAGACAGAACAGGAGATTGAAGAGGCCCGTGTCCGTCTTCTTGGCAAGAAGGGTTCGGTGACTGCTCTTTTTGAGGAGTTCCGCACAGTGGTTCCTGAACTCAAGAGAGAGTTCGGCCAGAAACTCAATGTGCTCAAGAATGCGGCTGCGGCAAAGATAGAGTCACTCAAGGAGGCTGCCGCAGAGTCACCGGCTGCAGGAGCTGCATCGTTCGACTATACGATGCCGGGAGATCCGGTTTCCCTCGGTTCCCGTCATCCTGTTTCGATTGCCCGTGAGGAAATCGTGAGCATCTTCCGCAAATTCGGTTACGATGTGGCTGAAGGTCCTGAGGTGGAGGATGACTGGCATGTGTTCGAGGCTCTCAACTTCCCTCCTGAGCACCCTGCCCGTGAAATGCAGGACACATTCTTCATCAGCGACAGCGATAACCCTGTCCTCCTTCGCACCCACACTTCCAGCGTTCAGGTGCGCGCCATGGAGAAGATGCCTCTCCCTATCCGAATCGTATGTCCGGGCCGTGTATTCCGTAATGAGGCTATTTCTGCCCGTGCACACTGTATCTTCCATCAGGTGGAAGGTCTCTATATAGATGAGAACGTGACATTTGCCGACATGAAGCAGGCCATCCTGCTCTTTGCCCGCGAGATGTTCGGAGCTCAGACACAGATCCGTATGCGTCCTTCATACTTCCCGTTCACAGAGCCTTCGGCCGAGATTGATGTGAGCTGCAATATCTGTGGCGGAAAAGGTTGCAACATATGCAAGGGAACAGGATGGCTTGAGATCATGGGCTGCGGAATGGTGGATCCTAACGTGCTTGAAGCATCAGGCATCGACAGCAAGAAGTACAGCGGTTTCGCCTTCGGAATGGGTGTGGAGCGTATCGCAATGCTCAAATGGCAGGTGCGTGACCTTCGCAACTACTTTGAGAATGACCTTCGCTTCCTGAAGGAATTCGAAACCTCTTTATAACAGTTTCGTACAGAATTATCAACGGGTGGTACGTGAATTGCCAAAATTCATGTACCACCCGTTCTTTTTGCCGGGACCATACACTCGTGCAAGTAGCTCGCCATCAATGATTTATATTGACACGCCTGCGCCATATGACACAGGCGTGTTATTGTAACTCTCTATGAGTCAGACACATTTGGGAGTTGTAAAATACCAATAAATAGGGATATAAACTGCGGCGGGATTTTCGTAACTTTGCACTCGCAATGAGAAGGATTCTGACATATATCATGCTTGTTTCGGCGTTGTCTGTCAACGCTTTGCATCAGGTGTATGCAGCGGCTGCCGTGGATGGTGACGCAATAGACATTGCAGGACGTGTCGTGGATGCCCGCACTGAGGCGCCTGTGGCCGGAACCGTGGTCAGATTAGGTGAAGACTATCTTTGGGCTGTGACCGGGGAAGACGGCAGTTTCGTTTTCCGTACTGTCCAGGCCGGAAGATATGTCGTTGAGGCCTCATGTCTGGGATATGTGACTGCAGTTCAGGAAATTGAAGCCGATAGGGACATCCCTGCATTGGTCTTCAGGCTTCACGAAAATTCTCTGGCTCTGGATGAGGTGGTGGTGACGGCTCAGAAGGCCAAGGACGGTCTGAGCACCTCTCATAATCTCGGACGGGATGCCCTGAATCATCTCCAGCTGTCCAATATGACCGACGTTGCAGCCCTTCTTCCAGGCGGTAAGACAGTGAATCCGGATCTTACGTCTGAAAACATACTCTCTCTTAGGGAGGGAGGCTCGGATGCCGGCAATGCTTCGTTCGGAACTGCTGTGGAAGTGGACGGAGTGAGGATCGGGGGCAATGCGTCTTTCGGTGAGCCCACCGGAGCAGGGACCAGAAATGTGGCTGTGGAGAACATAGAGTCCATCGAAGTCATCACAGGAGTTCCTTCTGCCGAATATGGCGACCTCAACAGCGGAATAGTCAAGATAAACACAAGGAAGGGACGCACCCCGGTCAATGTCACTTTCACTGTCAATCCTCGTACATATCAGGTGGCAGCCTCCAAGGGTATTGACCTGCAGGAAGGGAAGGGAGTCCTGAATGTAAGTGCGGAATATGCAAGGGCAGTCAAGAAGCTCATATCCCCATATCAGTCATATACCAGAAGCGGCATCAGCTTCACCTACAGCAACACCTTCCGCAAGGTGCTCAGATTCGAGGCCGGGCTGACAGGAAACCTTGGAGGAATGAATTCCAAGGACGATCCGGATGCCTTCAAGGGAGAATATGAGAAGGCTAAGGACAATGTAGTCCGGGCCAACACATCCATGACGTGGCTTCTGAACAGACCCTGGATCACAAACCTCAAGCTGGATGCTTCTCTCAACTTCAATGACAAGCTCACCCAGGCACATAAATACAGTTCCTATGCATCCCAGCAGCCGGCTGTCCACTCGGAACTTCCTGGCTACTATCTTGCCGACAGGCTCCCCCTGACATATTTCTCTGACCAGATCGTTGACTCAAAGCAGCTGGATGCGGCGGCCTCACTCAGATACAGCTGGCACAGACGCTGGGACGATGTGAAGAGCTCGCTCAAGGCTGGAGTCCAGTGGAAGGCCAACGGGAATGTCGGTCAGGGTGAATACTACAAGGACCCGTCGCTGGCGGCGAACGGATACAGACCGCGGCCATATACCGACTATCCTTTCATGCACAACCTCTCTGTGTATGCCGAGGAGCACCTGACCATCCCGATAGCTCGGACCACATTCGAACTCACGGCCGGTCTTCGTCTGGAAAACGTGTTCATAAAAAATTCCCTCTACAAGGGCAAGACCACCCTCTCTCCTCGTTTCAACGGAAAGTGGAAGCTGACCGATGCCCTGTCCGTCAGAGGAGGCTGGGGTATAACGGAAAAGCTTCCGTCATATTATATATTGTATCCGAAACCGGAGTATCGTGACATCCAGACCTTCGGTTTCTCATATGGCGAAGGAACATCATATGTCTATCATACTCAGCCATATACGGTGCAATATAATCCGGACCTCAGGTGGCAGCGCAACAGCAACTCCGAGTTCGGGATCGAGATAGACCTCAAGGATACCAGGATTTCCCTGGTGGGATTCCACAACAAGACTAAGAATCCATATAACTTCCTGGATGTGTATGAACCGTTTTCATACAATATAATGCAGAAGCCGGACGACTTCGCGATGCCGGAGAGTCCGCAGATAAAGGTGGATCACCAGACAGGTCAGATATATCTCAGGGATGCAGGGGACTATTGGACCGAAATGTCTGTCAAGGTCACGGACAGCACGTTCGTGAAGTCCACTAAGCAGAACAACGGAGCGGACATAATCAGGACCGGAGCGGAACTGGTGGTGGAATTTCCTGAAATCAAGCCGATCCGCACGACCTTCCGTCTGGATGCCTCATATACCCATACGCGCTATCATAACGAGCAGCTGTCGTACTATTATCAGGGCGGCTGGTCGCATACCTCGCTTCCGGACAGGTCATACCAGTATGTGGGAATATATGCCAACGGAGGCAGTGCGACAGCGGTCATCAACGGAAAGATGACCCATAATCTGGATGCGAACCTCACTGCCATCACCCACATCCCTCAGGTGCGTCTGATCATCACCTGCAGGCTGGAGATGTCTCTGCTGAGGCTAAGCCGGAACATTTCGAGATATCAGGGAAAGGACTATGCATATACCGTAAGCGAAACAGACAACAACCCGACCGGAGGCAACATCAGTGACGGAAATTCCTTCACGGCGGTGCGTCCGGTGGCGTACATGGATCTGGAAGGCAATGTGCACCCGTTCACGGACGAACAGGCTGCGGATCCGGACTTTGCGAGCCTGATCCTCAAGTCGGCAAACGCATATACCTTCGCCCAGGACGGTTACGGACCGTACATGTCTGCGAATCTGAGTGTTACAAAGGAGATCGGTGACCATGTGTCCCTGTCGTTCTTTGCCAACAACTTTACCAATTCGCGTCCGTATGTGAAGTCGTTTGCCACGGGAGTGGGGGCGATATTCACCCCGGCGTTTTATTATGGACTGACCTGTAGATTGAAATTCTGATCATGTCATTCCGAGCGGAGACCTCAGGTCGAAGTGGAGAAAACCAAATGGAAATGAAGAAGATAATATACATATTGATCCTGCTTGCAGCTGTTTCCTGCACAGACTTCAAGGTTTTTGATCCATATGAGGGAACCTTGAATGTGCTGACCGTGAGGTCGGAGTGGACGAAGGACGAAGGAAGCCGTGAAGGATTCAAGGTGCAGGTGGAGGATATGAATACGGGAGCCGGATATGTTGCCGTCTCTGATTCCATCGGATCGGCGTCATTCGACCTTCCGAACGGACTCTATCGTGTCAGCATGACCGGAAAGCTGGGAGATTACATGTTCAACGGAACCATGGACAGAGTGGCTGTTTCAAATGCGGACAAGGATGTGACCCTGGCGCTCACAATGTCCAGGTCCGGAGCAATAGTGATCAAGGAAATATATTGCGGAGGCTGCAAGAAACTGCCTCAGGAAGGTGACTATCAGTCGGATCAGTACTTCATCCTGCACAACAATGACTTCAATGTCCAGTATCTGGACGGGATCTGCTTCGGTACCCTGTCTCCATATAATTCGAATTCCACCAATCCGTGGACAGTGAAGGACCCGCAGACGGGAATCCTGACATATCCGGACTTCCTTCCGATAATCCAGGCAGTGTGGAAATTCCCGGGAGACGGCGATGACTTCCCTCTGCAGCCTGGTGAGGATGCCGTGGTGTGTCTCCGGGGAGCAATCGACCACGCTTCCCAGTTCCCTCTGTCCGTGAATCTGGATGTGCCGGGATATTTCGTGTGCTATAATCCGATATATTTCAACAACACAGCCTATCATCCAGCTCCCGGAGTGAATATTTCAGAGGACAGGCATCTCGAAGTCGTCATAAAGACGGGAAAGGCAAATGCCTATACACTTTCCCTCAGTTCGCCGACTCTGGTCATGTTCAAGTCAAAAGAGGTGACGATAGAGGACTATGTGCGAGTGGCTGACAATATCACTCCTGTACCGGGAAATAAGGTCGACAATGTGGTGAAAGTGCCTTTCGACTGGGTTATGGACGCAGTCGAGGTCTTTGACGGACGTTCAGCTACCAATGTGAAGAGGCTTCCGTCCGAGGTGGATGCCGGATATGTGACACAGACGGATATCTTCACTGGAAGAAGCCTTATGAGGAAGGTGGACGAGCAGCTTAGTCAGTCTTCCGGATATGAAGTCCTGACGGATACGAACAATTCGTCCGAAGATTTTTATGAAACTGAAAGACAGTCCCTGCATGAATAGGTGTATGTACATATTGCTGACGCTTCTGGCCCTCTGCGGTCAGACGACCCTTTCTGCCCGGACCTATGAGCAGGTGCTCCGCCGCAATTTCTGGAATGAAAGCCAGAATGTGGCCGGAATACGTCAGGACAGTCTTTCCAGATCGTATGCAGAACTGTCCGGAGGATATGAGGCTGGCGGCTTCCGGGATAGCTGGCAGGCGGAAAATGCCTGGAACGCGGGTGCGGTGACAGCCAGCATAAGACATCTCGAAAGGATTTCCTTCAAGGGAGCCTTCTCATTCCGTCAATGGGAGGGATACGGAATGTGCGGATCCATGTTCATCGACCCGGGATACTATCCGGTGGATGTGTTGGAATTCACCCCGGGAAGGAAGACCCTGCAGACCTATGCACTTGATGGCGGATTCTCGTATGATGTAGCCCCTGGATGGCGTGCAGGCGTCATGGCAGACTTCATGTCGGCCAATATGGCGAAAAGGAAGGACCTCAGACATGACAACTGGAAACTGGATTTCAGGATTGCTCCGGGATTCATGTTTCATAGGGGAGATCTTGCGCTGGGAGCATCATATATATTCGGAAAGACCGCGGAGACCATCAATGCCGAGCAGGTGGGAACAGCAGAATCCTCGTATTATGCCTTCTTCGACAAAGGTCTCATGTATGGAGTCTATCAGGTCTGGACCGGCAGCGGAGTGCATCTGGATGAGGACGGAGTGAAGGGACTTCCAGTCAAGGAATTTTCGAATGGATTTGCCCTTCAGGCTCAGTACAAAGGTGCTTTTGCAGAGATTGAATATGCCCGCACCGGCGGCAGCGTGGGAGAGAAGGAATACATATGGTTCCGTTTTCCTGGCGACCGCGTGGATGTGAGGCTGGGATATAAGGCGGCCGGCAGGACGGCAGAGCACTATGCCCGCCTGGACTTCGGATGGAATTCGCAGACTGTCTTCGAGAATGTGCTTGAGAAGGATATGGAAAACGGAGTGACGACGGTCATCGGACATGGAAGCAACATGATTCAGCGAAGGGAGATCCTGAACCTGAGACCGAAATATGAATATGTCGCATCGGATTGGGAGGCATTTGTGGAGGCAGGCATATGCTGGAGAAACGGAGCAGCTTCGCAGATGTATCCATATATATATACCCGTTCCCTTGTGACATCGACAGTCAAGGCCGGAGGTCTGGTGAAGTTCGGAGGAGTGGAACTGGCTGCTGATTTGGCGTATGGCTGGGGAAATGTGACGGAGGGTGAATATATGGCAGCGACGGATGCCGGGGCGCAGGTGTCTCCATACAGGCTGCAGGAGTGGTATGACCTTCAGATGGAATATGACACGGCAAGGAGGATAGGGGCAGGACTGTCTGTGAAATATGATTTCTGGAAGGGAATGTATGTCAAGGCGTCCGGAAGATGGCTCCATGGCTTTGACCTCCAGAAGCTGGCAGGCGCAGACCGCATGGAGGCGAAGCTGGCAATAGGTTATCAGTTCTGATGAAAAATTATTAAATGATATATTATGAAAAAGTATTTTGCAATTGCGCTGGCTGCTCTCGCAGTGGCGGGATGTAGTAACAAGGAAAACGATGGACCGGTGGTTCTGGGACAGATTTCCATAGACCCTGTCATCACCAAGGCTACAGAAGTTAACTTCGAGGCCGGAGACAGGATAGGTCTCACGGTTGTCACTGACAAATCAGCGGATAACTACGCGACTAACGCGTGCATGACATATGCTGCCGATGTCTTCTCCGGTGATCTTGAGTGGTATGCAGACATATACACCAAGGCTGATCTTTACGCATACTATCCGTATGCTGAGGCAGGAACACCTGAGTCCTATCATACAAAGTACGATCAGTCTGAAGGCATCGGAACTGCAGATTTCATGGTTGCCTCCAAGTCCGGCGTGCTTCCCACAACAGGATCAGTGACAATGATATTCAAGCATATGATGACCAAGCTTGTCATCAATGTCGAGAACGAATCCGGTGCTGAGGTCGAGAGTGTCGGAGTGGACGGAACCCCAAGGGCGACAGGACTTGACCTGATGAACAATGCATTCACCGAATTCGACGGTGCCCTGCCTGACGAGGTTCCGGATCCCATCACTGCCTATGAAGCCGTAGAGGGAAAGACATGGCAGGCGATAGTCATTCCTCACTCGAATGCAATGAATCTGGTCGTGACACTTTCTTCAAAGAAGGTTATCACCCAGTCACTTGCCGCCATGACCCTCAAGTCCGGAGGTCAATACACCATCAATGCCCGCATCCTTCCGGACGAGGTCATAGTCAGTGCTTCCGGCGAGATCGAGAACTGGACTGACGAGGGAGAGATCGGTTTCGAGGGCGGTTCGTCCACAGATGATCTTCCAGTGGAGTTCACTGAGCATGACGGATATTTTGTGTATGACGGTGTTGAATATAAGACTGTAAAGCTTGCAGACGGAAATACATGGATGGCAGAGAATCTCCGTTTCATCCCTCGTGGACGCAAGGTTTCAAGTGACCCGGCTGAGGATTCCGGAATATGGTATCCTGCGGCTAATGCTGAAAAGGTGGCTGACCCTGCACTTGCCGGGACTCTCGGTCTTCTCTATGACGCTGCCACTGCATTCGGAGTGGAAGCCATTACAGAGGCCAATGCGGGAACATTCGAGGGCTGTCAGGGAATCTGTCCTCCAGGCTGGCATGTACCTACCGTTGCCGAGATGACGGGACTTGTCGGACATAGCTCAAACAGCTCGCTGGTAAATCCTGATGGTGCATATTATGATGCTGCCATCAAGGGAGCAAGCCTCGCGGCCCTGAAGGAAGCCGGATGGGAGTGGCAGTTTGCGAGTGTGAGAAATAAAGCGAACACTGCTGGCAAAGGAACATATCTGGTGACCAACTATAACGAAATCTATGGCGTGATGTCATATGGCATCGGTTCCACAATGCATCAGGTCCAGACCAACGGCGACGGCAGCCTCAAGAATGTCCAGTACCACTATCTCATGCCTCTCTACAATGCTGATAATGAAAAAATCAGCGTAGCCTACGGCAACTTCCTCTCAGGAGCCTCCCTCCGCTGCGTGAAAAACAGATAAGTGATATGATGATCTCTTAACCGTCGTCTGGATTGCCTGGAAGACAGATTTGACAGGAGGATGACTGTGTATGAGAGAAGGCTTGATGATCAGGAACAGAAAGTCATTCTGTGACGCGGACCCAGTCGATCTGCATCCAGCCGCTGTCGTTCTTTCTGGCGAGGCGGTTGCAGAAGAAACCGAATTTGGCTCCGATCCATTTGCCGGGTGCAGCAACGAATGCGGCTTTGCCCTTTGAGGTGGAGCCGTCTTTCGTGTCTGTCGACAGCTGTGTCCACTTCTTGCCATCAAGACTGTACCAGAATGTGCATACTGCCTCCGGAACATTTCCCCTTCGTTCCCTCGGCTCCACCTTCAGACGCAGGAATACGTCGGCAGCCTTATAAGCCAGAGGAGCGACTGGAGGAACCGTGGTGGACATATATCTGTTCGAATATGGCGTAGGGAGAGGTGCAGACTCAAGCGGTGTTGATGCAAGCACGGTCTCAGGACTTCCCTTGAGGGCATCATGACATTCCACATACTGCAGCATGACGCCGTCTGCAGTGTCGACCAGTTTCAGAGCGGCATAGTCAAGTCCCATCATGACAAGGCCGCAGGATTCTCCGCGTTCCTTCAGTTGAGGATTTGGAATGAAACGGACCTTGGCAGTCACTGTGAACTTGTCTGCCGGGGTCTTCTGGAGAAGCAGATTCGGTGAGTCACCGAGATTGCGCCAGTCTGCCTTCTGGTCGACAGAATAGAGTCTGAGGGCTCCGAGACCGTTTGTGTGGGTTTCACGTGCAGAAGCATCCATATAGTACCAATACGGTGAAGGAACTCCATGCCACTGCCACTGCAGTCCGAGGTCGACGGATGTGAAATCGTCGCTTTCTGCAGGCTGGAAGATTCCGCTTGACTTCAGGTCGGGCTTGCGGTATCGCATGACCGGTTCTCCCACTCCGTCTCCATCACTGTCCGTTCCTATGACCGGCCATCCTTCATCCGTCCATGTCATCGGCTGGAGATGCACCACCCTTCCGTATGCATCCTTGTCCTGGAAATGCAGGAACCAATGTTCTCCCTTCGGGGTGTCCACCCATGCTCCCTGATGAGGACCATTGACAGGAGAATTACCTTGAGCCATCACCACTCTTTCCTCGTATGGACCATATGGGCTCTTGGAGCGGAGGACTACCTGCCAGCCTGTAGGGACTCCTCCTGCAGGGGAGAATATATAATAGTATCCGTCCTTTCTGTAGAATTTTGTTCCCTCTATAGTAGGCTGGGTTTCATGGCCGTCATATACGATACGGCTGCGCTCAAGAAGACGTGTACCGTCCGGTGCCATCTCTGCCACGAACAGGACGCTCTTATGTCCGGCACGGCTGCCTGCACATCCGTGAGAAAGATATGCCTTGCCGTCCTCGTCCCAGAACGGGCAGGGATCGATGAATCCCTTGGCCTTGACCACCCACACGGGATCTTCCCACCTGCCTCGAGGGTCGGAAGCCTTCACCATGAAGATACCTCTGTCAGGGTCTCCGCAATAAATGTAGAATTCTCCGTCATGATAACGGATGGCAGGGGCCCAGACCGCATTGCCGTGCTGAGGAACCGTGCGCCACTCTTCTGCTCCGGGAGGGCAGTCCGCAGGGGTGTCAAGCTTCTGTCCGAGAGTCTCCCACGACCTTTCGTCGCTCCAGTTCGGTCCGGGATAATCAGTCAGTGCCGCCCCTACAATCTCCCAGTTCACCAGATCAGTCGAATGCAGGATCTGAAGACCGGGGAAACACCCGAATGAGGAGGATGTCATATAGAAGTCTTCTCCCACACGGCAGACATCCGGGTCGGAATAGTCGGCATTGATCACAGGATTGATATAATGGCTTCCTTTATCAGGATTCCATGCTTCAGATGGCCGCTGAGCCCATGTCGCACCTGCAACAAAGGACAAGATAAATGCGGCAGCGCCTGCTTTCAGGATAACTTTCATGAAAAATATTTCAGATTATCCATGCTCGGGCTGAGCTTTCCCTGCTCGATGTCATGGATGATTTTTACTACCTTGTCATTCATAGGTGTAGGGCATCCCACCTTCCTTCCATATGCCGATACGGCTCCGTTGATGGCATCCACTTCAGTAAGCTTGCCTTTCTCAATGTCCTGAAGCATGCTTGCCTTCAGTTTCGCATGTTTGCGGATGGCTATAGGGATTATGAAATATGAAAAGGCCTTCTTGAACGGATTGCTGTAGTCAAGCAGTTTCACGATGTCCTTGCCCTGAACCGGCTCGATGCGGATTCCGCCTGCTGCACACACGTCTATGCACTCCTTGATGAGGGCCTGGACAATGCGTCTGGATTCACGAGGCTGCGCGGCTTCTCCGAAGGTGCATCCCAGCACTGCGCTCATACCTGAAAATGCGGCATTGATGAGCAGTTTGCTCCAGCGCGTCCCGATGAAGTTCTCCTCCACCTCCACGGTTCCCATATGCTCCAGCAGTTCCTTCACCTTGTCAAAGTGTCTGTTACGCCTTGCGGAAATTGCCCCAAGACCGAAGGATAATGCGTCCGGACTGCTTGTCAGTTCGCACACTCCCGGTTCCTTCATCGTGGCACCCCATGCAACCGTGCATCCCAGCACACGATCCTCTCCCAGAATCTCAGCAATCTGCATCTCAGGAAGACCATTCTGGAACGTAACGAGAACTCCGTCAGCTGCCAGATATCCCTTGAGCGTTTCCACCACTTCGGCATTGTATTGCTGTTTGGTCATCAGGAAAAGAATATCATATTGCCCGGACATCTGGTCCGGCGTATATGCCTTCACCGTCTGACAGAACTCCATGGTCCCGGTCACCTGTGCTCCTTTGGTCTGCAAAGCCTCGATATGTGCCTTGTTCCTGTTGATCAGTTCAATCTCCACACCAGCCTTGCTGATGAAAGCTCCGAGTATCGTTCCCAACGACCCCGCGCCATAAATCGCTACACGCATAAATGGATTCAGTTTTATTTTATGGCGTAAATATAATAAAAAAAGCCGTCTCTGTAAGAGAACGACTGCATATATAATTGAACCCCGTCGGGTGATTTCAAAATTTAAGGTCATCCGAAGATGACCTGTTTTGGAGCGGAAAACGAGACTCGAACTCGCGACCCCAACCTTGGCAAGGTTGTGCTCTACCAACTGAGCTATTTCCGCATTTTCCAAGAGAACTTTTCTCGTTTGGGATTGCAAAGGTAGATATTTTTTCTGAACCTGCAAATTTTTTTTGATTTTCTTTTGTTTTTTTTGTGCTTCTTTTTAGCAATGAGTACAGTACGGCTGAAATCACCCACAATCATCGGTATATGAATCGGTACCTGGGACTCTAAGTTTGGATCAAAAAATACCGGTGTTTTTTGATCCAAAAGGACAAAACAAGTCAAATGTCTGGCAAAACGGGACTTTTCCGAGGTTACAATCAAAAAATGGCGCTGTTTTTTGATTGTAAGTATGTCATATGGAAATCGCGCAATGTGCACTCCGGCAGGCATGAGATGCAGCTCGCAAAGGGAACCGTAATGCAGGAAAACGATTAAAAATATATGTCCATAATGGATATAATTCCGTGAAATGATTAAATTTGTGGGATTGACAGATAGTTGAAATAATAATCAGACAAATGTAATATAACCATGTTTGAAGCAAACGTATACAGGAACAGGCGCCGGGTGCTCTTGGAGCGGATGGCAGTGAGGACAGTTGAAGGATCAAGAGGCATTGCCGTGTTCGTTGGCAATGTGGACGCTGCTATGAATTATCGCGGAAATGACTATAAGTTCCGTCAGGACAGCAATTTCCTATATTATTGGGGCATTGACGAACCTTGGTTTGCAGCCGTGCTGGATCTGGACAGCGGGTGGGAGTGCCTGTATGGAAACGATGTGGACATAGATGACATCATCTGGATGGGTCCTCAGCCGTCGGTAGCTTCAAAGGGTGGACAGATCGGATGTCAGGAAACCCGTCCTCTGGCAGAATTTGACAAGGCGGTGGCTGAAGCTCTCGCCAAGGGACGCCCAGTGCATTTCCTCCCGCCGGCAAGGTATTACAACCAGATGAAGCTCTCTGCCCTGACCGGAATACCTGCTGAGCAGGTGCGTAAGGTAGCTCCGATGGCTGAAGATGGTGGAAGACATGCTTCTGAGGAACTTGTGAAGGCTGTCGTGTCCATGCGTCTTGTCAAGGAAGAGTGCGAAATAGAGGAAATCGACAAGGCATGTGACCTTGGATATCTCATGCACACGGAGGCACGAAGAGGATGCAAGCCCGGCGTGCTGGAGCAGGAGATAGTGGGCCGTATGGAGGGAGTGACCTTGTCCAAGGGCTGGGGAGTGTCATTCACGACAATCCTTTCACAGAACGGCGAGACCCTGCACAACCACTCTCATCACCAGATCATCACTCCTGGCCGCCTTCTTGTCGTTGACGCCGGAGCGGAAAGCAACACCCACTATGCATCGGACTTCACCCGCACATATCCTTGCAGCGGCAGGTTCACCACTAGGCAGAGGGAAATATATGATATAGTCGAAAGTGCAAATGAATATGCCTACAGTCTCACAAAGCCGGGCACTTCCTATTGGGATGTCCACTATGCCACAGCCCGTCATCTTCTGGAAGGCTTGAAGGCTCTGGACCTTGTACGCGGAGACGTGGATGAGATGCTCCCTCTCGGAATCTCCGGACTGTTCATGCCTCACGGCCTGGGTCACAACATGGGAATGGATGTCCATGACATGGAAGACCTTGGAGAGAATTATGTGGGATATGCAGAGGATCAGAAGCGCCATCCTCTTCTGGGACTCGGCAATCTGAGAATGGCCCGTCGTCTGGAGCCGGGTCATGTGATCACAGACGAGCCGGGAATATACTTCATCCCAGCCCTGATAGAGCAGTGGAAGAGGGAAGGCACGGACAAGGGTTTTGTCAATTATGAGAAACTGGCAGGATACTACGACTTCGGGGGAATCCGCCTTGAAGATGATATTCTCGTGACACCGGATGGAGCCCGCCGCCTTGGTTCGCAGCGTCTTCCTATCAAGTCAGCCGATATCGAAGACATAATGTCGCAGGAATAGTTTCCGCACTAACCACTGTGTCAAAAATCAGCCAGAAACTGTCACAGCTCTCCCCTAAAGAGAAAAACAATGGAAACGTTAATAATAATACTGGCAATTCTCTCCGGCGTGATAGGAATCGCCGGCAGCATTCTTCCCGGACTTCCCGGCACTCCGGTAAGCTGGGTGGGAATGCTCATACTGTATATATGGGGAACCGGCACGAATGCTGCAGGCCTTCCGATGTCCCTGACCACCCTGATAATCTGGGGCGTGGTCGTCCTCGTGGTGTCCGTAATCGACTATATCGTTCCGATGTACTTCACCAAGCTCACCGGCGGCAGCAAATATGCCGAAAGGGGAGCTATGATAGGTCTTATAGCTGGTATAATCCTCACTCCGATAGGCATGATCGCAGGTTCGTTCCTCGGAGCCTTTCTTGCTGAGATACACTGGGGTAAAAAAGATACCGGCAGCGCCTTGATGGCCGCCACCGGTTCCTTCATCGGCTTTATCCTCGGCACTGGAATCAAGACCATAGCTTCTGTCCTGATTCTCTGGCAGATTCTCGTATATGCCTTTTAGATCTTGACGCATTGTCTACCTGAACAGATAAAACAATATAACCTTATATATCATGAAAAAAGTATTTATTTTGCTAGCTTGTGCATGTCTTGTTTTTACGTCATGCGGTGATTTTATGCAGCTTCTGGAGGATATGAAGACCGAACAGGAAAGCAATCCGAATGAAGACAATGAAAATGAAGATGGTACGGATGATGGAAAGGAAGAGGAAAACAACAAGGAGGATGTGGAACTCACACCGGATTCCCAGAAGACCAAACTCGAGTCTGTGGGTATGAAACTTATGGGCATGTACCCTGCCGAGGACTTTGCGGAGCTGAATGAGCTCAGCAGATTCTGCGAGGATAAGTATCTTGCTGACGAATATGACTGGGATGCCTTCTTCAACCGTTATGAAGAGATATATGAAGTGTCAGTCAAGGAAAACGAGACACCTAAGGGATGGGATTATGAGGTCGTGCTCCTGCTCTCACAGTGCACAGGTACCTTTACTCTCGGCAACACGACCGTGCTGTATTCTGATACACCTGCCGACAAGACAGTCTTCAAGTTCAAGGATATGAACGGCAAGGATTGCTCCGCCACTCTCACTCAGGTCGGCAAGATTCAGAAGGTATATCTGGGACATTTCTGGGAGAATAACCATCACTATGAAGGATATTATGACGATGTGACAGGTGAGTGGGTCCATAATGAATATGTTGAGACATATAATTATGATGTAACTATAGGTGTTCCGGAGCAGATCAAGGTGGATATGATCATCGGCAGCGGCAAATATGTGGAGATGACATTTGACTATGAATTCGACATAAGCTCTACAGGTGCCGACATCACCACCGACAATGCCACAGCAACAATCAGCATCAAGGTTGCCGACACCGAGGCAGTCATCGAGAAGGCGCATTTCGACGCAGCGACCGGCAAGATGGAGTTCTCATGCAAGCTCACCAAGGGTGGACAGCATCTGGCTTCGATATCAGGATCTGCAAACGGTAAGTTCAAGGTAGTCACAGAGGAGGAGAACGATGCCACATATCAGTGGATCGAGTCAGAGTCTTTTGGATCGCTTTCTTTCGAGGCTGATGTTTTGGGAGAGATTCAGGTGACAGGTGTATGTCCTGATGTCGTGTTGCTTTTTGATGAGTATCATTCGGATTCTGACTGGGAGATGGGAGTGGATAATTCTGCTGAATGGGCGAGGGTAGTCGATCGCATGAACGAGGGATTCGAGTTCTGTGTATACTATGACAAGATGTCAACCAAACAAGCTACCTTGGAGTTTGAACCTGAGACCCATCATGAGGAAGGCGAATACTGGTCATATTATTGGTATGATGTGATTCCTGTCATCTGCTTCAACGACGGATCCAAGTACAGTATGGAAGATTATTTCACAGAGGATGCTTTTGCCCTTCTGGTCGAGACGGCTGAAGATTTTGCCCAGGCGTATGAAGATATGTTCGAGAGAAGTATCGAAGAAGAAAATTAATCTTGAGCAGAATAGGTCATAAAGACTTGTTTATTA
Organism: Bacteroidales bacterium; assembly: GCA_017502125.1. Classification (GTDB taxonomy): domain Bacteria; phylum Bacteroidota; class Bacteroidia; order Bacteroidales; family UBA932; genus Cryptobacteroides. The sequence goes on along the minus strand of JAFVVN010000016.1, from coordinate 143,639 downwards.
GACTGTTTGCGCTTCTGATATTCTTGGCTGTACGACTGCCGGGAGCAGAGGCGCAAACGGATTCTTTACATCTGTATCTGGACAGCACGACTGTGGTCAGTGCAAGGAACACCTCCACTGTCCGTCAGAATGCTGCCCATCTGATGAAGATTGATATCTCCCGGATGCAGGGCCTGCCGAAAATCCTCGGAAATACGGACCCACTGCACTTTGTCAGGTTTCTGCCCGGTGTGCAGACCAGTACGGAATACGACTCGGGCATCCGTGTCCAGGGATGTGATGCAGCTCATAACGAGATGTCGGTTTCCGGGGTGCCTGTCTTTGGTGTCAATCACCTTCTGGGATTCTTTTCGGTCTTCAATCCGGAGCACTACACCAGCATGACCTTTTCCCATTCATCTTCTTCCACAAGACTTGGTGGAACACTGAGGATGGAACTCCCAGACACCCTGAGGAAGCCGGTGACAGGGAGTGTGTCGGTCGGGATGATGTCTTCTCAGGGAACAGTCGGCATACGTCTGGGAAAGAAATCCCACCTGCGTGTATCGGCGCGCCAATCCTATATGAACTTGCTTTACAAACGATGGCTCAAGCTCAACGATAATCCGATGAAATATGGTTTCGGAGATTATAATCTTACATACATATGGCATTCGGGAGATAAGGACAAGGTCTGGGTGGATGGCTATTTCGGCATGGATAGCGCAGAAATTTTTCAAGGTTCATATGACATGGGAGTATCTTTGGATTGGGGCAATTACATGTCAAGCGTCCACTGGGAGCACAAGGGCGAGGAATTGTCTCACCGTCACACTCTCTACTCTTCCGGATACAGGTCTCATTGTCTTGTCACCGAAAAAGACGCTTCTCTGACGGTGCCGGCCTTTATGAATGCCTCCGGATATAATGGCGGAATCTCCTGGCGCGACTTCAAGGGAACGGCTCAGCTTGTATGGTACAGAGCGATGCCCCAGGCTCCGAGTGTGAAGGGTTTATTCTCCATAGACGATCCTGCCAAGGAAATCCAGAATGCCGGGGAGGGAAGCCTATCCTTTGAATATGACAAGACTTTTGCTTATGACTGGGCTTTAAGAGCCGGGATGAAGGGTATATTGTATCTGACTCCGGAGTCGGACCTCAGCGGCGGACTCGCCCCGGACCTTTCCTTGTCATATGATGCCCGTCGCTTTGGAAAGCTGGAATTGTCCTATGCCTTAAGGCAGCAGAATATCTTCCAGACCGGGCTTTCAAACATAGGCCTCCCGGTCGAATTCTGGTTCCTGGCCGGCAGACATGGACGTCCTCAGTATTCGCAGAACCTCTCTTTCCTATATGATCTTGATTTCTGCCGTGGAATGTTCAACCTCTCTGTCGGACTATATCATAAATGGCTATATAATCAGGTCGAGTATAAAGGAGATATCTTCGATCTTTTTCTTGGGGGATATGACATAGATGACCATCTTCTAAAAGGTCGTGGCTGGAACTATGGTATGAATCTCATGCTGCATAAGCAGAGCGGCAAAGTGACAGGGTGGGTCAGCTATTCCCTGGGTAGGGCTCTCCGCAGGTTCGACAACCCAGACTTTTCGGACATATATCCAGCAAATCACGAGAGGATCCATGAACTTAATGCTGTATGCTCATATGACTGTGGCCGCTGGGATTTTGCCGGCACCTTTGTCTACGCAAGCGGTCTTCCTTTCACGGCTCCGGAATCATATTACATATCTTCAGGGAAGCTGATTGCGAATTATGGAGACCATAATGCCTGCCGTATGCGGCCTTATGTAAGGCTTGACATCTCCGTGACATGCTCCATCAGGAAGGACGAAAGACAGGAAAACGGAATAAACCTTTCCATATACAATGTCCTTGCACGAAGGAATGATGTGATGTACAGGCTCACCTTGACCGATGACGACAGATTCGGATATAGACCTATGTCGTTCATGCTCCGCCTCGTTCCGTCCATAAGTTATTATCATAAGTTCTGACACTGACATGAAGCGCGATTTCATATATATTGCTTGCCTGATTCTGACACTTGTGGGCTGCTCTGAGGTGGTTATTCCCGTTGGCAGTCCCGAGATAGTTGTGGAAGGCTGGATTGAGGACGGAGGATTTCCTGTTGTCATAGTCACGACTTCTGTTCCGGCAAGCACCGAATATCAGGACTGGACCAGTCTGGAAAGCCATCTGGTGCGCTGGGCTAAGGTCTCCGTTTATGATGGAGAGACGGAAGTGGTGTTGACGGGAATGGTCAACAAGGATTATTTTCCACCTTATATATATACTACTTCAAGGATGAAAGGCGAGGCAGGAAAGACCTATAGACTGAAGGTGGAATATAGCGGTCGTGTTGAAACAGCTGAGACCACGATTCCTGCAAGTGTGCCGATCGAGTATGTGAGGGTGGTGGAAGTCGATGATGGATATGGAATAGTCGCGGGAATAAGGGATGACAGGGCCACGAAAGATTATTACAGGTTCTTCTCCATGGTGGAAGATGTGGACAGTACCTATGTCCCTTCGTTTTTAGGCCTTATTGATGATGCTGTCCTAGGGGAGGGACTCAATGAAGTATATGTCAACAGTTCCTTCAACGCCAACTGGAAGCTCATGCAGCGGCCTGCTACCCATTTCCTTTCGGATGATGTGGTGAGATTCCGTCTCAGCACCATGGATGAAGTTTCTTTCAACTACTGGTCGGACTATGATGATATCGTAGCCTTATCTAACAATCCGTTCTTTCCTGTAAACAAGAAGATCCGTTCCAATGTTAGCAGCGGAATGGGCTACTGGGCTGGATACGGATCTTCATATCATAAGGTATCCATTCCCGACTCTCTTAAAGCGGGAAGGGTGTTCTAGCTGACTTCTATATATTCCTGATCACCCGGCACATTTCGTCGTACTGGCGCTCCATGCTCTGGAGAAGCTTGTACTGTGCGTGTGTGCGGACGAGGTTATGCTCAGGGTAAGCAGTCTTGTAGTATTTGTCTCCATCGATGTAGTCCATCAGGAAGCGGAGTACCTGCTCGAATGTGATGTATCTTGCTGAGAATGCAAGATAATCAAGCTCGCTCTGCACCATTGAGGCCTTCTGCTCATGGAGATAGCCTTCAGCATATGCCTTGAACATCTCCATGCTCATCTCCACATTGTCGAGGTTCCTGTCGTCCTCTGCACCTGTGTTGGTGTATGAACGGATGGCGTCACCGAAGTCGTTGAGTGATGTGGATGACATCACGGTGTCAAGGTCGATCATGCAGAGCATGCTGCCGTCGGACTTGTTGAAGAGGATGTTGCTGATCTTGGTGTCGTTGTGGGTCACATGCATAGGGATGGTTCCGTCCTCAACGAGTGACCAGAAGTCCAGCATCTCCTTTCTGCGTGACTCGATCCATGATATTTCTTCCTGAAGCTGGGCAACACGTCCCACAGGGTCTGCAGCAATGGTCTCGTCCCACTGCTGGAAACGCCAGCGGATGTTGTGGAAGCCCTTGATGGTCTCGTTCAGAGGCTTGTCAAAGTCTGCGAGGAGAGCCTGGAAACGTCCTGTTCCGAGTCCGCCCTGATATGCAAGCTCAGGAGTGTCTGCCCTCACCGGACTGGTTGTATCAGGAATGAAGAGGCACACAGCCCAGAAGTTTCCGTCTTCTTCCACATAGAGCTTTCCGTCCTTTGCAGGGATCACTGTCAGTGTCTCACGCATAGGGTCTGCAACCTTAGCCTTGATGTGCTCGGTCACAGCCTTGATGTTCTCCATCATGCCAGGGACATCAGGGAATATGACGTGGTTCTTGCGCTGGAGGATATAGTTCGGAGCATCACCCTCAGTCTTTACTACAAATGTGTCGTTGATGAAGCCCTCGCCAAGCGGCTTGATCTCTGCGATATCGCCAGCCAGATCAAACTGGCCGGCAATCTTCATAAGTTTCTCTGTCATAGTTACTCTGCAATTGCATGTTTATACCCGTCGAGTTTGTTCCAGTCACCGCGGGTGAAGTCCGGCATGACTACAGGGATGTTTCCGTTTTCGATCGATACTCTTGTGAGCTCTCCGAGGCATGACCACTCAGCAGCGTCGTAAACGTCCTGGTCGAGCGGAAGTCCGTTGTTGAGGCAGTAGATGAGGCGATAGTCCATGATGAAGTCCATTCCACCATGTCCGCCGACCTGCTTTGCCTTCTCCTCGATATCGCGGATGATAGGGTGCTTGTACTGCTCCATGAGAGCGTCGCGTGCCTCTGTGCTGAGATAAGCCTCTCCGTCGCTTGCCGAACCTGTGAGGTCGTCGAGAGCCTTGTGCTCATCTGTCTTGCAGCCTTCAGTGCGGATGGAGTATCCCTCGTTAGGATATTTGTTTGCGAATCCCTCTGTTCCCTCAACCTGATACATTCGGTTGTATGGACGCGGAGTCACCACATTGTGCTGGATCTCGATGATCTTGCCCTTCTCGGTCTGGATGAGGGTGATGGTGTGGTCACCGTTTGCGTACTCTGTCTCACCGAACTGCTCGGCAACCTTCAGACCGTTGAATGCCTTTGTATCCATTGAAACGAGAGTGTTCATCTTGTCTCCTCTGTGGATGTTGAGCACCTGGCATGCAGGACCGAGGCCGTGAGTAGGGTATACGTCGCCACGGTGGTTCTTGTTGAACTCATATCTCCAGCCCTCGTAGTAGTTCTTCCAGTATGGATCGAGGTTGTGGATATATGCTCCCTCTGCGTGGATGACCTCACCGAAGAGACCGTGCTGAGCCATATTGAGGGTGGTGAGCTCGAAGAAGTCGTATACGCAGTTCTCGAGCATCATGCAGTGGCGGCGTGTCTTCTCCGCAGTGTTCACGAGCTGCCAGCATTCTGCTATGCTTGTTGCTGCAGGAACCTCGATTGCGACATGCTTGCCGTGCTCCATTGCATAGACAGCCATAGGAGTGTGCATCTTCCAGTCGGTAACGATGTAGACAAGGTCGATGTCGTCTCTCTCGCAGAGTTCCTTCCATGCGTCTTCTCCATCATAGCCAGCTGCCGGGGACAATCCATGTCTGACGAGTATGTTCTGGGTTCTTTCCACTCTTTCAGGAACGATGTCGCAAAGTGCCGTTATTTCCACTCCTTCGATATAGGTGAACCGTTCCACAGCAGAGTAACCTCTCATACCCAATCCGATGACACCCACCTTGACGGTATCGATTGGTTCAGTTGTGAATCCTATCATTGAAATCTGGTCTGCCGGACGGTCGGGAGTGTTATATACGGCGATGCCGTTCCTGACGGTATAGCCGTAATAGGCTTCATTGCCGCATGAAGCCAGTCCAATAAGGATTCCTAATGAAGCGATTGTGACAAAGATGAATCTATTCATAGCATGTCTTTTATTTGAAGTTATAAAAGTAGGAAAAAAAGTAATATCAGTGTGGAAAAAATGATAACTTTGTAAACTGCTATCATGTCTGGAAATAAATAACTGAATATGACACTTATAAAATCAATTTCAGGAATCCGCGGAACCATTGGCGGTGCTCCTGGTGAGGGCCTTTCTCCCCTCGACGTTGTGAAATTCACCTATGCTTACTGTGAAAAGATGCGCGAACGCAGACCGAAACCTGCGGATGAGCGCTATAAGGTGGTTGTCGGCAAGGATGCCCGTCTGTCGGGTGATATGGTCGAGCAGCTTGTGTGCGGAACGCTTATCGCATGTGGAGTGGATGTGGTTAAGGCAGGTCTTTGCTCCACCCCCACCACAGAAATGGCGGTGGTCTTCGAGGAAGCTGACGGAGGAATTATCCTCACGGCATCCCATAACCCGAAGCAGTGGAATGCTCTCAAACTTCTGAATGAGAAGGGCGAGTTCCTCAATGCAGCCGAGGGTGCAGCAGTTCTTGCATGCGCCGAGGCGGAAGACTTCACTTTCGCTCAGGTGGATGACCTCGGAGTAATCGAGGAAAAGGATTTCACGGATGCACATCTCGATGCCGTGCTGGCTCTCCCTACGGTTGATGTGGAGGCAATACGCAAGGCTGGCTTCAAGGTAGCCCTTGATGCTGTGAACTCTGTGGGCGGAATCATCATGCCTCGACTCCTTGAGCGCCTTGGTGTCGAGTGCGTATGTGTGAACTGCGATCCGACAGGCGAGTTTGCCCATAACCCTGAGCCACTCCCGTCCAACCTTGTGGAACTTTGCGAGGCTGTGGTGGCAAACAAGGCTGACCTTGGAATTTCCGTTGACCCTGACGTGGACCGTCTTGCACTCATCTGCGAGGACGGCAAGCCTTTCGGAGAGGAATATACACTGGTGAGTGTGGCTGACTATCTTCTTTCAAGGGCATATAATGAGGCGCTCGAGAGCGGAAAGGCTCTTGATGATGTCACAGCGCCATATAAGATGGTGACTTCTTCCAATCTCTCTTCATCGCGAGCTCTTCGTGACGTGACCGAGCAGTATGGCGGAGAGTACTTTGCTGCTGCAGTCGGCGAGGTCAATGTGACCACAAAGATGCGCGAGACCGGTGCCATCATCGGTGGAGAAGGCAACGGAGGAGTGATATATCCTGCTCTTCACTACGGACGTGATGCAATGGTCGGCGTGGCTCTCTTCCTCACCAACCTCGCATACAGAAAGATGAAGGTGTCAGAGCTCCTGAAGACCTATCCTCAGTATGTGATCGCGAAGAACAAGATCGAGCTTTCGGACAGCGCTCTCATCGACAAGATTCTGGATGAGATCAAGAACGTATATGCCGCGGAGGATATCAACACCATTGATGGTGTGAAGATATCATTCGAGTCACGCAAGGAGTGGGTTCATCTTCGTCGTTCGAACACGGAACCTATCATCAGAATCTATGCTGAGGCAGCGACAAAAGAGGCTGCAGACGCGCTTGCAGAGCAGATTATAGGAATAGCTAATAAGATCATCGGATAATTTGGCAGAAGGATTTAAACATATTTGAATATGGCAAAGAAAGTATTGGTTTCCGGCGGTGCCGGATATATAGGAAGTCATGTGACTGTGGAACTTTTTGCAGCCGGCTATGAGGTAGTGGTTGCAGACAATCTTTCCAACTGCGACATGACATGTTTCGAGGGAGTGAAGAAGATCACCGGAAGGGAGGATATCCCTTTCTATCAGATAGACTGCTGTGACTATGCTTCAGTGGACAGACTGTTCACCGAGCACCAGATCGATGCAGTGATTCATTTTGCAGCTTTCAAGGCTGTGGGGGAGTCCGTGGCCGAGCCTATAATGTACTACCGCAACAATCTCGTGTCATTCCTCAATATCCTTGAGGTGGCGAAGAATCACGGTGGATGCAATGTGCTCTTCTCGTCATCTGCTACGGTCTATGGCGAGGCTGAAGTCCTCCCTGTGACTGAGCAGACTCCGCGACTTCCGGCAACATCCCCTTATGGAAACACCAAGCAGATGTGTGAAGACATCCTCCGCGATGTGGTTCTTGCCACTGCATCATCAGAGGGAGTCGTGAAGGGAATTGCACTGCGCTATTTCAACCCTATCGGTGCTCATCCGTCAGCCCTTATCGGAGAACTCCCTCGTGGCGTTCCCAACAACCTCGTTCCGTTCATAACTCAGACAGCAATCGGAAAGCGTGAGTGTCTCAGCATTTTCGGTAACGACTATCCTACAGAAGACGGCACCTGCCTTCGTGACTACATCGACGTGGTCGACCTTGCAAAGGCCCATGTGGCTGCAGTCAACCGTATGGTTGAGGGTCGTATGAAGGAATCATATGAGATATTCAATGTCGGCACCGGCCGTCCGGTTTCCGTATATGAGCTCGTGACAGCATTCGAGAAGGTGAACGGCCTGAAGCTGAACTACAAATATGTAGACCGCCGTCCGGGAGATGTAATGGCCATCTGGGCAGACACCACTCTGGCAAATGAGGAACTGGGATGGAAGGCAGAGCGCACCGTCGAGGAGACTCTGGCTTCTGCATGGGCTTGGGAGAAGCATATTGCCCAAAAATAGCCCCCGGCACTTTTCGAGACCCTGTGTCTGTCGTTGTACTGGTCAAGTCTGCGACAGACAAAAAGCTGATTTACAAGCTATTACATCAAAACGCCTGCGCCATATGGCGCAGGCGTTTTAGCGTAACTGTCTGATAATCAATCGTTATTCATTTGGGAGGAAACCCTTCTCAATGAGCTTCTCGGCAATCTGAACGGCGTTGGTTGCTGCTCCCTTGCGGAGATTGTCTGCCACACACCAGAAATTGAGTCCGGACTTCACTGAAGGGTCGCGGCGGATACGTCCCACGAACACATCGTTCTTGCCCCAAGCATAGAGAGGCATAGGATATACATTGTTTGACGGGTCGTCCTGAAGGGTCACGCCAGGGGTCTCCTCCATCATCCTGCGGACGTCTTCAAGGGTGAACTCCTTCTCGAACTCGAGGTTGATGGACTCAGAGTGTCCGCCCTGTACAGGCACGCGCACTGTGGTAGGTGAAACTCCTATGCTGTCGTCTCCGAAGATCTTGTGGGTCTCGTTGACCATCTTCATCTCCTCTTTTGTGTAGCCGGTCTCAAGGAATGAGTCGATGTGCGGAAGGATGTTCTGGTCGATCGGATGAGGATATACCGCAGGGTATTCTCCCCACTTTCCGCCAGCGCGCTCGGCAGTCATCTGATCCATGGCTTTGTAGCCTGTTCCGGTCACCGACTGATAGGTCGACACCACCACACGCTTGATAGTATATGCCTTATGCAGAGGCCATAGAGGCAGGAGCATCTGGATGGTCGAACAGTTCGGGTTCGCGATTATGTAGTCGGACTCTTCGAGGACATCTCCGTTGATCTCAGGAACCACCAGTTTCTTGGTCGGGTCCATGCGCCACTGGGATGAGTTGTCGACCACTCTTGTGCCTGCTGCTGCAAACTTAGGGGCAAGTTCGGCTGAGGTGCCGCCGCCTGCGGAGAAGAGTGCGAGGTCCGGACGTGCAGCTATAGCATCCTCTGCGCTTACTACCGTCCACTCCCTGCCCTGGAATGTAATCTTTCTACCGACTGATTTTGCTGAAGCCACCGGAAGGAGTTCCGTAACCGGAAAGTTCCTCTCAGCCAGCACTTCCAGCATTCTTGTGCCCACTAATCCTGTGGCACCCACTACTGCTACTTTCATGTCTTTAATCTTATTTCTTTGTTCTACGTTACTTAACTTGTCACTACTTTCGGCGTCGTGCATGACATGAAAGTAGCTTTTACCCCCTGTCGCCTTTGGCATTTCGTTCGTTCCGAACACTGCGTTGATAGTTAATTGTTTACATTAAATCGCCTGCGGCAAATGGAGCATGTGATTTAATGTATGTGTTTGGTTGTCAATGCTTTGCTTGTTCGGGGTCTTACAGTGCGGCAGCGAGGTCAGCGATGAGGTCGTCTACGTTCTCGATGCCGACCGAGAGGCGGAGCATGTTAGGATATACTCCGGCTGCGACCTGTTCTTCCGGACTGAGCTGCGAATGTGTGGTCGAGGCCGGATGCACGATGAGCGATTTGGCATCACCCACGCTTCCCACATGCAGGATCAGTTCAAGACGTGTCACCAGGGCTGCAGCTGCCTCAAATCCTCCCTTGACGCGGAAGGTCAGCACACCGCCGAATCCGTGCTTGAGGTATTTGCAGCCGAGTTCGTGGTATGGATTGCTCTTGAGGCCAGGGTAGTTGACGCTTTCCACAGCAGGGTGCTTCTCGAGGAATTCTGCCACAGCGAGAGTGTTCTCACAGCTTCGTTCAGCTCTGAGCGAAAGTGTCTCCAGTCCCTGAAGCATGAGGAACGAATTGAACGGTGACGGAGCCGGACCGATGTTTCTCAGTCCATCCACACGAACACGTCCGGCGAAGGCAGCCTGACCGAACACTTCCCGATAGATCAGTCCGTGATAGCTCTCCGATGGTGCTGCCAGAAGCGGGTACTTCTCCGGGGTCCAGTCGAAGTTTCCTCCGTCCACGACCACTCCGCCGAGGGCGGTTCCGTGACCTCCGATCCACTTCGTGGCAGAATGAACCGACACATGTGCTCCCCATTCGAACGGACGGAAGAGGTAGCCTCCCATTCCGAAGGTGTTGTCCACCATCACGCAGATACCCTTCTTCTGTGCCAGCTCTGCAATCGGCTCATAATCAGGAATATTGAATGCCGGGTTGCCGAGATTCTCCAGATATATGGCTTTGGTCCTGCCGTCGATCAGCGGTTCGATGTCCTCTGCCTTATCGCTCTTGGCGAAGCGTACTTCGATCCCCATATCGCGCAGGGTGATGGCAAACATCGTGAATGTTCCGCCGTAGAGGAACGGTTGAGCCACGATGTTGTCTCCCGGACCGCATATGTTGGTGATGGAGAGGAATACAGCTGATTGACCGGAAGCTGTCGCAACAGCCGCCACTCCGCCCTCTAGTGCTGCCATCCTCTTTTCGAACACGTCAGTCGTGGTGTTTGTGATGCGGGTGTATATGTTTCCGGCACGCTTGAGTTCGAAAAGCTCAGCGCCATATTCCATGCTGTCGAATGTATATGCCGTGCTCTGGTATATAGGAACTGCCGTTCCCTTCGATACAGGGTCAATCTCCTGTCCTGCCCTGACCTGCAGGGTCTCGAATCTATAGTTCTTTCCGTCCATAATCATCTGTCATGACCGTCAGGCAGCATTTGGCCGTTTTTTCTGCCCGACGGTGCCGATTTTTGTTGTTTTTATTCTGTTTTAGGGACCGACAGGCAGTTTTTTGCCCGTTTTATTGCCTGACGGTCGGTATGTCGTCATCTCTTCCCCTGGGGCACAGGCAATATCATCGATTACATGCACCCGAAGAGTGCTCTTTTACATTATTATGTCGTTCAGCACTCCCGAAGCGGTCTGATAGGCTCCTGCGCCGGCTCCCTGCACCACGAGTGGAGAAGGGTAGAAGTCGGTCTGGATGAGGGCAGCATTGTCTGTGCCGCAGAGACTGTATAGAGGGCTTGTCTGGTCCACGCTCTCCAGTCCGATCTTTGCCTTGTAGCCGAAAGATGAAGACGGATCCTTGACCAGTGAGGCCACGAACCTCTGGCGGAGTCCCTTTGAAGCTGCCTCATGATAGCGTGCGGCGAACATCTCCTCGTTTTCGGCCAGCTTTGCGTAGAACGACTCCACGTCGCCTTCAAAGAAGTCATCAGGAAGGATTGAGGATATCTCCACATCCTTCTCGTCTATTCCCACTCCTGCCTCACGTGAGAGGATGAGGAGCTTGCGGAGAACATCGCGTCCGCTGAGGTCCAGGCGTGGATCCGGTTCGGTATATCCTGCATCCTGAGCCCTCTTCACGACCTCTGCGAATGTCCCGCCTTCACCACCGGCGTAGTTGCTGAATATATAGTTGAGGGTTCCGCTGAGCACAGCTTCTATACGCAGGATCTCGTCGCCGCTGTGAACACTTCGTGAGATGGATTCCAGAATAGGGAGGGCAGCTCCCACGGTGGTTTCGTATCTGAGAGTCGCTCCGATCTCTATGGCAGCCTCCTTGATGGCAGCATAGTGCTTGTATGGTGCTGAGAATGTGATCTTGTTGCAGGCAACCACCGAATATCCCTTCTTGAAGAGATGCATATACTTGAATGCAATGTCCGCCGAGGCCGTGCAGTCCACGAAGACAGAGTTTTCCATCGAGAGGCAGGCCAGCTGGGTGAAGTAGGCCTCATCAGCTGAGCTTGTGCCCTTGTCAAGCTGCTCCTTGATATTTTCGAGCGAGAGACCGTTCTTGTCCAGAATGAACTTCCGGCTGTTGGACAGTCCGCACACATGAAGACGGCGACCGGTGCGCTTCTCGATCATCTCCCTGTTTTTGGATACTATATCCACCAAGGCCTTTCCCACCACACCATATCCTGCAATGAAGAGATGGATGTCCTTTCCGCTTCTGCGGTCGAAGAACTCGTTATGGATGGTGCGGATGGCTCCTTCCGTGTCGCTCGATGAGATGATCACGGACACATTTCTCTCTGATGATCCCTGTGCCGTAGCCCTGACAGGTATGCTGTTACGTCCCAGTGCGGCAAGCATGCGTCCGGTGACTCCTGTCTGGTTGAGCACGTCGTCTCCCACCAGGCAGACTATGGAGAATCCCTTTTCCACCTTCAGCGGATTGAGCTTTCCGAGCGAAATCTCATAGGCAAAACACCTGTCAGCAGCCTCACGCGCCTTTTCCGCATCCTTTTCCGACACTGCTATGCACATGGTGTGTACGGACGAAGCCTGGGTGATGAGAATGATGTTTATATCGTTCTGACTCAATGTCTCGAACAGGCGGCTGGAGAATCCTGGGATTCCCACCATTCCGCTGCCTTCGAGGGAGAGGAGGGCTATGTTGTCGGAATTGGATATTCCGATGAGTTTCTCCTTGCTTCTTGGAGGATTCTTCTCGATAAGTGTCCCGTAAGCCTCCGGATCAAAGGTGTTCTTCACATATATCGGAATGCCTTCGGCGACCACTGGCTGGATTGTCGGCGGATATATGACCTTGGCTCCGAAATGCGAGAGTTCAAGGGCTGCCTTATAGGAAATATTGGCGATTGTACGGGCAGTCGGAACCACCTTAGGGTTGGATGTCATCATTCCAGGCACATCTGTCCATATTTCGAGGATTCTGGCCTTGCATCCCACTGCGTATAGGGCGGCAGTGTAGTCGGAACCTCCGCGTCCGAGAGTGGTGGTGCGTCCCTGCTTGTCCGAAGCTATGAAACCGGGCAGCACGAAGAGCTGGGTCACAGGATCGTTCTCCACGACCTCATTTATGCGGTAATATGTCTTCTGCACATCCACGACGTTCTTGCCGTTCTTGTTCACGGTGCGCACAATCTGCCTCGAGTCGACCCACTTGGTGGCGATGCCGATGGAAGCCAGTTTTGTGGCAAGGATCTTTGTCGACCAGAGTTCTCCGAAACCCTGGATAGCATCAAGGCTGGCAGGGGAGAGCTCTCCGAGGAGACATACTCCCTGAGCTATGCTCCTGAGTGAATCGAACAATGTGTCGCATGTCAGCTTCGAATCCTCCTGTTTCTCCCTGGGCAGGAGTTCTCTGATTATCTCGTGATGTCTTTCCTGAAGCTCGTCGATCAGAGTCTTGTAGCTCTCGTCACGTTCTGCAGCCAGATTGCCTATCCTGATGAGTGTGTCAGTGCATCCGCTGATTGCAGATGTGACCAAAATGGTCCTGTCCCTGTCCACCGCCTTGGTGACGATGTCCACGACTTTGAGCATATTCTCTGCGGTTGCTACTGAGGTGCCGCCGAATTTCAAAACTTGCATATTATTAACGTTATCTCTTTTTTCAATGTCTTTCTGTTACAATGCATATGTCAATGTTGTGCATGCATATGCAAGTGTATACGTTTTTCTGGGATTGGCTATCCAAGCAGAGGGGCGATGATTGCCGTCAGCTGGTCGTTCTCCAGAAGGAATCCGTCGTGACCGAACTTTGACGTGATCTCGTGATAGACTGCTCCTGGCACCGCCTGCACAATGAGCTTCTGCTCCTGAACAGGGAAAAGCCTGTCGCTGTCTATACCTATCACCGTGCACTCCGCCTTGATTCCGGACAATGCCTTCTCCACTCCTCCGCGTCCACGTCCGACGTTGTTGCTGTTCACCGAATCGCTCAGATAGTAATATGAATATGCATCAAAACGGTCAGACAGCTTCTTTCCCTGATATCTCTGGTATGATCCGGCCCTGTCTGCAAACAGGCAGTCCTCGTCTGTCTCGAACTGGGTCGCATTATATCCCTCATAACTTCTGTACGAAATCAGTGCAATGCTCCTGGCGCACCTGAGTCCAGCCTCTCCACCGCGAAGACTTGCACACTCTCGGAATGTCGGGTCAGCTTCAAGAGCCAGCCTCTGGGACTCTTCCCATGCTGTCAACCATGGAGTCACACGTGCACCGCATGCGATGAACACCGCCTTCTCGAACAGCTCCGGCTCCATGATGGCCCACTCCACCGACTGGAATCCGCCGATCGATCCGCCCACCATCAGATGTATCCTGTTGATTCCCAGATGTCTGCGGACAAGATCGTTGGCACGTACAATGTCGCGTACCGTCACCTTAGGAAAGTCGAAATAATAAGGCTCCCCTGTGGATGGATTGATGCTTGCCGGTCCCGATGACCCATATGCCGATCCCAGCATGTTGGCACATATCACGAAATATTTCTCTGTATCGAACAGTCGCCCGGGTCCCACCAGTTCCGGCCACCAGTCCTGTGCGTCAGAATTTGCCGTCAGCGCATGACATATCCATATCACCTTACGCTCGTCTCCTTCCTGCCACTGCCTGTCTGAGCAGTGGTAGACCACGTGCAGCTCCTCGATGCTGCCTCCCGCCTCGAATTCAAATATTCCGTCGTGTATATATTCGTGTCTTGTCATCGTGTCGCGTAAAGTTAAGACTGTCAATGTTTTAAGGTGTTTGGCTCGACGTCGCCGGACAGCGAGCCGAAAGCGTAAGTCGCTGACAGATAGTGAGTTCCCGCTCACGCCTCGCACACAAGCCTGCAAAGATACTCAATATCTCCGTAAATCGGGGTGCAAAGATGATACAATACCTTAATATATGCAATCTTTCTGAAAAAATCGGAAAATTATTCTAATTTTGCTGGCGAATAGTCGTTTTGGGAGAATAAAATTCTGAAATAGGTGAGTGGACGGGTGATGTATGCTGCTGAGATGGCGTCCTGTCTGCAGTGTCTGCAGGGCGGAGTCGTGGCATATGTAAGAAATGGCAGCTGGTGCAAACATAAAAACATAAGGTGGTATGACTGAGACATTAGACAAGACAGACATCATGATTCTGCGTGAACTGCAGAAGGATGCAAAACTGACGACCAAGGAACTGGCCGCCAAGGTGAATCTTTCGCCATCTCCGGTCTTCGAGAGGCAGAAAAGACTTGAAAGGGAAGGGTATATAAAGAGATATGTGGCGGTGGTAGATCCGCTTAAGACCGGCAGCGGCATCATGGTCCTGTGCAATGTGAGCCTCAAGCAGCACAGCAAGGAATACAGCCGTCAATTCACTTCGGCTATAGCAAGTATGGATGAGGTCGTCGAGTGCTTCAACACTTCAGGAGACTATGACTATATGCTGAAGATATACGCCCGCAGCATGCCACACTATCAGGAGCTGGTCCTCGGCACCCTGGGCGAACTGGACTGCATCGGCAGCCTTCACAGCATCTTCGTGATCGGTGAAGTAAAGAACACCCTCTCCATCCCGCTGACATTGGAGCGAGGAATCAGATGATCATAAGCAAAAGAAACAGATAGTCTTTCAGGACCACGCGGAGAATCTTCAGTGCGGAGGTGATGTACGTCTCCACCGTTCTGACCGAAAGCCCGGTCTGCTGGGCGATCTCTTTATTTGAAAGCCCTGAGAAACGGCTCAGGATGAAGACCTGCCTGTATCTTTCCGGCAGATCCTGAATGGCTTTGCACAGCTGTTCCTTCACATCCATGAACAGACTCTCGTCCGGAGTCTCGAAATATTCCGAAAGCCTTTCGGCTATATAATCCTGATATGCCTTGCTGCTCTTACGGTCGCGGATCCTGTTGAGGCAGCGGTTTCTGACAGAAGTGAACAGATAGTTTCTGGACACCTCTGAGGGACTCTTCGTCTCTATCAGGTTCGTGAAGATGTCACAGACCACATCCTCTGCATCCTGCCGCGGAACAAAAAGAGAGGCATAGTTGCAGAGGTCTCCATAATGGGAGACGAAGATCGAGTGATATTTGTCCAGTTTGCTGTCCATGGTCTGCAAATATATGCAAAAATCTTATAATGTCTGCTGCTGAATAAAAAATAGGAAAAAAGCACCGTGTTCCCGTCATGTCGTGTGTTATACATGTATGCACACAAAAAAGTGACTATGGGAAAGATCAATACGATAAACAGGTTGCTTCGATATCTGAAAGGAGAACTTTCAGCAGAGGAAGCACGTGAAATCGAGAAATGGGCGGACGAGTCCAAGGAAAATGAGAGGGAGCTGGTGGCTCTGGCAAAGGTGTATCATCTGGGACATCTCGCAAGGAACTATTCAAAGAAGGAGGTCGATGAGGCCTGGGAGAAGGTCTCCCGAAGAGCCGATGGCGCAAAGAGGAACAGAGTCAAAGTGAGACCTCACAGATGGCTCGTCTGGTCTATGGCTGCCGCAATCCTTGTGCTCGTCTGCGTGAATGTGCACCTTATGTTCAACGACGGCCCGGCTCCGGTGCAGGAGGGGTATCTCACTCTGACCTCCGTAAAGGGCTCGCACGTTGTCTATACCCTTCCGGACAGCACGACAGTGACTCTCAACAGAAATTCCACACTGGAGTTCCCGATGGCGTTCAATTCGGCGGAAAGAAGGGTCCGCCTGACGGGAGAGGGCTTCTTCGAAGTGGCGAAGGATCCGTCAAAGCCGTTCATCGTCGAGACCGACAAGGACATAAACATCAGGGTACTCGGAACGGTCTTCAATCTTCAGTCCTATGCCTCGGACGATGTGGTGCAGGTTGCACTGATAGAAGGCTCGGTCGAGGTGAGCAAGGACAACGGCAGCGACTTCTCATATCTCATGCACCCGTCCGAGAAGTTCACCTGCAACACCAGCACCGGAGAAATGTCGGTGGAGAACATGGTGGAAGTGAATGGAAACGAATGGATGTTCGGCAGGATCGTCTTCTCCGACACTCCTCTGAAGGAGGTTGCCCGCCAGCTGACAAATCATTTCGACACAAAGGTTACGGTGGCGGATGAAAAACTCTCAACCATCAGATTTTCAGGCTCATTCGATAATCACGGGCTTGAGCAGGTGCTGTCGTATATGGAACAGTCCTGCGGCATAAGGGCGGTGAAGACTCAGGATATGATAACACTGGAAAAGAAATAACCTATATAACAGATGAAGAAAACCTTATTATTACTGACCGCAATGCTTATGACGCTGAGTCTGCTGGCACAGACATCGGAAAAGATAAGCATTCAGGTTTCGGACAAGCCCTTGTATGAAGTGCTTTCCGACATTCAGAGTATTTCAGGACTCAAGTTCTTCTACAGCAGGGACGCTGTCGCACTGCAGAAAAAGGTGACCTTTTCGGCTGCGAAGGAGCCTGCAAAGGCGGCCATAACCAGGCTGCTGAAAGACCATGGAATTGATTTTACAATCAATGGAACAGATGTGATTGTTCTGGCAGAGTCCTCGAAAAAAGAGAAGAAGCTCATCACTGGAACAGTCGTTGATGACATGGGATATCCTCTGCCAGGGGGAGGCGTACTAGTTGCCGGAACGACTCAGGGAGTTGTTACGGACATTGATGGAAACTATTCCATCGAGGTTGCTCTTCCATGTGCCCTTGAGTTTTCCTACGTGGGTTATGTGACTCAGACCAAAACCATCAATGATGCTTCTCAGCCGGTGAATGTCCAGCTGATTATCAATGCCAACGAACTGAAGGAAGTAGTGGTGGTCGGATACGGCACCATGGAAAAGAGGGAAGTCACCAGTTCGATCACATCCATCAAGGCAGACAAACTCATTCAGGGTGGCGGTGGAGCTACAATTGCAACAGCTTTGCGTGGAGAAATCTCAGGTATGACCGTCAATACGAACTCCAGTCCTAACGCCTCATATGGATTCCAGCTGCGAGGTGTGTCGTCAATCAATGCCAATGATGCTCCTCTCATCGTGATCGACGGAATTCCTGGAGGACATTTCAGCTCTCTCAATCAGGACGAGATCGAATCCATCGACATCCTCAAAGATGCCTCGGCTGGTGCCATATATGGTACCAGGGCTGCCGGAGGTGTCATCCTTGTGACTACGAAGAAGGCCAAGGAGGGAACCTTCAAGGTGAGCTACACGGGAGAAGTCTCTTCTGAGGCGGTGACTGCCCGTCCGAGGGTGCTCAGCAGGGAGCGTTTCCTGAAATATGACAGAGGAACGGATTATGGATATGACACCGACTGGTACGGTGAACTTCTTAATGAGGGAGCGTTGTCGCACAGACATTCCGTAAGCATGACCGGAGGAACATCCGTGGCAAAGGTCTATGCCAATTTCATGACTCAGGACCAGAAGGGAATAGCGGTCGGTGATGGCAGAAAGGACTATGAGGGGCGTATAAACGGATCGTTCAACACTTTGGATAATCTTTTGGAAGTCACTTTCCACGCCCAATATCTTCAGGTTAAGCGTGACCTAAGGTCTGCGGCAGATCATTTCAATCAGGCCATCAAGATGAATCCTACGATGAGCCCGTACAGTGACCAAAACGAATCCGGATATAATGTCCTCACAGGAGCGAAGGATCTGTATAATCCGATTGCAGATGTCATGCTCAAGCAGATGGACCGCACGGAATCATGGCTTTCTGCGGATGCTTCATTCAAGCTCAATCTTCCATATGATATAAAACTTCAGGCGACAGTGGGATGGCAGGACAAGAACCAGAAAGGAATAACCTATCTTGACAGCCACCATAAGACCTGTATAGAGAACGGTTGCCACGGCAGTGCGGCCCAGAGTCACAACAAGTGGACAGACATCACTACAGAGGCTACTGCCAGTTGGAGCGGCATTATAAAGGATCATAAGATATCTGCAGTGGCAGGATACAGTTTCTTCCAGGGAGATACGGAGGGTATGAGCCTTTCGAATGCAGATTTCGTAATTGACGGCGTCGGGCCCTGGAATATGGGTGAGGGTACCTGGCTGTCTAAGGGAGATGCGGACCTTTCTACCAGCAAGGGCGTCCGCACCCGTCTGCTGGCGTTTTTCGGCAGAGTCAACTGGACTTGGAAGGACCGCTATCTTCTGATGGCATCAATCCGTCACGAGGGTTCATCCAAGTTCGGAAAGAACAACCGCTGGGGAACGTTCTGGAGCGTTTCCGGAGGATGGAGGATCTCTCAGGAGCCATGGATGGAGAATGTCACATGGATCAATGACCTCAAGATACGTCTGGGCTACGGTGTCACAGGAAACAACAACTTCTCCAACGGTGTGACAGTGCCGACCTATAAGTCCTCATATTCATGGATATACGATGGTGAGTGGATTGCCTCTTACGGCCACTCTGTGAACGTCAACAACGACCTGAGATGGGAGCAGAAGTCCGAGCTGAATTTCGGAATCGATTATTCCTTCCTCGAAAACAGGCTTTATGGAAAGTTCGATCTATATCGCAGGGCTGTGACAGGAATGCTTTACAATATCCGTGTACCACAGCCACCTGCCATCTATGATACCACAGTCATGAACTATGGAGATCTTGAGAATGTCGGATGGGAGTTTGAAGTAGGGGGTGTGCCGGTCCGTCAGGGGGATTTCCAGTGGTCAACTACGCTTCGCCTGTCCCATAATACATCGAGGATAACCTCCCTATGGGGTAACAATACCTATTCAGACCGCGTCCAGTTCCCGTCTCCTGGAAACCCGGGATATGGTGGGCGTCTTGAAGAGGGAACGCGAATCGGACAGTTCTACATTTGGAAATATGCAGGTGTGACAGAAGAAGGCAAATGGCTTGTTTACGACAAGAATGATAACATAATTCTTGCGGACAACAGGAAATATGAAGACAAACGCTATATCGGAGATGCCATCCCGGCTGTCATCGCATCCTGGAATCACACTTTCAGATACAAGAACATTACTCTTGGAATCAATATGCGAAGCTGGATCGATTTCGATGTATTCAACACTGTCAACATGTATTATGGTCTGGCAACCAACACCGGGACCAATGTCCTTCGTTCGGCATACATCGAAAACCGCTACATAAAGCAGGAGAAAATCCTGTGCGACTACTGGCTTGAGGACGGCTCGTTCCTGAAGATCGATGCCATATCTCTCGGTTATACCCTGGACATGAAGAAGTGGCAGAAGATAATCGACAACATCCACGTCTTCTTTACGGCCCGTGACATCGCATGCTTCAGCATGTATAGCGGTCTTGACCCTGAGGTAAATATAAATGGTGTAGATGTGGGATACGAGTGGTTCAACAGCCTTTATCCACGTACGGCCAGGTTCACATTAGGAGCTAAAATCACATTCTAAGACAGATTATGAAAAAATATATAATATCTATACTTGGAGCACTTGCAGTGGCCGGATGCAGCCTGGAGCCTGCATTCTATTCCTCGGTCACTCCGGATCTGTATTTCGATAGTCCGACTTCCATATATTCGGCTTTTTCAAGACCGTTTGTCCATTGGAGAGAGTTCCTGACATACGATTCATGGCGTTTGCAGGAATTGACTACCGATGAAATGTGCTGCCCGCAGAGGTATCAGCATTACGAAGATGGCGGTATGTGGGCTGTTCTCCATCATCATGAATGGACTCCTGATCACGAATGTATCATCAAGGTCTGGAACGGTGTGGGTAAGGGAATCGCCTTTGCCTACAATATGGCGGATGACCTTAAGGAAGTGGATTATGTGAAGTGTGGTCTGGATGATGAGACCAAGGCGTGGCATCAGGCTCAGCTCAAGACACTGGCTGCATATTTCTATCTTCGTGGTCTGGATTACTTCGGCGGAATGCCTCTATATAAGGAATATACCCTTCAGGAGGCTCCGAGATCGACAGCCAAGGAGACTTTTGACTTCATCGAAAGCATCCTTCTTGAAACCATTCCTCAGCTCAGAACCTACACGAAGGGCGCTTCACACGACGGTTTCATCACTCAGGGAGCGGCGGCGGTGATGCTTGCTCAGCTCTATTTCAATGCCATTGCCTATACTGGTGAGGACCGTTTTGCGGATTGTGCAAAAGTATGTCAGGATATCATAGACCAGAAATATGGTCAGTATGAACTGTCCAAAATCTGGAACGGGCCGTTCACTTTCGATAATGACCTGTGTGCGGAGAATATATGGGTGGCACCATCCGCTAACTCCCAGTATCTGTTCTCATGGTATTATTCGCAGTCCAGCCCATATAACATCCATGAATATTACGATATCATAAAGTCAAGTCAGTACAATGGACTCTGCATGCAGCCGTCTCTAAAGCCGGACGGATCTTCATACGGATTCAAGCTCGGTCGTCCTTATGAGAAGTTTCATGATGACGACTTGAGAAAGACTCTCTATGTATATAATGGACAGAAGCAGTATCAGGGAATGTTCCTTGTCGGAAAACTGGAGAATCCGCTGACTGGAAAGGCCTGCAAGGGAGAGTGGGACTACCGTGGCGAAGTGCTTGAGCTTGTGGATATGGTTGCTCCGTTCAAGCAGCTTGGAAAACAGTATGCCGATGTGACCCAGCTCCCGTCCGACATCTATTCGGCAGAGGAGAATTCCGGAGTCCGGGTTGTGAAATATCCTACTCCGAACAAGACGGACGAGTCATGTCAGTGGGATCCGGACTGGGTGGTGTTCAGACTGGCAGAAGTCTACTACATGCTGGCAGAGTGTCGTTTCCGTGCCGGGGAGCATGGTGCTGCGGCAGAACTGTTCAACAAGGTGCGTGCAAGAAACTTCTCTTCTGCCGACCCGGATCCGGTCACAGCGGACAATATTGACAAATATCGCATTCTTGACGAATGGATGACAGAGTTCATCGGTGAGGCTCGCAGACGTACTGATCTGATCCGTTGGGATGCCTTCACGAAAGATCAGTGGTGGGATCACAGTCCAAGCGGGAGTGCCCACCTCAATGTCTTCCCGATACCGACAACAGCGATATCCAGCAGCAACATCATTACACAGAATCCAGAATATTAAAATATGGAAAGGATATATAGAATCATCTTATTTGCTGCCCTTGCCTTTGTTGTGGCAGCATGCTACAGGGAACTTCCTTTCCCGGATGACGAGGAGGAAAGCAATCTTGAAAAGCTTCCGGCCTGGCAGAAGGGATATATGGACATACATCATATAAGCACGGGAAGAGGAGACTGCAACTTCATGATATTCCCGGACGGAACGACCATGATGGTGGATGCCGGAGACCTCGGACCTGGCGATGACTACAAGCGTGAGATCATGAGCCGCGTGCCTTACACAAGCCGTACTCCGGGAGAATGGATCGTGCGCTATGTGAATCATTTCCTTGAGGAGGCCGGACTTCCTCAGGAGCGGCTCGACTATATGCTTGTGACGCATTTCCACAATGACCACATAGGCACTCCGTCGTCATATTCCATTCCGAGCAACAACGGAAAATATCTGATGACAGGAGTCTCTCATGTCGGCAATTTCCTCGATATAGACAATTTCGTGGACAGAGGCTATCCAGACTACGACTTCCCTTATCCTGGAGTAATGGACAATGTCATGCTGGACAACTACATGGCCTTCCTGGAAGACGATGCAAACCGCATAAAGACCAGGTCTGCGTTTGAAGTGGGAGCATCTGATCAGTTCGTGCTCAGAAAGGCACCTCAGGATTATCCGACATTCATGATAAGAAACATCTACTGCAATGGAACGATCTGGACAGGAGTGGATAAGACTACGGAGTTCCTTGTCCCAGAAGGTGTGGAGCAGAACATCCTTTCTGACGAGAACCTGTGGTCGGCTGTCATCAATGTCAATTACGGTGATTTCGACTACCATTGCGGCGGAGATATCCTCGGAGGATACGGCGACTGGCGCAATGTGGAGACCCGTGTCGGCAAGATCATCGGCGAAACAGACGTGCTCAACTGCAACCACCACGCCTACAAGGATGCGATGAATGCAGACATCGTAAGTTCAACCAGGTCTCAGGCCTATGTCATCCCTGTGTGGGACTGCTATCATCCGGAGGAAGCCCCTCTTGCCCGTATGCTCGGCTCCTCTGAGTCAGAAAAGATGGTCTTTGCCGCCGGCATGGTGGAGAGCAACAGGATGCGCCTGTTGGAAAACGGTGAGATGATCAAGCCGGAAGGCCATATCGTCGTGAGGGTGTATGAAGGCGGAAGCGAGTTCCAGATATTTGTCCTTAACGACAGGAATACGGATTACGATGTCATTTATAAGACAGATAAAATCATTTCTAACAAGTAATGCCATGAAAAGAATCTTAGCATATATATTCATCATATCCTCTGTACTCGCTTGTCAGAAGGAAGCCGGTGCAGGAAAGGTCGAGGTAGAAGGGGATGTGATCTATCTTCCGGCAGAAGCGGGAGTGAAGCATGTCATGGTGGATGCGACCACAGAGTGGCGGCTGGAATATGATACTTCCACTCCATGGATGTCCACCGACCTTCATGGAGGAAAACCGAACAGGAAATACTTCACTATTTCCTATCTGGAAAATCCTAATGCATCTGCACGAACATGCAAGATCAAGGTCTTTACCAGTGACCGGAACGATTGCAAGGAAATGACTGTCATCCAGCGTCGTCAGCCTTCTGTAATACAGTTTGCTATGGAAGAGCTTGAAATCGAATGCTGGGCAGGAACATACTCGATGAGTTTCTCAGACAACATCACTGACAAGGGAAATCTTCGGTTCATCACTGACTCGGACTGGATCACCCTATATCCATATATTGCTGATGAAACCACAATCGAGTTCTATGTCGACAGACTCCCTAGCATCGTGGAGACCCATAGGGTAGGACACATATATGTGACCTGTGAGGTGGAGGATGAGGGAACTGCCACCGATGTCCTTACTGTGAGACAGCTCGCAAAGGGAAATGAGTAAAACAATTGATGATCAAGAAAAGACTATGATGAAGAAGAATATCATTAGATTCTCAGTGGCGGCCATGACTGTTGTAAATATGGCATCATGTGATGGAAAACTTGCCCCGCTCGAGCCTGAACTGCCTCCTGTTGAGGATTCCGAGGCTCTGAAGGATCTTGTCGACACTACATTTACTGCATTGCAGCCAGAGGGAGTGGTCTGGAAGGCCGATGACCTGGTCGCCGTGTATGACGAAGTCGGAAAGAGAGAGTTTAAGGTTGTTGGCGTCAGCGAGGAAGGCGTGGCCGTCCTGCATGGTCATGTGTCCGACAGCTCTAAGGTATATCATGCTGTGTGGCCATATGCAGCAGCATCTGAAACTCTTCCATCCGAAGGAAAGGTATGCATCAATGTGCCGGCTGAGCAGATTGTTGCAGATGGTGCAGTTGCCGATTCCAGTGCCACTGTCTGTACAGGACAGGTGGCGGAAGGTAAAATCACATTTGAAAAGGCGGTCTCTCATGTGAAGATCAATGTCCCTGATGGAGTGACTTCCGTTTCCATCAAAGGACTTGCATATGAGAACGTGGCCGGCAACACGACAACTGTCACACTGAGTCCGGAGGGAAGTGTATTCAAGTCCGGAACATATGAGATTGTTGTTTTACCGCAGGTGTTCAAGGCCGGATATAAGGTGGTATATGCAAAGGATGGCTATCTGGCTGTCTCTAAGATACTTCCCGCACCGGAGACTGATTTGGAACTCGAGGCAGGAAATACCTATGATGTCACAGATCAGACTGTGGCAGATGCCCTTGTATGGCTTGCCAATCCGATTCAGACAGAGGCCCAGCTTCTGGAATATATGAACAATCAGGAGGCTTATGCTTCCGAGGTCGCAAAACTTGGAGCGGACATCACGCTTACGACAGCCTGGACTCCAATCGAGTTCACAGGAACTCTTGACGGACAGGGTCATGTTATCTCTGGTCTGAATGTTTCTGCCGGAGATGATGCCGGAATGTTCTCAAACCTGACTGCAGATGCGACATTGAAGAATATCACTGTGGAGGGAGCCATAAACCTTGTTGCCCAGAAGCATCCGGCTCAGGCCGGTCTTGTGGCAAACCTCTACGGAACTATGTATAACGTCACCAGCAGGATTGCTGTAACTGCAGAGTCTGCAAAGGGAGCCTGCTATATGGGAGGACTCGTCGGTCAGCTCAGTGACGGAAGTCTCATCGAGTGCCGGAATGAGGGCGCCATAGCCCTTTCGCAGACTAAAGGCAAGGGTTATGTTGGTGGCGCTGTCGGCGTCATCTATCCTGCAGGTCTGGTGGATAAATGCGTGAATACAGGCTCAATAATTACAGAATCAGGAAATACGGATGGCCTTGGTGGTGTTGTGGGCTTGCAGCAGGGTGGAGATGTCAAG
The DNA here is from genome assembly GCA_017502125.1 of Bacteroidales bacterium. GTDB lineage: Bacteria > Bacteroidota > Bacteroidia > Bacteroidales > UBA932 > Cryptobacteroides. Next base: position 118,538 of record JAFVVN010000016.1, on the reverse strand, counting down.
GGATGTACGAATGAAGGGAAACTGATCGTCAATGCCGGAAGGTTCTCCTGTCATGTTGGTGGCGTGGTCGGAACTCTATATAATTATACTTCCAAGGCGGCGAAGGTCTCTGAGTGTATCAACAGGGGTGGACTTGAGATAAGTGCTCCTTCAATGCAGGCAGTCGGAGGCGTCGTGGGTGGAATCATAGACGGTGGTGGAGAAGTTCCGGCTCCGGCAGAGGTTTCTGAATGTGAAAACCATGTGCCGGTCTCTGTAAAGGTAGGAAAGACTGCGGGAGCCAGCGGTCTGGATGGCTTCTATCTTGGTGGAATCGTGGGCAGCATAGATGCCCTGAATGAGTCCCTGATTGTCAATGTTGTGAGGAACTGTCGGAATACCGGGGATCTTCATGCGACGCTCTCCTTGGATGCCGGAGCAAACAATGCCGTCAAGGTGGGCGGAATCTGTGGCAACACCCGTGGTCCTGTGACAGTGGAAGGAAATGAGAATGCGGCCTCGTCCGTTGCTCTTGAAAATTCTAAAGCCAGGAAGATGCTTTGCTCGGTCGGAGGAATCATAGGTGAGGCCGGTGATCCCTGGAATTCGGAGGAAACGACTATTTCGCTTCTGAATAATACAAACAGAGCATCTGTGTTGAGCAGGACCAACGCAGAGGAAGCACCAGCCGGAGGACTCGTAGGCTATCTTTATGGTCCGGTCACAGCATCCGGAAACAGAAATTTCGCTGATGTCGAGAGGGCTCTCACAGAGGGTCATGGTCTGGCAAAATTTGATGTGTGCTTTGCAGGTGGCTTTATCGGGCTCATCAGCCTTGGCAGCGAACATCGTCTTCCAGTTCATTTCAACGGTGATGTAACAACCGGAACCATCAGGTCTGTCGGCCGGGCAGGAATATTCATGGGAGGGCTCAGAGGCTCAAGCAAGGGAGATATGAAATTCCACAACTGTGTTGTCGGAGGCAGGCTCATCAGCACTTATCCTGAGGAGTTGGATGTCGTCATGACGGAGGACAACTGGGATGACAAGAACAGCAAGGCCGACGGCGGATATCTGTGGAGCTATGCAGGCAAAAGTGGCAACTATGGTCTCAGTATAGACGGGGTAAAATTCGGCGAGGCATCTGGGTATGATAAATAGCAATGGACTATAACAGAATAAATAATAACACACATGCAAACTAAACACTATCTGACACCGACCAGCAAGGAGGTCGAGATGGAGGTTGAAGCTATCCTTTGTGCCAGCATTCAATCTCAGGACTTTAATAATTTGGATGAACTTGAAATGGTATGATGTTATGAAGACAATTAAAAGAATCTTTGCAGTTGCCTTCATGGCACTATGCACGTTGGCTTTCAATGCCTGCATCGAAGAGGCTGCACCGATGCTTCCTGAATACGAGGGAGATCTGGTGGAAATGACATTTGAGGCTTCTGTGGCGGAAACAAAGGCTGCATTTGACGGAAAGAGAATCAACTGGGAGGTTGGTGACAAGGTTGCGATCTATGACGGTATTGCAAAACGCGAATTCACCGTGCAGTCGGTCAAAGGTGGAGTGGCTTCCATCAAGGGTCCTGTTGCAGCAGAAGCGACAGAATTCTATGCTGTGACTCCGTTCTCAGCGGCTCGTGAAGCCCTTCCGGGTGATGGCAAGATCTATTTCAATCTTCCGACTGAGCAGGTGCTTGCTTCGGGAAAGGATTTTGACGAAGACGCATTCGTGGCAGTAGGAAAGGTCGATGGCACAAGGATTTCCTTCAAGAATGTGGTGTCTCTTCTCAAGATCAATATCCCGGAGAATATAACATCTGTATCTCTCAAGGGCTTCAATGCAGAGAAAATAGCGGGTGCTGCAAATGCTGGCCTCGATCCTATGGTGGCAGGAGGAACTGAGGGCTCGGTAGTGCTCAAGCCGGCAGGCGAGACCTTTGCGGCAGGAGTTCATTATATAGCTCTTCTTCCATCGACTTTCACAAAAGGCTTCAAGGTGGTGTATGCAAATGACAGCAATGAAATCTCGATCAAGAAGAATACAGGAAATGTAGCCTTCCCGATCAATGACGGTTTCGACATTACAGCCTATACTACTGCGGACAAGCTCACTACCTGGATTCCGAACCCGCTTATGGATGAGGAGGATCTTCTCTATTTTGTCGGAAATCAGGCGGCTTATGCAGGGGAGACGGCAAAGCTCGGCCAGAATATACAGCTTACCAAGCAGTGGACTCCGGTGGATCTCTCAGGAACACTTGATGGTCAGGGATATACTATTTCTGGGTTGACAGTGAATATGACAGGAGGTCTTGGAGCGATGTGCTCAATCAATACAGGTGCAACCCTAAAGAATGTGACGATTGATGGAAATATTACATACGCAGCGAATGTGGAAAATGTTCCGACGGGTCTTGTCGGCCATCTGCATGGAACAATGTACAATGTGACCAACAGGACAACAATCAACGCAAGTTCATCTGCCGATCTGCTTTATCTTGGCGGCCTTGCCGGTTGGGTTCATGGCAACGGAAAACTGCTCAACTGCGTGAATGAAGGAACGCTTGTTCTTGGTGCGGTTAACGGCTTTGGTTATGTCGGCGGTGTGGCAGGAGTCATTTATTCAAGTTCCGGTGCAGGATTCGTGCAGGGATGTATCAATAAAGGAACAGTCAGATCGTCTGCAGCGAACACAAACGGCCTTGGTGGTATAGTCGGTGTCCAAGAGAGTGGTAAAACGGTAAGTTGTGTAAATGAAGGCACTCTGGAGGCAGATATGATGAGATATTCAGGAACGGTCGGTGGAATTGTCGGACTCGTTTATAACAATACGACAGTAGGGACTTATGTCAATCAGTGTGAGAATAACGGAACAATAGACATCAGCGCTACTGAGTTCAGAGCAGTCGGTGGTATTGTCGGTGGTATAGACGTAGGAAACGGGTTTGCATTGGCGGAAATTTCGGAATGTGTGAACAAGGAGAATATTTCGGTGGCTACATCCAATGCTTCCGGCTCAAGTGGTCTTGATGGCTTCTATCTAGGTGGAATTCTTGGCAGCTTCAACGCTTCAAACGATTCTGCTGTGAAGAACATAGTCAGAAAGTGTGTTAATTCTGGAAATATCTCTCTGACGACGTCAGGTTCAAACAACTCAGCCAAACTTGGAGGAATTTGTGGAAACACACGCGGCCCTGTGGTGATTGAGGAAAACGAAAATGCTGCTCAGACCCTAAAGCTTGAAAGTGCAAGTGCGGCTAAAATGCTTTGCTCTGCTGGTGGTATTATTGGTGAGGCCGGTGATCCGTGGAATCAAGAGACAACTTTGATCACGCTTGCAAAGAATATCAATAGTGCAGATGTTCTGAGCAAGACGAACAATACCGAAACTCCAGCTGGCGGACTTATTGGCTATCTGTATTGTCCTCTGATTTCAAGCGGTGACAAGAACTATGGAAATATTGAAAGAGCAGCTACAGATGGTTCATCTCCGAAAGCAGCTGAATGTAATGCCGGTGGTTTGGTCGGATTAATATGTGCCTCTTCCACGAATATTATTGATAAAACTGCTGACGTTTCTTTTATAGAAGATATGACATTCGGAGACGTCAAGTCCAATGGTAGAGCAGGAATATTCTTTGGCAGCATGAGAGGCAACAGTTATGTCGAGTTTGAGCTTTCGAATTGTGTGTTTGAGGGCAGGTTGACAACTGGGTATCCGGAACGCGATGTGGAGATGGATGCTACTAATTGGAAAGCATTTAATGGTACAGCCGATGGTGGTTATCTTTGGGGGTTCCTTAAAAAAGCATCTCCTGAGCAGTATAAATTCTTAGTTTATACTCCAATCTTCGGCAATGCATCTTCCTATACGGGATCCGAGCAGCTCACAGCATGGCAGCAAGGCTATATGGACATCCATCATATCAGCACAGGACGCGGCAACTGCACATTCATGATCCTTCCTGACGGAACGACCATGATGGTGGATGCAGGAGACAACGGCCCGGCAAATGACGACGGCGCAAAGCTTGACCGCGTACCGAACGAAAGTCTCACTCCTGCCGAATGGATCGTTCGTTACGTCACTCATTTTACGGAAGAAGCCGGGCTTCCTGCAAAGCTCGACCACATGCTTGTCAGTCATTTCCATTATGACCATGTCGGAGTGGGTACCGCCGAATATCCATGGAGTCCGGACGGAGAATATCTCATGACCGGTGTCTCGTATGTAGGCAGCACTCTTGAAGTTGACAATTTCGTGGACAGGGCATACCCGGATTACAATTTCCCATATACAGGATACTTCGATAAGGGCGTGTTCAGGGACTATGTCATGATGGATAACTATCTTAAGTTCCTGAATAGTGATTATAATCGCTTGAATAATATATCCGGCTTTGAGGTGGGTGCGTCCGATCAGTTCGCTCTCAAGACTCCAAGGAACGACTTCTCGATAAGGAACGTCTATGCCAACGGCCAGCTTTGGACTGGCAGTGGCGTTTCGTCTGCAAGCATTGTGCCTTCGGAACTGACTCAGTCAGACCTTCAGGGAGCGGAAAACCAGTGGTCGGCAGTCGTGAATATAAGCTATGGAGACTTTGACTACCACACGGGAGGTGATATAAACGGCACCCAGCTGTTTGATGTGGAGGCAGAGGTGGCAAAGTGTGTCGGAGAGACTGATGTGTTCCATTGCAACCACCACGCATGTGATGACTCTATGCATGCGGATGTCCTGCTGGCTACCCATCCTCAGGTCTTTGTGGTGCCGGCATGGGAGAAAGAAGCACATCCGGGAGATGACGCTCTGGCACGCATGAAAAACTATGGAGACATCTTCGCAGCAGCTCCTGCGGCAAAGGACGGCATGAAAGCAAACGGCCATGTGGTCGTGCGCGTGTATGAAGGCGGAAGCGAGTTCCAGATCTTTGTTCTGAATGACAGATCGACTGACTATGAAGTCATCCACAAGACAGAAAAATATACGTCTAAATAATTGATACCATGATGGAAATGAAATTCTATACGACGCCTCTGTGTGAATACCTTGAGGTAGACCAGCCTGCAGTGCTGTGCATGAGCTATGAGAGTGGAGCATCCACCTCACCATATGACGAATTGGGAAACATTGATCTGAACTGGTGACATGAAGACTTTTGAAAGATTTTTTGTCGCGGCATCGGTAATGCTCGGCATGACGGTATTCAATGCCTGTGTAAAGGACGAGGCTCCCATACTTCCGGATGAGAATGCTGGAGACCTGGTCGAGATGACTTTCGAGGTCGAAGCAGCCCAGGATGATGTGAAATCCACATTCACCGACATGCAGCTCGGCTGGGAACTGACTGACGAAGTTGCAGTTTATGACGGCTCGGCAAAGCGCCGTTTCAGAGTGGTGGAGGCAAATGGTGCTACAGCCACAATCAAGGGATATGTAGAAGAGGGAGCAGCGGATTATTATGCTGTATTCCCATACTCCGCAGCCGGTGATGAACTTCCGTCTGAAGGACAGATAAACATCGTGCTTCCTAAGGAACAGTCTCTTGAGGAGGGAAAGAACTTTGATGAGGATGCCTTCATCGCTATCGGAAAGGTGGATCAGGACGGAAACATCGCGTTCAAGAATGCGGCTTCACTTCTCAAGGTCCACATCCCTGCTGACGTGACTTCAGTGAAACTCTTCGGTAATTCGTCAGAGACTCTTTCCGGTGCGGCCAAGGCGGATATTACAGTTGCTGTCTCGGCAGGAAGCGCGACCAGCATAGAAATGACACCTTCCGGAGCTACATTCTCAGAAGGTGAGTACTATATGGCTCTTCTTCCTACTACCTTCGAAGCTGGTTTCAGGGTCGTATATGTGAAGGAATCCGAGTTCGCAGTCCTGAAAACTGATGCTGAGGCCGTGTTCCCTGTGAATGGAGGCCTTGATGCAACGGCAGCAAAGACTCCTGCTTCGTGGAAGTCCCTTATGATAGCTTCCGAGGAAGAGCTGCTCGCTTTTGTTGCAGATCAGGCTCCTTATGCAGATGTGGCTGTGAAGCTCAAGAACAATATAGCCCTAACCAAAGATTGGGCTCCGGTGGATCTTACGGGATCTCTTGATGGTCAGGGATATACAATATCGGGACTCAATGTCGTGAATTCTCAGTTCGGAGGTTTGTTCGCTACGGTCAAGTCAGGAGCGACCCTGAAGAACCTCTCCGTTGAAGGAAGCATCACATTTAGCACAGCAACCAACAGCCGTCCGGCCGGTCTTGTCGGAAAACTCTCAGGAGGAACTCTTTCCCAAGTGATCAACAGGACAAGCATCACAGCCGAGTCAAGCGCAAAATACTGCTATCTTGGCGGTGTAGTCGGTTTCCTGGATGGTGGCAGTGTGCTCGACTGTAGGAATGAAGGTAATCTGACTCTTAACGGAAGCAATGCCCAGTTCCATTATGCCGGTGGCGTAGTCGGAGTGATATATCCTGACGGCCTTGTGCAGGGCTGTGTCAACACCGGAACAGTTACTGCCGCTACTGCCGCCACAAATGGTTTGGGAGGAATTGTCGGCGTTCAGCAGAGCGGTGAGACCATCAGCTGTGTGAACGAAGGAAAGCTTGTGGCAAATGCCATGAGATATTCCGGAACAGTCGGCGGTGTAGTCGGCCTCGTATATAACAATTCCAAGGAAGTTACGCGAGTGCACAAATGTGATAATAAGGGTGTGATTGAAGTGGCGGCCACAGAGTTCAGGGCAGTCGGCGGTGTCGTCGGTGGAATTGATGATGCTGCAGCAGGATGTGCTCTGGCAGAGATTTTAGAGTGCAGGAACATGAAACCGATTTCAGTGACGACTGCAAATGCTGCCGGAACCAGCGGTCTGGACGGTTTCTATCTCGGAGGAATTCTCGGCAGTGTCAATGCTGCGAATGCTTCAGTAATCCAGAACACTGTGAAGGATTGTGTAAACTCTGGAAACCTTTCTGCAACAACCACTGGTGCCAACAACTCCATCAAGGTAGGAGGAATCTGCGGCAATACGCGCGGAACCGTTCTCATAACAGGCAATGAGAATTCTGCAGAATTTGTCAATCTGGAAAGTACGGGTGCGGCAAAGCTGCTTTGTGCTGTTGGCGGAATCGTAGGAGAGTCCGGTGATCCGTGGAGCAATGAAGAGACGATGTTCACTATGTCAAAGAATATCAATCGTGCGTCAGTCCTGAGCGGAACTAATATTGATAATACGCCGGCCGGAGGTCTCATCGGTTATGCTTTCTGTTGTGTCGCTTCAAACGGTAACGTGAATTTCGGAGATGTGGAAAGAGCTGCTGCAGAAGGCTGCCAGCCTAGTAGTACTGAGAACTGCAGTGCCGGTGGCCTTGTGGGATTTTTCCGTCTGTCGACAGAAGGCAGGCTGGCATCAATTTTTGATTCAGATATGACTTTTGGAAATGTAACCTCACTTGGCAGGGCAGGTATGCTCTTCGGTATGGTGCGCAGTGATAGCTTTGCAGACCTTAAATTCCCGAACTGTGTGGTAGGCGGACACCTGAAGAGTCCTGTCGGAGGGCATGATCTGGATATGACGGCAGACAACCTCACCAGTAACGCAGATCTTGCGGAGAACAGCTACCTGTGGGGCTATTTCCCTAAGGGACATGTCGGCCTTGAGATCAATGGAGTCAAGTTCGGAAACGCATCTGATTACGACAAATAGAAATGAAGAAAATACTGTATTTGACAGCACTCCTGTCATCAGCCCTGTGGCTGGTGACAGGTTGTGTGTCTGAGTCAATGAAATCAGTGTCGGACAGGGTCTTTCAGAGGGCTGCAGAACAGTTTGTCCTGATGGACTCCAATCTGGCGGAAGGGGAGTTCCCTCGTTCTCTTGACACTCTCGGCAACCTTGTCACAAGTGATTCCAAATGGTGGTGCTGTGGGTTCTTTCCTGGATCCCTCTGGTACACCTACGAATATACCGGAGATGAACGGATAAAGGCTCTTGCTGAGAAATATACAAGGAGTATAAAGGTCGCAGACCTTCTATATGACCATGACCTCGGGTTTGAAGTGTGGTGCAGCTACGGCCATGCCTTCCGTCTGACCGGAGACCAGACCTACAAGCCTCAGATCGAAGATGCCGCTGCTCTTCTTGCAACGCGTTATTCTCCTGTGGTGAAAGCTATCCGAAGCTGGAACAATCCTCATAAGGGTTTCCGTGTGATCATCGACAATATGATGAATCTGGAGCTTCTTGAGGAGGCGTCGAAGATGTTCGGCTGTGATTCACTTGACCGCATTGCAAGAGAGCATGCGAACACGACAATGAAGAATCATTTCCGTGAAGACTACACCACCTGGCATCTTGTGAATTATGTGGATGAGGATGGCAGCGTAAGGCGTAAGCACACCGTGCAGGGCTATTCTGACGATTCTGCATGGGCCCGCGGACAGGCCTGGGCTCTTTACGGTTACACGATGATGTACCGCGAGACGGGGGTTGAGGAGTATCTTGATCAGGCTGTGAATATCGGAGAAATGATTCTCCGTCATCTTCCGGAAGACGGCGTGACGTATTGGGATTTCAACGATCCTGCGATTCCGAATACATACAGGGATGCATCAGCAGCTGCGGTCATGGCTTCTGCTTATGCGGAACTCAGCGGATATGTCTCGGGCAGACAAAAGAAGACTTATAGGTCGACATCTGAGAGGATACTCCGCACCTTGTCGGGTGAAGAATACCTTTGCGCTCCCGGCGAGTGTCACGGCTTTCTTCTCAAGCACAGTGTGGGCAGCATTCCGCATGGCAATGAGATCGATGTGCCTCTCACATATGCAGATTATTACTTTTTGGAGGCATTGCTCCGTTACAAGAATCTGAAATAGTTCCTTATGAGACGTGTGATACTTTCTTTTCTGCTGGTTTTCCTTTTAACAGACGCTTCTGCCTATGTCGGAAGAGACCATATTCAGAACCGGATCGGCTACAAGCAGCTTAAGAAGATTCTGGTCATGGATCAGGCATGGAATCCATACCCTGCCTACGAGGACCGTACCGGCTGGGATGCCATGACGGGAGAACATAAGGCGGAAATAATCTCTTATGGAGAAGAATATCTGGACTACCTGTGGCAGGTGGTGAAGGCGACCGACTATATCGAATTCGAGCGCTCCGGCAGCCGTGACATCATGGAAAAGCCCTATCGTGAGAACATGCATGCAATAGCCTGTCTTTTCTGCGCCGAACTGGCGGAGGGAAGAGGACGTTTCGTGCCTCAGATTGCGGACGGAGTCTTCCATTTCTGTGAGATGAGTTCGTGGGCTCTTTCCGCTCATCTGTACAAGTTCTCTCAGGCCAGGACTTCCATGCCCGTAAAGGGCGACAATACCCTGGAACTTCATCAGGGAGACCTATCGCAGCTCTTCGCCTGGATATATCACTATCTCCACAGCGAATTCGACAAACTGCACCCTGAAATCAGCCGCCGCTTGAAGTCCGAGATAGTCCACCGGGAAATGGATCCGTATCTGGAGCATGAGGACTATTGGTGGATGGGTTTCACCCGCGACAGGCACATAGATACGATGAACAACTGGACGCCTTGGTGCAGCCTGAACGCTCTGGTGACCTTCATGCTTATAGAAGATGATCCGGACAGGCTTGCAAGGGCAGTGTGGAAGAGCATACAGTCCGTGGACTACTATCTCAACTTCATCCAGGAGGACGGAGGCATAGAGGAAGGACCGATTTATTGGAACAATGCCGCCGGCAAACTCTATGACTACCTTACGGCTCTGAAGATGATAACAGGCGGGCAGGTCTCCATCTTCGATGTTGATCAGGTGCGCCGGATGGGAGAATATATTGCCAAATCCTATGTCGGAGACGGCTGGGTGGTCAATTTTGCGGATTCTCCGGCACGCCCGACTTTTAGGAATTCTGCTCTGGTCTATCGCTACGGCAAGGCAGTTGACAGCCCGTTCATGATGACCTATGCTGCTCTCGCACGCCAGGTGCAGGATATCTCATACGAGCCTTCGGAAGATGTGTTCAGGTTCTTTGAGCAGCTGGCATACGATGAGGAATTCAATTCTTATGAAGCGGAATATGTCGCTCCGGAATACACCTGGTATCCAGAGACGGCCTTTCATTTCCATAAGGCCGGCGATCTGTTCTTTGCCGCCTCGGCTGGGCATAACAAGCAGAGTCACAACCATAATGATGTAGGTACCTTCAGTCTTTACTATAAGGACCGCCCGATGATCATAGATGTGGGAGTCGGCACATACACCCGCCAGACCTTCAGTGACGAGCGCTACAGCATCTGGACCATGCAGAGCGGCTACCACAATCTGCCGATGATAAACGGCGTGACGCAGAAGGACGGCAGGGAGTATGCCGCGAAGAACGTTGTTTCCAGAAATGGATATTTCTCTGCCGACATATCCGGAGCATACCCGTCTGAGGCTGCGGTTTCCCACTGGATCAGATCATATAAGGTCAAGGAACGGACACTTGAGATTACAGATGCTTTTGTTCTGGATAAGGCAAGTGCTCCGAATGAGATCGTATTCATGACATGGGGAAATGTGCAGGTGGCTGGTGACGGACTTGTGACAATCGAAGTGGACGGACAGAAGGTTTCGCTGAGATATTCTGCCTCTGATTTTGAAACTGTCGTGGAACCGATTGCTCTCGAAGACCCCAAACTCGTAGAAGTCTGGGGCGGAGAAATCTGCCGAGTCAGGCTTGTCTCCAGAAAACTTCTCAAAAAAGCAAATTATAAGTACAAGATATGTTTTTGATATTGATATCGGCACTCCTCATGTGTCTCCCGGCTGGGGATGCACAGACCCTGTCCAGCCCTGACGGAAATCTTGAAATGACCTTCAGCCTGTCTGAAGACGGGACTCCGAACTATGCTCTCAGATATAAGGAAACGGATGTAGTGGCCACAAGTACCTTAGGCTATGAACTCAAAGGCAGGGCTTCTGCCAAATCACCTCAGAACTATATGAAGGTGGTTTATGATACCCTGGATTTTCATAGCGGCTTTTCTATGAAGGATGTTCAGCGCTCATCCTTTGACAGTACCTGGGAACCGGTCTGGGGAGAGGAATCTCAGATCCGCAACCATTACAACGAACTTGCCGTGACTCTTGAAAAGGATGGTATCGACATGGTATTGAGATTCCGTCTTTTTGATGACGGTCTTGGATTCAGGTATGAGTTCCCTCAGCAGACCAATCTGAGGTATTTCACCGTGCTGGACGAAATGACAGAGTTCCGGATGACAGGAGACCATAAGGCGTGGTGGCTTGCAGGAGATTATGACACTCAGGAATATAACTATGGAGAGTCGCGTTTGTCTCAGGTCAGGGAAATCCTTCCGGAAACGCTCGTAGATGGTGCCTCGCAGCATGTTGTCGCTCCGACAGCTGTCCAGACATCTCTTCAGATGAAGACGGATGATGGACTTTACGTCAATATCCACGAAGCGGCTCTTGTGGATTATCCTGCCATGACCCTGATACTGAACGATGAGGATTTCTGTTTCAAAGCTGACCTCACTCCGGATGCAGTCGGTTACAGAGGCCGTCTCTGTGCTCCGTGTACATCTCCGTGGAGGACCGTGATGGTTGTGGATGATGCCCGTAAGGTGCTGGCATCCAGACTGATCCTCAATCTCAATGATCCGTGTGCCTTAGAGGATGTCTCCTGGATACGTCCGGTCAAGTACATGGGAGTCTGGTGGGAGATGATAACCGGAATGACAGCCTACGCTTGTGGCGGGAACAAGTCTCATGGTGCGGAAAGCGGAAATGTCCGCAGATATATAGACTTTGCGGCGGAGCACGGCTTTGACGCAGTTCTTGTGGAGGGCTGGAACGAGGGCTGGAGGGACTGGTTCGGAAAGCAGAAAGACGAGGTCTTCGATTTCGTTACACCTTCTCCAGACTTTGATATAGAGGGACTTAACGAATATGCACATTCCAAGGGAATCAGACTGATGATGCATCATGAGACCTCGAGTTCAGTCGTGAATTATGAGAGGTGTATTGATGATGCCTTTGAACTGATGAAGAAATATGGATACGATGCAGTGAAGACCGGATATGTAGGAAACATCATCCCATATGGAGAGCATCATTTCGGTCAGTTCATGGTCAATCACTACAACCGTGTCCTGAAGAAGGCCGCCAGACACAGGATAATGGTGAACGGTCACGAGGCCGTGCATCCTACCGGATTATGCAGGACCTGGCCTCACCTGATATGCAACGAGTCCGCTTTGGGAATGGAGTTCAGAAGCAAGATGCTGCCTCATCACGTGACCATTCTTCCGTTCACAAGGCTCCAGGGTGGTCCTATGGATTTCACACCGGGAATATTTGAGATGGATATGAGCAGACTCAGATCATCGTCGCGTCAGCAGATACATTCGACACTGTGCAAACAGCTGGCACTTTATGTGACCCAGGCTTCTCCTCTTCAGATGGCCGGAGACCTGCCGGAGAACTATCTCAGGCATATGGATGCCTTCCAGTTCATCAAGGATGTGGCCCTGGACTGGCAGCGTAGCGTGTATCTTGCGGCTGAGCCGGGAGACTATGTGGTCACAGCACGTCAGGCAAAAGGCAGCGGAGACTGGTTTGTCGGTGGCGTGACTGACGAGAATGCAAGGGAAATGACAGTCAGTCTTGACTTTCTTGATCCGGACAGGAAATATACGGCGAAGATATATGCCGATGCTCCCGATGCGGACGGAGCTGGAAACACATATGAGACAGGCTCCGAATCCTGCTCGAAATATGTGATAACCGAAAGACAGGTTACTTCAAAGACAAAACTCAAACTGCGCATGGCTCCTTCAGGCGGCTTTGCAATATCCATCAGATGATGAAAAATAAAGTATATCGATTCCCACTACTTCTCTGTGTGCTTCTTTCTGCATGCAGTTCTGGACCCGGTCTCACCCCTTGGCGTGAGGGCTGCCTTGACATTCACCAGATAAGTACAGGCCGCGGCAATGCGACATTCATGATCCTTCCGGACGGGACGACGATGATGGTGGATGCCGGAGATCAAGGCGATACGACTCATTTCCGTCAGGAGGTCATGCCGGCCGTACCTTCGTCGGAACTTTCTCCCGCTCAGTGGATTGCAAGGTATGTCAGGCATTTTTCAAGACCGCTGTGCAATGACGCCAAGGTGGATTATATGCTTATAACCCATTATGACTCAGATCATATAGGCATTCATGGCAAAGGCGGGGTCATGGAACTGGACACTCTTCTCCACATAGAGAAGATCGTGGACAGGGGATATGACTATCCGACTCCCGAACTTGCCATGCAGATGAACAGACGGACTCTGCCCGGATATCTCAGGACCATGGAGGCCCGTGCGTCCCGGGGTCTCGGATATGAGAAGTTCATCGTGGGAAGCGACACCCAGTTCGCTCTTCTGCATGAGACCCGCCCGGATTTCAAGATAAGGAACATATATGCCAACGGGCAGCTCTGGACCGGGGAGGGATTTCAGACCCGCGATATAGTCATCGGCGAAGGCGAGGAATATGAGGAAAATCTCAAGGCTATGAACGAGAACCGCCTGAGCTGCACTATCAATATATCATACGGAGACTTTGATTATCACAGCGGCGGCGATATTCAGGGATCGAGCGCGAACTCGACCCGTCCGTGGAGGAATGTCGAGAAGTTTGTGGGGGAGTTCATCGGCGAAACTGATGTGGTGCTCGCAAACCACCATGCATATTCGGATGCCATGTATGAGCCCTTCGTAAAGGCCGTCACCCCTCAGGTCTGCATAATCCCTGTATGGGATTACTATCATCCTCAGCCAGCTCCTCTGAACAATATGCTACGATGTGGAATCGATGAGAGACATCCGGCGGTCAGGGATTCCATAAACTATGTCTTTGCCGCAGGAATGGTCGGCTCGAATCGTGAGAGGCTTGCCGGGGATGGTGCTCTTGTGCCTCCTGACGGGCACGTGGTGGTGCGCGTCTATGAAGGCGGTGCCCGGTTCCAGGTGTTTGTGCTGGATGATGGAAACACGAATTATGATGTAATATACAGGACTCCTGTCCTGAAATCAAGAAATTAGGAAAACATGATTAGAAGACTTATCTGTTCACTTGCAGCCTTGGCTCTGGTTGCAGGAGTCCGGGCACAGGAATGGTATCCTGTGGGAGAAAACATCAGGACCCGATGGGCTTCGGAGGTGGATCCTTCATGCCCGCGTCCGGAATATCCACGTCCTCAGATGGTACGTGCGGACTGGATGAATTTAAACGGCCTTTGGAATTATGGCTTGACTGCGGCCTCTTCTGAGGACTTTGAGTCAGAAGGAAGGATTCTCGTTCCGTTTGCCGTGGAGTCTTCTCTGTCGGGCGTCGGACGAAGTGTGGGCAAGGATAAGGCACTGTGGTATGAGAGGGAGTTCACGCTGCCGAAGAGCTGGAAGGGGAATGATGTCCTCCTGCATTTCGGCGCGGTGGACTGGATGGCTCAGGTGTGGGTGAACGGACTATATGTCGGAGAGCACCGCGGAGGTTTCGACCCGTTCCATTTTAATATGACCCCATATCTTAAGAAGTCAGGGAAACAGAGTGTTACCGTAAAGGTATGGGATGGAACGGATTCTTCATGGCAGCCACGCGGAAAGCAGGTCGAGAGGCCGGCATATATATGGTACACTCCAGTAACGGGAATATGGCAGACGGTCTGGCTGGAGGCTGTTCCTCAGACACATATAGATTCTTATCATGTTGTTTCAGACATAGAGGCGGGTGAACTTGCTGTCGAAGTGAAGGCATCAGCTTTCAGACTGGGAGATGAATTCAGTGTCGAGGTGCTTGAGGGCGGGGTCGGCTATGATCCCCAGAAGCCTTCTTCCCGGGTGCTGGCTTCAGCACAGGGATGCAGAGAAGTCAGAGTAAAGGTTCCAGACGCCCAGCTCTGGTCTCCTGACAATCCATATCTCTATGGTCTGAGGATATCCGTAGTCCGTGACGGAAAGGTCGTGGATTCGGTGGATGGCTATACAGTTCTTCGTGAGATTTCAAAGGTCAAGGATGCTGACGGATACCACAGAATGGCTCTGAACGGTGAGACTTTGTTCCAGCTCGGACCTCTCGACCAGGGTTGGTGGCCGGACGGCTTATACACTGCACCGACTGGGGAAGCAATGGTGTGGGATATAATCAAGACAAAGGAGTTCGGCTTCAATATGATCCGTAAGCATATAAAGACAGAACCGGCAGGATGGTACTATTGGTGTGACGTGTACGGAATGCTGGTATGGCAGGATATGCCTAACATAGGAGACCATCATGGAAAGCGCTCCTACAGGGGAAGTCTGTTCAAGAATTTCGGTGATGAACGCTGGTTTTCCAATCGCAGCGACGAGGTGGTGGAAGCCCAGACCAATGTGTGGTCACGTGACAGCTTCATTGGAGGTACCTATTGCGATGTCCCACAAGAGTGGAAGGACAATTATTATCGTGAATGGACAAATATAATCAATGCTCTCAAAGGCTTTCAGTGCATCGTCGTCTGGGTTCCCTTCAACGAGGCGTGGGGGCAGTTCGATACGGAAAAAGCTGTAGAACTGACACGCAGACTTGATCCGACAAGACTGGTCAATGAGGCATCGGGAGGAAACTATTCTTTTTGTGGAGACATTCAGGATGTTCATCACTATCCTGGCCCGGCAATGAATGCATTTGAGGGGAAGATGGTGAATGTGATAGGTGAGTATGGCGGAATAGGTTACCCTGTGGAAAATCATCTCTGGAAGATATCGGAGACAAATTGGGGATATGGCCAGGTGATGTCTTCAGGAAATCAGGTTCTTGATCTTTATGAGGAGTTTGCCGTACGTCTTATGGAACTTAAACGCACTGGTGTGGCGGCAGCTGTGTATACTCAGACAACAGATGTCGAAGTGGAGGTGAACGGACTTATCACATATGACCGTGACGTCGTGAAGGTGGATGAGAAAAGGCTGGCGGAAATAAACAAGAATCTCATAAATCAATAGAAAATGAGAAGAATATCATTAGTAATTATGTTTCTGGTCGGAATCCTTGGTGGGTGTACTCCAAGGACAGAAGCTGATAAATTTGTTGATGACCTTATGAGTCAGATGACTCTCAGGGAGAAAATTGGCCAGATGAGTCAGTTTGCGCCCAGCACAGGTGTCGTCACCGGACCTCAAGGAGAGCAGATCGATGTACGCACCATGGTGAAGTCCGGAGAGATCGGATCCATTCTCAATCTGAAGACCCCTCAGGAAATAGAGGAAATGCAGCGTCTGGCTGTGGATAGTTCCAGGCTTGGAATCCCTATTCTGTTTGGACATGACATTATTCACGGCTGCAAGGTCATATTCCCTATAAATCTGGCATCATCCTGTTCGTGGAATGTTGAGGCAATCAGAAAGTCTGCCGAGCTGGCGGCATATGAGGCATCAGCTATGGGCATATCGTGGACCTTTTCCCCGATGTGCGACATTTCTGCAGATCCACGTTGGGGACGTGTCTCGGAAGGTTCTGGAGAAGATCCGTTTCTTGCAGCAAGGATATCTGCAGCTATGGTTGAAGGCTATCAGGGTGCTGATCTGGCAGACAGCAGCACCATCATGGCGTGTGTGAAGCATTTCGCTGCCTATGGCGCTCCTGAAGCGGGAAGGGACTATAATACGGTGGATATGTCTGAAAGGATGTTCCGCGATAGGTATCTTCCCCCGTACAAAGCTGCGTTGGAAGCTGGTGCAGCCACTGCAATGACCTCGTTCAATGACTTTGATGCGCTCCCTGCATCAGGGAATGAGTGGCTTCTGAAGACCCTACTGAGAGATGAACTGGGCTTCGACGGATTCGTAGTGTCTGATTATAGGGCGGTTACGGAGATGATAAAGCATGGAGTGGCGGCAGATGCAAAGGATGCGGCCTTTCTGGCCATGAGAGCTTGTCTTGATATGGATATGGTTTCTGGAAGCTATTTAAGTCATGGTGAGGCACTTGTGAAGGAAGGACTGATTCCGGAGAAAGAGATAGACCGCATGTGCCGGAATATCCTCATGGCTAAATATAGGCTTGGGCTTTTTGAAGACCCGTTCAGATATGGAGGAGCGGAAAGGTATGCTGAAGCCATATATCGGGATGAAACCCTGGATGTTGCCCGTGAAATCGCCCGTGAATCCATGGTGCTCCTGAAGAATGATGGTGTCCTTCCTCTGGATGATGCGAAAGAAATAGCTCTTATCGGTCCTTTTTTATCATCTCCAAGGGCAATGCTGGGATCATGGACGGCATTCAGGGACTATGACAGGACCGTGACTGTCGATGAGGGCTTCAAGGCGAGATTTCCGGGACGCGTACATGTTGTGAAAGGATGTGAGGCTTTTGCTGAAGTTTCCGGAGGAGTGAATGAAGCAGTGCGTGCAGCGAAAAATGCTGATGTGGCTGTTCTTGTTCTCGGTTTCCCTGGAGAATTGAGCGGAGAAGCTGCATCGATGACCACTGTGGAGCTTCCAGAGTGTCAGAAAAAGCTGCTTGCCGCTGTCAAGGCAACTGGAAAGCCTGTTGTGGTTATTCTTACGACAGGGCGTCCGATGGCATTGGAGTCTGTGATAGATAATATTGACGCCCTTCTCCTTGCCTGGCATCCTGGTACAATGGGAGGACATGCCATAGCTGACCTTGTGAGTGGAGACTATTCTCCTTCCGGTCACCTTACCATGTCATTTCCTCGATGTGACGGCCAGATTCCCATCAGATATAATCATAAGAATACCGGTCGTCCAGCTGATGGCATAGGTCTGAGAACGCCTGGTTCAAGAAAGATATATCAGTCATGTTATCTTATGACCCCCAATTCGCCACTGTATCCTTTTGGATATGGGCTGAGTTACACAGAGTTTGTCTATGATTCTCTTGAGGTAATGACTCCCGCTGTCCATCAAGGTGAACCGGTGCGTGTGAGAGTGAGGGTCACTAATGTCGGGAGCATGGATGCTGCTACTGTGGCTCAGCTTTATCTTCGGGATATGGTCGCTTCGACCACCCGTCCGGTTCGTGAGCTCAAGGGATTCCGCCGAATCTTTCTCAAAAGCGGAGAATCACAGGAGATCGAGTTTACACTCACCCCGGATGACCTGTCCTTCTGTCGTGCAGACATGAAGTTCGCCCAGGAGAGCGGTGACTTCAAGGTATGGGTGGGAGACAACAGCGATGCTCTTCTCGAATCTGCCTTCACGGTACTCTAACTATTCTCCCCGCGTTATCCTTTCATCATTCAGACCTGCTCCATATGATGCAGGTCTGAATGGTGAAATGTGTTGTACGGAAACCAAAACTTGCAGCTGTCCTCTCCCCAGTTACAATCAAAAAACCGGCGGATTCTTTGATCGTAATCGCGGAAAAAGATGTTTTTCGGCAGTTCCTGACTAAAAGGGGTTGTTACAATCAAAATTCTGCGGGATTTTTGATTGTGAACTTCGGAAGAGCAGCACAGGGACCGCAGCTGGCAAATACGAGGGTCAAGCTACTCAAAGCATGCTACACCCCAAAGAGATCCCGCTCGCTGCAAAGGTCTGCTGGCCCATATGCTTAAATACGCCAGCCAGCCACTCAGAACAAGCTCCGCACTCAGCCCCAGCCAGCCGCTCAGAACAAGCTCCGCAGTTCAGCCCAAGGACAGCTCCGCCTGAAAAAAACAAAAATCGTCCTTCCAGATATATAGAAGGACGATTAATGTGCCTCGGACGGGAATCGAACCCGTACGGCCATTGCTGGCCACGGGATTTTAAGTCCCGCGTGTCTACCTATTCCACCACCAAGGCGAACCGGGTGCAAATATAGTTTAAAAATTGGAATTTCAGAATAATCGGTGTGACTTCCTTCTATAATCTTACCAGAACCAGCCTACCGAGTAGCCCAGGATGAAGCTGTGCATCCATGGTCGGATGAGGGGGCTGGACCTGCGGCTGACTGCTTCGTAGTCGAAGAATCCCTTGAGCTTGAAGTTGTTGTCCATGATGAGACTGAGGGCGACTCCCACTGTGAAATCTGCTCCGACAGATACGTCCCCGGCTGGTGCTCCGTCCCATGCACAGCCGACTCCGGCCTTTCCTTGAAACTCAAGTATCTTGGCAAAGTGATGGTTCCAGTAACCTCCGGCTGTGGTCGAATATAATGTTGAAGATGAACCTGATGCATATGTCAGTGAACCTGCGGCAGCCCTCACTGTCACACCTGTTCCGGCAATTACTGGAACATCTGCCTGGACTCCCGTTAGCGAACCTCGCACCGGTTCCATTCCCATGACCTTCTGCTGTCTGTTGCAGAGGATGAACCGTCTGCCGAACAGAAGTTCCGCCGTATAGTGCTTCCTGCTGCTGTCATACACGAATTCTGGCTTCACATAGCCGTCATACAGATGCTTGTCCTTGAAGATCTTGTCCGTGATGAAATAGCCCAGATGGACTGACCCGATGCCGATTGCCGCTCCTGCCACCACATCGCTCATCCAGTGCATGTTGTTCATTATTCTTGACACTCCGGTCAGTGCCGCCACCGTATATCCTCCTATGCTGAACCATGGACTTCTCCAGCCATATTCCTTGTGGAGCATGGTCGCCGTCATGAAGGATGTCGCGGTGTGTCCGGAAGGAAACGAATGTTTTCCCCCGTTCGGCCTTTCCCTGTTGACTATATATTTGATACCTCTGACTGTCACCGTCATGATTCCCACCGAGAAGGCGTCAGACACGAGCATTCCGCCCCATTTCGTGCGGCTCTCATATCCTGCAGCCTTCATTCCGAGCATCACTGCTGCCGGAGCATATTGGGTGAAGTCGTCATATATATAACGGAAGTCCGGCATCACTGAGTGACGGAGTTCGTATATGTCCCGGTCCATATGGAAGTCCTGCAGGAGCTTTGCATTCCCGGATGCGATCTGAGCCTCCATCTCATGGCCGGAAGACAGGAAAAGAGCAACCGCCGCAGTCATGTATATGATCAATCGTTGCATATTCATGGTTTTGGCGGCAAAAATACATAAATTAGCGGCAAAATTACAAAGTATATGGGTCAGGATACGAAAATAATGCGGAGATATATCGACCCCTCCACGGGGGAGACCGTCGTCGAGGTCAGGGATCTGAGTTTTCTTCGTGATCCATCCCATCCGTATGGCTGGCTCAGAAGGCATTGGCTTCATCATCGGCTGAAATGGATCCTTAGGCATTCAGACCGCATATTGGCTGCAGACGAGCAGACAGCCTTCGATATCCATAGATTCTATTTCATCCCATCCGAAAGGATTGCCGTGAGGCCCTGAATCTTCCATATTCAAAGGGCTGTATTCCTTGAAAAAGTCATAGAATACAGCCCTTTGTCGGTGTCAGAATCAGTGTTTCGTTCCATACCTATGCCTGCAGCCATTTATGCCTTTCCACACTGTAGAGTGGAACGAATGGAAGAAGGATAGGAGTTTTCTTTATATATGCCTGATACTCAGGGTCCTGTCCGTAGGCTCCGTTCTGGCGGATTTCAAGTCTTCGTGCACCGCTGAACATCACATATACGATTCCGATGTATCCGATTGCAGCGATGATCCACTGCCAAAGGGTGCAGCATGCTCCGAAGCAGACGATGAATGATCCTGTCCAGATCACGAGCTCGCCAAGGTAATTAGGGCAACGGACCAGCCGGTACACCCCTGTGTCCACGAATCTGTGCTTGTTTATCTTCTTGGCCGCCTTCTTCTGTGCGTCCGCAACGCTTTCAAGAATGACACCGGAAGCCATCAGGCAGGCTCCCACCCAAGTCCAGACTTCATTCACCGGAGCACCAGATGCTTTGTTTGCAAGGAAAAATGCTACAGGACTGACCTGGCCGACATAAAGCAATGCACAGAAAATCCACACTGTGATCACAACGAACAGTGGTTTTTTCTTAGCAGCATCCGGTCCGTAGAGGATTTTCTTATATTCAGGGGATCTCTTCTCCCGGGTAAGAAGATAGAGACCGAGTCTGCATCCGAAAATGAACATCACGGCGCAGAGAAGAGCGGTAGGGACCGTCAATACATCCCAGAAAAGTGCAGCTATGGCCACTGCCAGGGCCGACACGCCAAATCCATAGCCAATGCTGAAGAAATAGATGAAATATATCCATCCCAGTCCTGAAACTGCCATCGAAACGGCAAGAAGAATCAACAAATAGTTCATAATATCCTTTATTTAGAAATCAATGTTCCACCACTCTTCAAATTTAGACATTTCTTCGGAATCACGCCCCAATCCACCCCTATTTATGCAATGCACTAATCATACCGATGCAAAAAAGTGCAATGCACTGTCCATTCAACGGTATAATTGGAATATGCAATAATAATGCAGTAAATTTCTATAACATGTGCGTCTAGCGCTACGCCCCTCCCACAAACCTCAGTGTGGCGACGCTGATGCGGACAGAGGGCGGGAAGACCGCGCGCAAGGCCGTGAAGCAGGAGAAAAGGGTGCTGCCGGAAGTGAATACGTGATATGACAGTGGGGGCGACTAAATCACTTATTAGTCGCCCCTTGTTTGCAGATCACTTCTTTCCGTACCTTGCCTGGGGCTCCGAAAGCAGACCGGTCTTTGGTGATTTCATCTCTTGGATGATCTGCAGCATTTCGGCAGGGGTTACTACGAACGGCTTCTTTGGGAAATGCTTTATGTTGCCGGTTACAAGGAATGAGTCTTCCACGGATAAAGCCACCTCATAGAAAACGACATCTTTCGGGTCAGGTAGTTGTTCGGATGCCTCCGTTCTTGATGAGTTTATACCATACCTTCTGATAACGTCAAGGGTTTCGTCTATGAGTGTGTCAGGAAAACCAAATTTTGACCGGGTCAATACAGTCTGATATTCCTCAAATATCTCATCATTATATATTGGCGTAATCTCTCCAAGAATCAATAATTGCAGCAATTGTACAGTGCTGGTATCCTTAAAGCGAGAAAGCAGCGCAGATACGAGCACGTTCGTGTCAATGACAGCGTAAATCTTAACCATCTCTATTCGCCCCTTCTTGCTAATCTTATCTCCTCATTAATCTCCTCAAGACTCATTCCAGCCACGCCGTTTTCCTGTGCAATTGCTCTCAATTTGTGAAAAGCCGCAAGTCCTTTTGCACGGATCTCATCTTCTGTTTCAGTGCGGAGTTCAAACGGTATGCGTTTTTCTCTCACTGCGGCCTTCA
Organism: Bacteroidales bacterium; assembly: GCA_017502125.1. Taxonomy (GTDB): domain Bacteria; phylum Bacteroidota; class Bacteroidia; order Bacteroidales; family UBA932; genus Cryptobacteroides. The sequence goes on along the minus strand of JAFVVN010000016.1, from coordinate 96,271 downwards.
TGAAAATTGTCACGGCAGCGGAGTTGCTTAAGCCAATCTCGCTGCAGAGTTCATCAAAACTCTTTTTCAGCTTGTCATCTACTCTGATTGATATTGTTGACTGTCCCATAATTACTGTTATTTGTCTTGCAAATGTATTACATTGTGTTGTGATATGCAATAATAATGCAGTAAATTTCTATAACATGTGCATCTGGCGCTACGCCCCTCCCACAAACCCCAGTGTGGCGACGCTGATGCGGATGGAGGGCGGGAAGACCGCGCGCAAGGCCGTGAAGCAGGCGAAAAGGGTGCTGCCGGAAGTGAATACGTGATATGACAGTGGGGGCGACTAAATCACTTATTAGTCGCCCCCTTGTTTGCAGATCACTTCTTTCCGTACCTTGCCTGGGGCTCCGAAAGCAGACCGGTCTTTGGTGATTTCATCTTCTGGATGATCTGCAGCATTTCGGCAGGAGTCACCACGAATGGCTTCTTTGGGAAATGCTTTATGTTGCCGGTTACAAGGTACGAGTCTTTCACAGAGAGGGTGACCTCGTAAAAGACGATGTCCTTAGGGTCTGGTAATTCTTCGTCGCTGTTGAGTCTGTCAGACCTTACTCCTCCTTTCCTTATTGCCTCTATGGTGGCGTTGATTGTCCTTTCTGAAAAATTGAATTTCGGCCTTCTCAACACGGCAGTGTACTCATCTAATATATCATCATTATAGATGGGGATAATGGTCCTGTTATAGAGATGGTCAAGTACCTTTACCGTTGCTGAGTCCTGATGGCGGGAAAGTAAGGCGGATATTATGACATTAGTGTCGATGACGGCATAAATCTTCATGTTATTTTCCCTCTCTTGCCAATCTTATCTCCTCGTTAATTTCCTCAATGCTCATGCCTGCTGTGCCGTTTTCTGCAGCGATTCTGCGCATCTCGTAAAAGGCTCTTCGTCCTCTCTCCATCACCTCATCAACCGGGTCTGCCTCAATCTGGAAAGGAATCCTTCTTTGACGCACGACAGTCTTTACATATATATTAAATGCAGTGTTCGCGCTCATTCCGAATTCGTCGCATAGTTTGTCGAATTCCGCTTTCAGTTCCGCGTCTATTCTGATGGTCGTTGCTGTCTGTCCCATAGTCATATCATTTTACGCAAAGATATATAAATGATATCAAAATGCAATACATATGCCATAAAATAACATCTAATTCTACGCCCTTCCTATGGAGAGTGGCTTATGGAAAAAGTTCCTCCAGGATTGACAGTTCCATCCGGAGCATTCTTCTGAGTTGCTGGTTGGAGGCGTTGTAGCCGAAGTGCATCTGGCGGGCGGTGTCGATCTTTTGTTGGGCGTTGAGTTGCGAGGGTGACTTGACTGAGTACTCCTTGCTGATATGTGAGCAGATGACCGAGTAGAGTTCCTCGTCGGTCAGGAAGATGGAGTCTTTGAGTCGTGATGCGATCTGGCTGAATGCTTCGGCATTGCGGGTGAGTGAGTTGAAATAACTTCGGGCATCTCTGAAGATGCTTTCTCCGAGACTGATATCGCAGAAGGATGGGATGAAAGGCATTGAACCGATTACTCTTAAATCCGCGAGTGGCTCGATTTTCTTTGTGTGGAGCATGGCCCTTTGGGTCAGGATCGGTAATTCCCCTAATGGTGTGGTTGTCAGATGTTTCAGCCAAGGACAGAAATATGCACAACCTCCTCCCCAAGGGTACGAATCAGGTGTGTATTCCGGGTTGGCGACAAAAGCATTGCGGTTGACATATATGATTTCATTGCGCAGCGCCTGAAGGCTTTCGATAGGCAGAATATCCATTTTAAACTTGCTCCAGTCGATGGTACGTTGTCTTTTGGGGAACACCAGCCTGAGTCTTGCTGCAAACAGATCAAATGCTTTAATGCAATCATCACGTTGTCCTGCCAAGATAAGGTGGACGTGATTGCCCATCAATTCAAAGGTGATGACCCGCACCCCTTTTAACATATGCATGCTGGCAGCGAGAATCCACATGGCGGTCTTGAAGTCATCTTCACAGCAGAAAATGTTCTGCATCTTTGTTCCGTCAGTATAGATATGCCAATATGGTCCATGGCAGATAAATATACTTTCACAAACTCTCTCCTTCTCCGAAAAACTCAGAGCACTAAAATCCTTCTTCATAAATATTTATATTTAATCATCCTTAAATTCTATTGAGTGGCCATAAAAATGGCCCTTTTCTTGGCCACGGGCTACCTTCAATCTTCGTCGGCCATAAAAAAGCCAGAATTTCTGGCCTCCATTCAGACATCTTCCTAGATGACCAGAAATAAGCCTGTTTTCCTGGCCAGTTCGCGTTGGTGATACCGGATGCTTGGTCAGCAGGCAACGCGGCTGGCAAATATGCCGGCCAGCCGCTCAAAGCAAACTGCGCGAGCCACGCCGAAGGGCTCGCTCCGCTGCTTTGTGCCCTTAGTTCAGCCTATAGAGTCTATCTCAGTCAGGGTCTGTCCACCAGAATCGCCCTTTTCATGGACAGGCACCCGAATGGTGCCTACGCCCGTCCTACAAACCCCAGTGTAGCAACGCTGATGCGGACTGTTGTAAGGAATACATCGCGTTGTCATTGCCTGATTGACCGGCAATCATTATATCCGTCCGATTAGTTCGTCAGCATCAGTATTCTCCATTCGTGTGAAGCCAAACCATTTCTTGCCAAGGTCTTTGATGGATGCGCCGATCAGATATACATCGTCATCAATTATTAGAAATCTGTCGTGGGCTTTATCGAATGTCTTGATTTCTATTGGAGCATATTGCGAGTTGTGCTTGGAAATATCCAACTGTACCGTCTTAGATAGTTTTCCCGTGTATAAAGTAGCTGTCACATCTGGAAATCTCTTATCGAGAAGTGTCAGAACAGTGTCGTCTATATAATTATCGATCAGTACAATTCGTCTGATGGCCTTCCGGATAAGATCGGATACAAATGTATATGCGTCAAATATCTGTCCATCGAAGAAAATTCCTTGGATTGGTAATATAGATGTGCCTTTCATGCTCTCAAAAATAGAGTCTACTTTATCTGTAGTTTCAATGAGCAGTCTCCTCATATCTGACATATTGTATTCTATTAACTCCACACGATTTGACAGATTAGAATCCTTGTATACAGATTTTCTTATCTGGGAGAAAGTTCGCATGATTTTGATATTTACTGCAATAGCGGTCTCGCTTCTCAAAACACTGCTTAACATTGCAATACCATTTTCTGTGAATGCATAGGGCAAATATTTTAAATGTTGACCTTGTGCCTGGTTTAAGGTCGCAAATTGCGACCTTAAACATTCCTCCATAGTCAACTGGAACATAAAATCCTCAGGGAATCTCTCTATATTTCTCTTTACCTGTTCATTCAATCGTTTGGTCTCTACTCCATATAGCAGGGCCAGATCCTTATCAATCATCACTTGCTTGCCCCTTATAGTAAATATTCGCTCCTCAATTTTTGACAGCTCGATTGTAACTTCTCCTCTGATTTGTTCAGTTTTCATAACGTTTTTGAATTATGCTATATATTTGACCATCTTGTTTCTAATAAGAAAGTCCTATGCCCCTCCCACAAACGCCAGTGTGGCGACGCTGATGCGGACGGAGGGCGGGAAGACAGTCCGCAAGGCCGTGAAGCAGGCGAAAAGGGTGCTGCCGGAAGTGAATACATCGTCCACAAGCAGGATGTGCCTGTATGCGGCATTCAAGCGAACTTCTGGGGCATCCAAGCGAACTTCAGCGGCACCCATGCAAGGCTCTGCGGCATCATCAGAACCAGCGTTCCCCATCTTCATGTCGACAGGTAGCCTTGCATTGAATGCACCTCTGACATTGGCAGATTTCTCTCCCGGGCCCACCTTGGTCTGAGTGCGTGTGCGGCGTCGTCGCCTCAGAATGTCAGTCCGCAGGGGAGCCCCCAGTTCACGGGCAATCTCTTCTGCAATCACCTCGGCCTGGTTATAACCCCTCTTCCACCTTCTTGTCCAGTGAAGAGGGACCGGTATGACCAGATCCACATCCATGAAATGTCCGGCCTGTCCGAGTTTTCTTCCGAGCATGCCTGCGAAATATCTTCCTATCGTGATATCTCCTTGATATTTAAGGCGATGGGGAATGTGCCTGTAGTTCCCTTGACCGTCGTAGAAGAATAAGGACGCAGCATATGCATACCTTTCATTTTTCCCGTCTTCAGACCGCAGATTCATCCCCTCCTCCATCTTGTCATTGAATTTGTCCGCCATTGTGTTGTGATCCCTTTCCCAGAAATATGTAAGAGGAAGTTCTGCCAGACAGGGCAGACAAAGATGCCTCTCATCCAGGTTGAGCGTCCTTCCGCAGACCGCACAGGTTCTGGGTAATATGATATCCATCGCGGCGCGAAGCCCTCTGACCATGTAAATCTTGGTCTGAAATTCCGTTATCTCTTCCATTTTTGCTTTTAATGTATGGAGATTTGGGGAAGGAGTGATATAAAAAGAGAAAAATGTGGCGAAATTCGTATGATAAATTTTTTTATAGGGACTAAAATAAATTTTAGTGTCTATCTTTGTGTCCGCTTGGAGGCTCACGGAGCATTTTATATGAATCACAATGCGATGAAAACGCAGTTCCAAGCAGCATAATAAATGTTTTAAATAGAAGATAAATTGACAGACATATGGCAAGTGAAATAAGAAATCCGCAGCTTTGGCAGGAAGGAAGACTGAAGATCGACTGGGTGAGGCATCATATGCCTCTTCTGAGCGGTCTGGAAGAGGAATTCAGAAACACCCTTCCGTTCAAGGGACTCAAGGTGGCGCTTTCGGTGCATCTGGAAGCGAAGACAGCTTATCTCTGCGAAGTGCTTGCGGCGGGTGGAGCCGAGATGTATGTGACAGGAAGCAATCCTCTGTCCACTCAGGACGATGTCGCGGCGGCTCTTGTCGAGGCAGGACTCAATGTCTTTGCATGGTATGATGCCACTCCAGAGGAGTATGAGGAGCACATCAGGCGAGTGCTGGAGGTGGGTCCTAACATCATCATAGACGATGGCGGTGACCTTGTCAATCTGATGCACACGGAGTATAAGGAACTTATCCCGAATGTTATTGGCGGCTGTGAGGAGACCACCACAGGTATCCTCAGACTTGTCCAGCTCAACAAGGCGGGAGCATTGAAGTTCCCGATGATGCTTGTCAACAATGCCGACTGCAAGCACCTGTTCGATAACCGTTACGGTACAGGCCAGTCTGTCTGGGACGGAATCAACAGAACCACGAACCTCATCGTGGCCGGAAAGAATGTTGTCGTGGCCGGTTATGGCTGGTGCGGCAAGGGCGTGGCTATGCGTGCCAAGGGTCTGGGTGCCGAGGTCATAGTGACCGAGGTGGATCCGATAAAGGCGATGGAGGCTGTCATGGACGGATTCAAGGTGATGAAGATGGAGCATGCAGCAGCAGAAGGTGATATATTCGTTACTGTTACAGGCTGCGACGGTGTCATAACAAAGGACCATTTCATGAAGATGAAGGATGGAGCCATATGCTGCAACGCCGGACATTTCGACTGTGAAGTGGACGTGGCAGGACTTCGTCAGATGGCCAAGGAGGTCAAGCCGGCCCGCAGGAACATCATAGGTTACACACTCGAGAACGGCAACAAGATCTACATCATTGCAGAAGGACGCCTTGTGAATCTCGCGGCGGGTGACGGTCATCCGGCTGAAATCATGGATATGTCATTTGCCATCCAGGCTCTCAGTGCAAAGTACCTTGTGGATAATCGCGAAACCATCGCGCGCGAGCCGGGACAGATGGTCAACGATGTCCCTCTCGAGATCGACCAGGACGTGGCCCGTCGAAAGCTGACCTACTGGGGCTGCGAAATCGATACCCTGACTCCGGAGCAGCACCGCTATCTCTTCGGAGAGTAGTATGAGAATAGTCCGGAAACAGCCCGATCAGGTGGATTGTATACAAGCTGAGTGATCCTCATCTTATAGAACCCTGTTCCATGTCTGAAGATGCGGCAGGCAAAGGTGCTTCGGGTGTGTAATGATAATGGAGTTGTCCTGGAAGAATCGGCCGATTCTTCCGGGACAACTTGTTTGTATCTCCGGCATGGGCATGTTCTAATGGATGACGGTCCCTATTGCGCCCTAATGATGTTGGTGAGGCTGTATTCATCCCGCCTTGAGTAGCCCTGAAATTTGTTTACAGATCTTGAACTTTAAGGTCCTGATACCAGATGAATTCAAATATTTACTAAAACGATTTAGTGTTTTATTTTTTAAATCGATAATAATGTTGTATTTTTGTTTCCGAATGCCACATAAAGCTCAAAACGCACTATAAATGAATAGATTAGCTATGTTTGTTGTTGCGCTCCTGACTGCCATGTCGGTATATGCTCAGGAGCATGACAAATCTTCAAAGGATGGAACAGAAAAGGTTATTCCCTTTGCTGATCCCTTCATTCTCTATGAAGACGGACTCTACTACCTATACGGCACCGGAAGCGACAACGGAATTACCGTGGTGGTTTCCAAGGACATGAAGACGTGGAGCTGGCCGGAAGGAGATAATACGCATCTCGCTCTTCACAAGGACGACTCCTACGGCAACTATTGGTTCTGGGCTCCCGAGGTCTATCATGTCGGCGACAGATATATAATGTATTATTCGTCCCAGGAGCACATCTGTGCCGCAGAGTCAGACTCTCCGCTAGGACCTTTCAAGCAGACAGTCCAGGGGCCGATGCGCAGACACAGAGGCATAGATAACCACCTGTTCATCGATAAGAACGGCGATGCCTACATATATTGGGTTCACTTCAATGCTGGAAACGAAATATGGATGGCCCGCCTTCAGGACGACCTGACTAGCATCGTCCCAGGTTCCGAAAAATTCTGCATTGGCATGGACCAGGAGTGGGAGAAGGTATGGCCGTCTGTGAATGAAGGACCTTTTGTGATCGAGCACAACGGGACCTACTATATGACATATTCCGCCAATAGCTATGAGAGCCCTGCATACGGAGTCGGAGTTGCGACAGCAGCTTCTCCAGAGGGGCCATGGGTGAAATATGATGGCAATCCCATTCTCCAGTTCCATGAAGGTCTCGAAGGAGTCGGCCACCATGCTCTGTTCCAGGATGCCGACGGCAAAAGGCGTATCGTCTTCCATTCCCACAACAAGCCGGGAAAGATCCACCCGCGCATAATCCACATCGGAGAGTATTACATCAGGAAAGACAGAATAGTGGTGTCAAAGAAATATATTACTCCGAAAATGAACTGAATTCTTCCGACAGACCGGTCATGGGCCATATATTTCCAATAAGAACACCCAGAACCAGATAACACTATGACTAAATTTCACCGCTACATCATTCTTGCGATTGCCTCGATTGCAGTTCTAGCCACTAGAGCCAACGCTCAGGACGAATCCATCTTTCCTCAGTTTCCGTCTCCGGCAGACACGCTTGACGCCATTTTCTATGACGACAAGGTCCTCACAGGAGGAGAAGTTGTCATGCTTGCCACCCTCCAGGGGCAGGTGAACAGCAAGCAGCCGCGTATATATATAATGAAGCGCAGGCACGGTGGACGAAGCGAGTGGGCGGACAGAATAGATATCAACACCCGCATCACAAAGCCTTCCCAGCTCTACCACCTTGTGGGAAAATACGGCAAGGAAGTCGAGGGAATGGTAGTTTACAGCACGGAAAAGAGTCTTCACTATCGTAACCTCGCATGCACAATTGCAGGTCTGAAGAACGCCATCGCAGTGACCTCAGCCGAGAAGCAGAAGCTCAAGGAGAACGGCATCAGGCTCAAGACCCTCTGCGACATCACAGATCTCCCATATACGACTCCGCAGGATATATATACCTATCTGTATAAGAAATATTGGAAGGATTGTTCCCGCAAGACATTTCTTCACTTGACTCCTCACATTGCAGCAGACATCAGAGACCTTGGAACTGCAATGAAGGCTGCATTCCTCTGGCTGGACCCGAGGAAGGAAGTTGAGAGGGAAGTGCTGAAGAAGTTTCTCGCAGACATGACACCCGGAAAGTCAGTGATTCTTGGCTGGTGGCATGAGGAAAGGGCGGGAATCGGAATAGCGACAAGTTACGGTCTTTCGACCATCCCTTCCGACCTCTACAACAACGCCACCGTCTATGCCGGTTTCCCTCGTGAAATCAGTCCGGCACGCATCCCAAAGAGAAAACCGCTGGAGAACAAGGTCTATGTGGCACTCTTCCTCAGTGACGGAGACAACATCCAGTACTGTCAGCACACCATGTGCCGCCTTTGGGACAACCCTAAGCGTGGAACCTTCCCGATCAACTGGACGGTGAGCCCTGGTCTGGCTGACCTCGGTCCAGGCCTTCTCAACTACTACTACAACACCGCTTCGGACCTCGACTGTCTGGTCAGCGGTCCGTCAGGAATGGGATATTCCCTTATCTACGACGAACTCAACGATATCTGGCACACCTCTGAAAGGGAGACCATAGAGGAGTACACAAAACTCACAGACAGATATCTCAAGAAGAGCGGCATAAGAATCATCACCATATGGGACCGTGTGAACCAGAAGCAGAAGGAGGCATATGCGGACAACTGCCGTCATCTGATCGGCGTGACCCTCGAGGACTGGAAGAGAGCTCCGAAGATTCAGGCCAGCTCATCCAACGACCGTCTGGCATTCATAGGCAACCGTCCGTGCTACACAAGCTATGTCGAGGATATGTTCAGGGAATGGGAGGACAGCATAAGGGTCTTCGACGGCAAGGCTCCTGCCTTCTTCACATCTCAGGGGGAATCATGGCATATGGGCCCGGGACAGATGGCCAAACTCCAGTCGCTCTTTGACTCCATTGAGCCGGGAAGGGCGGAAATCTGCCGTGCAGACCATTTCTTCTCCCTCTACAACGAGGCCAACGGCCTTTCATTCAATATCCTCATGCTGGACAATGTCAAAATCACCTCTGACGACGAAAGCGCACCTGTCGAATCTATCGCCGACGGATCCTTCGCAAAGAAATATACTTGGACCGCCGCTCAGAAGGGCGAAAGAAAGGTGGTCTTCGATCTCGGAAAGGAATATATGATCGACAGATATCTCATTTCCCACGCTTCCGCAGGTGGATGTGACCGTGAGTTCAATATTCAGGAATATACATTCGAAGTGAGCCAGGACGGTCAGCAGTGGGAAAAAGTCGAGACCCGGACTGTGGGCCAGAGCGACTTTTCGGACAGCGACATTCAGCCGGTCAAGGCAAGATATGCATGCCTGACAATCAATAGGTGCGGAAAAGATGACCTTGCACGCATCGCAGACATCGAAATATTCGGTAAAATCATTAAATAATTATATCAAGACATGAAAAAAACACTGATCCTATTAGCCCTGGCAGTCATGGCATCCATGACCCTGTCAGCTCAAATCAAGGAAACCTGCAACACGGTGACCGAACTTCGCAACCTCCTGGACGTGGACAGGCTTCCGGAGTACAGAGACGGAATCGTTGAGCAGATTTCCAGCTACGACCCAACTGGCGGAAACGAGGACGGATTCGCAGGGAAGTATTCATATATCCGCAAGGAGAACGGCCGCCTTGTGCTTGCAGACCTCAAGGGACCGGGCGTTGTGAACCGCATCTGGACTCCTACTCCGACCCGTGACACCCTTCTTTTCTACTTTGACGGTGAGAAGAAGCCACGCCTCAAGGTTTGTTTCGAAGATCTCTTCAGTGGAAAGGTGGAGCCTTTCGTAAGACCTCTTTGTGCAAATGAAGTGGGAGGATTCTACTGCTACTTTCCATTCACCTACAAGAAGTCCCTCAAGATTGTCTTCACAGGTGAGAGGATCCAGTTCCATCAGATCCAGTACCGCGACCTTTCAGGCAAGAAGGTTGAGACCTTCACACCGGAGCTGACTCCGGAAATCAGCGCACTCGTGAGCGACATCGTGAAGAAGTGGTCGAATCTCAGCCCTGCAGCTGCAGACTATGCATATGGAAAGTCTGAGGGCAGCACCCCTACGCAGAAGTCATTCACCCTCAACCCGGGCGAGGAGGTCTGCTTCTTCAGCACCGACAAGGGAGGACGCATCGAGGGATTCGAAATCGAGGCAGGCACTGCATTCGAAGGCTTCAACAAGGATATCATCCTGACAGCTAAATGGGATGACGACAAGGAATATGCTATCAATGCCCCTGTGGCTGACTACTTCGGATATGCATATGGCAAGAGCGCGATGCGTGGTATCCTTGTGGGTAGCGCACTCGGTCGCAATTACTCATTCCTTCCTGCACCATTCGACAGCAAGGCTGTCCTCACCCTCAGATATGCAAAGCGCGATGGCGTGCAGCAGTCTCCTGTTCAGGTGACAACAAAGGTCTACCACAATGAGGTGGCACGCGAGCAGGGCAAGGAAGGCAAGCTCTACACCAACTGGCGCAGAGAACTGGATCCAGCTGAGGGCGAGCACTATAAGTTCGTTGACTACAAGGGCAAAGGTCACTATGTCGGAACAGTCCACCTCGCTCAGGGTAAGGTGCCTGAAATGACACTCTTCTTCGAAGGTGACGACTCGACATATGTTGACGGCAAGATGCGCATGCACGGAACAGGTTCGGAGGACTACTACAACGGCGGATGGTATGCCCTTCTCGACAGATGGGACAGAGGAGCCAGCATGCCGCTCCACGGTGCTCTCGACTACTCTCTCCAGATGTCAAGAACAGGTGGTTACCGTTTCTATCTCAACGACAAGATGAGCTTCAATGAGGAGCTCTACCTCGGAATCGAGCATGGTCCTGAGGGCAACAAGTTCCCTGTGGACTACACTTCTGTGGCATATTTCTATGGTGAGACCCCTTCCCAGGAGCAGATGGAGCCTACTCCGGAGCTTCGTCAGGTGTATATCCCTGACGTTCACCCATACTTCCCGCAGACAATGATGATCACTCTCGGCAGCCATGTCAAGACCCAGTATATCTCAAGCGGAATCCGTTGCTGGGCTGAGGGTACAGGTATGGTGAGAGTTCTTCTCGACGGTCTCCCAGAGGGAAGATACAAGATATATCTCAACTACTGCGCGAATCCTGAGGGTGCCGACTTCTCGATCTGGCAGAGACAGAGAATGATTATGGACTGGAGATCGTCATATGCTCCAAAGAGAGAATGGGTGGACAAGATGTATTGTGGCGAGATCGATGTGACATCACAGAACAATACCATCACATTCCAGTTCAAGGGTGAGAGATATACCAAGGAACTTGAGTTTGCTGTGACCTATCTCGAACTTGTAAAATAGTCATCGCTGAATGAAAAGAATATTATTTGCAATCCTGGCCGTGTGTCTTCTTACCAGCGCACGGCCAAAGGTTGAACTAGTGGAAAATCCTGTCGACTATGTATCCACACTTGTGGGAACATTGTCAGAGCACTCATTCTCCACCGGAAACACCTATCCTGCGATAGCTCTTCCATGGGGAATGAACTTCTGGACACCCGTCACAGGCAGGATGGGTGACGGCTGGGCCTATAGATATGACGCCCACCAGATCCGCGGCTTCAAGCAGACTCATCAGCCGTCTCCGTGGATCAATGACTACGGCCAGTTTGCCATAATGCCTGTCAGGAACATTGCTAAGGTCGATCAGGATGCCCGTGCCAGCTGGTTCTCTCACAAGGCGGAGACAGCAAAGCCGCACTACTATCAGGTCTATCTCGCAGACCATGATATCAATGTGGAGATAACCCCCACAGAGAGAGCAGTTTCAATGTTATTTACCTATCCTGAGTCCGAAACCTCAGGAGTCATCATTGATGCCTATGACGGAGGCTCATATATAAAGGTGCTTCCTAAGGAAAATGCCATCGTAGGATACACTACCAAGAATACTGGTGGAGTGCCGAGCAATTTCCGTAACTGGTTCGTGGTCAAGTTCGATAAACCGATTGAAGACTTCGTACTCTATGACGGCCCTGGAAAGAGCCTTGGAAAGCAGAAGGAGTTCAGGGGTAACCACGCCCTCGCGTCCGTAAGCTTCAGAACTTCTCGCGGAGAAAAGGTCAACGTACAGTCTGCCTCGTCCTTCATATCGTTGGAACAGGCATGGCTCAACTTCAAGGAAGTGCAGGGACGCTCTTTCGCATATATCCATGAGAACGCAAGAAAGAGCTGGAACGACGTGCTCGGCAGGATTCAGGTCGGTGGAGGCAGTGAAGACCAGTACCGCACCTTCTACTCTTGCCTTTACAGAAGTACCCTTTTCCCTCGCAAATTCTATGAGATCAATGAGAAGGGTGCGCCTGTCCACTACAGCCCGTATAATGGTCAGATCTGCGACGGATACCTCTACACAGACACAGGATTCTGGGACACCTTTCGTTCGCTCTTCCCGCTACTTAACCTGATCTATCCTTCTGTGAATGCAGAAATCCAGCAGGGGCTGGCCAACATTGCGCGCGAGAATGACTTCCTTCCGGAATGGGCAAGCCCTGGTCACAGACCATGCATGGTGGGAAATAACTCAGCCTCGGTAGTTGCTGATGCTGTCCTCAAGGGAATAACCTCGGAAAAGGACTCTCAGGTGCTCTACGACTGCATTGTATATGGAACAGAGCATGTTCATCCTCAGGTCAGTTCAAGCGGGCGACTCGGTCATGAGTACTACAACACTCTCGGCTACATCCCATACAATGTCGGTATCAACGAGAACGTGGCCCGAACCCTGGAATATGCCTATAACGACTGGTGTATCCTCCAGATGGCCCGCAAGATGGGGCGCCCTCAGGAGGAGCTCGACAAATGGGAGGCACGTTCGAAGAACTGGAGAAACGTCTTCGATCCGACCCACAACCTCATGCGTGGCCGCAACAAGGACGGCAGCTTCCAGCAGCCGTTCAGCCCATACAAATGGGGGGACGCATTCACCGAAGGCAATGCATGGCACTACACATGGTCTGTCTTCCACGATGTGGAGGGCCTGAAGCAGGCAATGGGAGGAGAGGACAACTTCGTGCATATGCTGGACTCGGTCTTTGTGGTTCCACCAATCTACGACGATAGCTACTATGGTTTCCGCATTCACGAGATAGCAGAAATGCAGGTGGCAAACATGGGCAACTACGCCCACGGCAACCAGCCGGCCCAGCATATGATCTATCTCTACGACTGGACCAGTCAGCCATGGAAGGCTCAGAAATGGGTCCGTGAGGTCATGAACAGACTCTATAACGCCATGCCGGACGGCTACTGCGGAGACGAGGATAACGGACAGACATCAGCCTGGTATATCTTCTCAGCCCTCGGCTTCTATCCTGTCTGCCCTGGCTCTGGTGAATATGCCATAGGCTCACCATACTTTCAGGAGGCAGTCGTGCATCTTGAGAACGGAAAGACCCTCGCCATCACCGCCAAAGGAAACAGCGATCGCACCCCATACATTTCAGACCTCAAGGTCAATGGAAAGACTCTCAAGTCAAACTTCCTTGATCATGATAATCTCTCAGCCGGCGCAGTCCTTGAGTTCTCTATGAGCGAGACTCCAGTGAAAGCACGATAGTGACAGTTTGTCACCAATGTCCTGTTAAATCAATATAACGTATTGAGTTTAAACTTACTATATGAAAATGAACACACAAATTTCCTCATGGAACCTGCTGGCAATCTTCCTGATAGGGACGATGATTTCATTGTCCAGCTGTAACGTGCAGTCAAACAATCCGTTGGACGTTCAGTTCGGAGACCCGTATGTACTGCTGGCTTCTGACGGGCATTATTATATGTATGGCACTGGCGGAGTGCAGGATGGATTCGGATGCTATAAGTCCGACAATCTTAAAGACTGGGAATATCAGGGTGTTGTCTATCAGGGCAACACCCCGGACTCCTGGGCTGAGTCCTGCTTCTGGGCACCTGAGGTTTACGAAAGAGACGGTAAATTCTACATGTTCTTCAGCGCGAATTGGAAAGTGAACCCTACTGCTGAACTGGAGAACTTTCTCATTGGTGTAGCAGTCTCTGACAGTCCGACCGGACCTTTCAAGGAAATGAGTGATGCTCCTCTCTTCAATCCAGGCTATCCGATCATTGATGCAAACGTATTCTTCGATGATGACGGCAGATGTTACCTCTATTACTCAAGATGTTGCTACAAACATCCTGTTGAAAGCGAGGTTGCTGCATGGGCTCGCGAAAAGGGTATGTTTGACGAGATCGAGGAAAGCTGGATATATGGAATTGAAATATCTCCAGACTTTACTCATGTAATTGGCGAACCTGTGCTTATTCTTTGCCCTCCGGAAAAGATGTCTGACGCTCAGGCTGAATGGGAAAGCCGTTCTGTGACTGCCGGAGAGGCTAATCGCAGATGGACAGAAGGCTCCTTCCTGATTAAACGTGACGGAACATATTATATGATGTATTCCGCAAACTTCTTTGGCGGCGAAAACTACGCTGTGGGTTATGCTACATCCGATTCACCACTGGGACCATATGTAAAATCTCCTGACAACCCTGTACTCGAAAAGAACACTCCGAAGGGAGGTTCAGTCACAGGAGTCGGTCACAACAGCATCACATGGTCACGAGACGGCAAACAACTCTTCTGCGTCTATCACGGTCGCACAGCAGCAACGGGCGATGAAAGAGTAGTTTTCATCGACAAGATGAAGATCAAAAACGGCAGACTCACTGTAGACGGTCCGACAATAAAATAGTAAAATACAGAGATATGAGTATACGTCACTATATACTTGCAGCATCTCTCTTCCTTGCATCATGCACTCCAGTGCTTGACAGCGAAGAAAACACAGACGACAATCAGGTAAAGCCGAAACCAGAGCAGCCTTCTGTCGGGGAGAACGAAGACGCCAAAAGATGTGTTCCGGTCATTATTGAAGAGTTCAGGGAACTTTACCATCCTTCTGACGCTGTTGGAATATATATGAACGACCATACTGTGTTCCCGAAAGAAGGAGCAAAAGGAACAGATGCAGACAGATGGCATGTCATAGGTATCACAAACCATGAACTTGATGGAAGCACAGGAGAAATACATTTTTCCAATGGAATAGGAAGAAGTCTCGCGGAAGGAAGGTTTCAGGACAATCCTGCCAATGGGGGCATAATCATGGATGCCTTGAGAAAAAGTCCGGACCCAACTCCAAATCCCAACAGGGAGGGCATATTATGCTGGGCTCCGCACGTAGTCCATCATCAGGGGACATACCATATGTACTATTTCTCGGTATTGTCATCCAAATGGAACATGGAGTACGCAACTTCCACTGACCTGATCAACTGGAAAGACCGAACATCTGAACTCACCCTGAGAGTAGTGGGAAGCCATGAAGGGCTGCTATACGAAAACGGGAACATCGTAGAGACACGAGACCCTATGGTGATCAAGTACGGAAACAACTGGATTATGTACACGACAGCCATGTGGCTTGACAACGGGGTCAGAAGAGGTGCAGTAGCCGTATACGAATCTCCGGACCTGAAGACCTGGACTTTCAAAGGATATGCACTTAGGAATCTTGAAGGAGCTCCGATAGCGGCATATTCAACATGCGAGTCACCATTCGTCACGTATAAGGACGGCAAGTTCATCCTGTCTGTCACTATCACAGTCAGCGACATAGCAACATATCACGACACCATCATATTCGTGTCCGACAATCCGTATGATTTCGGAACCTATTCTGGCGCCACGCGACTTGAATCCAGCAGGCATTATGCCGGAAGGATTTCTGCACACTGTCCTGAGTTCATTCATGACAAGGGTAACGGCAAATGGTATGTTACAACTGCCGGATGGCCTGACAGGTTGAAATATGAAGGTTCCTTCGGAGGTGTGGGAATTGCAGAAATGAAATGGATGACCCCTGATGAAGCGGAAGACTATAGGAAACATGCCTGCGACAACCACGAGTCAGCTGTTTTGAACCACAGTTTTGAGAAAGCTAACTTAGATCACTGGACAAAGTCAGGCGACTTCGGAGTGCACATGGTCAATGATGCATTCAAATCGCGTTACGGAACCTACCGTGATATGATTGGCAATAAGACCTTCTGCAGCTATGCAGACAACTATCAAGGAGGAGACTCTCAGACCGGATCGATGCGTTCAAACAGTTTTATTATCGCAGATGGTGCAAAGATGTCTTTCTATATTGCAGGTGGCAAGGATATGGAAAAACTCTATGTCGCGCTGGTCAATGCCGAAACAGAGGAGATAATATTCAAGGAAACAGGTCTAGACACCGAGAATTCAAGAAGAGTAACGTGGGACCTTTCGGACTATGCGGGAACCAAGGCTTTTGTCGAGGTATATGACAACAGTACCGCCCCATGGGGACACATCGGAGTGGACTGTATTCTTGTGGACGGAAAACCAATCTAATAACTAAAATTAAACTATATGAAGAAAATGTACCTGTTATTGGCCACAGCAGCGGTTCTGTCATGCTCAGCCTCCCAGATACCGGATGAGGAAGACAATCGCAGAAGCGCCTACACCAATCCAGTGGCAAAAATGAGCCTTCCAGACCCAACGGTTATCGAAGATGAAGGTGTGTTTTATCTCTATGCAACTGAAGATGTAAGGAACGTCCCTATCATGTGTTCTCCAGACCTTGTGAATTGGAAGAAAGTCGGCACAGTGTTCACTGACGGCGGTCGTCCAAGTTTCGTTAGCGGCGGAGGAATCTGGGCTCCTGATATCAACAGGGTTGCACCAGGAAAGTACGTGCTATATTATTCTATGTCTGTTTGGGGAGGTACAAAAACATGCGGAATCGGAGTTGCTGTCTCGGATAACCCGGTAGGTCCATGGGAGGATAAAGGCAAGATGTTCATAAGTAGTGAGATTGGTGTCACAAACTCGATTGACCCTTTCTACATCGAGGAAGACGGCAAGAAATATATGTTTTGGGGAAGTTTCCACGGAATCTATGCTGTCGAACTCTCTGATGATGCGCTTTCTGTGAAGGAGGGTGCAGAACTCATCAAAGTCGCAGGAAAGGCTTATGAAGGTACATATATCCACAAAAGAGGAGAATATTATTATCTCTTTGCATCCATCGGAGGATGTTGTGCTGGCTTCAACAGCACATATAAGACAGTTGTCGGACGCTCAACCGATCTTTTCGGACCGTATTTGAACAAGAAGGGTGAAAAGATGCTTGACAATAAACATGAAATCCTCATTTCAGGCAACGCAGAATACATCGGTACAGGTCACAATGCTGAGATCATAACCGATAAGGAAGGCGAAGACTGGATTCTATATCATGCATATTGCCGCAGCCATAGCGATGCTGCCAGAACTCTTATGCTGGACAAGGTTACATGGGATGCAGAAGGATGGCCAGTCGTGAACGACGGCAAACCTGCAAGCTACAATACCTACCCGGCACTATAGCCCCCCTCATATAAGAATTAAGCCTCTCAGATTGATTTTCTGAGAGGCTTATCTTATTGTTCTCTTCGACATGGAATGAGCCGATACGACTTCAGATCCTTGCTTTTGATGAGTTTTGTCCAATTTATGGCACGTTGCCTAACGTCTTGGCTGACGCAGCGTCCATAATAAATACAAAAAACTTGTCGCATTCAAAGATAGAATGCGACAAGTTCGTGAAGTTCTCATAGCAAGTTACTTAACTACGATTTCGTTTACTTCGATGTTTCCGTTCTTTACTTCAACGAAAGGCTTGCCCTTCTTCAGACCCACTGTGGCATATCCGCTTGCTGTCGAAAGGAAGGTCCTGAAGTCTTTACCCACCTTGGAGTCGATGTAAAGCGTCTTAGTCACTGCGTCATATCTTACGCCTGTGAGAGCCTGGAGAAGGCTGTAGCTTGCAAGGGCTCTTGCATACCATGATCCGCACTCATACTGGTTGTATGGGTTTCTCTTGATGCCGTCGTATCTTCCGAGCACTGCATTGACGATGTCAAGACCCTCCTTCACCTTACCCTCGAAGATAAGGTGCGATGCCACCTGGTACTCGATGCCGGTCCACACCTCGTCGCTGTATACGAACGGAAGGCTGAGCTTGCCGCCCTTTGGCCATGAGCAGAGGAGAAGGCCTCCTTCATTGCCCACGCCGTAGCCCGGACGCTGAGGGTTCGCATGGTCTCTGAGGTCCTTCTTGAGGTTGTATTTGTGAACTGACATAAGGTGGCTTGTAACCTTCTCCTTGTCGATAGGCTCCTCAAGTCCGCAGGCAAGTGACATCCAGCATCCGATGATACCGTCTGAAAGACATCCTGTGCCGTACTGGTATTTAGGGCCTTCCTTCACGAGAATTGCCTTTGCCTCATCTGCATATGAACTATGGAATGATTGTGCCTTTGTTGGGTCTGGTGCACGAAGTCCTGTCCACTGAATGTCCTGGTAGAAGTACTCGCCGTTCCAGAGTTTTGTGGTCATGTATTCCTGTGAGCTCTTCAGGATCCTCTCATATCTGGTCACATCTTCACCGAGGAACTTTCCGATCTGGATGATACTGTTGAGGGCGCCGGCATAGAAGCTTGTACACATTCCGTCCGGTCCCCAGAACTCGATGTCATATGTATTGTGGTGAGGTTCGATGAGAGCTCCCTTTTCGTCTGGGTCCCATGTACGGATGCAGTAGTCCATGCTCTTGACGATGAGAGGATAGAGATCCTTGATCCACTCGTTGTCTCCGCTGATTCTCCAGTCACGGTACACCTTCATGATGCCTCCGAGCTGTCCGTCAGCTGCAGAGTGGAAGTCGTGCTTCACAGGACGGATAGGAATGTTCGCGCGGAACACCTGGTGTCCTTCTGTATTCTGGTCCACCTCGAACTCTGTCTCGCGGAGGGTTCTCTCCATGCGAGGGAAGAGGTGAGGCACTGCCTGAGCATAGTTCCACACATGAGTGCATGAACCGTGGCAGCTTCCCCAGTTGTCTCCACTGCCTTCCCACACCCAGAAGCGTCCGTCATGCTGGCGCATCACAGTAGAACTCTTGAGGATGGTGAGATTGTTGGCTACAGACTCGATCACTTCCTCAGGAAGTGTGGTGTCATAGAATGCAGCTGTGAACTTCTCGGTCTCAGCCTTGAGGCTCTTGTAGTTTTCCTTCCAATATGCAGCCACGTCGTTCACGTCAGCGAATCTTCTGCTGTACCATGGCTCATACTTTTCCGGGATGTCCTTATAGAGGTCAGGGTTGTAGCGGTCGCCGAAATCCGACTCTGATACTGCGTCAGGACCGATTCTATGCACGGACCTTGGCACAAACCACGCAACATAGAGGTTGATGGTCTTCGATTCGCCCGGCTTGAGTTTGAAAGGAACATATATTGATGCACCTGTACCACCCTCCACCGGATCGTTTTCAGGCATTTCTCCTCTCTCGACATGATTCCATGCCATTGTGAGAGGGTCGAACCATCCGCCTCTGAACCAGTTATAATTCACCTTGGTGTCCTGTTCATCAGTGAAGAATGCGCAGTAACCCTCCTGATCAGGATATTTTTTAGGCTTATTCTGGCTCAAGATGAAGCCCTTTTCCATTTTGAGGATAGGAGACAGCACCTCGTTGGTCCTCCACATGAAATTTCGTGTATTGAATGAAAAGATGGCTTCGATGCTCTCTTTTGATGTGTTTGTGAATGTGTATTCCATTCCTCCGACAGGAAGTCCCGAGTTGTCCTCGTCGTTAGGAATGAACGGGTTCCATGCAACCAGCTTCACCTCCACCGGAACGTCACCGTCCTTAAGATTGAGTTCAGCAAACGGGAATTTGGCGCTGAAGGTACCTTCGTCGAATCTTGGAAGACCCCATGTGGTGCCACCGACACCCATGCCGCCTTCATTTCTTCCGAATATCTTGTGTTCTGGTACCGCTGTCTCGAGGACTTTCGAACCCTTTTCGATTCCCTTGACATGAATTGCAGCGAATGCGCAAGGCTCATGGAAGAGCTGAGGATAGTGGTGGAACGATACGTTGGAGATCGATCCGGTTCCGCTGAGGCAGAACATGCCGGATCCCAGACCGCCGATCGGGTAGGCGATATGGTCCAGCTCACGGCCGCTATACACCTTTTCGTATTTGTCGGCTGAGGCCGGTGTTGCAGCGATGAGCACTGCAAACGTCGCTAAGATGTGTCTGATTTTCATTTGTGTTATTTCGTTATGTTGTTAATGAATTCTTCTGCACTTGTCGGAGCAATTCCGAATATGAATCGGTCACCCTGGATGAATGGAGACTTAAGTTCGAAGTTTTCGTATGCGATTCCCTCAGGAATAGGTGCCTGGCTTGCCCAATATGTATATCTTCCATTCACAAGACCTTCTGTCTTTGAGTTGTCGCATGGCTTTCTCCAGTACTGAACGCCCTTCTTTCCCACATATTTCCATCCCTTGTTTGTACCCTTGTTGAGTTCTCTTGCTGCAGGGTCTTTCTCATCAGGCTCTGCCACGAAATAGATCTCTCCTTCAGACGATCTGATCATGTCAGAAGATGGGATGCGGAAGTGAGGTACAAAGCCATCGCCTCTGTAGTCCGGCCAGAGCTCAAGCGAACTGTAGGTCTTGTCCTTGCAGAACAGGTCGCGGAGTCTCATCTTGTTGCCCATTGTTGCAGTCAGGATGCAGTAGTCCGGTTCCGGTGTACCATCGTTGACGGTGTAGGTCTCCAGTTCGACCTCGTATGGTTTGCTTTCTCTGAAGCGGAGGCGGACATATGGGCTGACGCCGTTGTCGAAACGCTCGCAGAATATATATAATGTGAGTGTCTGTTCTCCGTTGATGGTTTCGATCACTCCCTTTGCCGGAGCTGTCTTGTCATTCTCGTCGAGGATGT
The DNA here is from genome assembly GCA_017502125.1 of Bacteroidales bacterium. GTDB lineage: Bacteria > Bacteroidota > Bacteroidia > Bacteroidales > UBA932 > Cryptobacteroides. The sequence goes on along the minus strand of JAFVVN010000016.1, from coordinate 75,400 downwards.
TGTCATCAGAGCTCCAGAAGATCTTTCCGTTTCTTCCGTCGACATTGCTCTTTTCGAGTTCAGACAGACCGCGGATATCTCCGCCATTTGCAGGAATAGGCTCGATTGCGATGAAGTTGGTCACATAGTCGTCTGGCTGCTCCAGATATGGGGTGTAGATTCTGAGAAGTCCGCGAGGACCCCCGGTAGGAGCGATTCCCACCTGGATTCCGTTCTTGAATCCCCACTTCGGACGAGCCTTCGCCTCAGTAGAAGGGCGCACCCAGATGCCTCCGGTTGTGTCGGGAGGAGCAAGATAGAATCTGTTCTCCTGTATCTCGTCCTGCACCGGACTGATCTTCATGGCGAATCCGCCGCTTCCCTTGATGTTGATGTCCATCTTGGTCGACGAGTCCACGATTCGTGTTCCTGTCGTAAGGTGGTCGGGAGTCTTGTCCGAATCGTCTGCATCGAGATAGATCTCAGCCTTATACTTGCCTTCGCTGAGGAAATCGAACGGGAATTCTATGGTCCTTTCCTTGCTGTTGTTGATGCAGCCTACGAACCATGTGTCGCCTTTCCTGCGTGCTGTGGCTGCATATTCGGCAACCTTTGCGGCCACCACATGAGTCTCGTCCCATGTGGTCGGGAGATCCTGGATGAAACGGAAACCCGGCTGGCCCACATATGCCTGAGGATGGTCACAGACCATGCTGAGGTAGCCCTCGAGGATGACATACATTCCGAGCATATGACACCTCGTGCTGGTCATCAAAGGATTGTGGTACTGGACCTTCCACTCGTTATATGCCTTTGATCTGAATCCTCCGAGGTGATAGTCTGTCGGGCCGGCAAGAGCTCTGGTGAAGAACATGTTGATGTCATGGTCTGCACCCATCGTGCGGGGTGCGTCCCATTTGTAGACTTCATAGTTGAGCGCACCTTCTCTGGTGAACTCGTTCGGCCATGTACGTGATAGACCGGAAGGCTTGCTTGAACCGTGGAACTGGATGAAGAGCTTGTGCTCTGCCGCCTTTCTGAGGATGTCTTCCTGGATGAGGATCATCTGCTGGTCGTTCCTGTCCATGAAATCGACCATCATTCCCTTTACGCCCCATTCGTTGAACTTATCGAAGACTCTGTCGATGTCCTTGTAGAGGGCCGCCCAGTTCAGCCACACATGGATGTCCACTCCGCGGCTCTTTGCATATCTGCACACACCCGGGAAGTCGAGTCTGGGGTCGTGTCTTGTCAGGTCTGCGTTAGGGCCTGCCAGTCCGAAGCCAGGACCATCGTCGATATACCAAGGCATGTCGGCATATCCATACACAGAATGGTACTCAAGTCCATGGTCAGCTGCGAAGTCGATGTAGTATTTGTTGGTCTGGAAGTTGTTGCCGGCCTGGAACGGGAAGTCATCGGGCACAACTGTGTCATTCCACCAAGGGAAAGTGGTCTTTCCCGGCTTGAGCCAGCTCAGGTCTTCGATCTTGCATGGCTCGCAGAGGCTTGTAAGAGCGGTGCTCTCCATAAGATCTGCTACTTCATCACCAAGCATGAAAACTCTCCATGGCGTCTTGCCTTCATTCTCGAGAAGAACGCTGAATTCAGGAATATCGAGTCTTGGAGAAAGACGACTGGTGAGCTGTCCGTTCTTTCTTGTGAGATACATGCCGGCATAGTTGATGATGCTTGCCTCTGTGACAGCCATCTGTGTGCCGTCTGCAAATTCGAAATGAGTAGGCATATCGATGAGCCTGTTCTGGTCGAGCTGACTCACAGGTTTCCTTGTGTATAGACCTTCGTGGGTGTTGATGAAGTGGTCGAAGAAAAGGGCTGTTGCAACAGGGTCACCTGTCACATTGATGTCCATCACTTCATTCCTGATCCTGATGTCCTTGTCATTGCCATTTGTCTTGAATACGAGTCTGTATGCTGCTGCGTCATCAAACACTCTGACCTGTACAGCGACATCCAGCCCGCATCCGTTCTTGTCCTGAAGCGGAATCACTGCTCCATTCCAAGGACTCTTCACATGGCTGGTCTTTCCCACAGGAAGGTCATATTCCTCGATACCGGACACTTTTTCTGCCTTGCCAAGGCGGACATTGTTTCCGACCATGCCCTTGTCTGTTTCGAGAGCAGCGGATGAATATCCGACCACGTCCTTGCCATTGAATCTAACCTTATATTTAAGTTCTCCCTTGACGCTTGTGAAGGTCATGGAGACACCCTTGTCCGGCGAATTGACAGTAACCGTGCTCTGTGCAAACGCTTGTACGGAGAAGACCAATGCCAGTATCAGAAGAATCTTTTTCATAATTTATGTCTTACTTGATTTTACTTTTCCTTGAGTTCCACCCTCAGCAGGAATACATTGTAGAGTGGATCATATTGAGACAGTGATATATATATTTCCGGTTTGTCCAGGTTAAGCGGGTAGATGAATCCTCCATATGGAATGGGATATTCCGCATTTGTAGCCACATTCTGCTCTTCACTCCAAGGACCTGTGATCTCGTCTGCACTTCTGAGAACGATCTTGTTCTTGATCTCGTTGAAGTAGACGGTAATCCATTTCTTGAAATAGTCGTGGTAGATCAGAGTCGGCTCCGCATACATCTCATCTTTCGTGTTTCCGAAAAGAGGCGAAGCATAGACGGCCTTTCCTTTCTGCCATCCTTTACCTTTGTTCCAGTACTCCCAATTGTCAGGTTTAAGAATGTCTGCACTCTTGAATCTTGCAATATATGGCAAGCCTCGTCGGCCTATAATGGAGCCCATGGAGTATATATATCCGTCCTTCTCCCAGAGTGCCATCTGCCCGAATTTGCTGTCGGATGAAAAGAGCTCCTTATAGAGTTTCCATGTCCATCCATTATCCTCAGAAACTGCAAATCCGGACCAGTTTGTGGTCCACATCGGATTCCATGACTTTACATTCATGTAGTGTACATAGTCTTTATTTCCGATTCGGATTGCTGCTGTGGGGATTGATGACCAGTCATCAAATCCAGTGGTGATGTGGGCGCTGTATATTATCTGCTTGGCCACTCCGGCAGGTTCCGTAATCATTCCGTCGATGGTTATTCCGTCTGTCAGGTCTGTGTCTGTAGACCATCCCATGGCGTTGGACCTCCAGTTGGGGGTGTGCCCAGGTCTCCAGTCCTTTCCGAATGTGTCTCCAAAAAGGATTCCAACCTTTCCCTCCTCCATCTTCCAGAAGATGCCGAGATCGGTTCCTCCGATGTCATAGTCTTCAGGGGTGTTGTTGGGGCTTGGGAACTTCTCTCCAGACTTAGGATATCCCGTAGTTCGTGCAACCTTGGTCACCCTGGTCACTGCAAGTGTCTTTTTCCCGTCATCGGGTTTTTCTGTGCTCTCCGGGATATATAAATCCGGTTCCCACTCCGAACAGGCGGTCGTCGAAATGATGTTCAATATCAGAACCATCAGTACGATGGCTCTGATATTCACGTGCTTAGGGTATATCCTCATGCTTGCGCTTATATGATATTAATATACCTCGAGCTCTCTCCAGCTAGGGAATTCAGGGAATTTTGCGTGTGGCTCAGCCTGATACCAGAATGTGGTTGCAGAAAGGTCAGAGCACTGCTGGAGGTAACGTCCGTCGTGCCGCCATCCGAGATCCTGGATAGTTGCCTTGAAGTCCTTCTTGAAGCGGATAGGATCCACGATATGCCATCGGTAGAGGCCGAAACGCTCCTGAGAACGGTATGTGCCGTCCGGACGGATCACCTGGCACAGACCTGCATATGGAGTAGTGAATTCGGTAAATCTTCCGTTGCGGTCGAAGTTGTATGATCCGCAGAAGTAGTCCTCTGTACCGGTAGTGCAGATAGTAGGGAACTTCTTGTCACCGTCTATGAAGAATTTCATCTCGCCTTCGCCCCACCAGCCGTTGTTGTGCAGGCCCCATGCCATATAGACGCCCACGTAGTGGCCCTGGCCCTTGATGCCGTCAACTACCGTGAAGTCAGAACCCTCGTTGTATCGTGTGCGGCGGAACTGAGCGTGGAAGTATGCTGCGTCCTCAGGAACCTCTGTGAGGGTGTAGTTGATCTGATAGTAGAGGTTCATTGAGTGAACGTCGTTCACATTTGTCATGGTGATCTTGCACTTCTTTCTGAAAGGCATCTGCCAGTAGCTGTTGAATGCGCTGCCCGGATTTACGCAGATAGGAGCGGAAACGACTGGTGCATACTCATTCCATCCCTGGCAGAAGAAGTCTGCGATAGGAACTTCCACAGAAGGAGTTTCCTCGTCGTCCCAATAGATGCGGATGATGCTCCATCTCCAGACTCCCGTAGGAGTCATCCAGATATGCTGAATCGCACCGGGACCCTCGATCTCGGCAATTGTTATGGTTTCGTTAGGATTGATTGTGATATAAGGATTCACCTTCCATGTCTGACCCAGGTCACGTGCAGCCCATGATGCGTTGTTCACGTTGCGGGTGTGTGGAAGTTCCGGTACGGCCATGCCTCCTTTTCCTTTTTCTCCTGTGAAGTTTTCAGGCGAAATGGAACGGGACTCTGCATTTGAGAGTCTTGAAAGGTTGCCGAGGTTTGTGTTCAGGCCGTCAAAAGTCGGCTTTTGGGCAAATGTAGCCAGCGATACGAGACCGCAAAGGAGGATTGAAGTTAATCTTTTCATTTCATTGAGGTTTTTTGGTGTTGTTTGTGAATTATGGCGAAAACCTCAACTTTTCTAATATATGTTTTTATTGTTAATTATCCCTCAGCGGGCGATGTTCGGATATCGTGCCCTCAGCTTCGATCTGAGTGATGAATCCTTCATCTGACTGAAGTATGTGAGTCAGGATGTCAACAGCTTTCTTGGCCATCGTCTCTGTCGGCTGGGTCATGAAACAGAGCGGGGAGTCGTAGAAATCGAACTCATTTCCTCCGTCAAAGCCCATCACGTCGATATCCTCCGGCACATTCAGCTTCAACCTCTGAAGGTGCTTCAGACACATCACGGTTATCGAGTTGGTCGCGCACACAACTGCATCGCATCCCTCGGAAATCAGCTTGTCAATGGCCTTTGTGCAGCTTCTCTCCAATGAATCCATGCTCACATACTGTATCTTTATCTCACTCTTCAGCCCATAAATTTCCATGGCTTCCTTATACCCTTCGATACGGCCCTTCATGTTGCTCAACTTCAGGTCGTAGCATAGTAAGCTGATATGCCTGTGGCCCTTTTTTATGAGAGACTCTGTGGCGTCATAACCGGCCTTTCTGTTGTCCAGGCAGACATAATTGGTCCGTATGTCTGGAATATACCTGTCCAGCAGCACGGTGGGTATTCTCTTGTCAACCAATGTTCTTATGATGTCGTCAGATCCTTCGCAAGGAACAACTATGACTCCTTCGACCTCCTTGCGGAGCATCCTTCCGAGCTGGTCAGAGAGTTTTTCAGACTTCTCGTCAGAACTCGCAAACAAAGCCATATAGCCCCTGTCTTCTGCGACATTCTCAATGTTTTTTACCATGTTGGCAAAGAACGGATTGGCGATGTCTGAGACAATCACCCCTATCGTGTTGTTTGTTCCTTCGCGGAGGCTTTTTGCAAAGCCATTAGGCTTATAGTCAAGCTGTTTGACGATCTCTCTGATTCTGTCTGCAATCTGGTCGCTCACGCGGTATTGCTTCTGCTTTCCGTTCAGTACAAAGGACACGAGAGTAGGGGAGACACCGGCCTCCCGAGCAATATCCTTGATGGATACCCTCTTTGCTCTTTTTGCAGTCATGCTAAATAGTTTTTGCAAAAATAATCAAATATTGCCGAATTTTCAAATTTTATCTGTCTGGAGCGAGTCTTTTGCTTTGAAAAATTTGGAAAATTCGACTAAATCGTTTTAATTTGTCCCTGAATTATGGCGAAAATCTCGAAACTTCCACCCCTTTCCCCCTCCAAAAGTTGAACATAGACAACGTAAACTATTGAAAGACTTAAAGATAAGCAAAACTAACTAAAACGAATTAGCAATAATCTGTCATTAACTAATCAAACCACATTATTAACATGAAACAGACGTGCGTAAAACTTTTCGTCGCACTCCTGATGTTTGCGCTTCCTGCGGCTGCCTTTGCACAGAGCACCTTCAAGGTGACTGGTAAGGTCTATGACGCTGAGACAAATGAACCGATCATCGGTGCAGGAGTCATGATGAAGGCTTCCAACATCGGTACAATTACTGATTTGGACGGTAACTACGAAATTACTGTGAATGACACGAAGGGTGTTCTTATAGTGTCCGCGATCGGCTATGAGCCAATGGAAATGGCAATTGGCAAGAAAGCTGTCATCAATTTCCCTCTCGAGGCTGATGTTGAATCACTCGAAGATGCTGTTGTTGTCGGCTACGGTACTCAGAAGAAGGCGACCATTACAGGTTCCCTCACCACTGCCAACATGACTGACGTCGCTAGGTCAACAGCCCCTACACTTTCCAATTCACTCGGTGGTGTGATCCCTGGTATCATTTCAAGACAGAGCTCAGGTGAGCCTGGTAATGACACTGCAATCCTCCAGATCCGTGGTATGGGTACATGGGTGAATTCATCTCCACTCGTGTTCGTGGACGGTATCGAGCGAAGCCTCAACTATGTGAACACAGAGGAAATCGAGTCGTTCTCAGTCCTGAAGGATGCTTCTGCAACAGCCGTTTATGGTATGCGCGGCGCGAATGGTGTAATCCTCATCACAACTAAGAAGGGTAAGGCAGGTAAGGCAAAGGTGACATTCAGAACCGAGGCTACAAATCTCCACGGTCTCCGTTTCCCTGAATATATTCAAGGTCATGAGTTCGCAAACCTCATGAACGAGGCTTCTACAGTGAGCGGAAACCCACTCCCTTGGACAGACGAGCAGATCGAGAAGTTCAGAGACGGTTCTGACCCTTATATGTATCCAAACGTGGACTGGACAAATGAGGTTCTCAAGAAGGATGCATTCCAGACAACAAACACTCTCTCGGTTACCGGTGGTAATGAGACAGTACGTTATTATGTAAGTGTCGGCTATATGTCGACAAGCGGTCTTTGGAAAGAGGACCCTTCTTTCGGCTATAGCACAAACTCAAGATCTCAGCGCTATAACTTCCGTTCTAACGTTGACATCAACCTCCACAAGAACTTCAGCATTTCTCTCGGACTTGCTGAGATCATCCGTGAGAACGACTTCCCTGGCTATGGCGCAGGTGAGATCTTCTACCAGCTCAAGAGAGTTTCCCCAATCGCTTATCCTATCCGCAACCCGGACGGATCATTCGGTGGTGCTACAACTTCTTACCTTAATGTCAGCCCGTATGTGATGGTGACAAACGGTGGTTTCATCAAGTACACCCACACCTCTACACAGGCAACATTCGGTGCTAAGTGGGATCTCGGTGACCTTATCACTCCTGGTCTCCAGCTCGAAGGAAATTACTCTTTCGACCACAACTACAACCACAATGTGGTACGTAGAAAGGATCCGCTCATCCAGCAGTATGTGGGACCGGACCCAGTGACTGGAGAGGACAGATATAACCTCGTGAGAGAAGAGGGTGCTATGGGATACTCATTCGGACAGGATTCGAATAGAGCATATTACCTCGACCTCCGTCTTAACTATAACAGAACATTCAATAATCACACTGTAGGCGGATTGTTGATGTTCAACCGTCGCGAGCAGATCTACTATGCTGCAGGCAACTCAATCGAAGCTCTTCCTTATCGTCGTCAGGGTATTGCTGGTCGTGTCACCTATAACTACGCTCAGAGATATCTCTTCGACGTGAACTTCGGTTACAACGGATCAGAGAACTTTGCTCCAGGACAGCGCTACGGTTTCTTCCCTGCTGTTTCTGCTGGTTGGGTTCCTTCGGAGGAGAACTGGTGGAATGTTGATTGGTTCAACCACCTCAAGATCCGTGGATCATATGGTATGGTGGGTAGTGATGCCATCGGTGGAGCCCGTTTCGGTTACATCTCTACAGTGAATAAGGTAGCTGCCGGATACCTCTACGGACAGGCTCAGAGCCTCATCAACGGTATGGCAGAGGCTCAGATCGGTGCTGACAACCTCACATGGGAGGTTGCACGTAAGACCGATATCGGTATCGACCTCGAGTTCGCAAACCGTATCGTACGTCTCTCTGCTGACTACTTCCATGAGTATCGTGACAAGATTCTCCTCCAGAGAGCTGCCATGCCGGACATCTTCGGTGCAGCTTGGGAGCAGACTCCATATGCTAACCTCGGTATCATGACAAACCAGGGTTTTGATGGCCAGATCGAAATCACCAACACAACCCGTAATGGTTTCTACTACTCTATCAGAGCGAATGCTACATATGCGAAGAATACAATCATCGAGGATGATACCGCTATTCCTGCAGAACCTTATATGAACACTCGTGGCCAGATGGCCGGTCTCCCTATGGGATATGTCGCTCTCGGCCTCTTCCAGAGTCAGGAGGAAATCGACAACAGCCCTAAGCAGGAGCTCGGAGCCTACACTGTCGGTGATATCAAGTATAAGGACCTCAATGAGGACGGATTCATCAACTCGAATGACCGTACGTTCATCGGTTATCCTCGTGAGCCGCTCCTCATGTACGGATTCGGATTCACTCTCGGATACAAGGGCTTTGACTTCTCATGTAACTTCACAGGTGCGGGTCTGACCACAATCCTTCTCGATGCCGAGTCAATGTGGCCGTTCCAGCTTGACTATCCTGCATACAACGTCATGAGAGAGTACTATGACAACCGTTTCATCCCTGGTGCAGACAACACTAACGCGAAGTATCCTGTGGTTCATGCTGGTACATCAACAAACAACTACCAGATCAACACCCTTTATCTCCGCAATGCATCTTACCTCAAGCTGAAGACTGCCGAGTTCGGTTACAACTTCCAGCCGAAGGTCATCAACAAACTTAAAATCGAGAGCCTCCGACTCTTCCTCAATGGTAACAACCTCCTTTGCTTTGATGGTATCAAGATCGTGGACCCAGAGTCTAACCACCTTGGCGCCAGCGGATATCCTACTCAGAGAGGCGTTACAATCGGTCTTCAGGTCGGATTCTAAAACCAGAGAAGAAATATGAAAGCATATAAGATTTTAGCATTATTGGCAATTGCCTTGTCTTTTGCCTCGTGTGAGGACTTCCTCGACAAGCAGCCTGAGGAGAACCTTACTGTGGACGATATATTCACAAACAGAATATATACCCGTGACTTCCTGTCACACATCTACACATGGCTCCCAACAGAGGCTAATATGGCCGATGACGGTGGTGCATGGCGTAATCCTTACACTGCAGGTTGCGATGAGATGGAAATCACATACGGTCCTGCATACGGTCATCAGATCAACAATGGCGGATGGAGCCCTGTGGATATCAAGCGTACTCAGGTATGGCAGGAGTCTTACATGGCCATCAGAAAGTGTAATCAGATGATTGAAAGAGTGGACGAGTGTCCAGCAACTGAAGAAGAGAAGCGCCGTTGGAAGGGAGAGTCTTACTTCCTCAGAGCATACTTCCACTTCCTTGCTTTCCGTGCATATGGTCCTATCGTCCTTGCTGACCATGTGTTCCAGACAAACGAGAATATCCATATCCTCAGAAGATCTCCAGCTGACGAGGTCGTGAAGTTCATCTGCGACGACTGCGACAGAGCCATCGAGCTTCTCTATGACAGAGCTGTACAGCCATCTACCGAAACAGGTAGAGCTACAACAATCGCTGCATATGCCCTCAAGTCAAGAGCACTCCTTTATATTGCTTCACCTCTTTATAATGGTAACGTTCTTTTCGGTGACCTCAAGGACCCTATCGATGGAACCAACCTCATCAACACTGTTTATTCAGAGGAGAAGTGGAAGAACGCTATGGATGCTTCACTCAAGGCAATCCAGGAGGCTGAGGCAAACGGCCACCAGCTCTTCAAGGAGTATGATGATCCAGTGAAGAACTACCAGTACCTCTTCCTTTCTGAGACATGGAACTCTGAGATCCTTTGGGCTAAGAACATCGGTACATATCAGCACCATTTCAACTGCGGTGACCCTGCATCATGCAACGGATTCTCAATCCTTTGCCCTACTCAGGAAATGGTCGATGCATACCAGATGGCAGACGGATCGACTCCTATCACCGGCTACAAGAACAATGGTATGGTGCCTATCATCAATCCGGCTTCGGGCTACACTGAAGAGGGATTCGCAACAGAAGCATATGAAGGCCGTTGGGAGAAAGGTGTCTCTAATATGTATGTCAACCGTGAGCCACGTTTCTACGCTTCAATCAACTTCGCAGGTTCTCTCTGGAAGACCACGAAGGCTTCAGGCTGGACAAAGCCACACTACTGTGAGTTCTGGTACACCGGTATGGACGGACGTGGTGTCGTAACAGGTTCTGACTACTGTAAGACAGGATATAACATGAAAAAGCTCATGCATCCGGACAGCAAGCACAATGAATACTTCCCTAAGACTGTATGGTCTTACATCCGACTTGGTGAAATCTACCTCAATGCTGCGGAGGCAATCAACGAGTATGCGGGTCCTACTGCTGACTGCTACAAGTATATCAACGCCATCAGAGAGCGTGCCGGTCTTCCTGGACTTCCAGAAGGTCTTTCACAGAACGAGATGCGCAAGTGCATCCAGCACGAGAGAAGAATCGAGCTCGCATTTGAGCTTCACCGTTTCTTCGACGTGAGAAGATGGATGATTGCAGAGGAGACTCAGGGTATTCCTGTTCACTCTCTCAACATCTACGAGGGTACACATCTCCAGGATCCTGCATTCTACAAGAGAATCAAGATCGAGGACCGCGTATTCGAGTCACCTAAGCATTATTTCTTCCCAGTGGAGCAGGATGAGATTAACAAGCACGAGAATAATGAGCTTGTTCAGAACCTCGGCTGGACTACATTGGCAAACTAACAATCTCTAACATTCATTATGATGAATAAATATCCAAAGATAGGTATCAGACCGATTATCGACGGTCGTCGTGGAGGTATCCGTGAGTCTCTCGAAGAGATGACAATGGGTATGGCTAATCTCGTAGCAGAACTTTATTCGAAGGAGCTGACCTATGGAGACGGAACTCCAGTCGAGTGCGTTATCGCGGATACTACTATAGGTGGCGTGGCAGAGGCTGCTGCAGCTACCGAAAAGTTCAAGAATCATAATGTCGGTGCTGTCATCTCCGTAACACCTTGCTGGTGCTACGGAGCTGAAACCATCGATATGGACCCTCTCATGCCGAAGGCAATCTGGGGATTCAACAAGACAGAGCGTCCTGGAGCTGTATATCTTGCTTCAGCTCTTGCCGGTCATGCCCAGAAAGGTCTTCCTGCTTTCGGAATATACGGACATGAGGTTCAGGACAAGGATGACAACACAATTACTGACGACGTTCGCGAGAAACTTCTCCGCTGGGGCCGTGCAGCAGTTGCTGTGATGCAGATGAGAGGAAAGTCATATCTCTCGATCGGATCGGTGTCAATGGGTATTGCTGGCTCTATCCCGGATCCTGACTTCTTCCAGGACTACCTCGGCATGCGCACGGAATATGTCGACTGCTCTGAGATCGAGCGTCGTGTTGAACTCGGTATCTACGACAAGGAGGAGTTCAAGAAGGCTATGGCATGGGTGGAGAAGTACATCAAACCGAACGAAGGCAAGGACTTCAACCCTGAGCATCTCGTATTCTCTCGCGAGGAGAAGGACAAGGTGTGGGAGTATGTCGTTAAGATGACAATGATCTTCCGTGACCTCATGGTCGGCAATCCGGAGCTTGACAAGATGGGCTTCTATGAGGAGGCGATGGGTCACAACGCCATCGCAGGTGGTTTCCAGGGTCAGAGACAGTGGACTGACTTCCGTCCGGACGGAGACTTCTCAGAAGCCATCCTCAACAGTAATATTGACTGGAACGGACTTCGCGAGCCTTACACATTCGCAACAGAGAATGACACCCTCAATGGTGTGACGATGCTCTTCCTTCACCTTCTCACAGGTCGTCCTCAGCTCTTCTCAGATGTCAGGACATACTGGAGCCCAGAGTCAGTGGAGCGTGCGACAGGCAAGAAACTCACAGGAAAGGCTGCCAACGGTGTGATCCACCTGATCAACTCAGGTTCATCTTGCGTTGACGCTTCTGGTGCTGCTCTCGAGAACGGTGAGCCTGCAATGAAGCGCTACTGGGAGATGACTCAGGAGGAGGCAGAGGCTTGTCTTGATGCAACTCACTGGCATCCGGCAGGACGCGAGTATATGAGAGGCGGCGGATTCACTTCAAAGTTCCTCACAAAGGGAGACATGCCTGTGACCATGTGCCGTATCAACCTTATCAAGGGCATCGGACCTGTTCTTCAGATCGCTGAGGGTTGGGCCGTTGATGTTGACAAGGAAATCTTCGACCACATCGACATGAGAACAGACCCAGCATGGCCGACAACATGGTTTGCACCTCGTCTGACTGGAGAGGGAGCGTTCAAGGACGTTTACTCTGTGATGAATAGCTGGGGAGCAAACCACGGAGCAATCAGCTACGGTCATGTCGGACAGGATATGGTTACGCTCGCATCTATGCTTCGCATCCCTGTATGCATGCATAACCTCAATGAGGACGAGATGTTCCGTCCAAGCGCATGGAAGGCATTCGGAATGGATGCTGAAGGAGCTGACTACAGAGCATGTGCTACATACGGACCTGTTTATAAATAGCAGATAAATATGAAAAAATCATTTATAGGCCTTGCAGCTGCTGTAATATGCAGCTGCACAGGCTCTAATCAGAATTATCAGATGGGTACTTACGGTTATGACCTTGCTTTCATCGAGAAGCATGATGTCGAGGTCGTTGAGCTCAAAAGTGAAGACGGTCAGTCGAAGGTCATGGTGATTCCTGCATGGCAGGGTCGAGTGATGACCACAACCACAGGTGGAAATGAAGGCGACAGCTACGGATGGATAAACTACAAGCTTATCGAGTCCGGAGAGGTGAGCCCTCAGTTCAACCCTGTAGGCGGCGAGGAGCGATTCTGGCTTGGTCCTGAGGGTGGCCCGTTCTCATGGTACTTCAAGAAGGGCCAGGAGCAGGTTCACGCTAATTGGGTTGTCCCTGCTGTCATCGACACAGAGGCCTACGACATCGAGAAGAAGGATGACAAGAGTGTGGTCTTCACAAAGAAGTTCTCTCTTGTGAATGCTTCCGACACCAAGTTTGACATGGGACTCAGAAGAACAGTGAGCCTCCTCGGCGCAACTGAGATAGCTGAAGTTCTAGGAACCGCGATTCCAGAGGGAGTGAAGGCCATTGCATATTGCTCTGACAACGTTCTTACAAACTGTGGAGAGAGCGCTTGGACAAAGGAGACAGGTATGCCGTCTGTGTGGATGCTGGGTCTTTTCAATCCGACCCCGACCACAACAGTGTTCATCCCTTATAACAAGGAATGCACAGGCAAGCTCGTGAAGGATGACTATTTCGGCAAGATACCTTCAGACAGACTCATCCTCGAAGATGGAATGCTATATTTCAAGATTGACGGTCTTTGCCGCACCAAGCTCGGACTTCCTCCGGGAAGCGCAACAGGGATTGCAGCGAGCTATGACACTGAAAAGAGCGTTCTCACTGTCCTCAAGTATATTGCTCCTGCAGAGGATGCGCTGTATGTGAACAGTCAGTGGGGTGACCAGGAGGATCCGTTTGACGGAGACGTCATCAACTCATACAATGACGGCCCTACAGAGGACGGAACCATCATGGGACCTTTCTATGAGATAGAGGCTTCTTCTCCAGCTGCAGCTCTTGCTCCGGGCGAATCCCTTGCACACGTTCAGTATACCATCCATATTCAGGGTGACAAGGACATCATTGCAGGAATCGTGAAGGACACATTCGGAGTCGAACTGGACAAGATCACCGGAATGTTTTCAAAATAACCTTACTATAAAATGAACAATAACGATAGAATTATTCCAAAGGGAATCCTGTGGCCATATATTCTTCTGACCACGCTTTTCTTCGCGTGGGCAGTGCCTAACAATCTGACCGACACAATGTTGGCAGCTTTCAAGAGAATCATGAGCTTCACAGACTCGCAGACAGCCTGGATTCAGGTGGTTTGCTATCTGCTCGGCTACGGCTGCTTTGCGGTTCCCGGCGCGATCTTCATCAAGAAATACACATACAAGGCAGGTGTGATGCTCGGTCTGGGACTTTATGCTCTCGGAACCTTCTTGTTCTATCCTGCTTCTGTTGTTGCACTGACAAACAATATTATAGGTTATATGCTCTTCCTTGTGGCTATCCTTGTGCTGTTTGCCGGTCTGTCTATTCTTGAGACATCAACCAACTCTTATGTGTGTGCCATCGGACCAGAAAAGACTGCCACAAGACGTCTTAACCTGTCTCAGTCATTCAATCCGTTCGGCGCAATCACAGGAGTCGTGGTTTCTCAGATCTTCATTCTTTCAAACCTCAACACGAAGACTGCGGCAGAAAGACTGTCCATGACTGATGCTGAGCTTGCAGCCATTCAGTCTGGCGAGCTCACTGCAGTGACCAATACATACATGATTCTTGGAACGATCATGCTTGTTCTCCTTCTTGCGATTGCATTGACCAAGATGCCGAATCTCAAGGAAGGCGGAGAACTCGACCTCAAAGGTTCTTTCAAGCGTCTGATCGCCAACAAGAATTATGTCTGGGGTGTCATTGCACAGTTCTGCAACATCGGTGCTCAGATCGCAGTATGGTCGTTCATCATCCGTTATGCAATGAACAACCTCGGTTTCAATGAGGTCATCGCATCACTGGGGTCGAATGCCACACCTGATATGATCATAAATGCTCTGAGAAATCTTGAACCGGTTGCAGCGGGATTCTATTCTGTCTGTGATGCTGTCGGTCTGGATGTACTCCTTCCAAGAACTGCAGAGCAGGCAGGTGCGACATATTATATAATGTCACTCGTACTTTTCGTGACCATGCGCTTTGTCTGCACTTGGCTCATGAAATACGTTGACCACCGTAAGATTCTTGCTGTTCTTTCTTTAGTCGCAGTCTTCTGCTGCCTCGGCACAGTGCTCGGCAAGGGATTCTTCGGAGTATATTGCCTCATGGGTATTTCAGGATGTATGTCCATGATGTTCCCGACCATCTACGGTATGGGCATCGAAGGACTTGGAGATGACACCAAACTCGGCGGATCAGGTATGGTCATGGCCATTGCCGGTGCTTCAATCCTCACTCAGATCATGGGCTTCCTGTCAGACTCATCGGGAAATATCGCAACAGCCTATATCGTTCCTGCATTTGCTTTTGCAGTGATTGCCTACTATGCAATTGTAGTGTGCGGAAAAATCAATAAAGCATAAACTGATGAACAAGAGATATGTAATAGGAGTGGACTACGGCTCGGATTCGTGCCGTGCCATCCTTTTGGATACAGCTGACGGAAGGAGACTCGCAGAGTCTTCATGCAACTATCCACGCTGGATGAAGGG
Organism: Bacteroidales bacterium; assembly: GCA_017502125.1. Taxonomy (GTDB): domain Bacteria; phylum Bacteroidota; class Bacteroidia; order Bacteroidales; family UBA932; genus Cryptobacteroides. Next base: position 59,875 of record JAFVVN010000016.1, on the reverse strand, counting down.
GCTCTATTGCGATCCCCTCAGCCACAGGTATCGCCAGCATCCACTTGATTACATCGATGTATTCAAGGAAGCTGTCGGCGGGATTGTATCCCAGGCAGGTCCGGAGGAGATCAGATTTGTTGAGGGTATCTCTTTCGACACCACAGCAAGCACTCCTGTGCTTGTCAATGAGGCTGGAGTCCCGCTGGCATTGCTTCCTGAGTTTGCAGAAGAACCGGATGCCATGTTCGTGCTGTGGAAGGACCACACGGCCATCGCTGAGGCAGATGAAATCAATGCTCTCGCTCATGGCTGGGAGGTTGACTACACCTCTTTCTCAGGCGGAACCTATTCTCCTGAATGGGGTTGGTCCAAGGTGCTTCACCTTCTGAGAACCAATGATAGGGTGGCTTCTGCTGCTTATTCCTGGATGGAGCATTGTGACTGGATGACAGCCTGGCTCACAGGAAATACCAAACCCGAGACCATCCTCAGAAGCCGTTGCGCGGCCGGTCACAAGGCAATGTGGCGTGCAGAATGGGGTGGAATGCCGTCTGAGGAGTTCCTAGGAAAGCTTGACTCCCGTCTTGTTGCAATGCGCAGGACTTTCGCTGCCGACACACAGACCGCTGATGTCTGCGCTGGTACAATCGCTCCTGAACTTGCTGCCGAACTCGGACTTCCTGAGAACGTGAAGGTGGGAATCGGCGCAATCGACGCCCATGTCGGTGCTGTCGGAGCCTCAATTTCTGAAGGTGTCCTCACACGCATCATGGGCACATCGACCTGCGACATCCTCGTGAGTTCATATGAAAGTGTCGGTGATCGCCAGATCAAGGGTATCTGCGGACAGGTTGACGGTTCTGTCATTCCTGGACTTGTGGGCTTTGAGGCAGGTCAGGCTGCTTTCGGTGATGTATATGCTTGGTTCAGAAGGCTTCTGATGTGGCCTGTTGAGAACCTCCTGCCGGAAATGGCGGATCAGATCAAGGATGCTGTGCTTCCTGCTCTCGAGAAAGGTGCGTCCGCACTGCAGCCAGGTGAGGCTTCTCCGATAGCCCTCGACTGGTTCAATGGAAGACGTACTCCGGATTCGGATCAGAGAGTCAAGGGCGCGATTACTGGTCTTACCCTCGGAACGACAGCCCCTATGGTGTATAGGGCGTTGATTGAGGCCACCGCTTTCGGTACAAAGGCGATCGTGGACCGTTTCAAGGAAGAGGGAGTTGACATCAAGGCGGTAAGGGCCATCGGTGGAATCTCTCAGAAGTCAAAGCTTATCATGCAGATCATGTCTGACGTCATCGGAATGCCGGTGACAGTGGTGGACTGCGATCAGGCTTGTGCTTTGGGTGCCGCAATGCTGGCTGCTGTCGCATGTGGAATCTATCCTGATGTTGACTCTGCTCAGAAGGCCATGGGTGCCCCTGAAGGATGCACCTACTCTCCTGACATGGTGAACCATGAGCTCTACTCAAAGCTTTATGCGGAATATATTGCCTTAGGCTCTTTTACAGGAACGAGATAATAATTTACTTGAAATAATGAAGGATATCAGATATATGATTTTCGTTTTACCCCTGCTTCTCATGCTGGGATGTTCTCCTTTGGACGATGATACACCAGTGAATGATGGCGACAAGGTGACTCTGACCCTGATGCCTCAGGACGGTGTGAACATGTCCAGAGTTGAATATGTCAACAAAGGTGAAATCTCAGGTGAGCCGGCATACACCCCAAACAGCAAGAAGGGCTATACTTTTGCAGGATGGTATGTCGATGAGGAGTGTACTATTCCGTTTGATTTCGATAATACCATTATCGATGAAGATATGACACTTTATGCCTCATATTCTCGAGATATCGTTCTCAAGGACAGGGGTAAGGTCTCACGCGTCACCGGAGCGACACTTTCCGGAGAAGTCCTTCCTAATCCGAACAACTCTCATCTTAAGTGGAATCTGGGTGGAACAGACCTTGGAATCATCTGGGAGATGAGTAACGGCGAGTATGGAATCCTCTTCGGAGACTCGTACGGCAAGGATTTCAAACCGGCTGGTGGCGGACCAGGACCGGCAAGCGACTGGAGAAGCAATGTTCTCGCTTTCTCTGACAATACAGACCTTGAAAACGGTCTCAAGTTCAAGAGCATGTATGTGAACAAGAGCCAGCCTGAAAGAGCTGCGGCTGTGATCGTGAGGGAGAACTACTATGGATTCACCTATATCCCCACAGGCGCTATCGAGCTCAACGGAAAACAGTACATGCACTATATGTATTGGGAAGTGGGTACGACTGTCCGTGCCGACCAGAACTACTCTTCGCTTTATTGCTCAGAGGACTATGGCCAGACATGGAGCAGTTGTCGAGGCAAGATCTCTTTTGACACCGACTCATATTTCGCGATGATCGGTTATGCAAAGAAGCCGGGAGACGAATATTGCTATATGCTTGGAGCTCAGTCTGGAAGAGGCTATAGAAAGTCCTCCGCCAAGCTTGCTAGATTCAAGTATGATGATATCCTTAACAAGAATGAATATGAATTCTGGAACGGAGGCAAGCGCCAGTGGGTGAAGAGCAAGGAGTCGATGGCCACTACTGTTCTTGATGGTACTGTCGGAGAACTCTCCGTGATGTATCTCGAGGAGTATGACCGTTTTCTCACTCTCTATTTTGACTCTGAGAGATATGCTATCTGCTACAGATCTGCAGCAAGAATGCAGGGACCATGGTCCACAGAACGCATTCTCTGCAAGGGTGCGGATCCGGAATATGCGCAGCTCTACGGCTCGTATATCCATCCTCTCTCTGCCAAGAAGGGTTCAGAGAAGATATATTGGACCATCTCACAGTGGCAGCCGTACAATGTCTTTTTTATGGAGGCTGACGTCGAGCTTGCTCCGGAATACTAGGAATAATCACTAAGACTTTATACATATGAAAGCAAACAGATTTTTTATCGCAATTTTGGCCATGGCGGGCTTGGCAGCTTGTCAGGAGCCAGAAGAGGTTGTCGTACCTAATGACCCTGTCAGATATGACCTGACAGCTACATTCGAGGCTACCGAGGGTATGACCTGGGCATGGGCAGCAGAAGACGAGTTTACAGTCTACGATGGAAAGAGTGTAAACGCATTCTTAACAACAGAGGGTGGTGAGTCAGCAGTGTTCAGCGGTCTTGCAAACAAGCATGCTGAAACACTTCAGGCTATTTATCCTGCCACTACCGGTGGCCGTTACAGCGGCAAGGTGGCTGCAACCATCCCTACCAGCCAGGATGCAGCAGCAGTGTTCCCTAAGGAGCGTGCACTTTTTGCCGCATATGCACCAGCAGGAGCAAATGCTCTCACATTCAAGCCTGTGGTCAGTTTCCTCAAGATCTCTCTTGACAAGCGCGACAGAGTGGTTTCGGTTGAGCTCAAGTCTAATGCAGAGGAGCCTATCACAGGAGCCGTGATGGTCGGTCTTTTCGAGACTCCTACAATCGAGGCTCAGGAGGCTGCTGTTCCTAACGTTGTCATGACAGGTCTCAATATGGATGGAGCAAACTATCTTGCTGTAATGCCGCAGACTCTTTCTCAGGGCTACACCATTTCATTCGTTTGCGATGATGAGAGAAGATATTCGACTACAGTATCTGCTGAGACAGTGTTCGAGGCTAACAAGATTCATGACCTCGGTTCATTCAGTGACATCCCTTGGGAGACTATCCTCAACGACAAGCCTACTGGACTTCCTTCGGCAGTCATCGTGAAGGCTGGTTTCCAGGAGGCTGCCTTCAACATGGTGTCTGAGGGTTCGTTCGAGTACTATCCTGATGAGGACATCAGATACAGAACTCCTTGGGTTGTGGAGAGCGAATTTGTTACGGCTGTTCCTGGTCATGACGGTACACCTGCAATGGGTCTGGACCTTACTCCTGATAAGTATGGTTGGCACCGTAACGTTCAGGTGTGCGCACTTAGACAGCATACTGATTATGTCTACAGCGCATGGGCTACATGTACTCATGGTAACACATATTTCTCTTGCTGTACATGGCCTTCTGGCGTAAATAGAGAGCAGAGTGGTTTCCAGTGGGGTCCTACTGAAGAGTGGAAATATATTGAGCACGTTGTTAATCCTGGTACTGACGTTCTTGCCGATGTGATTCAGGGTGCTTGGTGGGAGTCTATCATGAAGGTTCAGTATGATGAAATCTCACTTGTTCCTATGGGATATACTGCGATGTCAACTGCTCCTAAGTCACAGGAGAAGATCGGTTCAGTTGTGAACGCAACATTCGACAAGGTTGATGATCTTGGAAAGATTATCGCTTGGAAGAACTCTAGGGGTAAGGTTTCATTCATCCTTTCTGACCTCAACGTGAACGGTGTACACTATGACACAGCAGTGGCTCAGACAGAGGATACAGAGATCAACGGTAATCTCACAATCGCTCTCTTTGCTAAGTCAGCAGGTAAGTTCATTCCTGTCAGCGTTCCTGGTGAGGGTGTGATCTCAATCGTTCCTAACGATGTATTCCTCCTCAATGGAAAGACATATCTCCACTACTACGCAAAGAAGTGGCAGAATCCTGACAATGCTGACGACTGGACAGTCGATCATGCAGGCTTCCTCGTATCGGAAGATGACGGTGTGACCTGGACCGAGTGTAACGGTAAGTGGAGTGGAAACGGTACATTCTGTTCAGCTTCATTCGCAGAGAAGGATGGCGTGCTCTATATGTTGGGAACAAACCAGGGTAGAAAATGTCATCATGGCATCGGTGATTTCCACCGTTCTAACTTCTATCTGGCAAGAGTTGCTGTTACAGAGGATATCACCGATCCTAAGAACTGGGAGTATTACAACTGTAAGGACTGGGTTAAGGGTGCTGAGACATTGTACACAGATGACGGAGCTGATCCTAACAGAATTGTGATGGGTTCAAGAGGTGAGTGTGCTCTTGTTTGGAATCCTAAGTTCCAGAGATTCATGATGATCTATCGTGACGGAAGACAGGAAGGTCTCGTTTACCGCGATGCCGCTTCTGTTGACGACGAGTGGTCAGGTGAGAAACCGCTTGCATACGATGACCTCGCAGCAGGAATATATGCACCTTCAGTGCTTGATGTGACTGCAGATGGTGAGCTCATCCTTCTTGCTTCTCAGCTTTAATATAGATCCGATTTGATCTGTTCCCGCCTTTGGGCGGGAACAGATATTAAATGACAATACACACTAAAACAACCAAATACTATGAAATTTAAACATCTTTTTCTGACAGCCCTCGCACTCGCTGCTTTTGCATCTTGCGAGGAGCCTGCACCGGTGGAGAAACCAGCAGAGGATGCTGCGCTTGATCTCACTGCTACAATTGAAGCTGTTGACGGCCTTTCATTGGCATGGGCAGCTGAGGACAAAATCACCGTTTATGACGGTAAGGGCGTTAAGGAGTTCACTACAACAGCAGGTGGTGAGTCTGCAGTATTTGCAGGTACAGCAAGTACAACTGCTGAGAAACTCTATGCTCTTTATCCGGCAACCACTGAGGGACTCTACAGCGGTTATGTAAGCGCAACAATCCCTCAGGCACAGGACGCAGTTGCTGGTGGTGTCGCAATGAAGAGCACTCTCCTTGCAGCTTATCTTGAGGCTGTTGATTCAAAAGCTCTTACATTCAAGCACGTACTCAGCTATGTTAAGGTGTCTTTCGACAAGGCTGACCAGGTCGTTTCTGTTGAGCTCAAGGCTAATGCAGAAGAGGCAATCGCAGGCGCTGTACGCGTGGGCGTATTAGCTGAGCCGACAATCGAGAAGCGTCCTAGTGCAGTTTCAAATGTCGTGATGTCCGGTGATGTTCTCGATGGTGACTACTACATCGCTGTCATGCCGCAGACTCTTGCTGAGGGTTACACTCTCAACCTCATCTGCGCAAATGATAACAGAGCGACCGTTAAGACAACAGCTTCAATCACTTTCGAGCGTGCGAAGGTCACCGATCTCGGTAATTTTGCTAACATCGAGTGGTCTGAGCCGATCAACCCTGAGCCTACTTCAGTTCCTTCTGTAAGAGTTATGAAGGCTTCGTTCGTTGAGGCTGACTTCAATGTGCTTTCGGATGGAGACTTCGAGTATTTCGATGGACAGAGAACTCACCTTGACCAGCGTTCTAACTGGAGAGTCATGCTTGAGGCTGAGACCGTTCCTGGACAGTCAGGTAATTCAGCTGTGAAGATTGTAAACAATGTTCCTGGACGCTGGTGGGATCCTGCAATTCAGTCAACTCCGCTCGTTCCATTCACTGATTATGTTTATACTGCATGGGGTAAGTCAAATACACAGTATTGTTACAATGGTGTATGCAGACATCCTGGAGGAATCCTTGATGGTGGAATAGAGAACAAGTGGTCTGAGATTGGAGGACATCCTGGTGATGTTGTAAGAAATGACAGAGAGGGCGAAAATGGAACTCATGGATGGGCTCCTAATCTCGAGTGGACAGCTCAGAGCATCGAGTTTAATTCAGGAGCATGCTTCTATAGTGATGTGTTCTGCCGTATCGCTGGAGATGCCGCTAATGCAGGACCTCTTATCCCTGATACTGGTGACGGATTCATCGAGTTCGACAACTTCAGACTCATCCCTAAGGGATACGAGTACAAGTCAATGGACTGGAAGGCTACTGAGCCGCTTGGAGCAGTGAAGAATGCTTCATATGACCAGATCGAGTCTCTTGGCAAGGTTACAGCTTGGAGAAACACTGACGGAACAATCGCTATGGTTCTTTCTGACTTCACTGTCAGCGGTGTTCACTATGACAATGCAATCGTTATCACCGAGAATGAGGACCTTACAACTAATCCACTTACAATCAAGCAGTTCCTTAAGGATAACGGTAAGTTCCGTCCGTTCCTTGTAGCAGGCGAGGGAGAACTCTCAATCGTTCCTAATGACGCATTCGTAGTTGGTGACAAGGTTTATATGCACTACTATGCAAAGACTTCTCAGGATGAAGCTAATGCAGAAATCTGGGGCATCGGTTACGCTGGTTTCGCAGTTTCTGAGGATGGCGGTAGATCATGGACCAAGTGTGAAAAGACATGGAAGGGTGACGGATGCTTCCCACAGGCTGGTTTCTACGAGAAGGACGGTTACCTCTACATGGTGGCTTCAAGAGCAGGTCGCGAGACCACTACATACTGGGCTAATATGTATGTGGCGAAGTGTGATATGTCTACAGACTTCACTGATCCTGCTAACTGGGATTATTGGGATGTTAATCTTACAGAGAGAACATCAGGCTGGGTACATGGCAACGAAGATGCTTCCAACCATCCAGAGGTTTGCCTCACAGTGGGTCCTCGTTCAGAGCCTCAGCTCGTATACAACGAGAAGTTCGGTCGTTGGATGATGATCTTCCGCTCTGGTCACATCGGAGGTCTCGTATTCCGCGATGCAGAAGAGATCCAGGGACCTTGGTCAGGTGAGAAGATCCTCACAGACGGTAAGGACTACTGCCCTTCAGTTATCGATCAGACTGCAGAGGGAGACCTTGTGTTCATCACTCCACAGCTTCAGTAATATTTTCACCGGTGCCGCATCCGGCGGCACTGGGTTGGATACAATCGGTGCGGCCCTAAGACCGCACCGATTATATTAAAATCATATTTATACCCTTAAACTTATGAAACGAATAACTCTCATCGTTCTGGCTGCTCTAAGCCTCATCTGTCTGGCTTCCTGCACTGAAAAGGAACCGGAGTTTATCGAACCGGGCGGTGGTATCATCAGCTTCGCACTCCTGAAGGCAGACAATCCGACGCTCATTGAAGATGTAATATGTACTGTCAACAATCAGGACAGTACAATCACCGGAATGTTTCCTGAGCTCCTCGACGACTATAGGATGATTCCGACTTTTGAACTTGACTGCGAGTATCTTGCATGTGACGGCAGGTTGCAGTTAAGCGGTGTCAACGTTCAGGACTTTGCCAATGTCATTACATATGAGGCGAAGATGAAGGACGGCAGCATCCGCAGATACACCGTGAAGATGTCCTTCCCGGTGAAACCGGATCTTCCTGTCATCAGCATCAAGACTGTCAACGGACAGAAGATCACAGATAAGAAGAATTATATCAAGGGAACAGTGACAATCTCTGACCCTAGCGGCTTGTACTGGGACACTCCTGAACTTGTTCTGGAGATGACCAAAGACGGTATCAGAGGTCGTGGCAACACGACTTGGGACATGCCTAAGAAGCCATATAAATTGAAATTTGACGAAAAGGTGAGCATCTTCGGCCTTCCTAAGGACAAGGAATGGGTAATTCTGGCGAATTATGCAGATAAGTCACTTCTTCGCAATGTGGTGGCAATGAAGCTCTCTGAAATTGTAGATATGGAATGGACACCGGCAATGCTGCCTGTGGAAGTTTACCTCAACGACGAGTATCTGGGATGCTACACATTCTCGGAACATAAGAAAGTCTCAAGTGGCAGGGTCAACCTGGACATTGTTTCAGAGACCGACAACACCGGTGATCTTGTGACAGGAGACTACTACTTTGAAATCGAGTCGCGTCAGGATGAGACAACATGCTTCCTGTCTGCGGTCAATCATATCCCTATGATGTTCTGTGAGCCGGAGGTTCCGACATCTCAGCAGCTCAAGTATGTCACCGAATACTTCCGTGATGCCGAGCTGGCACTCAACAGCGCTGACTTCACAAATCCGAGCACAGGATGGCAGAAGTACATCGATATAGAGTCTTTCGCAAAGACATTCATCGTCAACGAGCTCACAAAGAACATCGACGGCAATATGCGCAAAAGCTCGTTCATGTCGAAGAAGAGAGGCAAGAAACTCGAGATGATACATCTTTGGGACTATGACCTCACTCTCGGAAACTGCGACTACATTGCATCCACAACCGGAGGTATGTGTTCCGACGGACCGGAAGGATGGTTTATAAAGGTGTCTGCAATGGATCAGGGCATCAGTTGGTTCATCCGTCTGTGTGAGGATCCTGCATTCTGTGCCGAGGTGAAGAGAATATGGAATGAGATATATCCTCAGCTCCAGGAAATCCCATATTTCATCGACCGTCAGGCGAGACTTATCGACGATGCGCAGGTGCGTAACTTTGAAAGATGGGATATTCTCGACAAATATGTGTGGCCAAATAAGGTCGTGACCGGCAAGTACAGCTCGGAGGTGGCATATCTCAAGGATTTCTATACAAAGAGACTCGAGTGGATGAATGCTGCTGTCAATGTTAAGGAGGGAGAAATCTTTAGATAACATATAATTGGAAATGACAAAGAAACTTATAATATTAGCTTTTGCACTTCTGTCTGCTTTTGCTGTCTATGCGGACAATCAGGACAAGGTAAAATATCCTCCGACTGTCTATATGGTAGCTAATGCCCATTTCGATACACAGTGGAGGTGGGATGCGAAGCAGTCCATCGGGGAATTCATTCCGAATACCCTCTACCAGAACTTCTATCTTTTCGAGACATATCCGGAATACCTCTTCAACTTTGAAGGTGGTATCAAATATGCCTGGATGAAGGAATACTATCCTGAGCAGTTCAAGAGAGTCAAGAAGTATGTGGAGGAGGGAAGATGGAATATCGCCGGCAGTTCATGGGATGCAAACGACCCTAACATGCCGTCTCCGGAGTCATTCATAAGAAACATCCTCTATGGTCAGGAGTTCTACAAGAGGGAGTTCAACAAGAAGGCGAACGACATCATGCTTCCTGACTGCTTCGGTTTCGGATACACTCTTCCGACAATCGCTTCACACTGCGGCGTGGAGTATTTCCACACCCAGAAGCTCGAGTGGAGAGCAAAGCCGTTCTATGAGAACGGTTGGAAGATTCCGTTCCACTTCGGATGGTGGGAAGGAGCAGGCGGAGCCAAGCTCCTTGCCGTTATGGACGGCGGAGACTACTCTTGGGACCCTGAGACATATGATTTTACAGATGACAACGACTTCAGATATCGTCTTCGCAAGTCTCCTGTGAATGCCGTATACCGCTACTTCGGCACCAAGTCGTCTCACTATGAGGGAGACCGCGGAGGATCACCTCGCATCCTTACGGTCGAATCGATCCGTCGTGCAGCAAACAATCCGAAGGACTATCAGGTACGTTTTGCAAAGGTCAACGACATGTTCGATACCTATAGAGACTATCCTGAACTTCCAACCTTCAATGGAGAGCTCCTCATGGATATCCACGCGACCGGATGCTACTCTTCTGTGGCTCAGATGAAGAATCTCAACAGAAGAAATGAGCAGATGGCCGGAGCTGCGGAGGGAGCAAGCGTGATGGCAGACTGGTTTGGCGGCGTGAAGTATCCTCATTATACAATTGATGAGGCTTGGAAAAGAATCATCTGGCATCAGTTCCATGATGACCTCACCGGTACCAGCATCCCTGAAGCATATAGATATTCTTACAATGACGAGTACCTCTCTCTCAATCAGTTCGACAATGTCGTACGTACCGGTATGATGTCTGTGGCTTCTGCGATGAACACAGATGTGAAAGGTGCGCCGGTGATTGTTTATAACCCGATTTCAACAGTAAACCGTACTCCTGTGGAGGTTGAATATGTCCTTCCATTCGGAATGAATGATGTTACTGTTTATGATAAGGGCGGAAAGAGAATGAAATCTCAGATTGTGAAGCGTCAGGCTAATGTCGTTACAGTCCTCTTTGAGTCTGAGGCTGCTCCGATGAGCTTGAGCGTATATGAGATCAGACCTGTAAAGAAAGCAGGAGCTCAGACGACGTCTCTCAAGGTTGGAGAGAATACTATTGAGAATGGTATTTATCGTCTTGTTCTTGATAAAAATGGTGATATCGCATCTCTTGTGGATAAGCGTTGTGGAAAGGAACTTGTGAAGAAGGGTGAGGCCTTCTCTCTTGCTCTTTTTGGAAACAACAAGTCATATAGTTGGCCTGCGTGGGAAATCATCAAGAAGGTGCTCGACCAGAAGCCGGTGACTGCTACAGAGAATGTTGCTGTCAGCATTTCAGAGAACGGACCGCTCAGAGCTTCCATCAAGGTGGAGAGAACATTCGGAGACACCCGTTTCGTTCAGGAATATACAATGACAGACGGCGCCACTGATGAGCGTATCGACGTGCGCATGTACATCGACTGGAAGTCAAAGGCAACCCTCCTGAAGGTCGCATTCCCGGTGTCATTCGATGCCAAGAATGCCACATATGACCTCGGAATCGCCAACATAAGCCGTGGAAATAACACCGAGATCGCATATGAGACATATGGACACCAGTGGGCAGACATCACTGCCGATGACGGTTCATACGGTGTGACCATCATGAACGACTGTAAGTATGGTTGGGACAAACCGAACGACAACACACTCAGACTCACCCTCCTTCACACTCCTGAGACAGGTGGCTGGTGTGCAAACCAGGCTACACAGGACATCGGAGAGCACACCTTGACCTATTCGATCGTGGGTCACCAGGGACCTCTATCTTCTGCTCAGGCCGCAGCCGTTTCTGATGCCCTCAACCAGAAGAAGATCGCCTACCTTGCTCATAAGCACAAGGGAACCATCGGCAAGGAGTTCGTCATGGTATCTACAGACAATCCTGCAATACGTGTGAAGGCCCTCAAGAAGGCTCAGGACGGAGAAGGAATCGTTGTCAGAACATATGAACTTTCAGGAAATGCCGCTTCTGGAAAGATAACCTTCCCTGCAAATATCCTTTCTGCAGTCGAGGTGAACGGTATCGAGGAGACAATCGGTGAGGCTTCATTTTCAGGAAACACCCTGAATGTCGAAGTCGCAGGTTTTGAGCCGAAGTCATATAGGGTGCAGCTCGCAGCTCCTTCAAATCCGATCAAGCCTGCAGAGTATGAGAACCTCGCACTTCCATACAACGAGAAGGCCATAACTTCAGACGCATTCAGCTCATTCGGCCACATGGACGATGCATGGCATTCATATGCCGGTGAGCTCGTGCCGGAGAAGCTCGACTTCAACGGTGTGACATTCCAGCTCGGTAAGGCTGACTATTGGAATGCCCTCACATGCAAGGGGCAGGTGCTCGACCTTCCTGAAGGAACGACCAAGGTTGCCATGCTCGTGGCATCATCAGACGGCGACAGAACTGCAGAGTTCAATGCCGGAACCCACGTGAGTCTCGACATCCCTTACTACAGCGGTTCATACGGCTGCTACGGTTGGGAAGGCTACTATGATTCATTCCTCAAGACTGGTGACGTCGCATACATCGGAACTCACCGTCATGACGCAAGCACAAGAAACGAGATCATGGTATATACATATATGTACTATGTCGAGCTTCCTGTGGAGAAGGGATGCACGGCGCTCCGTCTTCCAAGCGACAGACACGTGACCATCTTTGCCGCTACAGCCGTAAAGTGATGATATGATCAGATCGGTTCTTCTGTCGCTCTGCACAGCTCTTGCTGCAGTTTCGCTTTCGGCTCAGGTCATTGATGGCCTCAGGGTTGCCTGGGACAGGAGTTCGGAGGCGAAGATAGCCCCGCACGGCAACTATGCAAGGGTGATAAAGGCCGGAGAAGATATGTTTCTTGCAACCTTCGAACATGCCGGCAGTGCCTGCATAGCGACAAGTTCTGATCTCAAGACATGGTCAAGCCCCCGTCCTGTGATTTCCGGTTTCCACGGGAATTCGGACGGACTTGACTACCATGTAAATATTTCAAACCCTGAATTATGTCTGACCAAGGATGGTACTCTGCTGCTGGCAGTGAACTACCGTCCTTCCGGTCAGATATTTTATCCTTTTTCGATAGTCCTCTGCAGAAGTGAGGACGGGGGAGCCTCGTGGTCTTCTCCAGATATCCTCTACTGCGCCGGGTGCGAATTCGAGAACGGATGTTGGGAACCGTCCTTTATTCAGCTGCCCGACGGGACCATACACATCTATTTCGCCAATGAAGGTCCATACCGTGACTCGAAGGAACAGGAGATATCCTGTCTGACGTCGGATGATGACGGAAAGACATGGGAAGTACCTTCAACCATGTCTTTCAGACCGCAGCACCGCGACGGAATGCCAGTGGCGGCTCTTATTGACTCAGAAATCGTCGTTGCTATAGAAGACAACTCTGACGGGAAATTCAAGCCATATACGGTCAGGAATCCGCAGAAAAACCCATGGGCCGAATCGGTGGACGGAACATCCCCGCTTCGCACCTATGCCCTGAGGGATCCTCTGCCGTCAGATGTTTATGCAGGTGCTCCCTATCTTGTTGCCCTCCCGTCAGGAGAGAGCCTGTTAAGCTACCAGACCACGGAGAACCGGCACGAAGCATGGGAACTCTCATGCATGGAAGTGGCTGTTTCGGATTCTGCTGCGATGGATTTCTGCAAGATGACCAGACCGTTTGATGTCCCAATCGGCAGAAGCGGAAAATGGAACTCCATCTGCGTCATCGATTCCAATACAGTTGCAGCAGTCACTTCGACCGACAAAGACGGGATTATGGCCCCGTATGTCGTCAAGGGCCATCTCATCAGACCGTCCCGCATTTCTCCTGTGACAGCCTTACGGGACATATTTTTTGTGGGCTCATCCACCTGCGACAATCTCACTGCCGGGCTCGGATACGATGACGGTACATTCATCTTCAGGGCTGACGTATGTGACTCCGATGTGGTTCCCGGTGATGGAGTCGTGTTGCTTATGGACCTGACAGGCCGCCAGAACAAGATTCCTCAGAAAGGCGTGTTCATGATTTCTGTGAATCATTCCGGTCGTGTTCTCTCAGTTTACGAGGGCAAGGACAGACGCTGGAAGAAGCGCCCTGACACCATTGTATCTGCCCAGGCTTCCGAGACTCCGCAAGGCTACTCTCTCACCCTTTCATTCAGTCCCCGCATAAAGATTCCGAGCGTTCTGAAAGCCACTGTCATTCATTCGAATGCCTCTTCCGATGGCTCATCCATATCTGAACACCTGGTCCACTCCGACCCTGCCATTCCATCCACCTGGCTTTCGCTTGAACTTGCAGTTTGGTGACTTCGCTTGACATCACAGATAGTTCAAAAGGCTTCTCGGACTGCTAGGTGGTCTAGAAGTATTTTCGTTCATTTCGGTCCAGGGCAATGAAGATGAAGAGCATGACGGTGAAGGCCCACATGGATGAACCGCCATAGCTTACGAACGGCAGCGGAATACCGATCACCGGCATCAGACCGATGGTCATTCCGATGTTTATGAAAAGATGCATGAATATGCAGCAGGCGACGCAGTAGCCGTAGATTCGGGTGAATCCCTCTCGGCTGCGTTCGGCGTTGCGTATTATCCTCCAGATCAGGAAGACATACAGGAGAATGACTCCCGAGGTTCCCACAAAGCCCCATTCCTCGCCGATGGTGCAGAAGATGAAGTCAGTGCTCTGTTCAGGTACGAAGCCGTATGTGGTCTGGGTACCCTTGAGGTATCCTTTGCCGAACATGCCGCCTGAACCGATGGCAATCTTGGACTGCATCACGTTATATCCCACTCCTGCGGGGTCCTCCTTCAGACCCAGAAGCACCTCGATACGCTTTCTCTGGTGGTCCTGCAGCACATCGTTGAACAGGAAGTCGGTCGAAAAGACCAGAAGTATGCCTCCGACCATTCCGAGCAGGGCAAGATAGGTGAATCTGTTTCCTTCGCGGAAGGCCTGGAAAGCCAGCAGCGGCATCGCTATCAAGGTGCAGCCAAGCAATATGTAGAGAGGCTTTATCCTCATCACGAACGGCAGCGAAACCTCCTCTCCGGCCTCGATGGAAGCAGCGATGGCCTCCATCTGCTCAGCTCCCACCACTGCTGTGCTCAGGATATCCATGAGCATAGGCAGGAAGGCGAAGAACACTATCGCGGGAACTACTCCGATCAGCCACCATTTGAATCTTCCCGAATACAGGAATATGCACAGAGAGGCCACTCCCACTACAACAAGCACGGCCACATAAGTGCTTGCCGTCAGGGTGAGGATGAAGGAAAGTATGGCCATTCCGATCATGAATATAAGCCAGCCTGAAAGTCCTTCGCGGTATAGCATGAAGATGAATCCCACATAGACGAGGGCAGAACCGGTCTCACTCTGGAGCACGATGATCATCATCGGCACAAGTATTATCAGTGCAGTAATGATGAAGTCCTTGGCACGGCTTATCTTATATCCCAGCTGACTCATGACCGTGGCCAGGAGAAGGGACGTGGATATCTTGGATATCTCCGCAGGCTGGAGCCGGACAGGGCCGAAGGCGAACCAGGACCGGGATCCCTTCACCTCGATTCCCAGAAAGATGACTGCAATCAGCAGAAGTATGGTCAGGGCATAGATGGGCAGGGAGAACCCTTCATACAGCCGGGGGTTGATGACAAAGAGGATGAGTCCGGCAAGGACCACAGAAGTGGCTATCCACACGAACTGCTTGCCGCTTCTGCTGTCAAAGTCAAAAATGGAGGACGGCTCCGAAGAGTGGATGGAGGCATATATGTTGATCCAGCCGATGAACACCAGCACCATCCAGCAGGCCACCAGCCACCAGTCAATGGTCTTCGCAAGACCTCTTCCGCTATTTCCTCCCAGACTTCTCATAGTGTCTCTACTTTACTTTCACCCTGTCCATGAGGTCTCCTTCAAGAACCCTCGTTTCAAGATATTTACGTTTGTCGCTGATTTCTCCGTTCAGATATTTTTCCACAAGAAGCGAAGCTATCGGAGCTGCCCAGGTGGCTCCGAATCCACCGTTCTCCACATATGCGGCCACCGCAATCTTCGGGTCGTCCATAGGGGCGAAGCATATGAATATGGAGTGGTCATGTCCGTGCGGGTTCTGTGCAGTTCCCGTCTTTCCGCATATGTCCAGACCCTCCACAGCCGCGATGCTGGCCGTTCCTCCCGAGCCGAATCCGCTGTTGACTGCCCTGTACATTCCCTTGATCACCTTAGGGAAGTGGGTGGTATCCACCATCGTGTATTTTCTTTCCTTATATTTCGGATCAATGGTCACATGCTCGGAGTCCTTCACGATGTGAGGGATGTGGTAGTATCCCCTGTTTGCGATGGTAGCGCACAGATTGGCCAGATGAAGGGGAGTGCAGCCCAGCTCACCCTGACCTATGGACAGGGAAATCACGGTCGTGGCCTTCCATCCGCCCTTGCCATATACCTTGTTGTAGTATTTCGAATCCGGCACGAAACCGCCGAGCTCTGACGGAAAGTCGCTTCCCAGCTTTCTTCCGAAACCGAAACTCTTGACATATTCATTCCACTTGTCCATCGACTCGTCGAAGGAACCGTATTCCGGATTCTCCAGGAGGTCGCGCAGGACATAGCAGTAGTATGCGTTGCACGACATCATTATGGATTCTTCGAGATTGATAGGGGACCTGTGTTCGTGGCAGCCCAGCTTGTTGCGTCCGAAGTGATATCCCATCCTGCATGGATACTGTGTCCCCGGATACACCACTTCTTCTTCCAGACCGATGAGTGCATTGACCAGCTTGAAGACCGATCCCGGAGGATAGGGAGCCTGCACGGCACGGTTGAACATGGGCTTGTATGGGTTGGAGGATATCTCACCATAGTGCTTTCCGATGTCGGCAAGCATCTCCACATCGATACCGGGACTGGATACCATGGTCAGGACCTCTCCTGTAGACGGCTCTATGGCCACGAGGCTTCCCACCTTGTTGTTCATCAGCATCTGCCCGTAGTGCTGGAGGTGGGCATCGATGGTCGTGGTGATGTCATTGCCGGGGACGGCTTCCTTGTCCTGTGCGCCGTCCTCATATCTCGACATGATCTTGTTACGCGAATCCCTGAGCCATATGTTATATCCCTTCTCTCCTCTGAGTTCCTTCTCGCGCGCAGCCTCGATTCCCGTCTTTCCCGCGTAGTCACCTGCCTTGTATTCGTCCGGATGCCTCTTCATATAGGCTGCATCCACCTCCGACACATATCCCAGGAGGTTTCCTCCGGCGTTGAAAGGATATTCGCGTATGCTTCGGGCCTGGCCACGGAATCCGGGGAACTTATAGGCCACTTCGGCAAACTTCATATATGTCTCCTGCGGAATCTGCTTGATCATCACGACGGTCTGCCAGCCGATCTTCCTGCGGAATTTCCTATACTCGGCCATCTTGTCCTTGATGAATTCCGGACTGACATCCAGCACGCGGCTCAGGGCAAGGGTGTCGAACTCCTCCACCTCGCGCGGGGTCACCATGAAGTCGTAGGCCACCTTGTTGCCCACAAGGATCTCACCGTTGCGGTCATGGATTATGCCTCGTGTGGGGTAGATCGTGGTATAGACCATGGAGTTGTTCTGAGCGTCCAGCTTATAGTCCTCATCGAGAATCTGGATGGTGAAAAGCTTGGCAATCAGAATGGCAGCTGCGGTGCAGAGGCCTATGAGAAGTTTGTTTTCCCTGTTGAGCTTCATCCCCACCTCCTATTTTCTGTCGTCCGGTGTCAGGACTTCCACCACCACAAGTGAAAGGATCAGGTTTGCGGCGAGTGATGCCGCGAATCTTGAAATGCAGAACCAGAATGGCCGGGTTCCTGCTCCATCCAGAAAGATATATATCGCAAGGAAGACTATAAGGGCCGCTGCCATCACGACGGATATCTTTCCGACCCCGTTCTTCCTGATGGAGAAACTGTCCTTCCTGTTTATTATATCCTCACCCAGAAACACCCTGATCAATGAGGTGCGGCAGAGAGCCACCGGGATGAGTGATGCTGCGTTTATTCCGATGAGACCTTCGGAGAGCCAGTCCACTGACAGTCCTGTCGCAAAGGCTATCAGCATGCATAGGGGCGTGCCGACAGACAGAGGAATGCACATCACCATGGCCGGAAGCAGGGTCAGCATAAGATACGGACCGAGATAGGCATAGTTGCATAAGGCGATCTGACAGACCGCCAGAAGTGCATACAGTACCCAGAAATTCTGCCCTGTCCTCATTTCTGCTCCTCCTCTATTGTGTTCATCTCCTCCCTGCCCGTATTGTCCACTACAGTCACATACCTGAGCGCTCCGAAGTCCTCGAAAAGGGTCACCCCGATTTCATAGGTGGCTCCGTTCACGATCTTTGCCTCTCCGATGATCCCGAGAGGAATGTCTGGGGGAAATATTGATGAATATCCGCTTGTATACACGGTGTCTCCCTCATGGAATTCCACATGATGAGGAATCTCCTTGAGTATGGCCTTGTTGCGGCTGCGTCCGTCCCATTCCATCGGGCCGACGGAACCGGACTTTCCGATTCTTGCGCTTATGCTCATACCGAAGTTTCGGAATGACCTTGCATATGCATAATTCTCACTCACTGCGTCGATGACGCCGATGGCACCCTTGCCTGTGATGACTCCTGAGCCGACGGTCACGCTGTCCCTGCTTCCCTTGCCGATAATGAGGTAGTTGTGCTGGGTGTTGTTGCTGATCTTCATGATGTTGGCGGGGATGAACCTGAAGGAGCCTGCCATATTCGCAGATTCCGGAATACTGTCCCTCATGCTGTCTCCGACCTCGCTCTCAAGCCTTGCAAGCCTGGTCCTCAGCTCGAAGTTCTCAAGGGCCAGTGCGTCATTGGCCTTCCTGAGTGAGAAATAGTCCTTTATGCTCTGAGTTCCGCCCCAGACCGCTCCCATGAACGCCTGGGCTCCCTTGGAGAACCACATCCGCTGAAGCTGGCTGTTGTTGTTGAGCATACTCAACGCAGCTATCTCCAAGAGGATGAAGATAGCTGCATTGATCAGATTGCCTATGATGTTACCCTTACGCAAGGTCTTATCTCATGAGGAATGTGTAGTTCTCTGTGTTCTTGAGGGCAAGACAGGTTCCGCGTGCCACGGCCCTGAGCGGGTCGTCTGCAACATAGAACGGAATGTTCACCTTTTCGCTCAGACGCTTTGCAAGACCTCTGAGAAGGGATCCGCCGCCTGCGAGGTGGATACCGTTCTCGACGATGTCCGAATAAAGCTCAGGCGGAGTCTGCTCCAGGACATGGAGGATTCCGGTCTCGATTCGGGCCACGGACTTGTCCAGGCAGTGTGCGATCTCCTGATATGTGATCGTAGCATGGACCGGGTGTGCGGTCATGAGGTTAGGACCTGTGATTGAATATGGCTCCGGCTCCTCGTCGAGGTCAGGAAGGACGGCTCCGATGGCGATCTTGATCTTCTCCGCGGTGATCTGTCCCACCCTGATGTTGTGCTGCTGTCTGAGATACTGCTGGATGTCGTTTGTGAACACGTCTCCTGCCACCTTGATGGAGTCCTGGACCACGATGCCTCCGAGAGAGATCACAGCAATTTCGGTGGTACCTCCTCCTATATCCACGACCATGTTACCCTTAGGTGCCTCCACGTCGAGTCCGATTCCGAGTGCAGATGCCATAGGCTCGAAGATCAGATATACGTCACGTCCTCCTGCATGCTCCGAAGAGTCACGCACCGCTCTGATCTCCACTTCGGTACTTCCTGAAGGAATGCCCACCACCATCTTTATGTTGGGGGTGAAGAGAGACCTGCGGCGGCTGTTCACCTGCTTGATGAATCCTCTGATCATCATCTCTGCAGCGTTGAAGTCTGCGATGACTCCGTCCTTCATCGGGCGGACTGTCTTGATGCCGGGGTTCTCCCTTTCCTGCATGAGCTTTGCCTTCTGTCCGAGGGCGATAGCCTTGCCTGTGTTATTGTCGATAGCCACGATGCTCGGTTCGTCAAGCACGATCTGGTCGTTCTGGAAAATGACGGTGTTCGCCGTACCGAGGTCCATCGCAATCTCTTGTGTCAAGAATGAAAATCCCATATTTTTTTTGTGCAATTTTTCGATAAAACCAAATAGGCCGTAAAAATACAAAATATATCTCAATATCATAGATAAAAAATTGCTAATTTTGTTGGCCTCTTGAATATCAGAAGAAAGCGGACTATGGAAAGAAAAAGATATGTAGTGATCATGGCTGCAGGCAGCGGCTCAAGGATGGGGGCGCAGCTCCCTAAGCAGTTTCTGGAACTTGACGGCAAGGCCATATTGCAGAAGACCATGGAGGTCTTTCTCGAAGCCTGCCCCGGGATATCCGTGATCTGTGTGCTTCCTGACGAGTTCATCCAGTACTGGAAGGACTACTGTCTTGAGCATAATTTCATCTGCCCGCAGATTCTGGTCAAGGGTGGAATAACCCGTTTCCACTCCGTGAGAAATGCCCTCGAAAGGGTGCCGGAGGGAGCATTGGTCGCTGTCCATGACGGAGTCCGCCCTCTTGTGACTCCCGGGAAGATACGCGAACTGTTCGGTCTTGCAGAGAATTGTCCCGGCGTCATTCCTGTGGTTCCATGCGTGGACACCATGAAGGTGCTGCAGGCTTCAGGCCATGACGGGCTGTGGGAGGAGATTCCGGGCCGGACGGTGGACAGAAGCATCCTTTTCGGTGCCCAGACCCCTCAGATATTTCAGTCTGAAATCATCAAGGCAGCATATGGCATGGCCTATGACACCTCGTTCACGGACGATGCCTCGGTGGTGTCCAGATACGGAAAAAGCCTCTCTTACGCGATGGGAGAGAGGCTTAATATAAAGATCACGACCCCGGAGGACCTTATCCTTGCCAGGGCTGTGACGGCTGCTCTTGGAGAGGGTTATTCCTTGTGATGCTTCTTGGCCTCTCTGCTCTTTCTGACGCTTGCCGAGAAGCTGGTGTTCTGATACTCCTTCACCCACACCTGACGCTCTATCGCCTGGTCGAGCGAAATCTGTGTCTCTGTCTGAAGAACGTAAGGAATCTTCTGGATCGTATTCAGAAGGATCTGCATAAGGTGGTCATGGTCAAAGCAATAGAGCTTGATAAGCAGGGCATATCTTCCTGTCACGAAATGGCACTCCACGATTTCTGATATCTTCTTGAAGGCTTCGATCACCTCAGGATACTTGTTTGCTTCCGAAAGTGACACGCTTACATAGGCGCACACGTTGAGTCCCAATGCCTGAGGCTTCACAAGAAGGCGTGATCCGGTGATGACACCGTTGGTCTCCAGCCTTTTCACTCTCTGGTGGATCGCAGCTCCGGACACATTACACTCACGCGCAATCTCCAGGAAAGGCATTCTGGCATTCTTGACCAGGAACGAAAGTATCTTCTGGTCAATCTGATCGATCTGATAGTTCTGCATATACCTTACGATTTAAAACGAATTTGACCGCGAAATTAATGATAAAATATAAATTATCAACATTTCGCGGTCAAAATTTAAGATTCTTAATATTATCTGCGCCTTTTCTTACGGCTTGTAGGCGCAGAGGAAGAAATTATTTCCTTGCACTTTTCTTCTGTAAGTGTCGCAGGGTCGGTCCCTTTCGGAAGCTTGTAGTTGCTTCCCGCATGTTTGATATAAGGACCATAGTTTCCGTCAATCACCTGAATATCAGCGTCTTTATACTCTATGATAATTCCTCCCTTAGTGTTGTTGCGGCTGTCCTCTATCAGTTTGACGCAAGTGGCCAGATCCACTTTCAGAGGGTCCGTGCCGCGAGGAAGTGAAACATTCTTGTCTCCATATTTGATGTAAGGACCGAAGCGTCCCTTGGTGCATATGACGTCGATTCCTTCATGCTGACCCACTGTGCGTGGCAGTTCGAACAGTTTCAAGGCCTCTTCCAGAGTTATGCTCTCGATCAGCTGTCCCGGGGCGAGGCTGGCATACTGCTTATTGGCTCCGTCTCCCTTCTGGACATAGGCTCCGTATTGACCGAAACGTGCCACCAGAGGCTGGCCGTCAGGTCCGGTTCCCAGTTCGCGGCTTGCTCCGTTTCCATATTCCCTGCTGCTCATGGTCTCCTGGACCGTCTGATGGAACGGATTGTAGAAATCGGCAATCAGACTGTTCCAGACCATCTCTCCTCCGGCAATCTTGTCAAAGTCCTCCTCCACGTTTGCAGTGAACTTATAGTCAAGCACCTGCGGGAAGTTCTTCACGAGATAGTCGGTCACGATCATTCCTATGTCCTGAGGCAGAAGCCTGTTCTTCTCTGCTCCGACTGTCTCGGTCTTGACCGAGGTCTTTATCTTGCCGTTCCTGAGTGCGAGATTGGTCACCGTATGCTTCACTCCCGTCTTGTCTCCCTTCACGACATATCCGCGTGCCTTTGTGAGGGTGGTGATGGTCGGTGCATAAGTGGACGGACGTCCTATCTCAAGCTCCTCGAGCTTCTTGATCAGTGAAGCGTCCGTATACCTCGATGGTGCAGCGGTATATTTGCATTCGGCAGTGATTCCGTGCTCGGTCATCTTTCCTCCGATATGGAGTTCCGGCAGAATCACGGTGTCATCATCCTGCTGAGGATCGTCGGTGCTCTCGATGTAGAGCTTGAGGAAGCCGTCGAAAAGGATCTGTGTCGCCTGTACGTTGAACTTCTCCTCCGCCTTGTCGGATGCCACCTTGATGTCGGTCCTGAGCACCTGTGCATCGGCCATCTGTGAGGCAACGGTGCGTTTCCAGATGAGCTCATACAGCTTCTTCTCCTGCGGAGTGCCGTCGATGGTAGTATTGTCTATATAGGTAGGGCGGATGGCCTCGTGTGCTTCCTGAGCTCCCTTGACCTTGCCCCATCTGTTCCTCATCTTCGAATATTCCTCTCCGAAATTGTCGCAGATGAATCTCTTTGCCGTGCTCAGGGCGAGTGCGGAGAGATTGGTCGAGTCGGTACGCATGTAGGTGATATATCCGTTCTCATAGAGGTGCTGCGCTATGCTCATGGTCTGGCTCACCGAGAAACGGAGCTTTCGTGCAGCCTCCTGCTGGAGGGTGGAAGTGGTGAAAGGAGGTGCCGGGAAGCGGTTGCCTTCCTTCTTGTCCATATTACATATGGTGAACTCAGCCCCTATGCACTTTTCAAGGAATTCCTGTGCTGACTCCATGTCCGGGAATCTTCTGTCGAGGGTTGCCTTAACGAGGGTATCTTCAGGAGTTCCTTCCGGATGGAAGACTGCCTCCACCTTATAATATGCTTCGTTGTCGAATGCGAGAATCTCCCTTTCCCTGTCCACGATCAGACGCAGGGCCACCGACTGAACGCGTCCTGCGGAGAGCTTCGGCTGGATCTTTCTCCAGAGGACCGGAGAGAGCTCGAAACCCACGAGGCGGTCAAGCACGCGACGGGCCTGCTGAGCGTTCACGAGGTTCATGTCGATCTCGCGTGGATTCTCGATGGCGCTGAGGATGGCAGGCTTGGTTATTTCCTGAAAAACGATTCTCTTGGTGTTTTCGCTGCTGAGCCCGAGTGTCTCGAAAAGATGCCACGATATGGCCTCTCCCTCTCGGTCGGCATCGGATGCCAGCCATATGGCAGAAGCCTCCTTTGCGGCCTTCTTAAGGTCAGCCACCACCTTCTTCTTGTCGGCCGGAACGACATATTCCGGTTTGAAGCCGTTATCTATATCAATGCTCAGTCCGCTTTCGTCCAGGTCACGGATGTGTCCTATGCTGGCCTTGACTATATAGTCGTTTCCAAGAGCTGACTGGATTTTCTTTATCTTTCCGGGTGACTCGACAATCACCAGATTTTTTCCTTCCTTCATGCTTAAACCTCCTTCCTTTTTCAAAAGAATGTGCAAAGTAAGTCACAAACCGGGCAATTTTCCAAATTTTGTTGCTAATTTTGTCGTCTTGTACCTGAGCCATCGGAATCTTACCTTTTAGGTAAAGGTGCAGGAAAAATTTTTAACGGAAAATGATATAAGATGACAGAAGCTACACAGAAAAAGATAGTCAAATGGTTCTGGATCCTTTTCTCGGTCCCAGTACTCCTGGTCGCGTCCCTGATACTGGCGGTGTGGGCCTTTGCCGACATCCCCTCATTCGAGGAACTGGAGAATCCGGAAAGCAACCTGGCAACCCAGGTCATAGCCGAAGATGGTGAAATCCTGACCACCTTCCATATAGAGAACCGTTCCTATGTGACATATGAAGAACTGTCTCCGAACTTGGTCAATGCAGCAGTGGCGACAGAGGATGTCAGATTCTATAACCACTCGGGAATCGACTTCCAGAGTCTCGGACGTGTGATGTTCAAGACCCTTCTCGGGGGAGATTCCAGCCAGGGAGGAGGAAGTACCATAACCCAGCAGCTGGCCAAGACCCTCTACCCACGTGAAGACGTCACCAGCAGCATTCCTGGAGGAGCCGTATTCAAGATGGTATGGATCAAGCTCAAGGAATGGATCACAGCGGTCAAGCTTGAGAGGAACTACACCAAGGATGAGATCATAACGATGTATATGAATCAGGTCTTCTTCGGCAGCAACGCCTATGGAATCAAGGCGGCTTCCCAGACCTTCTTCGGAAAGGCTCCTATAGACCTGACTGTCGAAGAGGCAGCGACCCTCGTGGGTATGGTGAACAAGCCTACGAGATATAACCCCGCCCTCAATCCGGACAAGTCCCTCACCAGAAGGAACTTCGTCATCTCCCAGATGGAGAAGGCCGATTTCATTGACAAGCACACCCGTGACTCAGTCCAGCAGATTCCGATCCAGCTTTCATATAAGGTGCAGGACCACAATGCCGGTCTCGGACCATATTTCCGAGACATGCTCCGTCGCACCATGAATGCCAAGGAGCCCAAGCGTTCGTCATATTATCAATATGAGGACTATGTCGTGGATTCCCTTCTGTGGGCGGACGACGGATTCTACGGATGGCTGAACAAGAACAAGAAGGCGGACGGATCGAAGTACAATCTCGACAGGGATGGTCTCCGCATATACACCACCATCAACTACAAGATGCAGAAATATGCTGAGGAGGCAGTCGAGGAGCATCTTGGCAAGGACCTTCAGAGAAGTTTCTGGAGAGATCTCAGATGGAAGAAGAACAAGCCGTTCTCAGACGATGTTCCGGAAGAGACCGTGGACCAGCTGATGAGACAGGCAAGGCGCTGGAGCGACAGATACCGTATAATGAAGAACAGGGGAGCCTCGGAAGCCGAGATCCTCAAGAGTTTCGATGAGAAGACCCAGATGCGCGTGTTTTCATGGAACGGCAAGGGATATATAGACACGGTGATGACTCCGAACGATTCCATCCGCTACTACAAGTCTCACCTGAGGACTGCGTTCATGGCGATAGAGCCTCACACCGGTCATATCAAGGCATATGTCGGAGGTCCTAACTACCGCTATTTCAAATATGACAATGTCCGTCAGGGCAAGCGTCAGGTGGGATCTACCATCAAGCCGTTCCTCTACACCCTGGCCATGCAGGAGGGTATGAGTCCGTGCGACAAGGTGGTGAATGTGCCTCAGACCTTCCTGGTTCAGGACACCACATGGACTCCGAAGAGTACCGACAAGGACGAATGGATAGGCCAGACGGTGACTCTCAAGTGGGGACTAACCAAGAGTTCGAACAACATTTCTGCCTATCTGATGAAGCAGTACGGTCCTCATGCCATGACCGACATGATGCGAAAGATGGGAGTGGGCAGCTTCATAGACGAGACATATTCACTCTGTGTGGGTTCGGCAGACCTGAATGTATATGAGATGGTGGCTGCATACAATACGTTCCCGTCAAAGGGCGTGTTCGTGGAACCGATCTTCGTGACCCGCATCGAGGACAGCAACGGAAACGTGCTCGGCGAATTCAACAACAGGAAGAGGGAGGCTGTCAGCGAATATACAGCCTATCTCATGGCCAACCTCATGCAGGGAGTGGTGAACAGCGGAACAGGAGTCAGACTGAGATTCAAATATGGTCTGAAGGGCGAGATTGCCGGAAAGACCGGAACCACCAACGACCAGTCGGACGGATGGTTCATCGGATACACACCATCCCTCACTGCAGGTGTATGGGTCGGTGCTGAGGACCGTCAGGTGCATTTCGAATCGCTTTCTCTCGGAGGAGGATCCAACATGGCCCTTCCTATATGGGGACTCTTCATGCAGAAGGTCCTTGCAGACGGCACTCTGGGTGTCTACGAGACCGACCGTTTCATAGCCCCTCCTGGAATCAGTCTCAATCTTGATTGCGACGGCAGTGATGCGGATGCAGAGATGAGGGCTGAGGAAGATGACTCCTTCTTCTTCGAATAGCCCCGTACCAGATCTTCCCCTTGTTGTTCTGAGCATTCGTTTCGGTCATCCTGAGCGCAGCGAAGGATCTTTAACCAAAAGAGAATATGACAAGATATACAAAAATAGCAGTAATATACGGCAGCGATTCCTCCGAGTGGGAAGTCTCATGCCGCAGCGGTGAATTCACCGCATCACGCATCGACGGAACCTTGTTCGATGTATATGAAATCTTCGCCCGCTTCGGACAGTGGACCCTTGCAGCCTACAGGAAAAGGAACTCGATGAGGGTGGTCATCCCGGAGGCAGAGCGTCCTGTGATCGACAAGAATGATTTCTCCGTCATGATCGGCTCGGAGAAGGTCAAGTTTGACTATGCCTATATAATGCAGCACGGCACCCCTGGTGAGAACGGACTGATGCAGGGCTATCTTGAAATGCTCGGTGTGCCCCACAGCGGATGCAATGCCTTTGTGGCTGCCATGACATTCGACAAGTTTTCATGCAAGAGCTATCTCAAGGATGTGGACTTCGTGAAATGTGCGGAAGATATGTTTGTACGCAAGGGCGAGCCCGTGGAGGGTCTGGCGCAGAAGGCTGTGGACAGGCTGGGACTTCCGATGTTCGTAAAGCCTACCGACGGTGGAAGCAGCTTCGGAGTGACCAAGGTCAAGAACATTGAGGACTTTGACAAGGCTGTGGAATATGCATTCGCCGAGGGAAACATGCTTATAGCTGAGTCCGCAGTGGTGGGCAGGGAACTCACCTGTGCCGTATATCATGATGGAAAGGAATATGTGGCCCTCCCTGTCATCGAGATCCTCACAGAAAACGAGTTCTTCGACTATGAGGCCAAGTACAACGGTCATAGCCGCGAGGTGTGTCCGGCAGAGATTCCTGACACCCTCAGAGACCGTATTCAGGAGGTATCCAAGAAGGTATATGCCCATCTGGGATGCTCCGGTCTGGTGCGTGTGGACTATATAAGTGCCGAGGACGGTCTCTACTTCCTTGAAGTGAACACCATCCCTGGAATGACGGCCGCCTCTCTCGTGCCTCAGATGGTGCGTGCAGCCGGACTCGATATGACCGACTTCCTGACCACCGTCATAGAAAACTGATATAAGTTCTGCTGTTCCTCCGGGCTGTTTGCTGATCGCTTGCGGGGGTGGAATGCCTCCTCCATTCATCAGTAACAGCAAGATTCTCCATGAAATTTTGCAGGATGTAATAGTGTCAACGATGTTACTGAAGCAACTGATAAATATAGGAATCGAGACCATCTCACAACTGTATCCTGATAGGGAGGCACGGGAGATGGTCTTTATGCTACTGGAGTGTAAGCTCGGCACAAGAAGACATACCCATATAGTAGAGCCAGGGTATGAGGTGTCGGATGAGGATGCTTCTTCTGTCATGACGGCTTTCGGCAGGATGGCTTCAGGCGAACCTCTCCAGTATGTCACAGGCGTCGCCGATTTCTATGGTCGTCAGTTCCGTGTCACTCCTGATGTCCTCATTCCCCGTCCAGAAACAGAAATCCTCTGCCGCAGCGTCCTGGAATCAGGAATCGGCAGCAAATCAGGCGGAATCGCCTTCGGTAGCGGAAATGGGAAAGTCTCATCTGACCATCTGTCAGCCGCTCCTGCAGTTTTGGACCTGTGTACAGGCAGCGGATGCATAGCCTGGACCCTGGCCCTGGAAATGCCCGGAGCCAAGGTGACTGCAGTCGATATCTCTGACGGTGCCCTTGCAGTCGCCTCGTCGCAGGACTTTTCGGAGGAAACAGCACGCACCGGAGCTGTGGTCCCATCCTTTGTCAAGGCAGATGTCCTTGCCGGACCGTCGGACTTCGGATTGTCCGCACGATATGACATTATAGTCAGCAATCCTCCATATGTGATGGACAAGGAGAAGGCCTTGATGCGCCCCAATGTCCTGGACCATGAACCGCATCTGGCACTTTTTGTTCCTGATTCTGATCCGCTTGTCTTCTACAGGGCAGTGGCCGACCATGCAGTCAGACTTCTTGCTCCTGATGGTTTTGGAATCGTAGAAATCAACGAGGCCCTCGGTGAGCTGACCGCAGATGTCTTCCGTTCCCGCGGATTCGGGAAGGTGGTCGTGGAGAAGGACCTGTACGACAAGGACCGTTTTGTCCGTTTTTCCTGGAGATGATCCTCGAAATTTATCCGAAAACCTAAGGTTTTTCAATAAATTTTAAGACTGAAATTGCCTGTAGACATATGTCTGTGGGCGATTTTTAAAATTATCTGTGTACTTTTTCGGTATACGGATAATTGTCTGGAACTTTGCAGAAGTTAAAAATGGAAATGATGAATACTTTTGTAAGGACAGGCACTCTCGTGCTATTGCTTGCGGCAGCGATATGCTCCTGCGAGATCATAGACAACGACATGGATAAACATGTGGACGGTTCAGCTGACAGCACTTATGTATCCCTGGAGGATGTCGCTGCCATTCTATCAGGCATTCCGTTGCAGCTCACCCATATGGACGAGGTCCATTCGGCTGTCGTGTCTTCTTCAGAGAACGGCTATGATGAGGAATATACAATGAAAAGTCTTTTTGAGAGTCCCGGAGCCGGAGTCGGGGACAAGGCCACAAAGAGTAATCCGATCGAGAATCCTTTGCGGGACCTGATTGAGACGCATGTGCGCTCCGGAGCTTTCACCAAGGCTTCATCGTCCGACATGGATCCGGATGCCTTCCTTGAGGCTCTGACTTCGTCGGACATTCAGATATACTGGCCTCTGTCTGAAGGATGGAACGGGGAAGTGCTGCCTGTGATAACCTTTGATCCCGAGAACGGAGCAGAGACAAATATAGGCTATAAGATAGTTTTGAACGATGATGGAACCCGCCAGGTGGAGGAGGTGATTGTTACAGAGGAGATGGCGGAAAGCAGACCTGTTTGGGTAGTGAACAGGAATTCCGATGCGGAGTTTACTTCGCTTGAGATGTTGAGGAGGGAAGATCCGGCATGGGGAGGTGGAGGCGGTAACATCATCATAGAACCCAGAAACTCCATGAAAGTAAAAGGTGACAGAAGCATGAAGACTCTGATTCTTAAGGACTTTGTCATGAAGAGGAACTATGACTCATGGTTCGCGGGGGCCTCTGAGTTTCATGTCCGTGTGGGTGCCGTAGAGGATTTCACGGCATCGACTGAAGCGGAGCTGAAGCTTTATAATCCTGCCGTCACGGATTTCATGATAGTGGTCAGGAGGGGACAGGTGGGCAAGCCGCAGCCTTTCAATGCTGTTCTGGTTTCCGACTGGACCGACCAGTTGACGAGCTGTGCCTTCATGATAACTGAGGATGACGGCGGCACCCGGACAGAGTGGAACTGCACAGCCCTCGTCCGCATAGCTTCCAAGAGTTACGGTGTGGAAATGAAGCTGCCTTTCAACTCGCGTGACGACATCGTCTGGCGTGGTCAGCTTTCTTCAAAGTGGTTGGAGGCCACTAGCAACATGGTCGGCCACTTCGGGGATGTAGACCTCACCTTCGAGGTGCTGGAGTACTGATAGTAAAAAGGACGTTCATCATGAGTTCCCTTTGCGTTTTGACCGGTTGCAGAAATGGATTCATAGTCACAGTTAGTCAACAATGTTTTTCAAACGATGCCGGTGTGTTGAAGAATAAATCCATATCTTTGTAGAAAGTATTATACATATTTGATATGTCTGAGATTGAAAAAATAAGATTGTTTGATAACCAAAAAATCAGAACCATCTGGGTGGAAGAGGAGGAAGATTGGTTCTTTTCTGTCAAAGATGTTGTCACAATATTGACAGAAACAACTAACGCCAAGGACTACATCTCTAAAATGAGAAGAAGGGATGAAGAACTTTCTAAAGGGTGGGGACAAATTGTCCACCCCCTTACAATTCAGACTGCAGGAGGGCCTCAAAAAGAGAATTGTGCTTCCCTGGAAGGGATATTACGTATTATTCAGTCTATACCTTCCAAAAAGGCAGAGCCGTTCAAAGTATGGATGGCTTCAGTCGCGGCAGAGCGAGTCAATCAGATGGTTGACCCTGAGCGAAGCATAGATCAGGCGATGGCGGATTATAGACGGCTTGGTTATTCGGAATCTTGGATTACACGACGTATTAAGACAATAGAGATCCGCAAAGGACTGACTGATGAGTGGAAAAGAGGGGGAATTACGAAGGAGATTGATTTTGCACTGCTGACGGACTTGATGTCAAAGACCTGGAGCGGATTGACTACAAGGGAATACAAGAAGCATAAAGGATTGACTAAAGAGAATCTTCGTGACAATATGACGAATATGGAATTGCTTCTTAATGCCCTGGCAGAAGAAACTGCTACTGAAATCAGCAAAGAACGAAACCCATCTGGCTTGACCGAGAATGCAAGAATCGCCAAGGAAGGCGCAGATGTCGCGAAGGCTGCTCGTGAAGATGTGGAAAAACGTATAGGCCGAAGCGTCGTTTCATCCCAGAAAGCCATCGACTACATTCAATCGCCCGATGAGTTAACTTTCGAAAAACCTGATGAACAATAAAGGTGTTACTTTGCTTTTAATCCGGTTTAAATGACATAGGTGCTCTTTTCGTTATGCTCCAAAGTGGTTGGAGGCCACCAGCAACATGGTCGGCCACTTCGGGGATGTAGACCTCACCTTCGAGGTGCTGGAGCTGTGACCGTCATCTCACAGTGGCGGCAGTCGAAATGAAGGGCGAAACGCTGACCGTTGTTCAGGAGGAAGAGCGGACCGCTGTCCTTTGCGCCCTGGTGGACGGGACATAGCCCCAGTTCGTGACGGATGCAGTATCTGGTACGCATAAGTTCCGCTCCTTCCCTGTGGGACAGCTCATATGCCTTCTCGGGGGCTGTCACTCCGGAAGCCAGGTATACTGACTCTGACAGACTGTTGGATATGTTCTGCCTGTATGATGCCTCGGCCTGAGGAAAACCCGTTTCGGGTGCATTTAGAGGACGGATAAGCAGTGGATGGGCCTTGCACGGAAGGGTGTCCAGGCGTTCAGCAAGTGCTCTTCTGACAGCATTCACTGCCGAGGATGGCATGAACGGAAGACCCTGCGGAGAGTTCAGGGCATCGAGCCGGAACCTATAATGGCTGACGCTTTTTTCTATCTGGGATGCAATCAGACCTGCCATTCTTTCCTGGTTGTCGGCCTTCTGTTCTCCGGCATCGAAAGAGAGTGAAACACTGCGTCCGTCTTCGGAAACGGCTGAGGCTTCAAGAGTCCATCTGCCGTCCGTAAGACTGAATGAAAGCGTGGCGGCCACACCGATCTCGCGGGTGCAGCCCTGTCTTTCCATCTCTTTTTCAAAGGCGGAGTTGATGTTGCGGTAAAGTGCGGCACCCACAAAAAGCGACGGAACGCTCTTGCATCTGATGCTGTTTCCTGTGCACACGTCTCCGCGGAATCCTTCCACCTTTCCGGTCCGTGACACGAAGGAGAATCCGTCTCCGTTGTTGAGGCTTACACCTTTGCAGGTCCGGAGCCTTATTTCTCCCTTTCTGATTTCCGTGACTGTGCCCACGGCTTCTCCCATGGATTTCGCGGCATCCATAGCTGCCCATCTGCCGCGTCTGCCGTCAAGGAAGAGCTCCGTGTATCCTCTGTTGAATGTCTTGGCAGTGTCTGGAATGAAACCTCCTGTGACCTTTCCGAATGACCCTCGGATGTATTTTCCCGGCCATGCTTCCGTCAGGGCATCCAGAGCGATGGAATAGTCTCTGACTACGTTTCTCACATATGATTCGTTCTTCAGGCGTCCCTCGATCTTGAACGAAGTTATTCCAGCTTCGGCGAGATCTTTCAGACGGGAGCGGAGGTTGTAGTCCTTCAGCGATAGCAGGGCCTTGTCGCGCACAAGCGTTTTTCCGGTCGAGTCCACGAGGTCATAACGTGACCTGCATGCCTGTATGCATGCACCTCGGTTTGCGCTTCGTCCTGAAATCATCTCCGAAAGATAGCATTGGCCGCTATAGCATACGCAGAGGGCACCATGAACGAAGAACTCGAGTTCGCAGCTTACAGCTGCTCTGATCGCCCTGATCTCTTCCAACGAGAGCTGTCTCTCAAGGATGAGTCTGGAGAATCCCAAGTTTTCGAGCCATCTTGCCTGTTCCGGGGTTCTGATGGCGCACTGAGTGGATGCATGAAGAGGAATCCTGATATCCTCGCGGAGGTTGCCGATTCCTCTGCGCGCCATCTCCACCACAGCCATGTCCTGGACTATGATGGCATCTGCTCCGGCATCCTGAACCGCGAGCATGAATCGGTAGGCATCCTCCAGCTCGCTGTCGTAGAGGATGGTGTTAAGTGTTATGAATATTCTTGCACCGAAACGGTGTGCATATTCGCAAAGCCGCCTGATGTCTTCGATATCGTTTCCGGCAGCCTGTCTTGCTCCGAACTGCGGTCCGGCTATATACACAGCATCGGCACCGCAGTCAATTGCTGCGATGCCGATCTGGAAATCTCTTGCCGGAGCAAGCAGTTCAAGCTGTCTCATTCCTGATTAGAGGTTCTTGAGCTGCTCCTGTGCCGCTGCGCCGAACTGAGGGTCTGTAGAAGCCTTCTGATAGTACTCCTTAGCCTTCTCCTTGTTGCCGGCCTGCTGATAGAGAGCTGCGATAGTGAAGGCTACTCCACCTGCGTCCTTAGCCTTTGGTGAAAGCTCAAGGTACTTGTCATAGAATGCGATCACATCGTCGTTCTTGCCGAGCTTCTGTGCACAGCTTGCAGCGATCTTGTATGCGTTGGCATTCTCAAGGTACTCATTTGACTTTACACAGAGGTCGATGGCTTCCTGGCTCTTTCCACCCTTCATGGCAGCCTGAGCCTTCTTGAGGAAGAGGTTTGAAAGCTGCTTCTTAGCTGCTGTCTCCTGACCGTTTGCAGCTGCATTTTCGAAAGCAGCGACAGCCTCGTCGGTCTTGCCGGTAGCAGCATATACCTGACCGAGTCTGAGCATCGCATTGCCGTTTGCAGGATCAAGCTCCACGACCTTTGAATATGCTGTAGCCGCAGTAGCCATGTCCTTGGCCTTGAGTGCGGTGTTACCCTGCTGCATGTAAACCTGAGGAATGAACTCGGCAGCCTCAGCAGCAACCTCTGCATTCTCATACTTGTTTGCCTCAGCTATTGTAGCGTCGAGCTGTGTAAGAGCGCCGGCAAAGTCGCCGTCCTTTATATAACCCTTAGCAACTGAAAGCATTACCTGTGGGATGATACCCTTGCAGTTTGCCACGAGATCTGTAGCCTCTTCTCCGAGACTTTCACCCATCTCAAGAGCTGACTGGAAGTGTGTGAGGGCTGCCTCAGGGTTGCCGTTCTGAAGTTCCATCGCTCCATTGTTGTAACTCTCTGTCGCCTGATTGATGTCCTGTGCAGACGCCACACCTGCAGCCATAAGGGCTGCTGCAATCAAAAGGAAAATCTTTTTCATAACTAATAGTATTTTGTCTTAAAAATAAATTCTTAAAAAGCCCAAGACGCAAATTTAGTAAAAAATTGTCGTATTTTTGCAAAATCAAATGAATTGAGAATGATATATATATATAAAATAGTAATTATCTGCATATTATGGGTTGTGTTCCCTGTCTTTGGCGTCGTCTCGTCGTCGGCTCAGAACCTGCCCCTCATGCCGGCGGATCCGGCTGTTTCGACGGGAGCGCTTCCCAACGGCATGTCGTATTATCTCGTGAAAAATCCGACATCCAAAGGGGTTGCCGACTTTGCCCTCGTCCAGAAGACAGGCCATCAGACCAGTTCTGAAAGCGGAGAAATGGCGTTCTCTGTCGCTCAGGATGCCATAACAGCTCTTCCCAGACTTGGAAGCACACCTCCTCAGGTCTTTCTCGCATCCAATGGTGTGGCTCCGGGCAAGGACGGATTCGTCAAGGTCACGGAGAACGCCACCCTTTATCATTTTTCTGATGTGATGATTTCCAAGGGAGAGCTGGTGACGGATTCTACTCTTGTCATGCTTATGGATATTGCAGACAGAGGGTCCCGTGGGGAGGATGCATTTCTGGAGAGATGGTATGCTCCGTCAGATCAGGCGGTAATAGTCTCGGGCGACATAGATCCCTCATCCATAGCGGCAAAACTCAAGTTCATGTCCTATATGACTCCTTCAAGAGAGTCGCAGAAGAGAAAGGCATATGAATGGAAGGAGTCAGAAGAACCTGTCTTCGAAACCTCTCCTTATATGACCATGGACCTTGCCACGGTGTCGGCGACATGGACCTTTCCGAGGACACCGGAGGAGTATATGAACACCGTCCAGCCGGCCATCTACGAAATGTTCGTCTCAGAACTCGGAATCATTGCCAGGGAAAGGCTTATCCTCGGGTTCCTGTCAGAGGAGATACCGGTGGCTGATGTGTCTTTCCAGCATATGACAAGTGTGACCTCGCTGGGAGACGAGATCTTCACCATCAGCGTTTCGGTCGCTCCTGAACATGCGGCCCAGGCAGCCTCCCTGCTGGCTTCCACGATGGCTTCTCTGGACAACGGGACGGCCACCGTGCATGAACTGGAGATGGCCAAGAACAGATATCTGAGCGGTCTTGAGAAGGAGGCCGCCAATCCTTTCAAGAGCAACGCCGACTATGTGGAAAGGTGCGCCTTCGCTTTCCTGTACAACTCTCCGCTCTCTTCCGAGAAGGAGACATGGTCCTTCCTGCGTTCGAGGAACCTGGACATCAATACGGAACTTATTCATTTCAACAATATAGCTTCCGCCCTCCTGGACAGCAGGAGGAACCTGACTGTGGAGTGCCGCATCGGAGGAGGACTGGAAATGGGTTCGGCCTATCTGGAATCCGTATTCTCTGATGCATGGGCGGACTGCTCTTCCTGCATGCCATGCCCGTCGCCGGTGGACAGCATCCCTCTTCCTTCAGCCGGTCTTCCCCAGAAGGTGAAGTCACAGAAGCGTGACCCGCTTTCGGGAGGCACAGTGTGGACCTTTGAAAACGGCTTCAAGGTCGTATACAGGAGACAGGAAAGCGGACACCGCATGTACTATACCCTTGCCATGAACGGCGGATACGGCAACATAGAAGGCCTGTCCAAGGGCGAGGGAGCCTATATGACCGACTATATGAAGTACTGCAGTGTATCGGGAATGTCATATGGGGAGTTCGCAAGGCTGCTGGAAAAGGAGAACATCACCTTGGAGCAGACAGTCAATCTTTCCAATGTCCTTATCGAGGGCTCGGCTCCGGACGATAAGCTGGACCTGATGATGCGGGCCCTGCTGGGAGTGGTCAATGAAAGGGAGCATGACGGGCATACGTTCGGATATTACGCAGACTGTCAGAAGGTCATGGATGAATATGAAAAGAGGAACGGCAGGGACAGGATCGTGGCGATAGACAGCCTCATGTGTCCGGGATATGTATATTCTTCCATCAAGGATTCAGACAACCTCACCGAGGGTTTTGCTGACAGGGCTGACGCTTTCCTGAAGCATCAGTCGTCCAAGATGAATGACGGTCTGCTGGTTCTGGTGGGAAACATCGAGGAGACCAGGCTGAAGAAATTCCTCAGGAACTACGTGGGCGAATTTGCCACGACGGAGAGGACCTTTCCGAGAACGCTCGTGCATTATCAGCCGGTGTCAGGAGCCAGCACCTATACCAGAAGAGGACCGGAGGCCAGTGTGGACTTCACGATTTCTGCCCCCATGTCACTGACTGCCGAGAACTATATGGCTTCGCAGATAGCTGCCGCAATTCTGAGGCAGGCAGTCTCATCCGCCATCGAAGGCACTGGAATGTATCTCAGACTGAGTCATAACTGCCGGATATATCCGCAGGAGAGGTTCAATGTCATGATTTCGCTTGCAGAGGCATCTTCCTACGGCTTCTCCAGGGACATCACTCTCACAGGACCCGAAGCTGCCCTCAGGATACTCAGGAATGTCATAGAGGATCTTCCGGAGCTTGAGGTCAGGGAAGAGGACCTGGCCAAATACAAGGCCGTGCTGAAGGGCCATCTTGCCGTCCTGATGAAGAGCCCGCAGTATTGGACTCATGCCGTGACCATGAGATATATGGACGGAAAGAATTTCACCACAGGCTATGAGGCAAAGATAGATGCGGTGTCGGTTGACAGGGTCAGAGACATACTTTCCTCACTTTCCGATGCCAGCAGAGTAGAATATATAGTAAAGAAATAGATATGTACCACGGAACAATCATCCAGATAGACGACTGTCTGATCTCTGAGGAGATTCTGACTGAATATTTTGCATGCGACTATGAAAAATGCAAGGGCTGCTGCTGCGTGATCGGCGACAGCGGTGCCCCTCTTGAGGAATGCGAGGCTGAGACCATAGAGAAAAACTATGAGATATTCTCTCCTCTTATGTCGCAGGAAGGACGCCTTGCCGTCGCAGACAAAGGCTTCTTTGAAATAGATATGGACGGCGATATGGTGACTCCTCTCGTTCCGGGAAGCGAGGAGTGCGCCTATACCCTTTTTGACGGGGAAGGCAACTGCTTCTGCTCCATGGAGCGCTGCTGGTTTCAGGGAAAGGGTGATTTCCGCAAGCCCATATCATGCTGGCTCTATCCTATCCGCATCACTCAGCTCAGCAACGGAACCCGTGCTCTGAATCTCCACCGCTGGCACATATGCCAGGATGCCTTTGCCAAAGGTAAAAGAGAAAAGGTCCGCGTATACGAATTTCTACGCGAACCTATAGAACGATATTTCGGAGAGGAATTCTATGCCGCCCTCTGCGCTGCTGCCGAAAGGCTGAACGGCTAGTCTTCGTCCGGGGTGCAGAACCTGTGCTCGAATCCGGTGGAAAGTCTCATCACATCCTTTCTCAGACCCTCCATTCCATAGCCTCCGGGACGTATGGTCAGGGTGATTCTGTCCTCATACATCTTGGACAGTCTTCCTGCGGCTCCCCTGATCCTGAAGGTCACCTGCTGAGGTGTCTCTGATTCAAGTTCATACCTGCGCTCGCGGAAGAAGGTCAGGACATCTTCCCTGATCTCGTCCCAGTTCCTTTCTGCAGGAATGTCACGGGTGATGAATCCCACCTTCGGATATACCGCCGCCACCAATGCGAAGAATACAGCAATCTTCCACAATGCGTCAGTTCCTCCCTCGAAGATGGAGTCGATGTTTCCTTCCACTGCCCCGATGAGCACAAGGGCGGTCACTATGACCGTTGTAAGGACAGCGAAATAGATGAAGTATTTGATTGCTCTGATGAAATATTTCATGGCTTTATATTTGCTACAGCCACAAATGTACGAAAAATCTGATAATTTGTTATCTTTGCGCCTCTTAAAGGAAACTAAAAGAATATGGAACAGAATACACTCAAGAAAGTAATGATCGCCCTCATAGTTGTGGCGGTGCTTCTTGCCGGTGCCCTTGCCTATGTGTGGTACCAGCAGTCTTCTCTCGTCAAGGAACTCACCCTCGACAAGGAGAACCTTACTCAGGAGATGATAGCCCTTCAGAATGATTATGCTTCACTGTCTTCGGATTACGACACGATCAACTCACAGCTGGACTCTTCCCGTGAGGAGGTGTCACAGCTTATCGAGAGGATAAAGAAGACCGAGGCTACCAACCGCAGCAAGATCCGTCAGTACGAACGTGAGCTCGGAACCCTCCGCAGCATCATGAAGAACTACATCGTTCAGATCGACTCCCTCAATACCCTGAACAAGAAGCTTACAGCCGATGCGGCGGCAGCACGTCGTGAGGCAGCAGAGAGCCGTCGCCAGAGCGAGGAACTCAGCAAGACCGTGGAGAACCTCTCAGGTCAGGTGGCTCAGGGTGCGGTGATCAAGGCACGCGGCATAGTGATGGAGGCATATAATTCTTCGGACAAGGTGACAGACCGCAGCAGCCGTGTGGTCCGTCTTCTCACCACCCTCAGTCTCGTGGAGAACGATCTTGCTCCAAAGGGACCGGTCAGAGTGTACATCAGGGTAAAGGGACCGGATGGAATCCTCCTGACCAACAGCGACCAGAGGACCTTCCAGCTGAACGGGGAGCCTATGATCTGCTCGGCATCGCGTGAAGTGGACTATCAGGGCAAGGAGGTCGAGCTCAGCATATACCTGAACGACATTCCTGCTTACGACAAGGGTATATACACCGTTGAGGCCTTCACTGAGCAGAGCAAGCTCGGCGAGGCGGAGATGATACTCCGATAGTCGTGATATATATCCACATCCCTTTCTGCAGAAGTTTCTGCACCTACTGCGACTTCTATTCCGAGGTTGCTTCCCGATGCAGCAAGGCAGAGGATGCATTGAAGCAGGAGGCTCTGTTCGGGGATTTTGCCGAAGCTCTGGCAGCAGAGTCACTTTCCCGTGCGGAAGAGATCAGGGATGATGTGAATACGTTATACATAGGAGGTGGCACCCCGTCGGTGCTGCCTCTTTCCGCTTTCGGCAAGCTTGTCGGCACCCTGTCGGATCTGGCCGCACGGAATTCCCGTCATCAGGATACGGGTGTCCTTCCGTGCCAGTCGGCGCCGTCCCAAGTCGCGAAACATGTCTTTGACGAATTTACGGTCGAGGTCAATCCTGAAGACATCGTGGAAAAGGGTCATGCCTATGTGGAAGGTCTGCTTGACCTGGGCGTGAACAGGATCAGCATGGGAGTCCAGTCCTTCGATGATGCCGTTCTGAAGTTCATGAACCGCCGCCACTCTGCAGCCGAGGCTGTCCGTGCCTATGCCATCCTTGAGGAAGCCGGGGTCAGGAACATCAGCATAGACCTGATATTCGGACTGCCGCAGCTCTCGATGGAGCAATGGCGGGAGACCCTGGACAAGGCTCTTTCGATATCGTCCCGAGGTGTACTTCCTCAGCATATATCCTCATACCAGCTTTCAGTGGAGCCCGGCAGCATGCTGGCCCGTATGGTCGGGAAGGGACGCTGGAAGGAAGCTTCAGAGGAGGTCTGCCGGCAGCAGTATGACATCCTGTGTGAGACATTGTCTTCTGCAGGCTACAACCATTATGAAATATCCAACTTTGCCAGGCCGGGCTTCGAGGCTGTCCATAATTCGGCCTACTGGAGACACATTCCATATGTGGGTCTGGGACCCGGTGCCCACAGTTTCATGTCCGGACAGTCGCCAGCCAGGGTCTGGAACCTTCAGGATCTCCAGGCATATCTGGATGCATGGCACAGGTGCGACTTCTCTTCAATCCGTGAAGGAGAGCCCCTCTCGGCTGACCAGCTCGTTCTTGAACATATAATGCTGGGTCTGCGTACAAGCACCGGTCTGCCTGCCGCATATCTTCGCTCCCACTGTGACCCTGCGGCCCTTTCCCGCGCCATCTCGCTGGGACATCTGGTTCCGACCCCGCCATCCCATCCGTCTTCCGCACTTCCACAAGGCAGCCTTCAAGAGACCGCCCATGCAGATGCCTACATTCTGGATGACACCTTCCTCCGCATCCCGGAGCGTCATTTCTTCATCTCCGACTCCATCATCTCCGCTCTCGTCTGACCCTCCTCCTTTCAACTGCGCCTCTGTCGTGGCACATAAGTCTCTGATCCATAGCAACTTGTATAGTCTGGCTCGCTGTCTTTGCCATGCGAGCCATACCATTTAAAACTCTGATATATAGAACATTACGAGTCACAGACCTCAATATGTGTTGTAATTCGTTGAATTTATCTATATTTACATCATAAAAGATATAACTATGAAAACAACTGATTTTTTGGTAAAGGGCATATTTGTGCTCCTTAGTATGGTACTCATGCTGACTGCGTGTGATTCGGATAAAGAAACTCCAATTCTTCCGGAGGAGGAAGGGCCGGCACAGGAAAATGATATTGATGTAGGCACGATAGCGACTCTGAATATTGATGATGTCGGAGTCACGACAGCCACATTCACAATCAGCCTCAAAGCCGAAGGTGATGACCTTCCGGAACAGATAGTAGTATATTATGTAAACTATGAGAATCAGGATTTTCCAGACACCGGAATGTCCTATGTGTGCGAATACCCAATTGCTTTTTTTGAGAAGACTGGCAGTGTCACCTCCACCATTACGGATCTTGAACCCAATACGAAACATTACTACCGGATGTCTCTTGTCTATGATTCGAAACAGACCCATGGAGACATAAAGGATTTTACCACCCTGCCGGATCCGTATAAAGAGGAGATGAATATGGACGTTTCCTCCGGGAAGGATCTGTCAACATCGGCTACAGCCAACTGTTATATGGTTTCAGAATCCGGTACATATAAGTTCAAGGCTACAAAAGGTAACAGTTCCGAGTCTGTAGGTGATGTCGCCAAGTGTGTCCTCCTGTGGGAATCTGTCTGGGAAGGAGAAGGAAGTACCCTGGACAGGACCAGACCAGGGGAACTCATTAAAGGTGTTTGCTATGACAACGGATACATTGCGTTCAATATATCCGATATCGAACATGGTGGTAATGCTGTCATTGCAGTGAAAGACAAGTCTGATAAAATCCTCTGGTCGTGGCATATATGGGTTACCGACCGACCTCAGGAACACACATATCCCAATGGTGCCGGTATCCTGATGGATAGGAATTTAGGTGCTACTTCCGCTGTTCCGGGAGATCCTAAAGCAGCCGGTCTTCTGTATCAGTGGGGCAGAAAAGACCCGTTCCTCGGTGAGTATGACAGAATGACGGTATCAATCTCATGGCCGGGAGGCATGAACAGCTCAAGCAATGGAACCATTGAATATGCGACAGCCAATCCTACAACATTCCTTCTCGGTAACAAGGCTAATAACGACTGGCTCTACACCGGTGATTCTTCG
This sequence comes from Bacteroidales bacterium, assembly GCA_017502125.1. Taxonomy (GTDB): domain Bacteria; phylum Bacteroidota; class Bacteroidia; order Bacteroidales; family UBA932; genus Cryptobacteroides. The sequence goes on along the minus strand of JAFVVN010000016.1, from coordinate 18,948 downwards.
TATGACATTACCCGTTGGCTTCCTTCTGATAAGCCTAAGACAATATATGACCCATGTCCGGCAGGCTGGCGTGTTCCTGACGGCGGAGAGAATGGTGTTTGGGCAAAATCCGGATATTCTACGACAGGGGGTTATGAATATGATACGAAGGGAAGGACATTCAATATAGCATCGCCGGCAACAACATGGTATCCGGCAGCCGGTTATTTGAGGAGTTATTACGGTACGTTGGACAAAGAGGGTACTGTCGGTTGTTACTGGTCTGCAAGTCAGGATAAATATAGTGCATATTATTTCCACATCAGTGGCGGGAACTCGTTCCTTGTATTTGATATTCACAATTCTTTAGGACATTCGGTACGCTGTGCCAAGGAATGATTACGGTTATGGGAAACATACATTCTGACAGAATCGAGGCTTTGAGGGGACTCATGGCAAAGAACGGCTGGGATGCTGTGGTGATAAGCGGTTCAGATCCCCATGCCAGCGAATACCCGGCTCCAAGATGGCAGCAGGTCAGATGGCTGACCGGTTTCACGGGAGAGGCGGGTGATGTGGTCGTGACCATGGATCACGCAGGCCTATGGACGGATTCCAGATATTTCATTCAGGCGGAAAACCAGCTTGACGGCACAGGTGTGGAACTGCATAAGACCCGTGTTCCCGGTGAGGTGCCTATCCCTCAGTGGCTTGAAGGCAGGGCCCGTGTGGTGGCCTTGGACGGACTTTGCTTCAATGTGGACGCAGTGAGGGAAATAGAAGAGACCTCCGGCTCTCATGTAGAGGATATCCCTGATATGCTGGATGCCTTATGGGACGACAGGCCATGGATCCCTGTGACCCCGGTGACCACCCTTGATGTGGACTGCTTCGGCGGAATTCCTCGTGCCGACAAACTTTCATGGCTGAGGAAATGGATGCTTCTCCAGGGAGTGGATGCCGTGCTGCTGACCTCGTTGGATGAGATAGCCTGGATGCTCAATGTCCGTGGCAGTGATATAGAATATAACCCGCTTGTGATTTCGTATCTCCTTATCACTCAAGACTATACCAAGTGGTTTGTCCGTAAGCCGTCCTTTGCCGGGGAGCTTGATCCGGACACTGAGGACAGTTTCACCGAACTGACTGCCGATGGTGTGGACATAGAGGACTATGATGCGATATATTCCGGACTTTCTGATCTCTCGGCTGAGTCCTCCATAAGATTGTTCTTGGATTCGTCGACCTTGAACCACCATATATACAGCTGCATATGTGATTCACTCCCTCAGGATGCCCTGATTGTGGGCAGATCTCCTGTGATTCTGGAGAAGGCTGTCAAGACCGGATCGGAGATAGAGCATATGCGCCAGACCTATATAGAGGACGGAGTCGCCATGGAGAGATTCCTGCATTGGCTGGAGACGGAAGTAGCCTCCGGCCGTACTGTGACCGAATGGGAGGCTTCTGAACGCCTGACTGCATTCAGGGCTGAGATTCCGGGATATCGAGGTAACAGTTTTGAGAACATTTCTGCCTATGGCCCAGGAGCTGCACTTCCACATTACTCCACACCGCGTGTCGGTTCGGCAGTCCTGCGCCCTTGCGGACTCTATCTTGTGGACTCCGGCGGACAGTATCTGACCGGTACCACCGACATCACACGAACCGTTCCTATGGGACCATGCACTGACCTGGAAAAGGAAGACTATACCCTGGTCCTCAAAGGAATGATTGCGCTGTCCATGGCAGTCTTCCCTCGCGGAACGACAGGACATCATCTGGATGTACTGGCACGAATGCCTCTGTGGCGTGGCCGTCGCAACTTCGGTCATGGAACCGGTCACGGAATCGGCTACTATCTCTGTGTCCATGAGGGACCGCAGAGCATCCGATACCAGCCTAATCCTCAGCCTCTGCTTCCGGGAATGGTGACTTCCAACGAGCCTGGTCTCTACCGTGAAGGCATGCATGGAATCCGTCACGAGAACATAGTCCTGTGTCGTGAGGCCGGCACTTCAGAGTTTGGTGACTGGCTGGAGTTCGAGACCCTCACCTGCTGCCATATCGACACCTCCGCTGTTCTGCCGGAACTCCTTTCTTCCGATGAACTCGCATGGCTGAATGCCTACAACGAGAGGGTATATGCCACCCTGGCACCTCTTCTCCCGTCCGACACCGCCCTCTGGCTCCGCGACAAGACCCTTCCCCTGGTTCCGTGATGTGACTGTCCTTTCTGTGCTGTGATGGACACCTATGCATCAGACTTTTCTCTACGCGTGTTCCGTAAGTATCTGATCCATCGTGGTTTAGTGTGCATGCCTCGCTGTCCGCGCCATGCGAGGCAAACCACTTAAACTGCTGATGGATAGATGGTTGTGTGCCACGGTTGTATACAAAAACGGCTGGTCAGATTCATATCCGACCAGCCGTCTTCTATATTTCGCCAGAGACGCTTAGCAGCAACCTCCGCAGCAGCAAGCCATCACGCTGCCTGGGATGATGCCGTTAGCCACGAGATAAGCAACAACTGCAGTCACTGTGAGCATGACGAAGAAGAGAGATGCGAGGATAGTACCGAGGCACATGAGTCTCTTTTCCCATACCTTGTTGCTCCATCCGATTGTCTGAAGTGCGCTCCAGAAACCGTGTGTGAGGTGGAACCAGAGAGCTGCGAACCATACGATGTAGATGGCTGTCATCCACCATGTTCCGAATGTCTGCTCAAGAAGGAAATATGCCTTCTCAGGAGCTACATGCTCGCCCTTGAACCACTCAACATACTGCATCTCAGCCCAGAAGTGAGTGAGGTGGAATGCGATGAATCCGAGAACGATGAGTCCGAGAACGAACATGTTCTTTGCAGCCCATGACTCAGCCTTTGTCTTGTTTGCCACAGCATAGCGCTCTGTTCCGCGTGCTTTCAGGTTTCCGTAAGTGAGGATGCATGCATATGCTATGTGTATGAAGAAACCGAAGGCAAGGATAGGAACCATGATGTCGATCACTGGTGTTGCCATGAACCAGCATCCACTTGCGAACCAACCTTCACCTGCAGGCGCACCCCAAGTGCCCTTGAAGGCGTCGATCACTGAAAAGAAGTTGATTGTCGAGTGGAGGAGCATGAAGAGGATAAGGAAAAGTCCGCTGATGCTCATGATAAGCTTCTTGGTAATAGAAGAAAGTGCCATAATTGTTATAATCTTTTATAGTTAATATCCGATTAGAATATGCTCATCTAACATGCAAAGATATATTCTTTCTTGGAAGTTTCATAATAATTCGATACTTTTGTTTGTTGGAAAACATGAAATATTCAAAGATATGGGAACATATAAAAGAGTCTTGCTCAAATTGAGCGGAGAGAGCCTTGGAGGCCCTGCAGGAAAAGGCATAGATGAGAACTGGCTTGCTGCATATGCGGAGGAAGTCGCAGCTGCTGTGAAGAACGGACTTCAGGTGGCTATCGTCATCGGTGGAGGAAATATTTTCCGTGGTCTTCAGGGCGTTGGAAAGGGATTCGACAGGGTGAACGGAGACAAGATGGGTATGCTTGCGACCGTGATCAACTCCCTCGGACTGGCCATGGCCATCCGTTCCGCAGGTGTCGAGGCCGAGGTCTTCACTGCCACTCCGATGATGCCTGTAGCGCGTTATTACATGAGGGATGACGCTGTGGCTGTCATGGAGAAAGGTGGCGTTGCACTTATAGCAGGAGGCACAGGCAACCCATATTTCACAACAGACTCAGGTGCGGCCCTCCGTGCTCTCGAAATCGGAGCTGACGCTCTTCTGAAGGGTACACGTGTGGACGGCGTATATACTGCCGATCCGGAGAAGGACCCGTCGGCTGTAAAATATGAGGAGCTGAGCTTCGACAAGGCTATCGAAGACAGACTGAAGGTCATGGACCAGACTGCCTTTGCGCTTTGCCGTGAGGGTAATATGCCTATCATCGTGTTCGATATGAACCAGAAGGGCAATCTCACCAAACTGGTCAAGGGCGAGAAGGTCGGAACATTGGTTCATGTATAGTCTTTCCGGGAGGTGGTTTTGAAAACTAAATCCCTCCCACTCCTTTGGAGCGGGCCCCGATCGTTCACGAGGCCACGGGCGGCCACGGTTTTCAAAACCACCACCCGAAAAGAACAGAGCAGAAAATGTTAAAAACGTAAATATACTATGATTACAAAGGCTAAAGAAATTCTGGCAGCAGCGAAGGACAAGATGTCGCACGCTGTCACCCACCTCGACGAGGAACTCAAGACATATCGTGCCGGCAAGGCTAATCCATTGGTGTTCAACAATGTGATGGTGGACTATTACGGAAGTCCCACTCCTGTTCCTCAGGTAGCTTCCGTTACAACTCCTGATGCAAAGACCCTCCTGCTTCAGCCATGGGAGAAAAAGATGATTCCTGTCATCGAGAAGGCGATCCTCGATGCAAACATCGGTCTCACTCCGTCAAACAACGGCGAGAGCATCCGTTGCACCGTACCTCCTCTCACAGAAGAGCGTCGTAAGGAGCTCCTCAAGAAGGCGAAGGGTGCTGGTGAGAATGCGAAGGTGAGTGTTCGTAATGCACGTCGCGATGCCATCGAGCAGCTCAAGAAGGCAAACAAGGAAGGTATGCCTGAGGACCTCCAGAAGGAGTACGAGCAGCTTGTGCAGAAGGAGACTGACGCTTTCTCAAAGAAAGTTGACGAACTCGTTGCCGCTAAGGAAAAGGAAATGATGACAGTGTAAATTTTTTACTATATTTGTAACCGTTATGGGAACTTATCGATTTAGCAGCTTCGGTTTTTATTTTTTCTATTTCCAGAAAAGGTGATAGACCGGGCGTTGCATGTCGAACAATATAGTGAATGATATTGGGCTGTCCGGTTTTTCCGGGCAGCTTTTTATTGAGTTGATATGAAAAGAATAGCGATTCAGGGTGTGAAGGGCTGCTTCCACGAGCAGGCTGCGAGACTTTTTTATGAGGAGCACGGGCATATTGTGCCGGAGATTGTCGAGTGTGCGGCATTCGACGACCTGTACAGGAGTCTCGATGCAGAAAGGGCTGATGCGGCTGTGATGGCCATAGAGAACACCGTGTCCGGTGGACTCCTGCCGAACTTCGAGCTTCTCAGGAAATATGACCGCAAGATCAAGGGAGAGGTATTCCTGCGTATCCAGCAGAACCTCATGGCCCTTCCTGGCCAGAGCATAGAGGATATAAAGGAAGTCCGCACTCACTATATGGCAATCAACCAGACCCGTGAGTTCTTCAAGAACTGCCCTTGGATCCGTCTTGTGGAGTCGGAGGATACAGCAAAAAGTGCTGCAGAGGTGGCTGCAGAAGGGCTTATGGGTGTCGGTGCTGTGGCATCGGAACTTGCCGCCGACCTGTATGGCCTGGACATCCTTGCTCCGAGCATAGAGACATATAAGCAGAACTTCACCCGCTTCCTGATTCTGGATGATGCCCTGGAGGTGGACAAGTCTCTGGTGAACAAGGCGTCCATGTGCTTCACGCTCTCGCACAAGCCGGGTTCGCTGGCTCATGTGCTGACCATCCTGTCGTTCTATGACATGAATCTGACAAGGATCCAGTCGCTTCCTATTCCGGGGCAGGAGTGGCAGTACTTTTTCTATGTGGACATAAAGTTCGACGACTATCTCCGTTATGAGCAGGCACTCGCGGCCGTGCGTCCGCTGATGGAAGACCTTAATATATTGGGCGAGTACGTGGCGGCTATATAAAAAAGATTGTTACATAGACCGTCAGGCGCTAAATCGGCTGAAACTCTGCCTGTCGGTCCCCGAAAACGGGCAAAACAGGAGGTTTTGACCACCGTCAGGCGCTAAATCAGTCAAAACTCTGCCTGTCGGTGTCACATGATAAATTATAGGTAAAGTCTTGCTGAATTATTTGTAAAAAGGGGAACGATATATAAAAAAGAAGACGATGATTATAAGACCGGCAAAAAGGACCGAAAGCGTCCAGGAATACTATTTCTCCCGCAAGTTGAAGGAGATTGCTCAGATGAACGCTGAGCGTATGGCAGCTGGTGAGTCTCCGGTGATCAATCTGGGTATCGGATCTCCGGACGGCATGCCACCGATGCCTGCAATAGATGCGCTCTGCGAGTCAGCTGTCAGGACAGGCAATCACGCTTATCAGAGCTATGTGGGACTTCCCGAGCTCAGACAGGCCTTTGCGGACTGGTATGTGCGCTGGTACGGAGTGGATCTGGACCCTTCCAAGGAAATCCAGCCTCTCGTGGGATCGAAGGAGGCCATATTGCTGATATCGCTTGCATTTCTCGACAAGGGAGACAAGGTCCTGGTCCCGGATCCCGGCTATCCGACATATTCCTCGGCTTCTAAATTGGTTGAAGCAGAGATAGTTACATATGATCTGCGTGCAGAAAAAGGCTGGTGGCCCGACTTCGAGGCATTGGGGAGGATGGACCTGAGCGGGGTGAAGATAATGTGGACGAACTACCCGAACATGCCGACAGGTGCTCCCGCCTCCGAGCAGCTGTATGCACGGCTGGTGGACTTCGGTCGCAGACACGGAATCCTCATATGCAACGACAATCCATACAGCTTTATCCTGAACGACAGGCCTCTGTCTATTCTTGCCCAGCCGGGAGCCAAGGACTGCTGTCTGGAACTTAACTCCCTGAGCAAGGCCCACAATATGGCCGGATGGAGAATCGGAATGGTGGCTGCTGATGCACAGGTGATTTCGGAAATCCTGAAGGTGAAGAGCCAGATGGACTCGGGAATGTTCAAGCCTCTTCAACTGGCTGCTGTGCAGGCTCTTGCACAGGGACCGGAGTGGTTCACGGAGCTGAATGACGAGTATCGTCGCCGCAGGGTGCTGGCCGGAAGAATCTTCGACCTGCTGGGAGCGGAGTATGACCGCGAAAGCACCGGCATGTTCCTCTGGGGACGTGTTGGATGGCGACCGGATGAAGTCGGGAAGTCTGCAGGAGAACTGCTCTCGGACCGTATTCTCCACGAAGCCGGAGTGTTCATAACCCCGGGATTCATATTCGGAAAGAACGGCGAGGATTATATTCGTATATCGCTCTGTGCAGATCAGGAGGTCCTGGAAGAGGCTGCGGCAAAAATCGAGAATATGCTGAAACATACAACAGTGTGATAATCAATAGATAACAGGAAAACGCCTGCGGCATTTGCCGCAGGCGATAATCCTCAAGATGCTGAGGGACAGAGAGTTAGGTGTTAACTTACTGATTGATAGGAAAAAAGATGAAAGTAGGAATCATAGGACTGGGACTGATCGGCGGATCGATGGCCATAGACCTCAGGCGCAAGGGGTTTGCGAAGCAGGTACTCGGTGTCGAAGCGGATCCGGTGAATGCGGCAGCGGCAGAAAAGATAGGGCTGGCTGACAGAATGGTCTCCTTCGAGGAATGTGTGGACGAGGCAGATGTCGTCGTGCTGGCTGTTCCGGTCGGAGCTGCAGTGAGGATGCTGCCCCAGGTGCTGGACAGGTTCGCGGAACTTAGGACGGTGAACGGTCTGGATGTGGATGGGCAGGGCTCCGATAGGAAGGTGGTCATCGATGTGTGTTCGACCAAGGAGCAGCTTGCCCGCTGTGTGAAATATCATCCTGAGCGCAGGAGATATGTGGCGACCCATCCGATGGCGGGAACGGAGTACAGCGGACCGTGGGCGGCCATGCCGGGACTTTTTGATGGACACGCCGGCATAATCTGCGATGCCGAGGAGTCTGACGGCAGGGCGGTGAAGACAGTTGAAAGGCTGTATGAAACCCTGAATATGAGGACTATATATATGAACTCCTCCAACCATGACGTTCACACTGCCTATGTGTCCCATATTTCTCATGTGACTTCCTTCGCCCTCGCCCTCACGGTTCTGGAAAAGGAAAAGGATGAGAAGCACATATTCGATCTGGCCTCGGGAGGTTTCTCCTCGACTGTGCGTCTGGCGAAGAGCAGCCCGGACATGTGGACCCCGATCCTGACCCAGAACAGCGACAATGTCCTCCATGTGATCGACACATATATAGAGAAGATGCAGGCATTCAGGAAGGCGATAGCAGATGGAAATGAGGATGAGATAAGGGAACTGATCGAGGAATCCAACAAGATCCGCAGAATAATAAGATAGGAAAGATGTTTTACATCTGTATTGTCGAACGTAATCGGGATATCTGAAATTGATAAATTTATAAATATATGGCAGACAAGAAGTTAGATATCGTGCCTCTGTACGACTGGGGCATGTTCACCGAACCGAGACCGAGTGTGGTGGCCGGTCCATGCAGCGCCGAGACAGAGGAGCAGGTCATGGAAACTGCGAAGGGGCTCAAGGAGCTGGGTATCAATGTGTATCGTGCAGGAATATGGAAGCCGCGCACACACCCCGGTTCATTCGAAGGCATCGGAACCGAGGGCCTCAGGTGGATGCAGAGGGCCAAGAAGGAATATGGATTGAAGATAGCGACCGAGGTGGCAGGCGAGAAGCATGTCTACGAGTGCCTCAAATATGGAGTGGACCTCGTGTGGCTGGGGGCACGTACCACGGCCAATCCGTTCCTGGTCCAGGAGATAGCCGATGCACTGAAGGATACGGATATACCGGTGCTGGTGAAGAATCCTGTGAACCCGGATATAGATCTCTGGATAGGTGCTCTGGAGCGCCTGAACCGTGCCGGAATCAGGAAACTCGGCGTGATCCACAGGGGATTCTCGACCGCAGACAAGATAAAATACCGCAACGACCCTCAGTGGCAGATGGCCATCGAACTGCGGAGCCGTCATCCGGAGCTTCCTTTCTTCGTGGATCCGAGCCATATGGCCGGCTGCAAGGAATATATCCGTGAGCTGAGCCAGCGTTCTCTCGACCTTGGATTCGAGGGACTCATGATAGAATCGCATTGCAACCCGTCCTGCGCCCTGAGTGATGCCAGGCAGCAGCTCACCCCTGCAGAACTCAGCGACCTTCTCTACAATCAGATTAAGGTGAGGGACACAGACTCGGATGCAAGGGAATGGAAGGAGAACATCGACCAGCTGCGTGCGAAGATAGATATCCTTGACGAGAACCTTCTCTACACTCTTGGAGCGAGGATGAAGGTCAGCAGGCAGATAGGTGAATATAAGAAGAATAACAATATCGCCATACTCCAGACATCACGCTGGGACAAGGTGCTCGCGAAGGTGGTGGCCAAAGGACAGGAATATGACCTTCCGGAAGGCTTCGTCAAGGAAGTCTTCAACGCAATCCACGAGGCTTCGGTGGAGATTCAGAATCAGATCATTTCAGAAGACCGTTCAGAGTAGTCATGAAGGTGGCATGCTCCTCATCCGAGAAGAACACGGTCTTGATGGGAGTATAGAACATACGCTGTTTCAGGTTGCCGGGGAGTTTCTTGCAGTCGCGGACTCTCTGGCAATCTTTTTCTGTGGTCATGACCACTGAGGTAGGATGGTCGTCCGCCTCGTCGCGTATGGACTTTATGTCCGCCCATGAGAACTTGTGGTGGTCAGGGAAGACGAAATGGTAGAGTATCTTGTAGGAACTGCTCAGATAGTGCCTCAGAGGCTTGTCGTTGGCAATGCCCGAGAAGAGGATGAGACCTTTGGTGTATATGTATCTTCTGTCTCCTTCAGGGAAGACCGCCTCAGGGGTGTCATATGCTATGGTCGTGAAGAACAATGACTGCTTGCGTCCGTCCTTGCGCGTACCCTGGCAGAGCGTTGCGTCATATTTCTCGATTCCGAGTGCCTCTGCCCAAGTGTATTTCTGCCATGCATTCATGTCCTGAGGACATTTCGACACAATCAGGATATCGGCATCAGCGATTCTTTCCGGGAGGTCGCGCAGCTTGCCAAGCGGAATGAGGTGGTCCATGAAGACAGGTCTTTCATAGTTCACGAGCACGATGGATGCGGTGGGTTGGAGCTTTCTGTGCTGGAAAGCATCGTCAAGAATTATCAGGTCGGCAGCCGGCATATCCTTGAACTTGCATTTCCTGGCCTTCTTGGATGTGTGCAGCTTTTCCGGATGGCAAAGGAAGTCGCATCCCTGGATTCTGGACTTGTCCACGGCAACAGTCACCTCAGGGAATTTCGTCTTTATCTGCAGAGGCTCGTCTCCATATTCCACAGCAGTCCCGTCCACGGTCACCTGCTGGAATCCTTTGCTCTTTCTCTTATATCCTCTGGAAAGCACGGCTATGTTCTTCTGTCCCCATGAAGGGTCCTGCAGGAGAGTACGCAGAAGCATCTCCGTGTGAGGGGTCTTTCCGGTTCCTCCCACAGTCACATTTCCCACACATATGGTGGGTACGTCAGCCCTGCGGACCTTCCTGAGTCCGTGATTGAACATGAAGTGCCTGATCTTCAGGGTAATCCAATATGGGAATAATAGTATCTTGTCTATCATAGTCTTATGTCAGGTTCTTTGTTACGGACCATCCGCTACATGTTGTATATGTTCGAAGCAGGGGGAGCTTCATAGGTACCCCAGCGTTCCGCGATGCCGTCAAGCGTGGCAAAAAGCTCGGCAGGATCGTTCAGGGTGACCAGCTTCAGACGGGTTTCCTTGAAGTCAGGCAGTCCCTTGAAATAGCATGAAAGATGGCGTCTCATCTCCAGTACTCCCACCCGGTCTCCCTTGATTTCCAATGACTTGGCCAGATGCCTCTTAGCCAGGTCCACCCGGTCGCACACGCTCATCTGGGGGAGGAGCTCCCCGGTCTGAAGATAGTGCTTTATCTCCTTGAATATCCAAGGATGACCATAGGTGGCACGGCCGATCATGATGGCATCCACTCCATAGCGGTCAAAATATTCCTTCGCCTTCTGCGGAGAGTTGATGTCTCCGTTGCCGATTATGGGGATATGCATGCGCGGATTCTCCTTCACCTTGCCTATCAGGGTCCAGTCCGCCTCACCTTTATACATCTGGCATCGTGTACGCCCATGGATGGTCAGAGCACTGATCCCCACATCCTGAAGTCTTTCGGCGAGTTCCACAATTATCTTCGAATCCTCATCCCACCCGAGCCTGGTCTTCACCGTCACTGGAAGCTTGACCGCCTCCACGACCATCTTCGTGATCTCCACCATCTTGTCTGGTTCGCGCATCATCCCGGAGCCTGCGCCACGGCGGGCAATCTTGTTCACCGGGCAGCCGAAATTGATGTCCACCAGATCGGCCCCATGCCCCCCGGCGATCTCCGCAGCCCTTTCTGCCATCACAGCAGCATCCACCATCGCTTCAGGAATGTTTCCGTATATCTGGATGCCGATGGGAGTCTCATAGTCATATGTCACCAGTTTCTCCAGAGACTTGCGGGCATCGCGTATGAGTCCGTCCGAAGATATGAACTCCGTATACATCATGTCCGCCCCGAATTCCTTGCATATGAAACGGAAGGATGCGTCAGTCACATCCTCCATCGGTGCCAGGAAAAGCGGCTTGTCTCCTAATTCAATGTTTCCTATCTTCATGAAACCTGCGATATATGGTCTTTCCTCCACTTGAACGGAGTAGTCCCGGTGACTATCTTGAACCAGCGCGAGAAGTTGTAGCTTTGCTGAAAACCGACCATGACTCCTATCTCCTCAATCGACTTCTTCTGCCCGTCCGTCAGGATGTGCTTGCTTTCCTCGATTCTCAATGTGTTCAGCCACACCGAGAAAGTCTGGTTGAGGTTGCTGTTCAGGTAGGCGGAAAGGTAGGTGTGGTTGGTTCCCATCTCTCTTGACACATCCTTGATGTTTATGTCGGCCTTGCAGAAACCCTTGTCGCTGACCCATCTGTCCACCTTGTCCTTCATCTTGCCGGACATGTCATTCTTCGGTTCCTTCTGCTCTGCTGCAGGCGAATCGGCCCCGGACGACCTTGCGCTGACTATCTTGTTGGGAATGAAACTTACTATCTTGCATACCATGTATACGAATATGGCAGGAGCTGCAATATCGTATACGAGGTGGATGGACGGACAGTATATGGCAACTATCGTGCTGATGGAAAGGATAAATGTCAGCCATATGAGACCGTATATCCATCTTATGTCAGGGGATTCCCCATAGTAGTTGTCCAGGTCTTTGACGCACCGGTTGTATTCCCTGAGGCAGACATAGCACATCCATGAACACTTGATTCCGAACAGCACTCCGAACAGTACTATTATCGTGTCCTGTGCAGACGGGATGAAGATGCCCGCTATGCCTGTCACCGTCATTATCACGGTCGGAACCATTCCGTCAATGAAGAACTGCCTTATCTCATATTTTCTGTCCTCGATGAAGTAGAGGAAGGAGGCATAGTTCAGCCATGAAAAGACGAACGAGAACAGCATCTTCATGAATGTGTCTTCATAGTCGTCATGGTGCTGCGGTACAAGAATCCTGATCACGCAGTACACTGCAATGATGAAGAACCCGATGCTCAAGGTCGTGCGTCCGGTCCTGTAGTTTCGGAATTTGTCGTCGTTTGGTATATGGAACGGAATCGTGAATATCCCAAGCATGGCAAATACAATAATGAAACTGAGATTGAAAATCGTGTAGGTCAAACTGTTCATTTCTGTATTCTGACTTAATTTCACCAAGTCTTCTATTTCATTGCAAATCTACAAAAAAATGCGTCTGCATCAAAATTTCGTTTCCGAAGGGTTGTTTTGAGTTTTGCCATAGAGTCAAAAATGTCTTTACGTATAAATATTTTGTGCTTGCAAAAAAGACGGACTGCAAGATTTGTACAGGGTGGTGAGCATTCTAACTTTGCATACGTCAGGATCGGACATCTGATGCCCGGAACCTGACGGATAAGCATATTGTTTCAAAAACGGACGGACAGGGCAGAGCTCCCTTCGGTCCGAAAATATTAACCGTAGCTCTAATATTACAAGATTATGAAGAAATGGTCAAAACTCGTTCTTGCGACCATGGTGTCGATGGGAACTTTGATGATTTCCGGATGTATCGAGAATCTCGAACCGGCGGGAATCGCGGATCTTCGTGGTGCCAAGGCTGAATTGCTGAGGGCACAGACTGCATTGCAGGCAGCTCAGGCTGCCAAGGTGGAGGCAGACGCTGCACTCGTGCTTGCACAGGCTAAAGTACAGGAAGCCATTGCAAAGCAGGAGGAGGCAAGAGTTAAATATTTTGAAGCGGAAGCATTGGCTGAGCAATATCGTGCAGAACTGCTGAATATTCAGAATGAAGAGGCTCGTACCATGCTTGAGGCTCTGATTGCGGATCAGGAAGCTGCAATGGTTGCTGCAGAACAGGAAGCAGCACTCGCTGCGGAGCAGTTCAAGATCGACATGTTGAATGCGCTTACGCAACTTGCAGATGCTCAATTACAGTATGATCAGGCACTGATTGACATCGAACTTGCACGGAACACTCTGACGGTTGAACAGAGTAACTATCTTTCTTCTCGTTTGTCTACATTCCTGTCTCTCAAGGCAGATGTTACAGATGCTACAAGAGAACTTGAAGATGCGGCAGCGGATCTTGCCGATGCCCTTGCAGCTGTGGATGATGCTGAGCTGAGGAATACGTCAGTTCGCAGCAAGCAAAGGGAAATCGTGAAACTCCAGGCCGCTCTTGAGGCTGCTCAGGAAGCACAGGAAAAAGTGAAGGGACTCATAGATCTGGATCCTAATATTGCAGACTGGGATGCGGAAAGGGTGAAGATAGAAAAAGAAATTGATGCCCTTGAGAAGGAGATGGCTTTGTTTGAAAAGGAAATGAGTGACAAGGCAGCCGATGTTCAGGCAGAAATGGAAAGACTGGAGGATAAGATTGATTTCTATGTTGCAACGACAGGTTATGAACTGGATGTGGATATGTCTGACCCTAATGATCCTGAGACATGGGGCACCGGTCTTTTCAAGAAGATCCAGAGTCCGTATCTGATTACAGAATCCATCCCTGTTCCAGATGTTCAGATCAGGAATGAGGAACTTGGGGATTTCGAGGTTCTGAATCAGGTATATGAATATGGCAAGGAGGATGATATTGTCGCTTTGTTCGATGAGGAAATCATGGATTATACGTATGAAGAGAAGTACTATATTCATTATTATAAGTACTGGAACGAAATGACAGAGGCTGAGATTTCCAAGAAGGAGGCAGATGAGGAGTACCTTAAGGCTGTAGAAAGGTATAGCGATGCTGTGGCTGCAGCTAAGTCAGGCGACTACCTTGCTTATTTCGCTAAGCATGAATATACCGTTGAAAACGGATATGCGGAGGACTACGACTTTGTAGAGGTAGTGGCAACCTATAATGCGGCTCTGAAGGCATTTGCGGACGCTGTTGCTGATTATAAGGCCGAGGAGGTCAGACTCACTGTCGATCAGGTCAGGAAGGAAGAGATTCAGAATGCTTACGATAATGAGCTGGCTGTCCTTGATGCAGAAAGAGCTAAAGGTTTTCAGGATGCGGAAGCTAAATATGCTGCTGCACTTGCCAAGTATCAAAAGGCATATTATGTGAATCAGGCGGCTATTGAGAAGAGAGACAGGATCATTGAAGCGGCAGAGAAGACAGCTGATGCGACAGAGTCTCAGATGGAGTATTTCGAGTCGACTTATGTTGAGGCAGCTGCAACTGATGAAGAAAAGGCAAAGCATGCTCTGTATGTGAAGGCTCTTGAGAATATAAAGAATGCAAGAGAGGCTTATCAGAATCCTGACCCTGAAGTCACGACTGATCCTGAAAGTGTATGGGCGGCAGCTTATGAGCAGTGGCTAAAGGATGAGCAGCTCTATGATTACAACCATGGCGCTTATGACGCGAAATCAGTTTATGCTGATATTCAAAAGTCATATGCTGACAAGAAATTCGACCTTGATAACAAGTATGATATCATCTGGAATGATTTCTATGCAAATTATCCTAACTTCAGCACCCAGTATAGAAACGAATGGATTTCGCGTCTGAATGATCTCAGGGCGGATCTTCAGGATGCTGTCTATGCTTTGATTTCACCTGTGAATAATGTGCTTAGGGAATCAGGGTCATCTGATGATGTGGACTATTCTGTGAATCTTTATGCATATGATGGCTCTGATGATGGTACGCTTATGCTGAAGATATTTAATGCTCCATCGTTCCTCATTAATGGTGAAGGTGTTCTTGAAGAAGTGGTTGCAACGGATCTTGTCGATAAGGATTACTTCATCTGGGAGAACACAGACCCACAAATTCCTGGAGAATTGATGAGGGCAGCAAATGATCTCTGGTATGAAGCCGAGATTACGGTTCACTTCAAAGACGGATCAGATCGTGATTGCTATATTTACGCAGATGAAAGTTCGGAGTGGCCTTATGCTCTCCCTGATTATGACACGTTTGTAGATGTCTTTAATAATCTGAATCTGAACACAGCTGAGATAAGCTATATCGAATTCATGAGTGGTCAGGGATATCTTGCGGATATTTACATGGAGAAACTCTCACTTGACCTTGAGACAACATCCGGTGATGCATATTATGCGGCAATTCCGGATCATATCAAGGCTGTTGAGGCTGCCAAGGCTCAATTTGTTGAGTATGCAAAGGCAAAGAACGCTGAGATTGATGCACTCAGAACTGAAATCGAGAAGGTTGTTCCAACAATTCTTGAGGAGTATAAGACCGCCTTTGCTGAGGCTATGGCTTTGTATGAAAAGAATGATGTTCTTACCAGCAAGCTGGCAAATCTTGAGGATATCATAAGTGTATACTGCCTGAAAGCGGATCCAGCAGGTATGGCTGCAACACTTGAGGAACTCGTTGCTGCACTTGAAGCGGCGTATGAGACAGAGGTTGACAATGTTCTCGCTGCAGAAAATGCAATCATAGAGGCAGAGGAAGAACTTCAGGCTATTCTCGATGGTCTTGTAGATGCGCTGACATTAGCCCAGAGAGACTATGATGATGCTCAGGCAATACTTGAATTCTATCAGGAGATGTTTGATATGGCTTCAGAGGAGCTTGAGACGGCGATCGGATTGATTTATGGAGGCGAGGAACTCCCTGAAGATCCAGGTACAGGAAACGGAGGCGGTACAACCCCTGCAGCCTAATTGTTAACGAAACTAAATTCATTGCAATGATCAGGAAACTTTGCATAATATTACTGACGGTTCTGATGGCTGCGCCTGCCATGGCGCAGCCCCAGGGCACGGTGGATGATGTTTACACTCCTAAGGCGGGGCAGTGGCAGGTTTCTTTGGTGGCGGGAAGCAGCGGTTTCTTCAATGAGGATCTTAATTCATGGCTTGTGCCGGCGGTCTCCACTACAGAAGGCTCGATAGGCCTGCCTAACGGAGGCACGGATGCTTCTGGCGACATGAGCCGGTACCTCAATATCAACGGATTCAATGGTAACAGTTTCTCCATTGTCGGCATACAGACCAAGGTCTTTGTTTCAGATCATTGGGAGTTGAATGCTTCATTCGGAGTGAACATAGACCTGACTCCTTCGAGGGACTACATTGAGGGTGACAACTCGGTTCCGGACATGATAGTGCCGGAGCAGCAGCACATCAATGCCCAGACTACCCACAACTGGTATGTGACTCTGGGAACAAGCCGCTATTTCAAACTTCGCAACCCAAGGATCCATCCGTATATCGGACTTGCCTTGACCTATCAGATGGCAAGACTCGTGACAGTGGAACCGTATATAGGTGAGGACGGCGCCGGAGATGATCTCCATCTGTACCAGTCGGGTACAAACATCGGTCAGGCACTTTGCGGAAAGGCCGCCGTTGTGGCTGGTATCGAATATAGTGTCGCGCCTGGCCTGGTGCTCGGATTCGAGTTCCATCCGGGATCCTACCGTTACGACATCATCCAGATGGCTCCGAGAGGCTTTGATGTCTACACAGCCTCGCACCAGAGCATAAAGGTGTTCGAGATGCCGGTACTGAAACTGGGTATCCGATTCTGATACGGGCATAAGATTTATTGATTCCGACCGGAAGTGGATGAAAACACTGTCCGGTCGGTTTCTTTTTTGTATATTTGCAGGGTTTACAAATATATGGTATGGCAAGGATACAGACTATAGGTGTCCTCACCTCAGGAGGTGATGCACCGGGCATGAATGCGGCGATCAGAGCCGTCACAAGAGCTGCGATATTCAATGGCTGGAAGGTCAAGGGTATATATAGAGGATGGGAAGGTCTTATAAACAATGAAATAAAGGATTTTACATCTGAGAGTGTCAGCGGAACAATCAACCGCGGAGGAACCATCCTCAGGACCGCACGCAGCAAGGGCTTCATGAATGAAGAGGGACGCGCGCAGGCGTATGAGAACATAAAGGCTCATGGAATCGATGCCCTGATCGTCATCGGTGGAAACGGTTCCCTTGCAGGTGCCCAGGTGATCGCTTCGGAATATGACATTCCTTGCGTGGGACTTCCGGGAACCATCGACAACGACCTCTACGGTACCGATACGACGATCGGCTATGACACGGCGCTGAACACGATCATGGAGTGTGTCGACAAGATACGCGACACAGCAAATTCCCACAACCGCATATTCTTCGTCGAGGTAATGGGACGCGATGCGGGTTTCCTCGCCCAGAATGCGGCCATAGCCACCGGAGCAGAAGCTGCCATCATCCCGGAAGACCGGACCGATGTGGACCAGCTCGCCACCTTCATAGGCCGAGGAGTCCGCAAGAGCAAGAACAGCTCCATCGTTCTTGTGTCGGAGAGCAAGAAGGACGGCACAGGCGGAGCTCAGTACTATGCAGACCGTCTCGTTCACGAATATCCTGAGTTCGAGGCACGCGTGACCATTCTCGGTCATCTTCAGCGCGGAGGCATTCCTACAGCTAACGACCGCATCCTTGCCAGCCGCCTGGGAGTGGCTGCCATCGAGGCTCTCAAGGACGGCCAGCGCAACATCATGGTCGGTGTGAAGAACGACCAGATCGTCTATGTACCTTTCAACAAGGCCATCCGCATCGACAAACCTATTGACAGGGAACTCATTAACGTCCTGAACGTTCTGTCCATCTGATTCCCCTGTCTGGAAAATTCGTCTTCCTGTTCGGAACTATATCAATCCCCGGCTCGCCCGGGGATTTTTCGTCATCCCCGAATTGTTGAAAAAGTTGTTAAAAACGAAAAATCTTCTTATCTTTGCGCCCCCTATGTAGTGTAGGGATCGCAGAAATAATTAAGTATTAACCATTTAACAGTAAAAGATGGACACACAGAGCTACAAGACGGTATCCCTCAAGGCAGGTGATATCAAGAAGGAGTGGGTTGTTATCGATGCAACTGATCTCGTGCTCGGTCGTCTTGCTGCCAGAGTGGCTCTTGTTCTTCGCGGAAAGAACAAGCCAAGCTTCACTCCGCACATGGATTGTGGTGACAACGTCATCATACTCAATGCGGACAAGGTGAGACTCACTGGTAAGAAGATGACAGACAAGGTGTATGTTCGTTACACTGGCTACCCAGGTGGACAGCGTTTCACAACACCTAAGGAGATTCTTGCAAAGAAGCCTACTGAACTCGTAAGGATGGCTGTCAAAGGCATGCTTCCTAAGAACCGCCTTGGTTCAAAGCTGCTCAACAACCTGTACCTTTATGCAGGTAACGAGCATCCTCACCAGGCGCAGAACCCAAAAACAATCACTTTAAACGAAATTTAAGCAGAGCATGAAAGTAGTAAACGCCCTTGGAAGACGTAAATCAGCAGTCGCTCGCGTTTATGTTGTGCCTGGAAAAGGTAACATCGTGATCAACGGCCGTGAGCTCAATGAGTATTTCAAAGAGGACACTCTCCGTTACATCGTAAACCAGCCTTTCGAAGTTATAGGTACGGCTGCTCAGTTTGACGTTAAGGCAAACCTCGACGGAGGTGGAATCAAAGGCCAGGCAGAGGCTTTGAGACTCGGAATCTCTCGCGCACTTTGCGAGATCGACAAGGAGGCTTATCGCTCAGC
>JAFVVN010000015.1 GCA_017502125.1 Bacteroidales bacterium | reverse complement strand
GAATCAGAACCAGAACCAGAATCAGAACCAGAGCCGGCCTCGGAAACAGCGACCTCAAGCGGTTCCTCATCAGCATACATCACACCCAAGGTGCTGACCACCAATTCCTTGGCACCGACACCGGCAACAATACCGACTCCCATCCGCCAGTCGAATCCGAGTGGCTCAAGGACAGGTTCCATAGACTTGCCTATATAGCCGATGAACGAATGTTCCTGCTGCTGTTCAACAGTCTCATAGGCATTGTGATTAGGGAAATATCCGAGGAACCAGATGACTACAGAGCATATGAGGATGACTCCGCTCATCTTCTGGAGATACTGGCGACCCTTCTCCCATGTGTGACGGAAGACTGATTTCGCAGTCGGGACGCGGTATGGAGGAAGTTCCATTACGAAAGGAAGGTCGTCATCCCTGAAGAAGTGGCTCATGACACGTGCCGCGAGGATGGCCAGAAGGATTCCCAAGGCATAGAGTCCCAGAAGGACAGCTCCCGCATGACGTGGGAAGAACGCACCGGCAAGCAATATATACACCGGCATTCTGCCCGCGCAGGACATCAGTGGAATGATGAGCATGGTGATCAGACGGCTCTTCGGGCTCTCAATGGTACGCGTAGCCATAACGGCCGGCACATTGCAGCCGAAGCCCATTATCATGGGAATGAATGACTTGCCGTGAAGACCAATCTTATGCATGAGCCTGTCCATTATGAAGGCTGCACGCGCCATATATCCCGAATCCTCAAGAAGGGAGATGAACATATACAGGAGAAGGATGTTCGGGAGGAAGACCAGGACACTTCCCACTCCACCTATCACTCCGTCCACAATCAGATCCTTCAGCCACCCGTCAGACATTGCAGAACCCACAAACGAACCGATATGGGACACTATCCACTCGATCCATCGCATCGGATAGTCACCGATGGCGAAGGTCCCCTCGAACATAAGATACAGGAGGAAGAAGAATATAGGAAAGGCAGCCCAGCGGTTGGTCACGACGGCATCTATGCGGTCAGTGACGGTCCGGTTTCTCCGCTGATTCCTGCCTGGTTCATATGTCTCGGCAAGTGCTCCCTGAACAAAACCATACTTGGCATCCACCAATGACGATTCGATTCCGGATCCCAGAAGTTCCCTTATCCTGTTGTTCTCCTCATACCTGGCTGCGATGATCTCATCCCTGTTATGCAACGACTCCACCACCTTTTCGATCTCCTTGTCATTCTCAAGATATTTGATGGCAAGATACCTGGTGGAATACTTGTACTGGATGTCAGGAGTCTTCCATATCAGATGTTTCAGGCGATCAATGCTCTGCTCCAGTTCGGTTCCATGATTGATGTGGATGTGTCTGGCAAGGTGGGGGTCACTCTTCTCGTAGATCTGGATCACAGTGTCGAAAAGGCAGTCTATTCCCTCACCTATCCTGCTTATCGTGGGTACGACCGGCATACCGAGAAGATAGCCCAACTGCTTGACATCCAGCTTATCTCCCTTGGCCTGAAGCTCATCATACATATTGAGAGCCATGACCACGCGGAGGTTCATGTCGATGAGCTGGGTGGTGAGGTAGAGATTGCGCTGGAGGTTGGATGCATCGACCACATTGATGACGACATCCGGCATGTCTTCAAGAAGACTTTTACGGACATAGAGTTCCTCCGGACTATATGCCGAGAGCGAATATGTGCCGGGAAGGTCTATCAGCTGAAACTTGTATCCACCGTGCTCGAACACGCCCTCCTTGGCATCGACGGTCACTCCGCTGTAGTTTCCCACATGCTCGTGGCTTCCGGAAGCCATATTGAAGAGGGAGGTCTTGCCGCAGTTAGGATTTCCCACAAGGGCCACCTTGATGACCTTTCTTCTTTGCTCAGCCAGACGGTCCATCGCATATTCAAGCCACACCTCACGACCCGCATCAAGGGCCGGAAGCGCCTCTGACTTAAGGAAGAGTTCCTTCGCCTCTGATTCACTGATCACCTCTATCTTGTCGGACTCCTCACGCCTGAGGGAAATCTTATATCCGATAATTTCATATTCTATGGGGTCACGCAGAGGAGCATTGAGGATGACCTTGACCTTGCTGCCACGCACGAAACCCATCTCACGTATCCTCTTACGGAAGCCTCCGTGGCCGTTTACCTTTACGACCACCGCGCGTTCGCCTGTTGAGAGTTCCGAAAGTTTCATATATGCTTTTGAAATATGTTTACAAAAATAGCAAAAAAATGACTAAGTTTGCATGATATACCTTGTCTAAGGTGTCAAAATACCCAACAGTGAGTATGAAACGAATATTATCATCCATCATAATTGCAGCGGCGCTGTTCACTGCGTGCTCAAAGAACATACCTTTCACTCCAGGAATATCCTTCCTGACCCCGACTCCTGAAATCCTCGAGGAGACAGCCATATTCAGGCTCATAGGACAGCCGTTCGAGACCGCGGACACGGTCAGGATACCGGTGACATTCGGCGGTTCCGCCAAGAAAGGAACCGACTACAGGGCATCCGCAGACTGTTTCATATTCACCAAGGACGCTCCAAGAGACTCAATTGTAATATCCACAAAAAAGCTTGGAACAGGGAGGACGGTGAGTCTCAGCGTGGAGATCCCGGAAGGATTCACAGCCGGAAAATACACAACCTCCGAGTTCAGGCTTCAGGACAAATACGGGCTGCTGAGCTTCTCTTCAAGAAGGGGATATGCGGCAGACACCACGGAATGCTACATAGTCCTGCACGACTCCACCGGATCTGTGAAGGCACTCACCAAGGACTGCAGCATAGGATTTGAGCTCAATACGGAAAAATCCACTGCAGTGGAAGGAGTGGACTTCGAGTTTGACGGCCACACCGCCCTTTCCATCCCGGCCCAGAAGTCCTCCACCGGATTCAGGATCATTCCTAAGACCTCATCACCGCAGGCAGGCAGGAACAAGATCGTACTCAATGTGACTGAAGACGAAAAATTCGGTCTCGGACTGTTTCCTGAACTGGAGATAGACCTTCTCAGGGGAAGCCTGAAGGTGCTTGACGGCAGCTGGAAGATGGACACCCTCATCACCGACTCGCTGTATTTCGAGAAGATATGGGGCAAGACATGCACCGGCTACAGCCTTGTGCCGGAGTTCGGATATTCCGATTCATTCGACATATCCCTGAAAGATGCACTCTTCACCCCATCATTCGCATCGAAGTTCAAGCTGTATTTCCAAGGGGAATCCATCCTGGAATTCAGCGACGACAAGTACATCACCGATCCGAAAGGTCAGAACAAGAAGATACAGCTTCTCTCACTCGACAACACGAACAGGTTCTTCTCTGCCGACACGACAAGTGCAGACGCCGTCTCGTTCGTAGGGTTCCATCTGGACAAGGAGGACGGAACAGAGGAAGACATCCTCGAATTATATGTTCTGGACCACACCTCCATGAGCTTCATGCCGGAACTTGTCTCCGGCATGAAGTACGCGGCAGAAAAGCCTGTGGCCGCTACACCGGGGCTGTATCTGAACGCTACATTCCGGAAGTCAAAGTAGATATGTTCTCAGACTGGTCCACCCATATGAGGTCTGCTATGTCATAACCTCGGGCCTCAGCTTCCATAAGCACCATATCCGTCATATCCGGGCTAAGTTCGGGAGTTCGTGAAAGTATCCACAGATACTTCGGGCTCTTGCTGCCCACCAGTGCCACCTGATAGTCATCATCAAGCATCATGACCTTGTAGGGACTGTAGAAGAACATAAAGAACGATACCATGAGGTTGGCAGGATCATTCACTGGATCAGGCTGTTTGGCCTTGCCTTCGGCCGTCTTGTACTTCCCTTTCTTCCATCCGGAATTCGTCACCCTCACAAGTCCGTCATCACGAAGCTGGTACTCGGCCACGACATTGTCCAGGCCCCTTTCGAAGCTATGGTCAAAACGTGCTATCTCATACCAGGTACCGAGATAACGATTGAGATCCAGATACGGGATTGTGGAATTGTCGGGCTGAGGTTGAGCCCCTGCGAGAGCCGGAAACAGACAGGCGGCCATCGCGACTGTAATCAGACGATTCATAATAAATCTGTTAAGATCTTTGTTCCGAAATCCTCCCGGACGACAGAACAAAGGGTTACACTACTAATACACAACACCCGAAAATCAAAAAACATGCAACAAGGCAAGGCTTTCTTCTTTTCTTTTCGTAAATTTGTATGATATACATTTAAACAAGGAAATGACAACCAAGACCAAACGCATCGCGACAATCGACATGCTCAGGGGTATAGCCATCGTAGGCATGATCCTGTGTGCAAACATCGGATTCAACTCCGATCTTCCTGCATGGATGTTCCATGCCCAGACCCCTCCTCCGACATATGCATTCAACCCGGACGTGCCGGGAATCACATGGGTTGACCTTGTGTTTCCTTTCTTCCTCTTCTCGATGGGAGCGGCCTTTCCGCTGGCAATGAGAAAACGGCTGGAGGGAGGAATGAGCAGGTGGAAGGTGGCAGGAAGCCTCATCAAGAGATGGTTCATCCTCACTGCTTTCGGTCTCATTCTGGGCAACGCCTATGCGATAGGAGGCAGTTCGAGACCATCATGGAACATATACCTGTTCAACATCTCCCTGTGGACGGCAATGTTCATGACCTTCGTCAGAGTCAACATCAAGGAAGCCGAGGGATGGAAGAAGCATCTGGGGACTGCCATAAACCTTTGCGGGGCGGCGATGATGGTCATGCTGGGCTTCGTGCTGGTCAAGTGGTTCGGGATACCGCTTAACAGATACAGCAGCGACATCATAATAATGATTCTTGCAAACATAGCGATCTGGGGTGGCCTCATCTGGATGTTCACAAAGGACAGCCTCAGACTCAGATGGCTGGTCTTCCTCTTTGTCGCAGCCATCAAGGCCCTTGATTCATATGCGCCGGAAGTCCTTTCATTCGTGCCCTCGACCGGCAGTCTGAGCTGGCTGTTCTCATGGAAATGGCTACAGTATCTGCTCATCGCCATTCCGGGATCCATTGTCGGAGACATAATCCTGGCACATTCCCGCAGCGGAGAGGGACTGAACTTCGACAACAGAAGCATCACAGCAGGATTTCTGGCATTTGCAGCCGCCTGCGTGCAGCTCTGGGGACTTTTCACCCGCAATGTGACTGCCGACTTCATCATATCGGCAGCACTGGCAGCCGCATTCATCGGTCTGACATGGAAGCAGAAGAATGTCTTCACAAGGACCGCGATCATAGGATTCACACTCTTGCTTGTGGGAATAGCCTTCGACCCTGTGGACGGCGGCATAACCAAGGACCACTGTAACCTCTCATATGTGTTCACCACTTCGGGAATGGCAGCCCTGACAGCCGCCTTCCTCCTCATGCTTGAGTTCAGGTTCTCTGTCAAAGGGAAGTTCCTGGCAGGTGTGGGCCAGAATCCTATGCTGGCGTACACCGTGACCAATTTCCTAACCGGTCCGGTCCTCGCCCTGCTCGGAATCCTCCCGGCACTATATGGACTGGCAGCCGGTTCGCAGTTCTGGGGTGTAGCCCAGGGCATCATCATAACCTTCATCATGATGTGTGTCACATATGCATTCACCAGACTCAGACTATTCTGGAGAAGTTAAAGAAAAACAAATATTATTGATATGAAGAGAATCATCATTCTGATCACAATCCTTCTTGCAGCCTCTGCTGCAGACATTTCGGCCAGGAAGGCCGTCACACTCAAAGAGACTCCTGCATCAGACAGCCGTATCGAATATACGGGCAGGACAGCTGTCGATGGAGCGGATGTGTCATACGACTGGAGCGGAGTATACTTCAGGGTACGCTTCAACGGACCATATCTTGCCATGAAGTGCTCAGACACAAAGAACTGCTGGTTCAACCTGTGGGTGGACAAGGAGATGGCTCCAGAGACAGACAGAAAGTTCATGGTGGCAGCGAAGGACACTGTGATAGTGCTGGCGGAAGGACTCGGCAAAGGAGAACATGAAGTGATTCTCCAGAAGAGGACCGAAGGCGAGCAGGGAAAGTTCACGGTCCACTCTTTCCTGAGCGAAGGGGATATCCTTCAGGCAAACGGCAGAAAGGAAAGGCATATTGAATTCATCGGTGACTCATATACCTGCGGTTACGGCACAGAGAGCAACGACAAGAACGACCCTTTCCTTGCCGAGACTGAGAACTGCAACCTCACATACGCAGCAATCACAGCCCGCTATTTCGGGGCTGATTTCAATCTCGTGAGCCACTCGGGTCAGGGAATTGCCCGCAACTATGACAACTTCGGTCCGGGATATCATATGCCAGACCGCTACACGCAGGTGTTCGATATGGCCAAGGAACCTATCTGGGAGCCGGGCATGGGAGCCCACACTCCAGACATCGTGGTAATCTATCTCGGCACGAATGATTTCTCCACCGGGCAGCAGCCTAATGAGGCGAACTTCAGGAACAACTACATCACCCTGCTCAAGAGCATCAAGGCCAACTACGGCAAGGAGATACCTGTTCTTTGCATGGGTTCACCGGCGAATCCTTACCTCTACGACTATATCCGCAGCGCCGTGGTGGCAAGCGGACTGGATAATGTTGCATTCATGACAGTGTCCAACTTCGCCCACAATTATGAGGACGACCTGGGAGCAAGCTGGCATCCTAATTATCAGGGACATATAAAGGTGGCAAGTTGTATGATACCTTACATTTCCACGCTTACCGGCTGGAAGATGGAGGAGAGGATTTATAGATAATGTATATTCATAACCCTCCGCACCAATATAATAATCAAAAAGATATGAGAAACGCAATTGTATATATAATGATTGGGATGATGCTGACGGGGGTCGGCGTCAGAGCTGAGAACATCAAGGGATCTGTGAAGACCACCGAGGGCAAGGCAGTGGCCGGAGTGGTGGTTTCTGACGGACTCAACACTGTGGTGACCGATGCCAAAGGAAGATTCAAGATGGACACGGACCAGGACAGCCGGTTCGTATTCATATCCACTCCTGCAGGATATACATCAGCAACGCTCAAAGGTGACAACACTCTGTTCTACAAAGAGATAAACCCAGATATCAAGAAATATGACTTCGTTGTGAAAGCGAATCCCCAGAACGATCAGAACCACAATCTGATTGTCATTGCAGATCCACAGATCAGCGAGAGGAACGAGCTTCCGGAACTTGAGAAGTACTCAGAAGATATTGCAGACTATGTGAAGCAGGCAGACGGAGACTACACCTTCGGACTCTGTCTGGGAGACATTGTCGGATGGGACCACAGCATATATCCCGAGTACAACAGGATCATGGACAAGGGTGGCTTCGACTACAGATATGTCATCGGCAACCACGACATGACCAACTGGGGACGCTCGTTCGAGACATCCATGAAGGATTATGAAAACATGTATGGTCCGTGCTGGTATTCATTCAACGTCGGAAAGGTGCATTACATCGTACTGAACAACAACTTCTATGTGGGACGCGACTATTTCTACATCGGCTATATCGATGAGAGGCAGCTCCGCTGGCTTGAGAGGGACCTTTCGTATATACCGGAGGGGACTAACGTGGTCGTGTCGATGCATATCCCCACCACCCTCGACAAGTCTGACCGCGACGCATTCCAGTACGGCGTGATCGGAGACAACCTCTGCAACAAGCCTGCATTCTACAAGATGCTGGAGCCATACAAGGCCCTTATCCTTTCAGGACATATGCACACGGCTGACTACGAGCAGATCAGCGAGAACATTGCGGAAATCAACATCACCGGTCTGTGCGGAGCATGGTGGTGCGGTCCTGTCTGCATCGACGGTTCACCTGCCGGCTTCAAGCATTTCGACATGGACGGCGAACAGATCAGCTGGATATACAAGGGCTGCGGCCATCCTCTGGACTACCAGATGAAGGTCTATGTGGACGACCCTATGCACCAGGGCTATGTCGTGGCCAATGTATGGGACTACGACCCGCAGTGGAAGGTGGAATATTTCGAAGACGGCGTGAAGGTCTGCGACATGGAGCGTTTCAAGGCTCAGGACCCTTTGGCACGCGAGTGCTACAAAGACCCGTCTTCCCTCAAAAGGACATGGGTCTATGCCGCTCCTACCGAGAATATGTTCCGCGCACAACATTCAGCTGACGCAAAGACTCTCGAGGTCCGCGTGACCGACCGATTCGGAAGGGTCTATACCAAAACCATCACAAGATAGTCATACATTTCCCTCGTAATCGACAGCGAACATGCTGAAAGGATCTATGAGGGCATCCAGAACGACTGCCGCCTCAAGGCGGGTGATCACACGGTCAGGATTGAAGTCCGTCAGGCCGAGACCGGTCCATATTGATCCGGCATCGGCCGGGATGTACAGTCCCAGACCGCGCAGAGTATTGATGAACTGTCCCACTTTCACAGGACCATCAGTGAACGGAAGCGGTCCACGATAATAGTCCCCCGCATATATCTCCTCTGCCAGAAGCGGATCACCGGCACGGAACCAGGTCTGGTTAGCCCAGCCGACATTGCGTCCTTCTCCACGCAGGATGCCTGTCGCGCCTATCTTCTGAAGTGCCTTGAAATGAGGATGATCCTTTGGCAGATCCAGATATGGCATCAGATAGCAGCCTGCATCAAGAAGAGCCTTCTGAACCTTGCGGACACCCACCTTCTTCACGGGTCGTCCTTCAAGCTGCGAGAGGGCGGCAAGTGCTCCGGCAGCCTGTCCGAGCTGCATGACCACCGGCTGCAGGCGAGTGGCCCCGTTGATGAGATTGGACACTGATACCGACTTCTCTGCCACGATCAGATTCTCCACATCCTGCTGTTTCGGCAGGAGGACTCCCAGAGGCACATTGAATGAAGGAATCGGATAGAAATGCAGGTCAGGCAAGGTCTTCCACTCAGGATGACGGAAGTGGTGATGGTCCACTGCATAGTCCCCCACCGCAATGCCGGTCCTGTAGTACGGATGCTTGAAATCATATGGCGCTGCAGCAGCATCAAGGGTGAAGAAAGCCTCACCCACGATGCGCCTGGACTCCCTGTGATATGGAATCAAGGCGAGTCCGTCCTCGGTCGGGAACTCATCATCGGCAGGTGCAAGGTGCTTCATACCGAGCTCAGTCTGAATAAAATAGACGAAAGACAGGGTGAAGTCCCTGGCCTTCTTATACGCCTCAATCCTCTCCTCACGGCTCATTTCTATGGAATTCACATAGTGGTCATTGCCATAGATAGGCCAGTTGATCATATATTTACCGTTCGGAGTCCGTCCATATGTTATCATCATCTCAGGGCTCCAGAGAGTCTGTCCGGTTTCCATCTCGGTATTATGAGGATTGACGGAACAGTTATAGAAAGGTGCAGGATCGTAGTTCTCCGGCTTCGGGATGGTCATATCAGCTCCCTGGCCATAATCCTTCAGAATAGTGACGAAGGTGAGGTCCTGAATGATGTCGTTCGCCTCAGCCGGTGCTATGGACTCACCTGTATCAGTAGAAGATTCCATTCCTATCCTATATTCCACCCCGCATGCCTTTGCCACATCTCCGAGTTCGGTTCCGTCAATGAGCACATCGGCAGTGACCGTATATCTTCTGCCATGAAGCGGCTTCAGCACCACCTTCCATGTCTGGTCCACCTTCTTCACGCTTTCCATGACTGTCTCACGCCTGACCTGGAGGAGATCCCCGCAGGAGGCCGCAATATTCGTCAGGATTTCCTGACCCACATGCGGTTCGAAGTTGATATTGCTCACCCATCCTGTCTTGAGGGCATCCCAGCCACCATATCGCGCAGCCAACGAATCCGCGAACTCACCGAAGAGTCCGCTCTGAAGCTTGTAGTTACCGTCCACACAGCTCACTCCGGCAGCTGTGAGCATACCGCCCACCCAAGGGGTCTCCTCAACCACCATGGCAGGCACTCCCATTCTGGCAGACTGGACACCGGCAGTTATTCCGCTGGCCCCGCCCCCAATCACCAGAACATCCACATGCTCAGGCCTTGAGCATGATGTCATGCAAAGCAGAGCTGTTGCAGTTATCAAAAAATACTTATTCATAGCAAATTCTCTGGACGGGCAGCTACTTGACAGCCTGCTGTTTTGACATATATTCGAAATATTCCTTGTCGTATTTCTTCCGGCAGGCATCCAGTTCCTCATCGGTCATTCTCACAAAGTCCGCCAGTCCATATACTTCCTTTGTAACCAGCGGTTCCCTCTCCACAATGCGGGAGCCCAAGTGTATTATCGCCTGAAACTCCTTCTCACCGACAAACACAACCCTCATCAGGAACTTGCCATCCTCATCCCTCAATGTGCCGTCTTCCTGCCAATCATAGATATGATCCCAATACAAATAAGCCTCATCTGGCTGCTCCAAACGGTAGTTAATGTATTCTCTGACACTTACCCCATCCTGCTGAAAGTAGTACTTGTCGAAATGCCCCGGTATGCAATCGATATGATTCCTATCAAAATCAACCGACGAATCTGCAATTTCATAGATATCCCCGACAACCCAACCATAGCCACGCAAATAAGCCATCAACTCCGGAACTGCTCCGCACCCCTCAATCCTCGGTGTCCCGTCCTCATCCCAAGCTATCGGAGCATCATCACCGGGGTTTATACGGACATTCTCCAACACCAACGGATTATCTTTACCCAACGAGTCATCTCCCTTAACCGACTCATCTCCATAACCGGAACAAGACATCGCGACTAAAAACATAAATGCAAAGATTAATCTATTCATAACTCTGTATTTTAATATTTATAATAATCTATCATCAACCTATTGGGTCTGAAATGATAATACCATCCATCATCCAGACCATTCCAGCCCCAATTGCAATGCACCAGATAGCCCCGGACAGGAAAAGTCGACAACCAATATATAGTGTCCCCCTCCTCCGAAATTTCTCCATAAGCATTACAATAGTACCTTGTCTGTTTCAAAACCCCATCTACTACCCAACGGTGAAAGCTAAGAAAATTTTAGAAGTATTCAAATCTACTGTTCATCATCTATGCTTCAGGGCTTTGCGGATGGTGGGGAGGACGTGGTCGACGTAGCGCATGGCGCCAAGGTCGGTGAAGTGGATTCCGTCAACTGTGGCCTCACCATCGTCACCGATCATGCCTTCGGCTGAAATATAATATATATCCTTCTCACCAGCCCGCTTCAGTCTGTCAAAGAGACGCTTCTGGGCTGCATTCTTCTCCTGGACCTCTGCACGGATCGCATTGTCGAACATGGTGTGAGGGAATATCACGTCCTCTATGAAGATGACCGGGACATCCGGATGGGCATCCCTGATTACCCGGAAGAACTTCTCTCCGTTCTCATCGATCATGTCTGCATAAGCATTGGGAGCATAGTCCAGAACATACAGGCCGGGGTCTTCTACGCCAGCCATCAGATGAGCGATTTCCATATCCAGGAGAGCGCTCCCGCTGAACCCGAGATTGATGACTTCCCTGTCCAGACGGCGGCTGATTATATTTGTGTGAGCCATGCCGGGACGGTTTGCACATCCTCCCTGAAGGATGCTGGTTCCATACATCACGACAGGTTTTTCCCGTGATGGGCTGTTAACCGCAGGCTGATCCAGGGTCGCCCCTTCATCCACGCCGATTTCCAGAGAAGACACCCCGTCATACAATGACAGGTAGAGCATATATTCACGCTCCACCGGATCCATATTGCCGATGATCTTCCTCTCTGACTTCTTGCCCTGAGGCTGTGCGCTGCAGACATGTCTCCATTTGCCGTCCACAAGGGTATAGAGGTCAAGGCCTTTTGTGCCTGTGTCCGTCATGTGGGTCATTGAGTTGTTGAAGGTGGACTCCCATCTGGCATATATGGATGTGGAGTTCGAGCGGAAACGGATGAACAGACCGGCCGAATTACGCCCCAGATACCACACCGGGTCACGGCTCACCCCCTGAAGTTCGGAAGGCAGACGCTCATAACGCGAATTTGTCTGGTCCGAGACCTTGCCATATACCGGAAATGCAGAAGCATCCGTATAGACAGCCGTCTGTGCTGATACAGATCCGCTGGAAACTGCTAAGGCAAATGCCACTGTCAGAAACACTATAATATTCTTCATTTCGTAAATTTAATATAAGATTGATATCATTGTTTCCATTTGTTCTGTATGCCGAAGTGCTCACAATAGCGGTCATATAGGTAACCTGACCATCCCCAATTGCAATGTACAAGATGTCCGGTAACTAAAGTGATGAAAGTAGCCAAAGCAGGCAAGAGTTACATTGGACGAAGGATGGCAACCCAGCCGCCTCCGTCGGCCATTTTGACAGGAAGGAGGTCACCTTTGCGGACAGTGGTTGTCTCAAGTTTATAGTCTTCGCCCCAACGGTTGGCATTCACACCATCCTTGAAAATCTGAGCGGAATATTCCCCCTCGCCTAAAAAATCAAGAGCGACCAGCAGTTCACGTCCATTCCAATCGTTGAGACCTGCCACATACCACACATCTCCATTACGTCGCGCCATAACAAGGTAGTCACCAGCCTTGGCATCTATTGCGACCGTCTCATCCCAGACTGTCGGGATGGATGCGAGGAAACGGGCATACTCATCGTTCCGTCTGTAATTAGACGGCGAATCGCACATCATCATCAGCGGGCTTTCAAAGGCCACAAAAATAGCAGCCTGATGTGCTCTAGTTCCCTGACTCATAGGATGCTCCCAACGCTCGCGGAAGTCAGTCCTGCTTGCATTGATTGTGGCTCCAGGGGTATAATCCATAGGGCCTGCAACCATTCTGGTGAACGGCAGCACAAGGTCGTGCTCCGGAGATATGTCGTAAGAACACTTATCATGCTCCATTCCATAGACACCCTCGTAGGTCATCGCATTAGGATATTTACGCTGAAGACCGGCTGGTTTGAAAGCTCCGTGGTAGTCGACAAGAAGGTGACGCTCGAAGCATTCACGGGCAACATCCTCATAGAAATTGACCATATTCTGGTCACACATCTGCATGAAGTCAATCTTGATGCCCTTCACACCCCAGTCACGGTATGTGTCAAGTATGTGCTCCATATCCTCCATCATCGGAGTCCATAGTGTCCAGAGTACCACCCCGACTCCCTTACTGTCGGCATAACGGATGATCTCAGCCAGGTCGAGTTCCGGATTCGGTTCAACGACATTCAGAGTGCTTGCCGACCATCCTTCATCCATCAGGATATATTCAAGGCCGTAGTCGGCAGCAAAATCCACATAATATTTATAAGTCTCAGTATTGACTCCAGCTTCAAAGTCGACTCCATAGACATTGAGCATCGCCCACCATTCCCAGGATATCTTTCCAGGACGCAGCCATTGCAGGTCGTCGCTATATTCCTTTGAGGAAAGCAGCCATGAAAGATTATTCTCAAGAAGAGACCTGTCGTCACCGAGAGTCATCACTCTCCATGGATAGCTGCGGGTTCCCTTTGTCCTTGCAATATAATCAGCTTTTTCGGTTACGGTTACATCACGGTCAGTCCTCATATCATAGTCAAGGATGACCTGAGGATATTCGGACACAAGTGTCTGTCCCTGACCACCGAAAAGAAACATATTAGGGTAGTCGAACATATCAGCCTCAGTGATTACCACGCGGGTCCCCGATGGAGTCTTCATGCTGACAGGAAGGTAGGCATACTGCTCGCGTACAATGTCCGAAATCTTCATCTCCTTGAAGAAGGCCTCGCAATGGGTGATAAATTCTGGGCTCTTCTCATTAGCCCAATACACCTCATTATCCTCAGCAAATGCATAATCAGCAGTTTCATCGGTCACCAAAACCTCCGGCTCCTTGAAGGCTGTCTCGAAACGATAGGCGACGCCGTCATCATAGGCTCTGAAGACCACAGCCCAGCCTCCCTTGAAGTCAAGTCTGAGCTCATTACAATGTTCTCTGACTTCACGAGACTTCACAGGAACCACAGCATAATGCATCTGATTCAGTGTCCTATGCGAGACCTTGCGGACAGACTGCGACAGAACCTTGTCCTTGAAGTCCAGCCCTATCCTGCTCATGTCAAGAATCCGCTCACCTGCGTATGACACAGAATAGGCAAGCTGGGTCCCCGTCTCAATACACACCTTGACCCTACCATCAGGCGAGGAAAGGTCATAAGTCTTTGCAGATGCTGCAAATGAAGCCAGCATCAACATAAAAATCAATATTTTCTTCATATAGTCTATTCTCTAACTATTCCAAGCTCAGTTTCAGCTTCGACTATTCCCGCCTTTATCTCATCCCACCAATCATGTTTCACCATGTAGCAAAGTTCAAAGACCATCACTCCATCAGAATTCAGGTAGCTGTATTTCATTGCTTCCTTTGCATCAAAGTCCTTATCCGCAACAGAGAAACTCGAATAATGCTGACAGGCATCCTTGATGATGGCATCCCCCTGATACAGTGCATGGGCTATAGTACCATTGTCCCATACGGGAGTCACCTTATTGTAATATGCTCCGTTCTGAAACACATCCAGATATTCCGCGAAACCAGTCTTATGATAATCCGGGGTTGCCCACCAGTAAGGATAGTTCGTATGCTTCTGACTCGCCCAGTTCTGTCCGGTGCCAGGAAGAGGCCACCAGGCCGCTGCCCAATACTGAAACGAGATATCCGGTTTTATTGCCTTCACCCTCTCGCCTATCTCCTTGACATAACCCTGAATGACAGAGGAGCGCCATTCCATCCATTGGTTATAATAAGTTGACGGCTTATACTCTCCCTTATCCGTCTCCCCATCAGGATAATAATAGATATCATAAGGAAAATTGGAACAGGTAACTCCCGCATACTTCTCAAACGCCTTTCTTGACGCTTCTGAGAAATCACTGTTTGCATTCTGATAACGGCAGTAGTCCAGCACCAGACCATCAACATCATATTTTGTAACGATCTCCTCACAGACACTCATCACAAGTTCTCTGACTTCCGGATAGACAGGATTCAGAAAGGGAAAGATTCCGCTATCCTTACTGTCCTTTATGCTCTTCAGTCCCTCAGGAAGATGTTCGACACAACAATATTGTTCCCATTCCTCCCTATAGTCCGGAAATACGGTAGAAGCGGCAAGAACTGTCATTCCCCTGTCATGAGCCTGGTCGATGAAATATTGGAGATAGTCCCAGTCTCGGTCCACTGTCACTCCTCCTGCTGTTTTCTGGTACTCAAGAATATCACTGAAATACAGTGCCTGTCCTTGCATGGTCTTAACCTCCACAATGATTTCATTGAAACCAGCTTCCTCTATCAGGTCCATGAAATGCTTTATATTGGACTTGCTCTTAAGGCGTGAAAAGTTGACGCTGGTACTGATCCACAGAGAGACCTTCTTGGGCTGCACCTTTACTCCCGGCTCACTATCATCCGGTTGTTGAACATCGCCGGAACCGAGGGTATCAGAAGGTTCCTCTACCGGAATGTCTTCCGGTTCAATCGGTCTGTCACACGATGCAGCAATGAGAGCCAATCCCAAGACTACCATCAGACAATGTCTGAATCTCGAAATCATATCAATATTCCCTTATTATTCCCAGTTCCTCTTCGGCTTTCTTGACGCCTGCTCTGATCTTCTCCCAGGCCTTGTTATTGATGATATGGCTAAGTTCAAAGACCATAAGACCATCCGAACTCTTCAGACAGGTATAACATGCTTTTTCTATATCAAGTTTTACAGAGGCCGCCGAAATGGTTCCGAACACTTCACACTTTCCCATAGTAAGCGACTGGGCACGGGATATGGCACTTGCGACATCCAGAACCGTGTCATAATATGCACCAAGCTGGAATATATCAAGATAATCAGCAAATCCAGTCTTCGGGTATGTCTGGGTAGACCACCAGTAGTTTGCACCAGCCCCATTGAAGGAACTTGCCCAATTCTGACCGGTGTGCGGAAGAGGCCACCAAGCAGCTGCCCAATATTCAATATCCACATCAGGCTTTATCGACTTGATAGTCTCACGTATTTCCTTCACATAGCCCTGAATTACACTAGCCCTCCATTCTATCCACTTGTTATAGTAGGTGGAAGGAGTATACTGGCTCTTATCTGTCACTCCGTCCTCATAATAATAAATGTCATAAGGGAAATTATCACATGTAACGCCTGCATACTCCTCAAATGCTTTCTTGGAGGCCTCCGAGAAATCACTGTTCATGTTCATATAACGGCAGTAGTCGAGGATATAGCCATCAAAATCATAATTTGTGACCAGTTCAGTGACCATCTTCATAACATACTCACGCACCTCCGGAAGGATAGGATTAAGGAAGGCAAACACGTCCCATGCATCGCTCTCACGTATATCGACAAGGCCCTCGGGAAGATGCTCAATGCAGAATTTATCATCCCAATAAGCGAGGTCATAGTCTGAATCAGGATAGTCCTTATATCCCGGGCCAGTATCAGATTGAGGCAAGCCCATTGTCATGATGGTGGTTGATACAGTCACACGCATTCCACGCTCGTGTGCCTCATCCAGGAAGAACTGAAGATAGTCCCAGTCTCTTTCAACTGTATGGCCTGCAAGATAAGTGCATTTAGGCAGGAAGCTGCTGTTGTAAAGAACGTCGCCCTGAACTGGTTTGACATCCACTACGAAAGCATTGAATCCGTTTTTCTGAGCCATATCAAGAAAACCCTTAATATTTGCCTTGGTCCTGAGACGGTAGAAATTTGCCTCAGCATCAATCCAAAGCACCACTGGTTTTGCCTCAACCGAAGGCGTCGGTTCAGGTTCCGGTTCAGGTTCGGGCTCTGGTTCGGGTTCAGGTTCTGGTTCAGGAGTTATATTTTCTGTATCATCTGACGGAAGCGGGTCCTGATCGCAGGAGACCACACCAAAAGTCAGGATAGATATCAACGCAATAAATGCAATCTTTTTCATATGTCGGTTTTATTATTTTATTTCAGACTCTGCCCGGTCAATACCGGCTTTAATTTTATCCCACAAGTTATATCTGATCACCTGCACAAGATCAAAGACCATGAGTCCTTCGGTATCACGCAGGCAGAGATAGACAGCATCATCAAATTCTTCAAGATGATTCTGAGCATAGAGGGAACCATAGACAGCGCAGGCACCCTGCACATCGCGATTAGATCTGTAAAGGCCATATTCCACAGACTCCAGATCATCCATTCCCCAGACTTTCTCAAGATAAGTTCCAGTAATGAACACATCCAACTGGTCAGCAAAAGCAGTCTTGTGATAGTCAGGAGTTGCCCAATCGTCAAGATAGTCCTCGTAGAAACGGGATTCAGGACTTGCCCAGTTCTGTCCATTCTGATAAATGGCATGCAGCCAGGATGCAGCCCAATATTCAAGCTTGACATCAGGCTGAAGCTCATCGACAGTCTTTCTCACTTCCGCTATGAAATCTCTGATCACCATAGAACGGAACTCCCACCACTTCTTATAGAATTTTCCAGGAATACGCGAGCCGTCCTCCGCGTATGAATAGATGTCCTGTGGGAAATTCTCAACCTTTTCACCTATATATTTCTCAAATGCTTCCCTTGTGTCCTGCGAAAAGTCGCTCTGGCCATCTGGGAAACGGCAATAATCGAGGCAATAGCCATCGAAATCATATTTTACAAGCAATTCACGTATTACCTGCATTGCATACTCACGGGCAGCTGGAAGAACCGGATTGAGAAAAGCGGCAACTTTTGACTCATCATCCTCAATCTTCATCATTCCATTTGGAGTATATTCAAGACAGGTCATTTCAGCAATGGAAGGATCATCGAAAACCAGTCCTCTGTCGTGGTATTGACTCCCCGCCGGAAAGACAGTCGCCGACACGGTAACCCGAAGTCCCCTTTCTTTTGCCTGATCTAGAAAATACTGAAGATAGTCCCAGTCTCTTTCGCATTTGTAGCCATCCACTTCAGTAAGCATTGGAAGATGGTCACTGTTATAAAGGACACGTCCGTCCACTCCTCTTACATCCACGACAACTTGATTGAAACCCGTCTCCTTCGCCTTATCCAGATACCAACAGATGGAGTCCTTATGTGAAAAACGCTCAAAATTGGCATCTATGCACATCCACAGATATTTAGGCTTCTCCACGCTATTTTTTGAGCAGGACATGAGGGAGATGACACTCAGAAGCGTGACCGCCAGAAGATGAATGGTCCTTTTCATTTAAATTTTAGAATTTTAAAGGTCTTCCGGTCCAGCCGGAAGCTGAACCGAGAAGACCTGATTTTGCAATGAAATAAATATTAGAGAATCTCAGTGATGATTTCATAGAGAGCCATCATTGGAGACTCTGACTGAGCTGATACAAGTACATATGCCTTGCCTGTTGACTCGTCAAAGCAGTAAGCTGAACAAGGAACAGGTGCAGGAGTAGCAAGAACCTGAGTACGGAGAAGGTAGTGATTCTCATCCTCCGGATTGAGGGTCTGGATGGTCACATATGTGCAAGGCCAGCCAGATGAACAAGCAACTACATATGCAGTACCATTAAGAGTGAAAGCACGAGCATGACCGATTGAGTAATTACCATACTGGTTAGATCCGCCACCTTCAGCAAGGGCATCGTCAAGAACTGTTCCGTTAAGGGCAACGTCTGCGCCAAGATCCTCATAACCATGACGTACATAATACATCATACCATTATTATTACCCTGGGAGTCGCAGACAACAAAGTCACCAGAGATCTTGCCTGTGGCAGGAGAAACCATCTGGCCCCAGTTACCGTCGTTGGAAACATACTGAGTGTTGAATGCAGCCCACTGGTATCCTTCTGCACCTGCAGTGGTGTAGAATGTATGGAACATTGTGGTTGCTCCACGACCTGGAGAAATCACATTGATGATACCATCAGCTGTGAGATCACCACCGGCAGACATATAAAGTGTAACATTTCCTTCATCAGTATAGTAGAACTGCTCAGGAGCCTTATCCCAACCATTCTTCCATACATAGATATAGCTCTTGACAACACTGTCAGAGTTTGGAGCAGGTTTGTCATCAGCTGTGACACCTACTGAAGCTACAAGATGTCCTGCATGATCATTAGTCACGCAAGCAAGTCCGAAACCTTCTTCACCAGCTGCTGCAACACCCTCTACATTAAGAGTGCCGACCTTTGCACCTGTAAGGTCAAGAACTTCAAGGTTGCGGGTCACAAAGTTGGTTCCTGAGAAACCTACATTACTCTGGCTGAATGAAGCTGTTCCAACACCAAGGTCTCCGTAGGTCTTCTGCCAGACGAGCTGACACTTGACATTGAATTCAGCCTCCTTGAGAACGACTGTATATACAGCCTTGTGCTCACCATCCTCAGCAGTAACTGTGAACTTCACGCCACCTTCTACTGTATAGTCTGCTGCCACTGTAGGATCTGGAGATACAGTTGCCTTATCAGAAACTGTCAGTTTTGCTGTTGCGTTAGCAAGACCAGCATACTGGTCAGGCATGTAAGCAACCTCAACAACCTTATCCTCTTCGTAAACGAAGCCTTCAATGCTCTGGCCTGCAGCCTCAAGAGAAAGTGCCGTAAGCTTGCATGCATCGCTCTTTACTACTGGTTCTGGCTCTGGCTCAGGTTCAGGCTGAGGTTCCTTGTTACAAGATGCAGCCAATGCTATCATCGAAGCCGCTGCAAGAAATGCAAAAAATCTGTTAAATTTCATAATGTTTTGTGATTAGTGGTTTAATAATTAGTTCCTTGAGTAATATGCACGGAGTGTATAGTTCTTTGATTCTCCGGTCTGGGTGGCAGTCACAGTGATCGGATATTCCTCAGAAAGGTCCTTGATTCCCGACAGAGATGGGGTGATGACAACATCATATGAGACTGTCGCTCTGACCTTTACCTTTGTAATATCGATCGAACTTCTTAAATTCTTTGGAATGGCAAACAGGATCTCACCGGTCTCCTGATTGATTTCACCGCTGATGGTTGTTGACACCGTGCTGACAGCAGGAAGCAACAGAACAGAACTGATAGTGTTGTCTGAATGGAGAAACTCGGAATCCGGTTTCTGGCAGCTGAAGGTCACCATGGACGCAGCTGCGATAACTAATATTGCAAATATCTTTTTCATATCTTATACTTACCAACCTGGGTTATTTTCTCCGAAAGCAGTATTGTTTGAACGTTCTACAATAGGAATCGAGAACGAATAGTAGCGGTCGAGGAATATTCTTTCCAATCCTGCATCTACCGGAATCTGTTCATACTTTATATTTATGATACCCGTCGGAGGGTCAGTTGGAGCAGGATCTTCTACCGTGATCTTGCATCCATGAGCCTGCTTGCCATGGATGACTTCCTCTCCTATCCTCCACCTTCTGATATCCCAATAGCGGAATCCTTCTCCTGCAAGCTCTATCATGCGTTCCTTACGAAGTATAGCTCGGAATTCATCAATGGATGATGCCGACTTCTCCGGAAGGTCAACTCTGGTTCTCACCTTATTAAGTGCCTCAAGAGCCAATGCGCTGTTCGCGCTCCAATCCTGCTCTGCCAGAGCCTCTGCATAGTTAAGCAGCACCTCAGCATATCTGATGAAAGTGGCAAAATGGGCGCTGCCATTTGTTTCCCATGTGTAGTCTCCCTCAGTAATGAATTTCCTGAAGTAGTATCCGGTCGTGGTAGTACCGGCAGTACCATTTGTCTGGAATTTGCCGATTCCATCCTCACCTCCCTCATGTGTCTCAATAGTACGTCCTTCCCATCTCGCTCCATCATAGAGGATAGAGGCATAGAATCTCGGCTCACGGTTAACATATGGAACAGTTCCGTGCTTCTCCCAGCTGAATTCTGAACCATCAGCCATCTCATAGCTATCCACCAGCTCGCTTGTAGGGCATATAGCTCCAAAAATAGTGTTATTGCTATGGTACTTCGAGTCGCCTATAGGACGGAAAAACATATCAGCCCTATGAGTCATCTTGTTTGTCAGGAAATCCACTGCGAATATATGTTCCGGATTTGAACTGTCGCTGAAAAGCTTGGCATAATCTTGGGCAAGTGTACATCCAAGTTCCTCACATTTTTTAGCAGCGTCAATGACCACATCCCATCTTTCCGCATAAAGTCCGACACGGGTGAGCAGTGCGTAAGCTACGGCCTTTGTAAATCTTTTGGTCCCTCCCCATGTTTCTGGAAGAGTTTCTGCAGCATAAGTAAGGTCATCAATTATAAACTGCCAGCTGTCGGTCCAATTGGAACGAGGCTTATCATTTTCCTGAGGGCCGTCCAAAGAGGATCTGAGAACAACACCACCATTCTGAATAGCATTATACTTGGTGTCGTTGTAGCCATACACTCTCATCAGTTTGAAATATGCATATGCCCTTACCACTCTGATCTCCGCCATCCGGACATTGATGAACTCTTCGCCGTATTTCGAAATATATTTAGGTGCATCGCGAAGGAATTCATTATCCTGCTTGATCTCGTTATAGCAATCGCTCCAGCACTCAAAAGAACCGGCACTGGTCTCATCGAACATTGTCTCCTGAAGGAGGACCCTATTGTATGTGTGATTATGCTGGTCCCATGAGCTGCTCTTCATTATATCAGTGTAGGCATCAGTAAAATTAGTCATATTGCTGTGAGCAATTTCCGTTGCGTCCTTCATAAACGCATAGAAGCCGACCACATAGCTGTCAATAGCATCCTTGGATCCCCAGACGATTTCTTCGGAATACTTGTCCGTAGGCTTCAGGTCCAGAACATCACAAGCATTGAATGCCGTAGCGAAGAATAGAATCAACACTATATTGTTTATAAATCTTTTCATATCCGCTATCGTTTAGAATGTTAAATTAAGACCGAGGCTGAAAGTCCTCTGCTGAGGATAGTATCCGTTGTTGATACCAGGGTTCTCAGGGTCAAGATATTTATATGCACTGAAAGTAAAGAGGTTTGTGCCGGCAACATAAACTCTGATACGGTCGATACCGCCGTTCTTTCCTCTATGGAGAAGACTCTTTGGAAGAGAGTAACTGAGCTGGACATTCTTTACACGAAGATAGGATCCGTCAATTACCCACCATGATGATGCCCAGGCATTATTGGCATTCGTAGAGGCAGCCAATCTTGGATATCTGGCATCAGTATTCTCTGGAGTCCATGAGTCAGACACAAGATGCAGGAGTGAATTACCTCCTCCGTAGAACTGACGTGTAAACATGGTTCCGTCAGTGTTTCCGTTGTTATAGCAACCGTTCAACTGATAGTTGCAGAGAGTTGCTCCCTGAAGGAGAACGCTCAGAGAGAGGTCCTTCCATGCAACCTCTGCATTGAAAGAGAATATCATTTCAGGAATTGATGAGCGACCGATCTTCACATAGTCATGGGTAGAGTCGATCTTACCATCACCATTCACATCCTCGTACATGATCGCTCCGAGTTCCAGCCAACCGGAAGGGGCGGTAGGATAGTTGTCAACCTGTTCCTGCGTCTGGAAAAGTCCAAGAGCATTGAAACCATATATGCTTCCCATCGGCTCGCCAAGAATAGCTCTATATGAAGGATGATCGTCTGCAATCTTCTTTTTGAGCACCTTGTTTCTCGACCAGCCTAGAATTCCTGTCAGATTATATGACCAACCGCTGGCAAAGGCATCTCCCCAATTGATAGTCATATCGAATCCTCTGTTATCCACCTCACCGGAGTTATCCCAATATGGGTTGTTTCCACCAAGGGAAGGAGCATAAGTGGAAGAACCATATTCAAGAATATTCTTCGTGTATTTGTAGAACCAGTCGAACTCAAAACTCAATCTGTTATTGAAGGCTTTCATTTCCAGACCTACATTGTAGGTATTGGTACGCGACCAGGTGAGTCCCTCATGCACATAACCGGTAGTATAGAAAGCCGGTCTGGCGACACCGTCCCAGACATAGGAATATGAGGAGCCTGTCGAAGAATAGGTCTGCATATACAGATATTCACCTGTGTCGTCACTTCCAAGTACACCGACAGATGCGCGCAATTTCAGATGGTCAAGAAAATCCGCTCCATCCATGAATCCTTCTTCGGAAACGACCCATCCCAAAGCAAGTGAAGGGAAATATCCCCATCTGTCTTCAGGTGCAAACTTATATGATCCGTCTGCTCGGAAAGTCAATTCAGCAAGATACTTCTTCGCATAAGCATAACTTAATCGTCCTGCGAAGCTGGCCATTCCCGAATGGCTGAAAGAGCCGGAGGTATAAGGTGACGAATCCGTCATACCAGTTGAGATGTCAACAGGGTAATCCGAGAAATAGCCCTTCTTGAAGCCTGTCATGGTCTCGCCATAGGTATTATAACGCTCGAACAGGAAAAGTCCTGATACATTATGGTTACCGAACTCCCTGTCGTATGTGAGCTGAGGACGAATCATGAGATTCCAGCCCAGAGATGACGAACGATTGAAGTTGGTCTCAGAAATACCTAAAGAAGTCTGCTGTATTACAGACATGGACTTAGGATCGTACTTATATATCTGATATGCTTCCAGGAAGTTCCTGTCTGTGGTGTGGAGATAGTTGTATCCAAGGAACACGGATGCCTTGAGTCCCTGCAATGGCTTGATTGCCTGGAAATCATATTCCACCTTGGAAGACACTTCCGCTCTATAGGACACCTGATTCTGATACCCCGTATCCAGGGCCGCTCCAGAATTATAGGTATATGTACCATTCGTATAGCCAAGAGGGTATGTTTCTCCTGTATCCGGATTCGTATATTCAGCAGCTACACAAGGAACAGCATAGTAGGCCTGAGTGATCGGAGAAAATTCAGACTGGGATTTGAAATTCAGGCCTGGCCAATGCCTGTCGGAGTAATTGCCGGCAATATTCATGGTCAGCTTGAGATTCTGGGCCAGATCCGCATCAATCGACGCCCTCACATTATAGCGGCTATAATCTGTGTTGCGAAGAATACCGTCTTCGTTCATGAGTCCCAGACTGGCATAATACTTAACCTTATCTGTTCCACCAGAAGCAGAGATATTATGCTGATGAGTCAGTCCATACTTATCAAATATCTGGGCAAACCAATCAGTCTCGCCATAGACTCCCATCTCCTTCATTCTGGCAATCTTCTCTTCTGTCCAATATGGCTCCTGACCATCCATCTGCTTAGCTTTGTTATGCCAGTAGATATACTCTTCTGCATTCATCAGGTCCGGAACCGCCGTATTTGTGGAAAATGTAACAGAACCATCATAGGAGATATTGGCCTTGCCCTGAGCTCCTGTCTTGGTGGTAATGAGGATAACTCCATTGGCAGCCTGGACGCCATATATGGCAGCTGTAGCAGCATCCTTAAGTACAGACACAGTCGCGATATCATTCGGGTTGATATTGTTCATCGTACGCGGAACTCCATCGACAATGACAAGAGGACCGGAGTTATTGAATGTGGACAGACCACGCACAAGCATTGTGTTGTTGCCTTCTCCAGGAGTACCGGTCTTCTGAATGTTGGTCATACCAGCCAGACGTCCTGTCAACATGCTCTGCACATCACTGGTCGGCGCCTTCATGAGATCCTTGCTTGATGCCTGACTGACTGAGCCGACAACAAACTGTTTCCTCTGGACTCCATATCCTACCACTACAACCTCTTCAAGAGCTGT
Organism: Bacteroidales bacterium; assembly: GCA_017502125.1. GTDB lineage: Bacteria > Bacteroidota > Bacteroidia > Bacteroidales > UBA932 > Cryptobacteroides. Next base: position 18,750 of record JAFVVN010000015.1, on the reverse strand, counting down.
AGCATCCGGTTCGAGAATCACATTTATGACTGCACGTCCGTTCACAGGAATCTCGGCATTCTTGAAACCCAGCAGTGAAAAAACGATAACTTCTTCTTTTGAAGGCACGGTAATGGAAAACCTACCTTCAGAATCAGTCATCGTACCTTGAGAATTGTCAGACTTGGTGAAGACCACCACACCGGTTTCGGCCCCCCCTTGATTGTTCTTCACAGTACCGGTAACGCGGAAAGACTGAGCCCCGGCAAAGGATACAAGGGTGAAGAAAAAGCCTATAACCAAAACGGTTTTTCTTAGAACACTCTTCATATTGTCATAAGTTAGTTTTCATTTTCCATTCAAATATAGCAAGAGTTTTTAAATATTTATAATTTTGCACAAAGTTTTAATAAATAAATATATTATGGAGATGCCACGCATGAGATTCCAGATTTTATTATGCCTTATTCTCATTTCTACTCTTTTCACATGTTCCTGCGATGACAACAGATTACCGGAAGAAAGTATCCCGGATACTGAGGGGCAGATTCCGTCCCCAGATACCACACCTGACCAAGAGCCGGAGCCCGAACCAGAACCGGAAGGTTATCCGAAAGGAATAACCGTCACAGAAAATTCCTATCTGCATACTGATGGTAAATCCACCAGATATATTCTCGCTACAATGGATTTCAAAGCCAATCCCGGTCTCAGATTCAACACCATCAAGAACACCCCCAAGAGGACTCCATCTGAGGTATACAGAAATTTCAATACTAATCTTGGCACACCATATATTATAAGCAATGCCGGTTATTTTGCCGGCTCAACTTCGATGAGCCTGATTATTTCCAATGGCTTCTGCGATGTCACCGCCCCACGTGGAATCAACTGGCCAAATGACGAAAACTATAAGCAGACAATATACCCGGTCCGTGCAGCATTCGGACAGATGAAAGATGGAAGTTTTGAGATAGAATGGACATTCTGCTGTGACCCTACATCCAGGAGACACTATGCCTTTCCTTCCCCTTTGGATAATAATGAGAAGACTCAGGAATTCATGGCAGAACCTCCTACCACAGAAACTCCTGGTGCAGAACTCTGGGAGCCGCAACACGCAATCGGAGGAGGGCCTATGCTAGTGTCAGAAGGCAAGGACGTTTCCACCGAAAGTTATTGGGGAGAGTGTTTTGACAGCGGAGGAACAGCAGCATTCAGCAGGGTTCCAAGAACGGGTATCGGCATTACGGATGATGGAAAAGTCCTTCTGATCATATGCGATGGCAGAGGCATGCTCGGCTCACCTGGAATGACTCTAAAGGAACTGTCCGAGACATTCATCAGACATGGTGCCGCAAAAGCTATGAACCTGGACGGAGGAGGATCTTCAGCAATAGTCGGTCTCGACGGGGCACTCCTTAACTGGCCTAGCGATTCCGGCACATCTGAAACTCCTGTTGAACGAAAGGTCGTGAGCTGCATCTCGTTCGGAATATAATAAAATTAAAGTCTGGCGCTTGCCAGACTTTAATTTTATCTGTATTTCTCTGCCAACTCCCTGGCAGTGGCAATCGGATCGCCCGGCTGCGGATATTCTATCTTATGCGATGACTGAGCCCATCTGTTTTCAAAATCCCATATCTTTGCATCAAAGGCCTTTGCATCAAAAGGGACTCCGGACTTGCATGATTCCATCACATCATCCACAAACATCTCCCACCTCACCTTATAGAAGGAAGTCAGCATTCCCGCCCATGCACGACTGGCGTAATCACTCAGGTGATAGCTGTCTCCCCATACAGACACAAGGGTACGTGCGTTTGTCTCATAGTAGTCCTTTTCCTGAGGAGTCTTTCCCAGGGCTCTGGCCATTTGCACCCAATCCTTGAGCGAGAACTCGGGATGGCAGGCCACAAGGCGGTCCATATCTTCAATTATACCAAGCATCAGCTCAGCCTTTTCCTGCATCAAGGCAAGATTCCCGGCCTTGTAGGCTGAGGTGAATTCATTTCTGACCTGCAGGAACATATCACCGAGCAGCTGACGCCCCACATTTACCACATCATATTCATAAGTATCCCTCTCTGATGGAGCGGCAAGAAGTGCATCCCACACCGAGCGAAGGGTCTCCACCGAATAATGGTTCGAAGGCTTTGTAGTCCAGTGCCAGTTACCCTCCAGAGCCGGATGGGCACAGGTCAAAGTGGAATGTCCGGTCTTGGAATGTTCAGTATAGACCTCGTCACAAAGAGTCTGCCAAGCCTTCCGCACACCTGCATCCACATAGCCTAATCTCCTGTCTGCCAGAGCATTGATCCAATCCCTATCTGAAATGCCCGTATCCCATGCTCTCTCGAGAATATACTCATACATGAACATATTGACTCCGAAGCCTTCAAGGGTAGAGCCCATTCCCACAAGATTATCACCACCATTGGCAAGCGCATCGTCAATACGGCTGCTTACAGTGCTGAAGTTACCGGACATCATTGTATTCCCTCCGAAATTTCCAAGATAACACCAGATGTATGGCTGTCCATAAAAACTCCGCGTCTGTTTCCATATCTCAATAAACTCACAGTAATAATCAAGAAGTATCATCCTGTCCTGAGGAACTGCTCTGAGGAAGGACTCAATGTTCTCCTGAGTCCAATGTGTGGGATCCGCATAGAAGAGCCAGCCCATCTGAAGCCACACAGCCTCAGGATCAACCGTCGCCATTGACTCATATATATGTGCAGACATGGCAGCCAAGGTCTGCGGGTCCCAGCTTGGAGCATCAATTTCATTAAAGGGATCCACACCATATATATGATCAGTACCGAACATCTCTGTCTGCACTGTCAGGAAATCCTTCTGTATTTCCGAGTAAAGGGAGTCCATCGGAGCCAGAAAAGTACAGCGGTACTCATTTGCAAATCCTCCCCAATAACTGACACGGGATGTGTCGATGGAAGGATATATATCTGCCAGTTCCTTTGGTACATGGCCGGCAAATGCCGGCAGAACCGGTGTCATGCCCAGTTCTCTTTCCCTTCTGAGAATCTTCTTCTGAAGCTCTGCCTGTCCATCGATCCAATCTTGAGGAAGAGGTCCCTGCCAATAGTCTATATTCGACATCCTGTGCCATGGCAGATGGGCCGGACCTGAAAAATATGAGCGGACCTGTTCATCTGTAAGGCCATGCTTCATCCAGACCTTCTGCCAGACAGCTTCCTGACCTGTTATGGCAAGGGGCATGGTAACTCCATTCAATGCCATCCAGTCTATGAAGCGCTCCCACTCGGGCCACCCCCACCACGGCATAGTGTAACCGAATGTGCAATAATTAAGAAAGAATCTGTCGGAACAATGGGCGTTCACCCTCACATTTCCCTCAATTGCAGGAAGTGTATCCGGCAACTGTACAGGATTGCGCAGATCCCATGACACGGTCGTCATGCAGTGATTCTTAAGATAGTGATTCAGTCCGACCGCAGCAGAATTTGCATTATTTGCACGCACCAGAACCTTTTCCCCCCTCATGGACAGCTCAAAGCAGTCCACAGAATCCTCAAGAGCTTCAAAGACAATCGCTCCGTGATGGTCCGGAATGATCCTCATAGCAAGTTCCCTCACTTGTGGAAAATCCTCGCTTGCACATGAAGACACAGCCATGACAACGAGAAGTAAAGCAACTATTTTAGGTAACCTCATAATTTAAGATTTTATTTTATCGTGCAATAATAATAAAATATTTTAACTTTGTAGATAAACAACAGTACACACAATGAACATACGACTCCTTACAGCGGCACTTTCTGCCGCAACCATAATTATCTGCGGGTGCACCGACAACCGCACTTCCGTTTCATCTCCTGATGGTTCCATTACCTTTGAAATCAGTCTTAACGACGGGACTCCCGTATATAGTGTATTGCAGGAGGGAAAGAAGATTCTGAGCAATTCTACATTGGGATTCACATTGAAGGGCGAAGAAAATCCCCTCGCTCTGTCTTGCGTTGAACTCATTGGAAGAGACTCCAAAGATGAAACTTGGGAGCAGGTATGGGGTGAGGACAGATTCGTCCGTAACAACTACAATGAGATGACTGTACGCCTGAGTGAAAACGGCGGGTCCGCAAGAATTGTCGATATCATTGTCAGGGTATTCGACGACGGATTCGGATTTCGTTATTCCTTCCCTGAGCAGGAGAATCTGAAGAAATTCGCCATTGCAGAAGAAAACACTTCATTCGACTTCGGGAAAGACCTCAAGGCATGGTGGCTTCGCAGAAGTGTCCCTTATTATGAAGACTACGGGCACCACACCCCCATGAGTCAGGTGGATACAGCTCATACACCTTTAACAATCGAAGCCGGAGAAGGCAGATATTATGCAATTCATGAGGCAAATCTCACGGACTACGCGAAAATGAGCCTGACTCCTGAGAACAACGGATGTCTCCGAGCAGTCCTGACTCCTTGGTCGGACGGAACCAAGGTATATGCTGAGGCCCCTTGCGTAACCCCATGGAGAACGATGATCATAGCCGACGACATCGGAAAACTTGCGGCATCGAAGATCATGCTCAACCTCAACGAGCCTTGTGTTCTGGAAGATGTTTCATGGATCCGCCCGGGGAAATATATAGGCATATGGTGGACCCTTCACAAGGATTTCTACACATGGTACTATGGTCCAAGACACGGAGCCACCACAAAGCAGACAATGAGATACATCGATTTCGCCGCAGACAACGGAATCAGTGGTGTTCTCGTAGAAGGTTGGAACAAGGGATGGGACGGTAATTGGATGAAAAACAGCACCGGTTTTGACTTCACACAGGCATACCCGGACTACGATTTCGACAGAATCATGAAATATGCCGCCTCAAAGGGAGTCCAGATGGTGATCCACAACGAATATGCGGCAAACACCGAACATTACCTATCACAGATTCACGATGCCTATAAGCTGTACAGCAGCTACGACATGCACTACATCAAGACAGGAAATGTCAATCTGCTGATGGACGGTAAGGAAGAGCATGATGGCCAGTATGCTGTGAACCGCCGCAGACAGATCGTGGAAACCGCCGCACAATCCCGCATCTGTGTAGACGAGCACGAACCAGCAATGCCCACAGGAATACACAGAACCTATCCGAACCTTATGACATACGAGGGTGTCAGAGGTCAGGAACATGATGCATGGGAGCCAGAGGGCGGTAACAAACCTGAGCACCAGACAGTATGTCCTTTCATCAGAGGACTTGCCGGCCCGATGGACTATACCTTCGGCACATTTGACTTCAGCAATCCGAATTATCCTTTCTGCCGAGTCATGACCACACTTGCAAAACAGTTGGCTCAATATGTCGTCATATACAGCCCGCTCCAGATGGCATCGGATGACCCATTTGCATATGAGGGTAAGAAAGCATTTGACTTCATAAAGGATGTACCTTGTGACTGGCATGAAAGCCATGTCCTCGATGCCGTGATAGGTGACTACGTTGTCACAGCACGCCGTGACAGACACTCTGAAGACTGGTATCTCGGTGCGATAACTGATGAGAACGCGAGAGAGATGAGCATTCCTCTCTCCTTCCTTGAGCCTGACACTGAGTATACAGCACAGATCTATGCTGACGGCCCTGATGCCAATTATGAGAATAATCCCGAAAGTTACACGTATTCAGAGCTGACAGTCACTTCGTCCGACGTAATTCCGATGAAGCTCGCAACGAGCGGCGGCTGTGCAGTAAGATTCGTAAAGAAATAGCAATGAAACGAACATCAACCATAATCTGTGGTCTCATGGCCGCAGTTCTGGTCTTCTCCTGTACAGATAAGCAGATCGAGACAGATGTAAAACCTGACATTGAGCAGACCCCGTCTCCTGAACCTGAACCAGAACCGGAACAACCTGAGCCTGAGCAGCCTGAACCAGAAATCAAGCCGATGCTGGACATAGTATTCAATGCTGATGGCAGTGCGCGGGATGCATCAGAAAACGGATACAGGATGAACACCTACGACGGTCTGTCACTGTTGACATGGGAAAATCCGGCATTTGAGGGTTCAATGGCCAGGTTCTGCCATAATCCAGGTTCAGACATTCCCGACAGCTACTACAAGTTCTATTATCAGAACGAGACAAAGTTCAAGCAGAAGATGTCGGACGGATATTCCATTGAGGCGATTGTAATGCTGGATGCTGTTCCTGATGGTGCAGCTGAAATCAAGGCATTCTGTTCTACAGAGCAAGGAGGCACAGGCATAATGGTGGCATCATCATCTCAAGGCAAGGAACTGACGTTTCTGACTAACGTGAGCGCTGACGGCAGCAGCAAATGGGTATGGGGCAAGACAGGTATAGTTCCGGAAAGAGGACGTTACTACCATATAATCGGCGTGTGGGACAAGGAGAACAACCAGGCACGAGTATATGTAGACGGCGAGTTGAAGAATACTGTCCCGACAAACGGTTCATTCAATTTTCCTAAATCAGCAGCCTGCCACTGGTTCTGCATCGGCGCAGATCCTGCTCCATCATCCGTACGTACAGCATGGAGAGGTGACGTAGCTATGGCCAGAGTCTATGATGAAGCACTTACGACTGAATGGGTGGCAGAACATTGGAACAAACTTAATTTGAATATCCCAAAGGCCACATATCTTCCGGAAAATGTCATGTACATGACAACCTGCAACATTCAGGCAGGAGGTAAGTATATCATCGCGGGCAAAGGGTTCGAGAGCAGTGACAATCTCCTGATCGAGTCCCTTGACGGCAGTTACAATGCAGGATGCTGTTGCACTGCTGAAGAATCACGCACGACAGCAGATTTGCCAAAGGACATAAGCGACGGCAAATATAAACTGTTCATGAGGAGAGGTAGCGAAATCTACCCGGTTGGAGTTGCAAGATTCACGGTCACTGATGAGACAAATGCGCTTAGCGCTCCTAAAATCATCGCTCATAGAGGATTCCACAAGAACAATATTCCGGAAAACTCCATCGAAGCACTTGCCAAGGCTCAGGAATATGGATACGATGGTAGTGAGGTTGATGTATGGATAACAACAGACGGGGTACTTGTGTGCAATCATGACGGCACTCTTTCAGGTAAGAAGCTACAGGACTGCACATATGATGATGTGAAGGACCTCAAACTAAGCAATGGAGAAAAGCTACCGACATTCAAGTCAATGCTTGAACAGTTGGCCGCCTCGGATAGGACGAGGCTGGTGCTGGAGTTTAAATCTCATAGTACCACCGACAGGAACAATGCAGCCGTCGATGCCGCACTTGCCATGATATCCGAAATGAATATTACCCACATGATTGACTATATAGCATTCGACTACAACATATGTAAAAGGATAGTCGCAGCCCTTCCAGAGGCCGAAGTGGGATATCTCAACGGTGACAAGACACCGGCTGATCTCCACGCTGACGGCATCATGTGCATAGACTACAGCTATGGTAATCTGAATTCGCATCCGAACTGGATACAGGAGGCCCATGAACTTGGAATGAAAGTCAATGTGTGGACAATAAACAACGACAATGACCTCATGATATGGATGGGTAAGGGTGTCGATTACATAACAACCGACAATCCTGACAGGCTCAAGATAATGATCGAAACATTCTGTGACTAAAAAATGGCATTGCCGGTCGGCAATGCCATTTTCATTACTTGGTCAGAAGCATCTCTCTGATCTTGAACTCATTGATATCAATCTGCATATTATCATTCTCAGGTTCAAAGCGAAGAATGAAAGTATGTTTCCCTTCTGTGAGATGGAGAGAAACAGGAGAGGTTGAGCCCCATTCTTCCCAGTTATCCACTCCCCTCTGAGGGAATACACATATATCAACACGCTCACCATCAACGTATAACGTACGGATGGCACATTTGCGATCGGTGGTTATATCCCCGTTCCCATTTGCATATATCCATTCCAGATACCACCTGCCGTCTTCCGGCACATACACACCTTCAAGCACAAAGTCCTTGCTTTCTCTTTTGACCAACTGTGGATCAAAGCACTCATGCACAACAGTCTCCGACAGACAAACCGGCTCCGATGGGAATGACGGCACACCATCAACAGTCTTTGCGACCACATACATATCTCCTTGCCATGATGGTGAGACAGGTACACACGGTTCTTTAGTCTGCGCGACCTTTTCACCAGAAACATACACCTCATATTCTGAGGCTCCGTCCACAACATTCCATCTCAGGGTACCATCCTCCAGAACAGTTTCAGGAGTCATCGGAGTGCATAGGGCCAGCTGATGGTTGACCTTCATCCTCTTCGTAAAAGAATCAGAAAGCACTATCCTGACACTATGATGTCCTTCCAGTTCACCTGAGACACAGTTCTCTTGTTGCGGCACACCATCAAGTTCAAAACTACTTATCTTATCACCGTATCCGATCAGTTCTATATCCAGAATGGCATTTCTATATCTGAAGTTGCTTATCTTACGGTCTGCAGCCAAAGCTTCAGGAACAACTGGAGAGAAATAAAGCGCATCGGTCCCGAAGTCCATGCCTGCAAACACACGGAATGTCATGCTCAAAGTTCCTGAAAGGCTCCAGAGCATATTGCTCGAATTTATCTGAGTTCCTCTCCAGTCACCACTGTCTGCCACAAAATTCTCCTTGTTGGTCGCATACATGGCTGAAGCTCTGAACATAGCTCCGACAGCATGCAGTACTCCTGCTTCATTTCCGGTTCTGGCACTGGCTATCATCCAGAATGACTGGACAAACGGCCATACAGCCTTGTTATGATAAGGCGGAATGTCTGGAATCCACGGCCAGAACACGGGAGCGCCATAATCCAGAACAGGCATGGATTCTGACAGGCGCTGCGCTCTCTGTCCCTCTGCAACTCCATATAGGATGGCAAGCGACTGTCCGAGAGTCTCGCTTTTAGTATATAGAACATCATCATTCCTTCCAGCCAGAAACTGAGCATAATAACCGGATCCCTCCATCCATAACCGAGCGTTTATTGCAGCCTTCAATTCTTCAGCCCTTCCTCTGCATATCACCGCAAAATCTGCGTCATAGCTCATCTCTGCCATTTCCGCAGCTGACATCAGGGCAGCATAATGAACCATATTGGTTCCCAGACACTTTGAATCGTAGATATCTGCAGGTTCCATCCATCGGGGATAACTCTGTTCCCTCCAGTCAATGAAGGAAGACTCTCCTCTGACCAGTCCTGACTCCGAATCATACAAAGTCTTCATATCCACCTCAAGCGATTTCTTCGCCACAGGGTAGACCTTGTCCAGCCACTTCTTATCACCAGTCACCTTATATAGCTCCCACGCAGCAACTGTCCATACCTGCCTGTCAGAACTGCACGGCCAGGCTCCTCCTGTGCCCGTATCCTGAATTATCTGTCCATTCCTGCCGATCTTACACAATAGGCTTGTCATTGCCGCTTCAGGCTGGATATAGGCCATACTGAGAATAGTACTATAGCTCACATCTCTGGTCCACACTCCTCCCCATGAAAGTCCAGTGCGTAAAGTGCCGTCCGGTTCGACAGCATTTATGCTCTCATCCAAAGCCATGTTATATACAGCCTCCTCAAGAAGAAAAGGAGTAGCCAAAGAAGGCATTGAAGACAAATCATTCCTGCACTCCCACACCAGAGTATCTCCATACAGGTCAGAAACAATCCTATGAGGTCCCTCGGCAATCCCGACAAACTCTCCCTGAACTATCCTGTCATGATACCACTGATAGGAAGAATTCTTCAATATCAGACCATTCTGCTGACACGAGCAGAGAACCAGCAGAGTCAATATCAAACACTTTTTCATGATATTATTTTCATTTGTTCATTATAAGATATATCCCACTACATTTATCAAAAGCCTAACGCCTCAGCCACATCCCCATCACAGGATCTGTAAGATATAGTTTCCGTCCTTCTGCATAAATGAGATTTTTTTCAAGAAGGCTCTTCTTCACTGCCACAACATTAGCAGAAGACACAAGACGATAGCGGCTGATGATTTCCGCTGATGACAGCCCCTCATGACTTTCTTAATCAGCGACGTCTTGCCCCATCGCCTGGGTGACAGAAGAAAAGTGGAAACGCCGCCTCTGAAATTAGCAGCCAGTCTCCTGGCATCTGCCTCGCGATCCGTAAAATATTCTCCTTCAACTGGTTTTCCAAATATAAAGGTCTGTCCGTTCATAATAATATCTTTTTCCAACAACAAAAGTAGAATGTTTTAACTTAAATGCAATTAAGTTAAATACTTTTAACATCACTCTGGGATTTCAATACTAAAAAAGGAGAATCGCTGCGAGCAATTCTCCTTTTTTATGGTTTATAGAGTTTCAAGGATCTGCCAGATCTGGTAAAGACCTCTCGGAACATGGAAACAGCCTTTCCACTTTCCGCCCTTGAGGGTCAGGAGGACTTCTCCGCGGCGGTTGAGGTAGCCGTACCACTCAGGATATTCCTGATCCTTGAAATGAGTCCACATATAATTGTGAATCTTCTCGAACCACTCCAGACACTGCTGGTTTCCGGTCAGCTGATATGCCTTGATGAAGCAGATTGCCGACTCAAGGTGTACCCACCAGAGTTTCTGATCCCACTCGAGCTTCTGCATAGGAGCTCCCTTGAGATCCTGGAAGTAGAAGATTCCGCCGTACTCCTTGTCCCAACCGAACTCGACCACGCTGAGAGCGATCTCGACGCACTTGTCGATAAGGGCCTTGTCGTTTCTGCGGATGCCGAGATTCATCATAAACCATAAAGCCTCAAGGTCGTGGCCAGGGTTGATTTCACGGCCTTCGAAGCAGTCTATAGGGGTTCCGTCTGGAGCCACATTCTCAAGCATCACGCCCAGTTCAGGATAGTAGAACACATTGAGAATCTCGCTGAGGCACTCGTCGATGGTCTGGTCAAGCAATGACTTGTCAGGGAGGATGTTCTCCACCTCAAGAGCCATGTTGCAGATGATCATAGGGAGTGCGAAACCCTTCATCGGACGTGTACCGGGATATGACTTCTCCCAACGTCCCTTCGGATCATTACGACGGTCAAGAATCCTCTGGAAAGTCTTAAGCGCAATCTCCTTGTACTCCTCGCTGCCTATTGCCTCTGCAAGCTGGGCGAAAGCCATGCATGCGAATGTGTTCGAGAAGATGTTATACGGCTGGATGATAGGCTTTCCCTCACGGGTCACCGAGAAATAGAAGTCATAATTGCCGTCGTGCGCATACTTCTTCAGGAACTCCGCTCCCTGAATTGCACAATCAAGCCACTCCTGTTTCTTCTCCACCTTGTTATACAGCATGGCAAACATCCAGACCTCACGGCCCTGGAGCCATATGAACTTATCGGTGTCAAACACACTTCCGTCACGGTCCAGGCAAGAAAAGTATCCGCCATACTCCAGATCCTGTGACTTCTCAAGCCAGAAAGGAAGGACGCTGTCCAAGAGTTCGCTTTTATATTGCGCTGCAAGTTTCTTGAAATCCATTGTAATGATCGGTTTTAGTTTATCGACGCGAATTTAAAGATTTTTTCAAACCCCTCGTCGTTTTTAAACAATTTACTTTACAGATAATATATGCAGGAGGCCCTGATAGCCTCCTGCAATCATATAAAACATCCACTATTTAAGCTTGAAATACTTAGCTGCAATAGAACCTGTCGTTTTGTCAGCCACATAAGCAACCATTCCACCTTCAGCAGCTTCGAGAGTAACTGAACATGACATATAGTCATAGTTAGTATCAGATGCAACCTTAGCATCGAATATCTGAGCATCCTCCCAAGTGTAGAGAAGTTCCTGAGTAGTAGCATCAAGGATAAGTACCAATACGTTACCGCCCCAGAATGAAGTCATCGCGATTGCAAGATATGGTTTGTTGTTGATATTGCGGACATCAATCGATGTAGGCGCAAAGTTACCGGCATAATCTGCATTTGGAAGCGGAGTTGTAGAAAGGTCTGTACAAACACCAGTAGCAGGAACAAGAGCCTGAGGGATATTGCTCTCATAGCCGCAGACAATAGCAGGATCGTTCATTGTAACTCCAGTAAGACCGATACCAGGGATGTTATGAGGCCATGTACCGAAGCATCCACCAGCCCAGCCAACGCCCTTGAAGCCAGACATTGTTACATTGTTCTTAACAACAGCGCCTGAAGCAACACTGAAGAATGACATTACATTGTGCGCATAGTCACCATTCTGATGAGGCATACCGATGAGAGCATCCTTAGTAACATCACCTCTTACATTCATTGAAACTCCAAGATACTCCTCTCTAAGCGAACCATCTGGATCGTTATCACCAGTGTTAATCAAAGTAACAGGTGCTGATGCGCCTGGAGCCATGTAAGCAATTGCAAATGAGTTTGCAATGTTAGTCCACTTAGCCCATACTCGGTTGGTCATCACGAGGTTTCCTGCATCATCCTGACGTACAGTGTATGGTTTGAAGTCACCTGTTGCGATAGTACCCTTCTTCTCTCCTGTTGCCTTGTCAAGGATAGTAGGAGCAGAGCCATCACCTGCGCAAACCACAACATTTCCGTCATAGAGAGCAATTGAAACAGCTGTAGCCTTCTCATCTGTAGAGAAAGTAGGTGCCTGTGCAGGACGGTTCATAACTTCATCCATATTAACTGCCCAAAGAGTCTTGCAAAGACCATCCTGGGTAACAGTCACAGTACCGCCAAGTTCTTCCTCTTCAGTTGTGAATGTAGCTACCACTGTACGAGCGTCATTTGCTGTATTCTCTGTTGCAGTGAATGTAACCTTACCCTCACCCTTAGCAACTGTGAGCCAGTCGTTCTCCTCAAGAGTAACATTGAAAGGAATGTTTGTTGAAACTGCGAAGTCAACATTTCCTCCCTCGGTAGGGATAGCAAGGGCCTTCTCAACTGTGAAGAATGGAAGAGCCGCCTGAGTAATAACTACTTCATTGATCTTCTCACCAGCTGTGATCTCGATGGTAGCCTTACGCTCTGTTGTCTGGTCTGTTGCATCAACTACAGCTGTAATCTTTGCATCACCTGCAACACCCTTGGCAGGAGAGATGGTAACCCACTCGATATCTTCCTTAACCTTAGCCGTCCAATCTACATTTGAGTTGAACTCGATGACGAGACTCTCATTTCCTTCTACAGGAACTGTGAGCTCTGTTGTTGTGACATTGATCTCAGGAATGATTTCCGGAGTCTTTTCACATGCTATTGCCGCTACGGCAACAAGCATCATTAAAGCGATTTTTTTCATAATAAATTAATTGGGTTAGTATAAAGTTTATAATGTTTCAAGATATTTGTCAAAGCCCTTCTTCAAGTCGCTCCAGTAGTTGTACATCTTGATATGGCATAGATCAAAAATGAACATTCCCTCTGTGCAGGCATTAATACAGACATCAACAATAGCAGGCATATATGCACCCTGACCACCATTCTCGAATCCCGTCGCATTTCCTATATCTGGTCCGCCGACGTAAGGGACATCTCCTGCAAAGAGGTCTGCAGCTCGGGTGCAGAAGCCTCTCATGGTCCACTCGGTACTTCCATAAATACTCTTCACACCAGCATATGCTCCTATGATCATGATATCACAGTGGTCTGCATAACCGTATTCATTATAGTCTTCCGACGCCCATTCAGGGTAATGTAAAGAAGTCTCGTACTTAGGACTCGCCCAGTTCACACCAGAGCTGTAATATGACGAATACCAGGCACCCACATAGGCTCCGAACCTGATCTTAGGATTGACTGAATGCACCTTAGCCGCAGCTTTTTCAACAAAATCATGGATGACTTTAGCTCGGAACTCAAGCCATTTCTTCTGCATATCCGTAGCTGGATCACTGAGCGAAGACTGCCCCGGAGCAAAGATATCTCCAGGCCAGTTCTGAACCTTTGTTCCAATATGAGTCTCGAACTTCGTTCTTGATATGTCAGAGAAGTCGCTCTGGAGGCCGAAATCATCATAGCGGCATCGATCGAGGATTATTCCCTTAAGGTCATAAGCAGCAAGGTCAGCCAGAAGATTGAGCATATAATCAACCACCTCATCATTTGCCGGATTGAAGAACTTGGCTCCTGCATCTTCAAGATCAAGCGAGTTGACAAGTCCATCCTTTGTATTGACAACTGTAGCCCAACCCTTTTTTGCCGGATCGTTATAAAACACGCCATCAGTTCCAAGGCCATACGGACAGAGACATCCACCAACCATAGTATTGATGCTTGCATAGACATCCAGACCGACATCCTTGCCTGCATCAATAAAGGCCTGAAGATAGTCAAAGTCTTCTGTTCTGTTGACCCACGCATATCCCATCTTCAACCATGCATCCACTCTCTTGAGAGGCCCTTCAGTAGAAGATTTGAAAAGCACTCCTGTGTTTGTCGGGCGCACATCGACAACGACAGCAGAGAAACCTGTCTCCTTTATCTTGGCCATATCCTCCGCAATCTTATCCTTATCGTTTGCGTAGTCCTTGAAATTGGCTGCTGCATCGATCCAGACAAATCGTCCCTTGGCTCCTGCCGGTTCTCCCGGAACAGATGGTTCTTCAGGATCGGAGTCACCTGGATTTTCAGGCTCCTCAGGTTCTTCAGGAGTGTCCGGCTTTTCCTCCGGGTTATCGTATTTATCCCACTCCGAATTCCACAGATAGGTTCTCTCTTTCTCACATGAAATCATGCAGAGAAGAGAAATGACAATGAAAATTTTACTCAGTATCTTCATCTGGATTATTTTATCATTATTGTACTGCCCACAGCACGTTGGGTGCCGTCTGAAACTTTTATGGTCTCCTTGCCACACACCAACATGCAGCTCGATCCACCACCATCAAGATTGATGGCCTCAACGCATCCTAAATCGAGAAGGACATTCGCCACATCAGCAGTTGTCAGGCCGAGGACTCCTTCAGTCATTTCTCGACCTTCACATACAAACAGAATCATCTTCTTGTCAGAGGTCACACCAATGGCAGTTCGAGGCTGATTGCTGTCCGGACCGATACCCGAGGTACCGTTGAAAAGTTCCTCCACAAAAGTATCCTTGAACTTTCCGCCATCGATGAGAAGAGGGCCTCCTCCTATCGCAGTCCTGGCAGCAAATTCTTCAGCTCCTTCAGGATAGTCTTTTGAAGGCTGCTCAACCGGTTTTGCCTCCCATGTATTCGCAGCAGGAGAAGGATACATATAGTGGCTATCCCAATTCCCGTATGTCCAGCATGCATCAAACTCTCCAGACTCTGTCTGAAGCAGGGCTGCACGTGTGGGATAATAAATTTCTCCTACGTTCCAAGTCTCGGATGCATAGGTGATGTTATATGTAAGAACCTCTGAGTCTCTTACTGCAAGACTTGAAGAATAGTTCTTACCGCCGGAAGCATAAAAGAATCCGGCATTTATTATTATCGGCCAGGTTTCTCCTTTGTAGACCTCCTGTGGGGTCTTGAACTTATCATCAGTTCCATCCATCTCAGGGTCAGAGATACTCCATACATCCCACTGAGCTGAAACCATGTCAGCTATTGCTATGTAGGCAACAGCCTTCTTTCCCTCCAGATTCTCAGGTGACCTGTACACCTTGATATATTCCGGCAGCGCTCCGAAATCAGTCGAGACATCCGTCCACTTGTCCAACGTGGCATCAGAAGGAGCATTCTCATCAGTAGCAGGTGTTTCCTCCTCTTCTTCCCACGGCCATTCGGCAAGGACATCCATCCCCTTCTTCTGACAAGCCAGAAGAAGGGTGAGCGTCATTATTATATAGAATATTCTTTTCATTCTTTAGATATTGATACAGTCAGCCGAATAACCTCCTATAACTGAGCAGTTGTGGTCAAAATAGAAGATGAACACCTTGAACCCATCTGCAGAAGGAGCCATGACGACATCTGCTGCTGCACATCCCTGAGCCGCTGTCTGGAACCACTCGATTTCACTGTTTGCCAAAACAGGAATTCCCTTGGAGATGGATGTCGGAGTAGTGATATCAAACACCGTGAGCATAGGACCGACACCCCACATAGGGAAGTGACTCGTCGTAAGATGAACAGCATATGTTGCATTGTTGTAGGTCTTGGCATCCATACAGTTAGTGTTATAGTTGGTATTGATGCCCACACCGAGGTCTGCAAGAGGGAATGATGCTGCAATAGTTCCCGACTCGTTCACATAGTTGATGGTATTGGCAGAATAGTAGCACAACATCACACCATGATCAGCCTTTGCGGAAGTTGCCACAACCTTTGCTGTATTTGTAGGAGCGGTACCCCATGTAAGACCGAGATTCAGCAGATCCACCACTTCAGTCGAAACAACTGCACCACCGGAAATCACCACTTTGGTGTATTTGCTTGCCTCGGTAACACCGGCAACACCTTCATGTGTGAAGACGATGACAGCATCAGTATCAATATTGCCATGCACCTTCACATGATAACCTGTCGCAAGGTCAGTATCATTAGTGAATGAGTGGAAGAGCACAGGTGCCTGATTGACCGACTTGGTCTTATAGATTTCAATTGTCTGAGTCGCCTCTGCATGATTAGTAAGGATTAAATTACCTCCCTCATCATTAGTTATGCAGGCAACATTAACACCACCGACATTCATTTCCTTCTTGCCGCTACCTGTCAGAGCATCCACATACACCGGTGCCATTCCATTACCAAATGAGACTATCAGCTTTCCTTCGATGCACGCAAGAGAAGGGTAAACAGTGGTAGTATAAGCCGGGAACGACAGCAATTTGACAGGGTCAATATTGAACAACGGAGTCACTGACTTTTCCCTGAAGCCATAAGGAATCTTGGTCGGATACTCTTTCGAGACTGTATAGACACCTTCTGTTCCGTCATCAGCAATTACGGTCACCTTCTGAGGCTCATTATAGTTCCTTGGTTGGGTAAGATCATCCTTCAACGTCGCATGAGCACTTACTGTAGCATCTGCCTTATAGCCTGACAGGTCATCAGTTGTGAACAGATATATCTCTTTATTATCCTCATTGACAAAACCTTCGATCGGGAATGGTTCCGTCAACTTGAATGTCATCACCTTACACTCTGAGGACTTGACTCTCTTACCAGTGATGATAATAGGTCTGCTGTTTCCCTGTGCATCAGTGAAAGTGAATTCATTCTCAAGATTGAGATCGAGGATGGTAAGAGGCGGCTCAATCTTGCAGTTATTTGCAAGCTGTGCCTTGATTCTCAGACTGCTCATATACTTTTTGGTAGAGCTGTCGGAAGTGATTGGATAGTAGTATGGTATCTCTATCACAAAACGATCTGCTTCTGGATCTTCCACCACAAGCTTAGCCAGTTCCAGTCCCTCATAATCGCCCATTGTGAAAAAAGCTGTCAGAGAGGTGATGCCCTGTCTTTCGAGAGTCGGCTCCACATACTGAGGCTTCTGACATCCGACAAATGCAGCCAGAACAAATAAAAATACAATAGATATTCTTTTCATCGTAGTTCTCATTTATTATTATTTCCACTCATCATACTGATGGACGAGGTCATTTGTATTATATTCACTCTCCGGCATAGGGAAACGATATAACTTTTCAGGGAAATTTCTGTTCTTATCGTCTACAGAAACATAACTATAAACAAACTTGCCATTTGAATCAACCTCGATCTTGAGACCGTGCTGCTGATAATTTGAAAGTCCGGTAGGATAGTCCTTATGTGCATCTCCCCACCTGCGAAGATCCCAATACCAGAATCCTTCCATTGCAAGTTCCACCTTACGTTCCTGACGTATCGCATTCCACAGATCGCTTCCAGCCTTGTCAGTGTAAGGGAGTCCTACTCGGGTACGAATCGCCTTTACACAGTCATTCGCACCAGTCAGGTCTTTTGTCTGATAACATGCCTCAGCCTTATTCAAAAGCACCTCAGCATATCTGATGATGGTGATAGGAGAATCACTTCCACGCAAATCCACATTGCTCTCATCAAGCAGCTTTCTGAGATAGTAACCTGTAACGGTCTTTCCTGAAGGGCTTGTCTCCAGTCTCCAGGCTGCCCAACCATCCATTCCACCTACATAAGGCTCAACCTTACGTCCCTTCCAGTCTGCACCGTTGTAAATGACAGTAGCATGGAAACGAGGTTCAAGGTAAGCATATGGAGGGGTCTGAGTGGTACCACTTGCCGAATGCCATGGTTCCCAATCAGGGAATCCACCCTCAGCAAGCTCAAATGACTCCACAAACTCCTGGGTAGGTACACCTATACCGCCGTTTCCGCTGTTACCAAGAAGAGCATGGTCTCCGCCAGGACAGAATCTTGAATCCATAGAATGGGTGATGCCGTCACTATAACTGAATGTATACTGGAGAATTGCCTCTGTATTGCCGGCATTGATAGGTTTCTGATAGGAATCAGCATAATTTTCTGTAAGAGAGTACCCCAGCTCCTTTACTTTATCAGCAGCTGAAATCACAAGATCCCAGCGCTTTGCATACAGCATGGTTCTGGTAATATAGGCATAAGCCATTCCCTTGTCAAGACGTCCTCTTGCCTCTGCCTTTGCCGGAAGCGTCTCTGCAGCATAATTGAGATCTGCGTATATGAAATTCCAAACGTCTTCCTCTTTTGAAAGCGCCTTATCCTTGGTTATGGCAGTGATGTCTTCATCATAAAGTATCACATCCCCATACCTCTTCGCAAGCTCGAAATACATCCCTCCACGAAGCAGCCTGAGCTCGGCCTCAAGACG
>JAFVVN010000014.1 GCA_017502125.1 Bacteroidales bacterium | reverse complement strand
CCTAAATCCTCCTCCTCGGGAGGAGGACTTGGTCGCTTCGCTCCTTTTTGTCTACGTTATTTCTTTTACCAAATCAATACTTTACCTGTGAGACCGACAGGCAGAGTTTTGAGTGATTTAGCGCCTGATGGTACCGAAAATGTATCAATTTACCTTATTTATGCCACCGACAGGCAGAGTTTTAGCCCATTTAGTGCCTGATGGTCAATGTCTACAAGTTCTTTCGGTATGACATCGGACAATCACTTAAATATTGTCAACCTGGAGCTACGCAATGGCTTTTTTGGCAGCTTTGCGGAGGGCTCGGCGCTCCTGCCATGAAGACATGGAAGCATATACCGTCGGGATGATCACGAGGGTCACGAGGGTCGAGATCGAAAGTCCCCATGTCACAACCATACCGAGCGAGCGCCACATCTCAGATCCTTCACCCTGACCGATTGCCATCGGAATCATACCAAGGACTGTGGTGAGGGTTGTCATGAGGATAGGACGGAGACGGGACTTCGCTGCAATCACAGATGCCTCAGCCACGCTGAATCCACGCTCACGCATGAGGATGGTGTAGTCGATGAGCACGATACCGTTCTTCACCACGATACCCATCAGGATGAGGATACCGATCATACCCATGGTTCCCAGAGGGGTTCCGGTCACCCAAAGTCCGAGGAGCACTCCCACGAATGCGAACGGAATCGAGAACATGATCACAAACGGACTCATGAACGACTCGAACTGCGAAGCCATCACTATATATACGAGGATGATGATCATCGCAAGGAGCATTATGAGGTCTCCGAACATCTCCTGCTGGTCTTCGTACGAACCTCCGATCTCCACAGAAAGTTCCGATGGGATATCGGTTTCAGCCAAGATTGCGTCAGTAGCTGCCACAGCATCGGAAAGGGCCACTCCGTTGGCAACCACACCTGAAACGGTGATGAGTCGCTCACGGTTCTTTCGCTGGATCGAAGGTGGGGTCAGAGTCTCGACAACTGTTCCGAGATCCTTGATCCTCACGCCCTTGCCCATATTGTTATAGATGATGATGTTCTCTATATCCTCGATGCTTGTACGGAACTCCGGAGCATAACGCACGCGGATGTCGTACTCATCACCGTCCTCACGGTAGAAGGACTGGGTCGAACCGTTCATGGCAGCACTGAGGTATGATGCAGCCGTGGTGCTGTTCAATCCATTCACGGCAAGCTTCTCGCGATCGAAATCCACCTGATACTCAGGAGTATACTCATCACGGCTAAGGAGGACCTGAGAGAACTCGTTGCCAGCAAGAAGCTTGGTCTGGATTTCTCGTGCCACGCGGTCAGTGGTCTCGAAGTCATATCCATAGATCTCGATGTCGACTGTGGATGCACCACCCATTCCGCCGCCACCTTCAGTGACCTTGACCTTCTTGAACTCAGGATAGTCCGCAAGGATTCCTCGTACCACATCTGCTATTTCCGCAGTCGAGCGCTCACGGTCCTCCATACTTCCCACGTTGATGTTATAGGAAACGATATGTGTACCGTTGTTCTGCATCGAAGCGAATGCATTGTCAGAGTCAGCCTGACCGAAAGCATACGAACAGTTGACGATTTCCGGGATAGCCTCCACAAACTTTCCGTGAAGTTCATGGGCGATGCCTCTGGTGATATTCTGTCCGGTTCCGGCAGGGAGCTCAAGCTGAAGCGTGATACGTCCGTCGTCGGACTTCGGCATGAACTCGGTCTTTACACGAGGTCCGATGAGTCCAATAGTACCCACGAAGACTACAATGGAAATGATGACCACCACTGTCCTGTGTCCGATGCACCAGTTTATCAGACGGCTGTATCCTCTCGATATGAGGTCGATGAACTTGTTGAAGTTTCCGAAGATCAGGTCGTGGACCTTTCCTGTCTTAGGCTTGAAGCGCAGGAACTGCGAACAGAGCATAGGGATCAAGGTGAGCGCACCGATGGTCGAAACGATCATGATGATACTTGTGATCCATCCGAGCTGCTTGAACATGAGGCCGGCCATACCCTTGATCATGGTGAGCGGGAGGAACACGGCAAGCATGGTCAGGGTCGAAGCAATAACGGAGATACCCACCTCCTGGGTCGCATGGACTGCAGCTTCCTTCGGCTTTGCACCTCTTTCAAGATGTGTGGAGATGTTCTCCAGAACCACGATGGCATCGTCCACCACCATACCGATCGCAATCGAAAGTGCAGACATCGACACGATGTTCAGGGTATTTCCTGTAGCCCACAGATACATCAGGGATGCAAGGAGGGATATAGGAATGGAGAGCACGATGATGAATGTTGCACGCCATCTTCCGAGGAAGAGATAAACGACGAGCATCACTATGAGGAAGGTCACGACAATGGTCTCCTTGAGGGAGTTCAGCGTGTTCAGGATGTTGTCCGAGCTGTCGACCACAGTCCTGATCTGGATGTCGGACGGAAGGTTCTTCTCGATGTTCTTCATCGCCTTCTTCACACCCTTGATCACATTGACGGTGTTGGCGTCGGCCTGCTTCTGGATTACGATCTGGGCACCCTGGGTACCGTTCACATAAGCCTCCTGATATCTCTCCTCCACTCCGTCGATGACTCTCGCCACGTCACGAAGATAGATGGTCTTTCCGTTTGAATATCCCACGACGATGTCGAGCATCTGGTCCGCTGAAGTGAACTCCTTCTCCACACGGAGGGAATATGCATTGGATCCTATGTCGATGGTTCCTGAAGGAACGTTCCTGTTCTCAGAAGCGATGACGCTTGATATTCCTGCGACTGTAAGTCCGTAAGCCTCAAGCTTGTTAGGGTCGCAATATACCTGGATCTCACGCTGTGGAGCTCCGGCGATGGACACTGTACCCACGCCTGAAACACGGGCAAGCGGAGTTGCCACCTTGTCGTCAAGAATCTTCTCCAGAGCCTGGAGACTTTCGTTCGCAGTCGCAGCCATGATCATGATAGGCATGTCGTCTGCACTGAACTTGAAGATGATAGGGAGGGAAGCTGCATCCGGGAGGACGGAGTTCACCATGTCCAGCTTGTCTCGCACATCGTTGGTTGCAACATCGATGTCCACACCCTCTACGAATTCGAGAGTGATGAGTGAGATGTTCTCCTTGGACGTCGAACTGATGTTCTTAAGGTCGCTGACCGCATTGAGGGAGTTCTCGAGAACCTTGGTGAGGTTGGTCTCGATGTCCTCTGCACTGGCTCCCGGATAGGATGACATCACCATCACGACGTTGGCATCGAACTTAGGGAACCTGTCCAATGATATGTTGATCAGCGAGAAAACTCCGAATATGGCCATGGCGATGAATATCAGCGCCGTGGTCACGGGGTTGTTGACCGCTTTTCTATAAATGCTCATATTCTGATTATTCGTTTACTGTAACCTTTACACCATCCTTAAGACGGATCTGACCGCCTGTAACCACCTTTGCACCGCTTGGAATGCCTTCAAGAACCTCATACTCGGCTCCCATACGGCGTCCAAGAACGACCTTCTGATAATTCACGGTACCATCCTGATTCAGGATATATACGAATCTCTCACCCGAACCCTGCTGCTTCACGACAGCCACGTCAGGAATCACTACATTGTTGTTCACACCGAATGTAACGGTCACGCGGGCGAACATTCCCGGACGGAGGACGTTGCCGTTGTTAGGAACCACGATCTCCACAAGGAAGGTACGGGTGGCAGCGTCAACAGTAGGATATATCTTGCCCACCTTTCCGGTGAAGGTTTGGCCTGGAAGCGCATCCACAGTGATTTCCACTGCGTCACCCTTCTTCACCTTGGTGTAATCGGACTCCGAGATGCCCACGAGGAGCTTTACCGGCTTGATCTGCTCCACAGTGTAGATAGGCATGCTCATGGTGTACATATCACCCACATCGTAATTACGAGCTGTCACCACACCGTCGATTGGAGAGCACAGAACAGTGTTCTCGAGAAGGTTGTCCACCTGGGTCTTTGTCACGTTGTATGAAAGTTCGATGGCATCGAGGTCTGACTTTGAAAGTCCGCCTGCGTCATAGAGTGCTCTGAGGCGCTCAAGCTCAACTTCCTGATTATGAAGCTGAAGCTGGGCCTGCTGAAGCTGAGCCTTGTCGATCTCCGCAAGCACCTGGCCCTTCTTTACGAAGTCTCCGATCTCAACGTTGATCTTGGTGATGCGGCCCGCCATCTGAGGAGCTATATTGTTCTTCACATAAGGCTGCACTGTGGATGTATAAGTGGCAGTCTGAGGCACTTCGCGTGCAGAGACCTCCACCACTGAAACCGAAGGAACTGCCTCCTCAGCTACCTGAGCCTCTACAGCCTTCTTTCCTGCATTATTGCCACATCCAGCTGCAAGTACAGCTGCCGAGGCAATGATAATGGTCTTGAAAATGGTTTTCATATTGTTTTATTCTTTGTTTTTCAATTAAAGATTCTCCGCTTCAGTCAGAATGACAACGGGTTATTTTGTAAGCTCCTGTCCTATAGTCTGTTCGAGCTGCGACTTGGCAATCACGAAGTTATATATCGCCTGTGACTCCGCGAGTCTTGACTGGGTCAAAGCCAGCTGGGCATCGTTGAGTTCAATCAGAGTGCTTCGTCCCACACGGTAGGCCGCCTCCGCTATATCATAGGCCTTCTGGGCCGACTGAACTGCATTCTGAGCCGCATAGTAGCTCTTCATGTTCATTTCCATCGTATTCAGGCTCTGGCGTACGGCGATCATGAGCTGACGCTCGGTATTGTCGGCCTGAAGCTTCACCTGCTCATACTGGTTCTTGGCCTGACGTATGGCCTGATAACGCTTTCCGCCGGCAAAGATCGGAATGCTGAGGCTTATTCCTGCAGTGGAATATGGAATCCAAGGGAAGTTCTTGAATGCCACATCATTAGCCATCGACATATATGAAAAGTTGAATGATGCTGCAAGCGTAGGGATATTGGCATATTTCTGCAGCTTTACTGTCTCGGCAAGCATTTCTGTCTGGATGGCGAGCTGCTTCATCGCAGAGTTGTTGTCAAGACTCACGCTGTCGTGCTGATGAATGTCATAGAACATCTGCTGCGAATAGTCTGAAAGCTGCCCCGCTACATCAATATTCATCTCAAGGTCCACACCGAGGACTGCCTTCAGCTGCCACAAGGCAAGGATAATGGTGCTCTCTGCATTATAGACATTAGGAATCGCCTGCTCCACAGTGGTCTTTGCCCTGACGAGTTCGAACTCCGAAACCTTCTGGGCATCATACTTCTTCTGAACCTCAGTGAAGTTGTCCACCGCATTCTCATAGACGCTCTTGTAGACATTGAATGCCTCCTTTGCAAGGAGAATGGCAAAATATGAGTTCTTCACCTGGGTCACAGTCTCAAGACGTGAACTGCGGGCCTTCTCCACAGCCAGTTCCACGTCCATTCCGGAAATCTTGATGCTCTTCCAGAGCTGAGCGCTCACCAGAGGAAGTGCAGCTGAAGCTGAAGCGTTCAGGGTGTTGAACATACCCACTTCGATCTTCATCGGCTCCTGTCCTTCACCCATGGACATATACATAGCCTGTTTCTTGATGGTCCTCTGATATGACCCTACTACGTCAATCTGAGGAAAGAGGGCCGCATATGCACCCTTCTTCGCATAACCTGTTCTCTGAATCTCCATGTCAGCGACCTTCACCGACACATTTTCGCTCAAGGCAATCTCAAGCGCCTGATCCAAAGTGATCACGACCGGAGTCTCGGACGAATCAGCCTTCTCCAACAGGAGCTCGGTCTCAGTCTTAGGAGCCTCCTCTACGGTCTTCTTTGTCTTGAACTGCGCGAAGGCAGCCGACTGCGGGAAGACGAGCCCCGCAAGAATCACTGTAGTTACCGCTAATTTTTTCATCTTACTTATTATATATACACTAAATTTTTCAAGGCGCAAAATTAGTGCAAATTCTGTGCTATTCATCCACTAAATTCTGGTCCAAACTGCCCTATATTTGGTTCATTTTGCCAATTTATATATATTTGCATCACTAAAGGTGTGACTATGAAGGAGAAAAGAACAAAATCAGCCAAGCCGGCAATCCTCTTCGGCGAAAAGACGGTGAAAAGAGTGGGATATATCGAAGGATATATCTTTGCCTGTGAGATCAAGGGGGCGGACCACATCATATATTCAAAGCCCCGAAGGCCGAAATACCACCTGGTGATCATCGTCCTGGAAGGGTCGATCAACATCATCATCAACGGAGAGAGCATGACATTCGAGAAGCACTCCTACATCAATCTCCCCACCTGGGTGGACATATATGAGATCGAATACGGACAGGACTTTCATGCCATGGTGACGGCCACCGACAGGAACGTGGTGGAGGATATTTTCCGCAACAGGAACCCTTTCCCTCAGGATTTCGGATTTTCCATAAACCACAGTCTGGGCGGAAAGATAATAAACGCCAAAGACATCAGGACACTGCGTAAGGACATCAGCAATATGATCGATGCTCTGAACAACAAGAATCATCATTTTGCCGAGGAGGTCAACTATGCCTATTTCTACATTCTGCTTACTGATATGGCTGACATGATGTGGAACAGGTACGGGAACGGAACTCCTTCACACAAGATCGACATGAAGCGTTCCGACAGCATTGTCAAGGAATTTGCAGCTCTGCTGGGCATTCATGTCATGACAGAGACTTCTGTGGGATTCTATGCAGAAAAGCTCTGTATATCAAAGAAATACCTTTCTCAGATCATCAAGGATAAAACGCGTGTCAGCGTGGGTACCATCATTGCGGTGATGAGGACAGAGGTCGCGGCCAGACTGCTTCGCGATCCCGAAAAATCCATCCAGCAGATCGCAGCGCAGATGTCATTCTCCGACCAGTCCGCATTCGGCAAATTCTTCAGAAAGAGGACAGGAATGTCCCCTATGAAATACAGAAAGAGCCTCCGCAAGACATTGCTCACAATGCGTCCTACGGAGGCTCTGCATAATGCAGATGATAATTCAGCTGTTTCTATCGGGTCAGACTCTTAGCGTAATGCGTAGGCTTTGCCTTAGGCTTTTCCGGATGAACAGCCAGCACCGGCTGTTTCTTGATGAAGGCATATATCAGCATTCCGACACCAATCAGGATGAACGGAATACTGAGAAGCTGCCCCATGTTCAGAACCATATTTTCCTCGAAACCAACCTGCGGTTCCTTGATGAACTCGATGAGGAAACGCATTCCGAAAAGGACGATGAAGAAGACTCCGATGAAGGTTCCTCTATACATTTTCGCCGCCCTGTATCTGTACAGGAGAAGGAGCACCACACCCAGGATCGCATAGCTCAATGCCTCGTAAAGCTGGGTCGGATGCTTCGGCTCGGTCTCACCTCTGAGTTCGAAGATGAAGCCCCACGGGAGAGTGGTCACATCACCGTATATTTCTGAGTTACAGAGGTTTCCAAGACGGATGAAAGCTCCGGCAAAACACACGGCGATGCAGAGATGGTCCAGTATCCACAGGAAGTCAAAGTCATTCTTTCTGCCATAATGCCTTGCAAACCACCACATGGCGATGAACAGGGCTATGGTACCTCCGTGACTTGCCAGTCCTCCCTTCCATGGCATGAAGATCTCCCAGAATCCCTGCCAGCTTCCCAGATAATAATCCGGCTGATAGAAGAGACAGTGTCCCAGACGGGCTCCCACTATCGTTCCGATCAGAAGAGTGTACAGAAGCGGGTCCAGCAAGGTTTCCGGAATTCCCTCCCTCTTGAAGAACCACTTGAATATGTACCATCCCAGGATGAACCCGGAGATGAAGAGAAGTCCGTACCACCTGACCGAGAGCGGTCCGAGACTGAATATCTCGGGATTCATGCTCCAGTTTATGAATAATGTCTCAAACATAGTCCTTTTGCCTTATGCTTGCAAAGATACCTTTTTTAAAAATCAAAAGCACAAAAAACATATGTTTCTGTGCTTTTGACCATAAATTTATATTCTGGAAAACGTTACTTGCGGATGGCTGCGATACCTGGGAGCTCCTTGCCTTCGAGGGACTCGAGCATTGCTCCACCACCTGTTGAAACGTAGCTTACCTTCTTTGCGAAGCCCATCTGAGTCACAGCTGCAACAGAGTCACCACCACCTACGAGGGTGAATGCGCCGTTCTCAGTTGCCTTTGCGAGGATCTCTGCGATGCGGTTTGTTCCCTTAGCGAATGCCGGGATCTCGAACACGCCTACAGGACCGTTCCAGAGGATGGTCTTTGAGTTCATGAGAACTTCCTCCCACATTGCGAGGGTGCTTGGAGCTGCGTCCATACCTTCCCAACCGTCAGGAATCTCTGAGTTGAGGCAGATCTTGGTGTTAGCGTCGTTAGAGAAATCGTCAGCGATGACCACCTCTCTTGAAAGATATACCTTCACGCCCTTCTCCTCAGCCTTCTTGAGGATGTTGAGAGCGAGCTCCTGCTGGTCGTCCTCGCAGAGTGAGCGGCCGATCTTGCCACCCTGAGCCTTGATGAATGTATATACCATACCGCCACCGATGATCATGTTGTCGACAGCGTCGAAGAGGTTCTCGATGATACCGATCTTGGAAGAAACCTTTGCACCACCTACGATTGCAGTCACAGGGTGCTCAGGAGTCTTGAGAACGCGGTCGATAGCCTTGATCTCGCCTTCCATGAGGTAGCCGAACATCTTGTCGTTAGGGAAGTACTCTGCGATGAGTGCTGTCGAAGCGTGTGCACGGTGTGCTGTTCCGAATGCATCGTTGATGTAGCAGTCAGCGTAAGAAGCGAGCTTCTTCACGAACTCCTTCTGGTTCTCCTTTACAACAGCCTTTGCTGCCTTCTTCTCCTCGTCAGTTGCGAACTCGCCTCTTGGCTTGCCTTCCTCTTCTGCATAGAAACGGAGGTTTTCAAGAACGAGAACCTCACCCATCTTGAGGGCTGCAACCTGCTCGTCAGCCTTCTGGCAGTCGTCAGCGAACTTCACAGGAACACCGAGAAGCTCCTGAACACGGCCGAGGATGTGCTTGAGAGAGAACTTCTCAGTCACTCCCTTCGGACGTCCGAGGTGAGACATGATGATGAGGGCACCACCCTTCTCAAGAACCTTCTTGAGTGTAGGGATGGCTGCACGGATACGTGTGTCGTCAGTGATCTCCATCTTTTCGTTCAATGGAACGTTGAAATCCACTCTGACAATCGCCTTCTTGCCGGCGAAATCGTAATTGTCGATAAACTGCTGCATAATAATATAATTGTTTGTTAATACTTTCCTTTAATTACCGGTCCCCGATCAGGTCGGGGATGACGTCATGCCGGAGTCCTGCCCCCGGGGATGCCATCAGGCCAAGGCAACATCCTCTCGGTGATGGAGTCTGGGCTTGGGCGACCCTCTGCGTCATTGCCGGCTTGACCGGCAATCCATAAATCCGAGCAAATTTAGCAATTTTCAACGAAATACAATAATTTACACGCATCCATACCCAAAAACAGGAACTTTTACGGTTGCCATGACACACAAACAACTGACTAACAGCGATTTAAATAGTTTTGCTCGCATGGCGCGGACAGCGAGCAAAATAGATTAAAAGCTTGATATACAACATGTTGCATGTCACGATTAGAGCATATATTTTACGAAATGCCAGGGTTTTGTGGAAAGTTCACCACAAAAGAGTATCTTTGCGGCGGAAAATTACGACCGCAAGGTTATGCGGCACAAAATCACGACGAATATCGCAAAATCATTACGATTATGATGACAATCGAAAGCCCAGGCGCATTCTGGAAGGATTACGAACTCATTGATTCCGGCAATTTCGAGAAGCTCGAAAGGTTCGGTCAGTTCATCATGGCACGTCCCGAACCTAAGGCTCTGTGGGACAAGTCGTTGTCTGACGGGGAGTGGAACAGGATGATCCACACGCGCTTCAAGACAGGAGCAGGATTCGGCAAGGCCGGCAAGGAGGACAGCGGCACATGGGAGCGAAGGAAGAAGATGGATGACCAGTGGTATATCCGCTACAAGGGCGCGCAGGAAGGTCTGGACTTTTCGTTGCGTCTCGGGCTCACATCCTTCAAGCATGTGGGAGTCTTCCCTGAGCAGTCTTCAAACTGGGAATATATATACAGACAGACAAAGGCCCTTGTGGAGAAGGCGGAAGCCGAGGGCAAGCCTAAGCCGCGCGTACTGAATCTTTTCGCATATACGGGAGCTGCATCGCTTGCGGCAAAGGCTGCAGGAGCTGATGTGACACACCTCGACTCTGTCCGTCAGGTAGTGACCTGGGCACGTGGAAACATGGAGGCCAGCAGGATGGACAACATTCGCTGGATTGTGGAAGATGCGCTGAAGTTCGCCCGCAGGGAAGCCAAGAGAGGCAACACCTACCAGGGAATCATCCTGGACCCTCCTGCATACGGCCACGGACCGGATGGAGAGAAATGGAAACTGGACGAGTGTCTGAACGAGATGCTCCAGTGCGTGTCAGCCATCCTCGCCCCTCAGGACAGCTTCATGGTGCTGAACCTCTATTCCAACGGATACTCCGCAGTCCTCGGCGAGACCATCGTCAAGCAGGCATTCTGCACCAAGACGGCATATAAGTCACTGGATTTCGGAGAGCTTGTCCTGCGCGACAGCTACGGCAAGAACCTCCCTCTGAGCGTCTTCGTCAGACTGGCAAGATAAGTCCCTCAAAATCAAGACATAACGCAAAAACGCCTGCGCCATTTGGCACAGGCGTTTTTGCTTATAGTGCTGTCTTTCAGACTGTTAGCTGGCTGGCTCTTCCTCGACTCCAAGCAGTGAGTTGAACCTGTCACGGATCTCGGCAGCATATTCCTTGTCACCGAAGTGGTCGGCAAGTTCAGCCACATAGGAGATGCAGTTGTAGCAGGCATCGAACTCACGTTTAGTGCGGTCGTAGTTCATCAGGAAGAAGTCGGTCGAGATGAAGATCTCATCTGTGAATCTCCTGGCAAGTTCGAGAGCCTTTTCCGGAGCACCGGCCCTGTAATAGGTCTCTATCATATCAATGACCATATACTCGTTCGAGAAACCGAGATAGGTGATGTCGAGAGGATAGTTCTCGGCAGGCACGCAGTCCTGACACATGTCAAGGATCTCCACAGCGCGTTCCTTGTCTCCCACCTTCAGCAGCTCCTTAGCCACATTCACGAAGAGATTTCGCTGCGAGAGGACACCGCAGAAGGTGTAGAAATTCTGATAATCAACGAAATAGTCCTTACGCTTGAGGGCATCCCACGAGAAGACATTCTTCATCTTGTAATAGAGGTCCTCCGCATCTGCAAAGCCTATATCAGTGCTCTTCATCTTGTTCTTGATCGGAACGAACTTATATGAGAATCCCTCATACATCAGATATTCCTTGATTCCCACATTGATGTCACCACCCATGCTGAGCAGGTTGATCGGACGGTCCCACTGATAGTTGGACAGAAGGTCGAGCATGAAGAGCTCAGGCTTGGTGAGATAGTCCTTGTTCTTCGGAATATTGAGGACGATTTCATCCGGAATCATATCCGCATATTTCTCATCAAGGATACCGTATTTCAGGACATTCTCCTTGTTCACCGGAATGATGAGCTTGCGTGACATGATATAGTCCACCATCCTTCCGCTCTGAAGCGGCAGCTTTGCCTTCGGATGCTTGAAGACATCCATCACATCCGACAGATAGAGGGCGGTGTCGCGCGTGTCATATATATATATGAACTCGTTGGTACCGTAAAGGTACTGGCGCGGACCCACAGTGAGGTCGAGCGGCGCAGACTCGTTCACGGCATACTTCATCTGGTCGATGTGCCAGTCGGTTCCAAGGAGGGATGTGTTGGCTATACGCACGTCAGGACGCACATTTTCCACCTCCTGGGCATACCAGAGAGGGAATGTGTCGTTGTCACCGTGGGTCACGAGGATTCCGTTCGGACCGACAGAGTTGAGATAGTTCTTAGCCATCTCTACAGCTGTGTAGCGGTTGCTGCGGTCGTGGTCGTCCCAGTTCTCGGATGCCATCAGGGCCGGCACGCCGAGGAAGAGGACTGTGATCACCGATGCGATGACCGTCGAAACAACCGGAGTCCTGGACTCATCCTGACCGTCATGTCCGTCCGACATGGCAGGAGTCTCCTTGCTGCATCCAGCCTTGCTGCATATCCACGAATACACAGCAGCAACTGCAAGACCGATCCATACCGAGAAGAAATAGAAGGATCCGGCATATGCATAGTCTCGCTCACGAACCTGGTATGGAGGCTGGTTGAGGTATATCACAATGGCGATTCCCGTCATGAAGAACATCAGGAAGTTCAGCCAGCTACCCCTCTTGTCACGCGCAAACTGGAAGAATATTCCGATTATGCCGAGAAGGAGCGGAAGCATATAATAGTGGTTCTTTCCCTTGTTGTTCTTCAGATAGTCCGGAGCATCCGACTGGTCACCGAGACGATAGTCTATGAAAGGAATGCCGCACTCCCAGTTGCCCGCGAAATTATCTCCCGGACTCGGGCTGTGGATGTCGTTCTGACGTCCTGCGAAGTTCCACATGAAATATCTCCAGTACATCCAGTTCATCTGGAAATCAAAGAAGAAGGCCAGATTCTGGAAGAAGGTAGGCTTCTTATGCTCTGCACCCTTCACCTTATGTCCGCCGTCTCCCATATATGCCTGATAGAAGGATATATATTTCGGGTCGGAACCGTTCCACATGCGTGGGAACAGCATCTTTCCGGAAGCGTCATACCTGATCTTGCCTGGACCTTCAGCCTTGATGTACTTGTCACCCAGCGGAGCCCAGTATGTGGTGGATTCGATATCATAAGGAGCATCGAAATACTGTCCGTAAATCAGAGGATTGCTTCCATACTGCTCACGGCCGAGGTAACGCACCAGGGTGAAAGGATTATCCGGCTGGTACTCGTTGGTCGGGGTCTTGGCTGCAGAACGGATGACCACGATGCTGAACAGTGAGAAACCTATGACTATCACGGTAAAGCACAGAAGGACGGTGTTGGCAAGCACCTTCTGCTGCTTCATGGTGCGGAAAAGTCCCCAGAAGCATGCACCCAGGAGCACCACCATGAAGAACACGGCACCGCTGTTGAACGGCAGACCGAGAGTGTTCACGAAGAACAGGTCGAAATATGCCGCGAACTTAGGAAGATATGGAATAATTCCGAAAAGTATTATGGCCAGAATCACCACTGAAATGGCGAATATCTTCAAATATTCAACAAATGAATAATGTCCGTTTTCCCTCTGCTTATAGTAGAACATGAACACCAGGGCAGGAATGGCCAGGAGGTTCAGGAGGTGGATTCCGATGGAAAGGCCCATCAGGAAGCTGATCAGAACTATCCATCTGTTCGCATACGGGGTGTCCGCCTGGTCATACCACTTGGTCATGCACCAGAACACCAGGGCTGTCACAAGCGAAGACATCGCATAGACCTCGCCTTCCACGGCAGAGAACCAGAATGTGTCGCTGAAGCAGTATGCGAGGGCACCCACTGCGCCAGACCCGAATATGGCTATGGCTGTTCCAAGGCCATATGTGCCGTCTTCCGCAGGCTTGAACAGCCTTTTTGCGAAAAAGACAACTGTCAGATACAGGAAAAGAATGGTCAGGGCAGAGCATATTGCACTCATGGCATTGACCGCCACGGCCGCATGCACATTGTCCGTGAACATCGTGAAGAACCTGGCAAAGAGCTGGAATACCGGGTTTCCCGGAGGATGACCCACTTCAAGCTTATATGACGACGCAATGAATTCTCCACAGTCCCAGAAGGATGCTGTGGGCTCGATGGTCAGGAGATAGGTGACAGCTGATATCACGAAAACTACAGCGGCTGTCAGCCTGTTCCACAAAGTGAATTTCTTGTTGTTCATTATATATTATATATTTATTTCAGCAAAATCGAAACTACACACAAACTGACAAATATACGACGATATTCGTTATATTTGCAAAATAATTACACTCACAATGGCAGAAAATGACTGGAAGAAAAGGTTAGGCGTGGTCTTCTCCACCAATCCTGACTTCGTAT
The DNA here is from genome assembly GCA_017502125.1 of Bacteroidales bacterium. GTDB lineage: Bacteria > Bacteroidota > Bacteroidia > Bacteroidales > UBA932 > Cryptobacteroides. The sequence goes on along the minus strand of JAFVVN010000014.1, from coordinate 9,163 downwards.
ATGAGGAAGAAGCGGCCGACGAGCCCGCAACAATCGAGCCATCAAGGCAGAACCTCATCGTGAGCATAGACCGGAAGGGACGCGGAGGCAAGCAGGTGACCCTCGTGACAGGTTTTGTGGGCACATCCGACGACCTGGCCGAGCTGGGACGCACCCTGAAGGTCAAATGCGGGGTGGGCGGAAGCGCAAAGGACGGCGAAATCACCATCCAGGGGGACTTCCGCGACAGGGTCGTCACCCTTCTCAAGGATATGGGCTACAAGGCAAAGAGAGGGAACTGACATGTTCAACGCCCTGGCTCTCATATCCGTACTTGTCGTGATCGTGATGCTCAAGACCATTGTGAGCATCATTCCTTCCGTCATGGCATGTGTCATCTGGTGGAAGGAGAACATCAATGTCGAATCCAGCGTAAAACTGAGCCGCAACAGGAATTTAAGTGCGGCAGTCCTGTATCTTCCCTTCTGTCTGACTGCATTCCGCTTCCGGCTATATAATCCGGAATTCATGGACAGGATGCCCGACAATGCACGGCTGTGGACCATGATAGGAATCTTCACCCTATACTGCCTGCTTCGGTATGCTGCCACGCGCCTGGTGCGTCCGCAAAGCATCCCGGTAAAGACCTATGTTGCGGCCGACAGGTCTTCATATACTTTCTTCATTCTTCTGACTCTGCTCCTTCTGGCATCAGGCAGCATTGCATCATTTGCGGGGATGGCACCGGAGAATGTCAGAGTCCTGCTGATGTGGCTATCTTGCTTAGTATATGGAGTTTATATTTTAAGAAAAATGCAAATTTTTGCTTCAAGCGGTTCGATTTTCACAGCTTTTTTGTACCTTTGCGCCCTCGAAATTCTACCCACCGGAATTCTGGTGGTTTCGGGGATGATTTTTTAGAGGAAACGAAGAGACTAAGTGATTGAGAATGAGCGTCAAGAAGATACTGATTTCACAGCAGCAGCCGAAGACGGCTTCGCCTTATACCAGCATTGCAGAAAAATATGGAGTCGAATTTGACTTCCAGCCATTTTTTAAGATGGAGCCCCTCAGCTCCAGGGAATTCCGCACACAGAGAATCAACATTCTCGACCATACGGCCATAGTATTTTCCGCACGCACCACGATAGACGCATTCTTCCAGCTTTGCGAAGAGCTCCGCGTCAAGGTTCCTGAGACAATGAAATATTTCTGTACCACTGAGGCAGTCGCAAACTACCTTCAGAAGCACATCGTGTACAGAAAGAGGAAGATCTTCTTCGGAGACGGCACTCCTCAGTCGATAATAGGTCTCATCGGCACGAAGCACAAGGGAGAGAACTTCCTGATCGCCACAGCAGAATCCTCAACCAAGGACGCTGTGACCAAGATGTTCGAGACCCAGAACTTCGCCTTCGAGACAGCTGTCTTCGTAAAGCCTGTTTCACAGGACCTGAAAGGATTGGAACTGCACTCATATGACCTCATAGTGTTCTTCAATCCTGCAGATGTGAAGTCACTCTATGAGAATCAGCCTGATTTCAAGCAGGACGGAATCAAGTTCGTCTCATATGGCAAGTCCATAGTCAAGGCGATGGAGGATGCCGGACTGAGCATTGAGATTTCAGCCCCTACAGTGGAGGCCCCTTCAGTGGCCAAAGCATTGGAAATATATCTGTCAAAGAACTGAGGTGGACACACAAGCCCCTAATACTCTTCCTAAGAAAGAAAGATTGTGCGGCAAGACCAGCATCGGAAAGCTTCTTGCCAAAGGAAAGCACGGGAATGTCCCGGGGCTGCGTTTCCTGTATATGACAGGTACCGGGAACGAGGAGAACCGGATGATGGTCTCCGTGCCGAAGAAGATGTTCAAGAGGGCCGTCAAGCGTAATCTCCTCAAACGACGCATACGCGAAAGCTGGCGAAGACAGAAACACAGCCTTTCGACAGCAGGCGGCACTGACATTCTCTTCATATATCCCGGCAAGGAGATTCTGAGCTATGAGGAAATCTATGAGAGCGTCGGGAAAATAATCAGGAAGATCAACTCGGCACAGGACAAAATCGAGAAGACAGATGAAACCGTGGCTGAATAAGACCATGATCCGGAAGATTTTCATCTTCCCGTTCGTCATGCTCATCCGTTTCTATCAGGTGTGCATCTCTCCCCTGAAACCGCCTTCATGCAGATTCACCCCGACCTGCTCGCAGTATGCACTTGAGGCTTTCCGCAAGCATGGTCCATTCAAGGGATTCTACCTGAGTCTTCGAAGAATCCTGCGATGTCATCCTTGGGGAGGAAGCGGATACGATCCGGTGCCGTAAAATGAAATACAACACAAAATCGCCCGTACAACGGCGCGAAACACGTAAAACAACACAAAAAACAACAAACAATACAACCGCAGATACGTAAAAGAGAGCGATCTTTGCCTCCGGTTAAGAATCTTATTCGTCTCTTTCTGCGGGTCCTTAGATTTCTAAGAAATGTGTGCAATTCCAATACGGGGTTCGCAGGAAAGCAAAATAAAAAGGGAAGCCGTGACGGTCTCCCTTTTTGTTTTTTATATACCACGAGGTCTATCCTATTTCTATGCCACCTGGACATTTGGGGTGATAAATTGAGTGCCCAAACTCAAGGGTAGACATTTCGGGTGATAGAAAGGCAACAGTCAAGTGCCGCGGATTAGTAGTGTCGTTTCATGCTGGTCGAAGTTGGATCAAAAAAAGAGGCTGTTTTTTGTTTGTAAACCCGGTTTCCCTTGCAAAAGTCGGATATGACGCCGGTTTTGGGAGTTTCAATCAAAAAAAGCGCAGATTTTTTGATTGAAAATTGTGCTGCCGGACTCTTACTGAAAAATGGGTCTCGTTTTCCGGTCCGATGACAGGGGGCCAAGGGGTTGGACAGGGGCAGTATTGAAATTAATCCAATTTCGGAGCTAGGCGACCAGCTGGCTTCTGCCAGCCGGCCAAAGGCCGAAAAAAATTCCCCCTGACAGGGGGTCAGGGGGTTGGACAGGGGCAGTATTGAAATTAATCCAATTTCAATACTGCCATGAAGGCACTCTGAGGCACCTCAACAGTACCAATCTGCCTCATACGTTTCTTACCCTGCTTCTGTTTCTCCAGGAGCTTCCTCTTACGCGAGATATCACCACCGTAACACTTCGCAGTCACATCCTTACGCACAGCCTTGACAGTCTCACGGGCAATGATCTTCGCGCCCACAGCAGCCTGAATGGCGATATCGAACTGCTGGCGAGGGATGAGTTCCTTGAGCTTCTCACACATCTTGCGACCGAAGTCATAGGCATGGTCTGCATGAATGAGCGACGACAGCGCATCGGCAGGGTCTCCATTGAGAAGAATGTCCAGCTTCACAAGCTTTGCCTCCTTGAATCCGACCACATGGTAGTCAAATGAAGCATATCCCTTGGAAATGGACTTGAGCTTGTCGTAGAAGTCGAACACGATTTCAGACAATGGCATCTCATATGTGAGTTCCAGACGGTCTGCCGTGAGATAGTGCTGATTGATCAGGACTCCCCTCTTGTCCAGGCAGAGCTTCATGATAGGTCCGTAATAGTCTGAACGCGAGATGACCTGGGCACGGATATACGGCTCCTCGATCCTGTCGATGAGGGTAGGAGCAGGAAGTCCGGAAGGATTATGCACGTCCAGGCACTCTCCCTGGGTCGTATATACCTTATATGAAACGTTTGGAACCGTCGTGATGACGTCCATGTTGAATTCTCTGAAAAGACGTTCCTGAACGATCTCAAGGTGCAGAAGTCCGAGGAATCCGCAACGGAATCCGAATCCCAGCGCCAGAGAGGACTCCGGCTCGAAGACGAAGGATGCGTCATTCAGCTGGAATTTCTCAAGGGAGGCCCTGAGTTCTTCATACTGGTCTGTCTCAACAGGATACATACCTGCGAAGACCATCGGCTTCACCTCCTCGAAACCCGCAATGGCCTCGGTGCAAGGACGGCTTACATGAGTGATGGTGTCACCCACCTTCACCTCGACAGCCGACTTGATTCCGGATATGATATATCCCACACTTCCGCATGGGATCTCCTTGCGCGGATGCATCTTCATCTTCAGGACACCTATCTCATCTGCATCGTATTCCTTGCCCGTGCTGACGAACTTGACCTTGTCGCCCGGCTTGATCGATCCGTTCACGACCTTGAAATATGCGATGATGCCTCTGAACGAGTTGAAGACGGAGTCGAAGATAAGGGCCTGAAGCGGAGCGTCAGGATCTCCGGACGGTGCAGGAATCCTCTCCACTATAGCATCAAGGACCTCCTTGACACCTTCTCCTGTCTTTCCTGATGCCAGGAGAATCTCTTCCGGCTTGCATCCCAGAAGGTCCACCACCTGGTCGGTGACCACATCCACCATTGCTGACTCCACGTCGATCTTGTTGAGCACCGGAATGATCTCCAGATCATGCTCTATCGCGAGGTAGAGGTTGGAAATGGTCTGAGCCTGTATACCTTGGGTCGCATCCACCACCAGGAGAGCTCCCTCGCAGGAAGCAATGGCGCGCGAAACCTCATAAGAGAAGTCCACGTGACCCGGAGTGTCGATCAGATTGAGGGTATAGGTCTCACCTTTATATACATAATCCATCTGGATTGCATGGCTCTTGATGGTGATTCCCTTCTCCTTCTCCAGATCCATTGAATCAAGGACCTGATTCTCCATGTCACGTGCTGCCAGAGTGTTGGTCACCTCAAGCATTCTGTCTGCCAGAGTGCTCTTTCCATGATCGATATGTGCAATGATGCAAAAATTTCTCGTCTTCTTCATTTTCAAAATCCTGAATAACATGCAAAGATAATCTATTTTTGTTATTTTTGTATGGATGAGGCCGGCTGTTTAAACCATGGGAGCCGCGACTTGTCAAATCACACGCAATCCGAACGACAGGCATGACGGACAAGGAAATAATGGAGCTATACAGAAGCGGCAGCCGGGAGAAGGCTTTCGCCCTCCTTGTCGATGCCTACACTGAAAGGTTATATTGGCATATACGTCGGTTTGCCTGCTCACATGACGATGCCAACGACCTGCTTCAGGACATATTCATCAAGGTCTGGACATCGCTTCCGACATTCCGGGAAGAGTCCCAACTGTTCACGTGGCTGTACAGGATTGCCACCAATCAGGTGCTGAACCACCTTCGCAGGCAGCGTTTCCGGTCGCTTGTCTCCTTCGAATCAGCATCGCTCATGCTGGAGAAAAAGATAGACGAGGACCCGCATTTCAACGGAGACGAACTTCAGCGAGAGCTCCACAAGGCGATACAGAGGCTGCCGGAGAAACAACGTATAGTCTTCTGTTTCAGATATTTCGACGAGATGAAATATGAAGATATATCGGAAATCACCGACACCTCCGTGGGAGCACTCAAGGCTTCATACCATCATGCCTACAACAAGATAAAGGATGAACTTCAGAAAAAATTCTGATTCAACTGAAATAAACCTTCGAATCATTAAAGTGTCTAAGATGCGCTATGAAAACGAATGAAAAAGACATATTGAGCTCACGCAATGAGTTGAAGTCCAGGCCATACAGCGTCCCTGACGGTTACTTCGATTCATTCAGGGCCGAGATGTCCAGAGTGCCCCTTCCGGCACATACGGCACAATGGAGAAAGGCTGCGCCATATATGGCCATAGCCGCCTCCCTTGCCCTTCTTGTTACAGCCGGCACACTGGCCCTGAACAGGTTCTCAGCTGAGGAGGATATAAGCCAGGAGGACTATATTCTTTTTTCAGACAATCTGATCAGCACATCCATATACGAAGACCATATGCAGGAGCAGATCGCCGAAGTCGGACTCATGGATGAGGAAATCATTGAATACCTTATATTTACAGGTGTATCACCGGAAATCATTGAACTCTCAAAATAGGACAGACATGAAGAACCTTATTTATACCTTAGTTATCTCCGCACTCATGATTGCGGGTGCGGCGCAGGAAGCATCAGCTCAGAAGAAGTGTGATGCCGGATGGAAGGAAAAGATGATGAGCGAGAAGATCGCATTCCTGACAATGGAGCTGGACATTACTCCTGAGGAGGCTCTGAAGTTCTGGCCTGTCTACAACAAGATCGGCAAGGACCTGGATGAAGCGAGGCACAATGTCATGGACACATACAAGGACCTGGCTAAAGCAGTGGAAGAAGGAAAGTCACCTAAGGAACTCTCATCTCTGATAGATGCCTATGTCGAGGCAAAGATAAGGCAGGATGAATTGGACAATGCAAGCGCTGAAGCATACAAGAGCGTGATTCCAGTGGAAAAAGTGGCGAAACTGTATGTTGCCGAGGAGAAATTCCGCCGCCAGTACATACATAAGCTGCATCACAAGCCTGAAGGAAAGAAATAGTCTTAAGAATCAGGCAAACAGATAGAAATCCTTGGTGAGGGAGAGGTACTCTTGAGTATACTTTCCCTCATTTTGTATAGTGAGCACCGAGTCATCCGTGTGAGCCGGGCGATGACGGGAGAATTCCGCCACTATGCGGATCGGTGCCTTTCGAGGGACGGTGCGGATGCGTAGAATACGATACAGATGCAGACCGCACATGCGGCCATAGCGGGTCAGTCCGTGTTCCTGGTCTGCAGGAAGGACGAGGGCCATCCTTCCGTTGTCGGTGAGTCTCGGGGCGGCAAAATCGAAGATATCCCTGTATGAAAGTCCGTCTGAAGTGTGTCTGGCTGCACTTTTCCTTTCGTCCGGAGCCGTAAGGGAATCCTCAAAATAAGGAGGGTTGGAGAATATGAGGTCGAAGCGCAGGTCTTCCGGAAGAGAAGCGGCATAGTCTGCAAGAGAAAGGTTCAATGCCCTGAGATTCGCGTTCCATGGCGAGTTTCCGAAGTTGACAGCCGCCTCCGATGCCGACGGTTCGTCTATATCGATGGCATCGACACGGAAATCATTGGAAGAAGTACACTCCGACAGTGCTGACAGTCTCTGCGCCGCCATCAGGGCGATGGTGCCAGTGCCGGTTCCGACATCAAGCATAAGCCTATCCTGCAGAGTCAGGGTCATGGCAGCTCCAAGCAGCACCCCGTCGGTATTCACCTTCATGGCACTGCGCTCATTGACCACCTCGAACTGCTTGAAACGAAATATACTCATATAGAAACTCTTTAAAAATAGTGCATCCGACAGAATTTAGCCGTATGCGATGCCGGACTGCAGCCAAAACCGATTCAACTATATAGTTTTTGGGACCGACAGGCAGAGTTTTGCCAGATTCAGTGCCTGACGGTGCACAAAACACCGGTTAAATGCCCTAATTGGGGACCGACAGGCAGGTTTTTGCCAGATTCAGTGCCTGACGATGCTCAAAACACCGGTTAAATACCCGAACTGGGGACCGACAGGCAGAGTTTTGCCATATTCAGTGCCTGACGGTGCACAAAACACCGGTTAAATACCCGAATTGGGGACCGACAGGCAGAGTTTACGGCATTTTACTGCCTGACGGTGGGTAGCCGGGTCAATCAACGAAGGTTCCGTCAACCATGAAGAGAGAACGGTCGCACATCTTTGCAAGGTCAGGGTCATGAGTGACGATGACCACAGTCTGACCATATTTGTCACGAAGCCGGAAAAATAGGTTATGGATTTCCTCCTTGGTTTTCGTGTCGAGATTTCCGGAAGGCTCGTCTGCGAAAAGAACTGCCGGACGATTGATGAGGGCCCTGGCTATAGCCACCCTCTGCTGCTCTCCTCCGGAAAGCTCAGAAGGCTTATGAGTGAGACGGTCTCCCAATCCCATGTCAGTCAGCAGCTCGGTCGCCGCCTTTTCTGCATCCTTCCTGGACCGTCCGGCGATGAAAGCCGGAATCATGACATTCTCAAGAGCCGTGAACTCAGGAAGAAGATGGTGGAACTGGAACACGAACCCCAGTCGTCTGTTCCTGAACTCCGCGAGTCCCTTGCCATCCAGGCCGAGCACATCAGTCCCGTCAATTATCAGAGACCCGTTGTCCGGGGTGGACAGAGTTCCCAGAATCTGCAGCAAGGTGGACTTCCCTGCTCCCGACGCACCCATTATGGAGACGACCTCAGCCTTGTCCACACTGAAATCCAGTCCCTTGAGCACCTTCAGCTCACCAAATGACTTCTCAATATTTCTCGCCTGTATCATATTCCTAAAATTTTCTTCCTCCCATGAAATTTTCTTCCTCCCATGTATATCTCATAAATCAGAAACCAAAGATATACAAAAAAAAGCGAACCTATTCTTCCGTGATAGTTCGACAGCACGATCTTTCAATCAAATCACGACCTTTCAATCGAATCTCGACCTTTCTATTGTATCTCGACCTCTCAATTGAATCACGATCTTTCAATCAAATAATCTGCGATTTTTTTGATCGAAACTTCCAAAAACGGTGTCATATTCGACTTTTGGAAGGAAAATCGGATTTACAATCACATCCGCGGGCATATTCCGGCGTGACACGTAACCCAAAGATTTACAGCAGTTTAACCAACACAGCTCGACGTCCGCGCCATGCGAGCAATACCACTAAAACACCTGATTTACAGCTTATTACGGGTCACGGCATCCTGACGGGATCCTGCCATTATGTCGCTACGGCAACCTGGAGACGCTTACTCCTGACGGCATCCTGCAAAAAAAGCGGAAGCATTTCTGCTTCCGCTCTGTCGGGGTACTGTGACTCGAACACAGGACCCTCTGGTCCCAAACCAGATGCGCTAGCCAACTGCGCCACACCCCGATTATCATTCCCTTTTATTTGGGACTGCAAATATAGGGACAAAAAATAAAAGTGCAAAACTTTTTTAAAAAATTTTGCACTTTTTCGGTTATAGATTCCCGATCCTGTCGGGAATGACGAACAATCCTGTCGGGAATGACGAACAATCCTGTCGGGAATGACGATTGGGGAGTCGAGAGAGATCCCCGATCAGGTCGGGGATGACGGTAAATCCACTCGGGAATGACGACCAATCCACTCGGGAAAGACGGCCGTGAAGCCGGGAATGACGATTTTCCGTCATAGCCGGCTTGACCGGCTATCTGTTAGAGGTTTGGATTCAAAGTCTTCCACTCTGATACTGGCGGAATGATGCCGAGGTTGATGATCTCGTCACGCATAACCTGGAGGTGTGCGTAAGAT